>PLYN01000021.1 GCA_003151815.1 Bacteroidota bacterium | reverse complement strand
CGACATTGTTCGAGCGGAGTCGAGATGTGTTCGCTTATTATGGTCTGGTTCTCGACTCCGCTCGAACTGACAAAGAAATTTGAACTGACGACATTTTGAAAAAAATAAAACACATAATCCCCCTTTTTGCATTTGTATTCATACATCTGCACATCTATGCGCAACCAAGTACCGATGAGCAATTGGCATTGCAATTTTATCAGAATAAAGAATTCGATAAGGCGCTTGATTACTATGAGAAATTATACAATAAAAAATCCACACAACTTTTTTATACTCCCTATTTGAATTGTTTACTTCAAACAAAAGATTTTAAAAAGGCAGAAAAAATTGTAAAAAGGCAGATCAAACAAAACCCTGATAATCCCGATTATATTGTTGATCTGGGAGCTGTTTACGATCACGGTGATGAGCCAGATAAAGCCAAAACAACTTGGGAACAAGCTGTAAAAGCTATTAAATTTGATGAACAGGTATTTGCTGTTGCCAATTCTTTTTTAGCCATTCGTCAATATGATTATGCTATCGGCGCTTATTTAAGAGGAAGAAAAATTTCGCAAAATGGGTATCCATATAGTTTTGAATTGGCTGATGTTTACAATACCAAAGGTGATAAGTTGTCTATGATCAATGAGTATTTGGACGTTTTGGAATCGCAAGACTCCTATATTCAAACCGTTCAAAATGCTTTGCAAACAAGTTTTGGAAATGAGGCAGACTCCAAACAAAATCAAATTTTAAAAACAGAATTATTAAAACGTATCGGCAAGAGTCCTGATAAAACAATATTTTCAGAACTTTTGATATGGATGCAAATTCAACAAAAAGATTTTGAAGGCGCTTTCATTCAAGCCAAAGCATTGGACAAACGTAAAAAAGAAGAAGGTGTTAGGGTAATGAACCTCGCGCAACTTTTTGCGCAGAATGAAAGTTATGACTTAGCCGAAAAAGCTTATCAATATGTTATTGCCAAAGGTTCCGGTAATGATCTGTATATTCCTGCCCGCATGGAATTATTGAATGTTTTGTATCTGAAAATAGTTTCAAAAGGAAATTATACAGCAACTGATCTTACAGAACTCGAAAAAAATTATCAGATAACGATCAATGAATTAGGAAAATCGGTAAGCACTGTGCCGCTTTTAAAAAACCTTGCTCATTTGCAGGGGTTCTATTTAAACAAATCGAATGACGCGATCGCATTGCTGGAAGAAGCAATACGTTTTCCTCAATTAGACCTTCACACCCAAGCGGATCTTAAATTAGAATTAGCAGATATTTTATTAATGACAGGAGATATTTGGGAAGCATCACTACGCTATTCTCAAGTGGAGAAAACATTTAAACATGATGCGATTGGACAAGAAGCAAAATTTAGAAATGCAAAAATAGCCTATTATACCGGAGATTTTAAATGGGCACAAGCTCAGCTGGACGTGTTAAAAGGAGCAACGGCAAAATTAATTGCCAACGATGCAATGGATCTGTCTTTATTGATCAGCGATGCTCTTGCCATTGATACCAATGTAGCACCGTTGAAAATTTTTGCGCGTGCGGATCTGCTCGCATTTCAAAATAAAGACGAGCAAGCGATGATAACGCTTGACTCTATTAACACCCTGTTTCCAAATCATGCTTTAGCGGATGATATCCTTTATAAAAAAGCGCAAATAGAATTGAAACACGCTAAATATACTGAAGCGGCTGCATTTCTCGAAAACATTGTGAAAAATTATGGTGACGATATTTTAGGAGATGATGCACTTTTTAAATTGGCTGACTTAAATGAAAATCAGTTTAAAAATATCGACAAAGCAAAAGAATTATACCAACAATTAATGGAAAAATATCCCGGAAGTTTGTATGTGGTGGAAGCCAGGAAACGATATAGGAAATTACGAGGAGATAGAATTAATTAGTTCAAAGTTTAAAGTTAGAAAGTTCAAAGTCGAGCAGTATTAAAAAAAGTAAAAAATGATTATATATAATGTTACCGTAAACATCGAAAATGATGTGAAGGAAGAATGGTTGAATTGGATGAAAACAGTTCATGTTCCTGATGTGATGCGAACAGGATATTTTATTGAAAATATGATATGTAAAGTATTGGTGAATGAAGAACAAGGCACCACCTATTCGGTTCAATATACTTGCGATAATATTAAGGATTACGAGGAATACAAACAATTGCACGCCCCGCGATTACAACAAGAAGTTGCAACTAAATATGGCAGTAAGCTGGTTGCTTTTAGAACATTGTTAGAGATTGTTTGATGTGTAAAAAAACATCTTAAATTAGCCAAAAAACTACTGGTATGGAAAACAAAGACAAGGGCACTTATTTAAAAAAAGACAGGCTGGAAATGTTTACTGATGGCGTTTTTGCCATTGCCATTACCTTACTTATTTTGGAGATAAAGATTCCTAAACACGAACAAGTGCATGAAGCAGGAGGTTTATACAATTACTTGCTACACATCTGGCCAAGTTATGTAACGTATTTTATTACCTTTTTTATGATAGGCATTTATTGGAGCAATCATCATTGGCTTTTTGAATTCATCATTAAAAGAACCAATCATTTTTTTAATATGTTAAACATACTTTTTTTGATGACCATTGCCTTTATGCCCTTTACTACAGCCATATTTGGGGATTTTGTTATGGATGAAGAATATCGAAATGCAGCAACAACCGCTTATTCTATAGGAGTTTTACTTCCAGTACCACCGGTTATTTTTATTTTTTTATATGCTATGCATCGTAAGCGGTTAATTGATCCTCGACTCAGCGCTTCGTTCATGAAAAAACAAATTATAAAACTTACAGCTTCTGTTACCATTGCTTCTGTTGCTTTGGCATTTTCGTTTAATTACCCGATGGTATCAATCATTATGATTTTGGTTACTTTTGTGATGTTTTTTCTTCCACCTGATGCACCTGAATACGATGATAATTCAATAGATATAACGAAATAATAATGAAAAAAAACTATTCGATATTATTTTTGTTTGTTGTTGTAAGCATAACTATTTCTTGCAATAAACAAGTCGATAATTCTGCGCCATCAGAAAAAAATACCACAAAAAAAACGTATCAGGAAATTAATATTCAAACTGCGGATGATGCGATAAAAGAGCTTAAGGCAGGTAACCAACGTTTTTTGAAAGACAGTTTAATAAACATCAATCATCTGGAACAGATCGAACAAACAAAACATGGTCATCAGCCGCATTCAGTAATTTTATCATGTATGGATTCCAGAGTTCCACCTGAAATTATTTTTGATCAAGGTATTGGTAATATATTTGTGATCCGCAATGCAGGGAACCTCGAAGATCATAATGTTTTGGGCAGTATGGAGTATGCTGTTGAACACTCTTCCAAACTAATTGTTGTGATGGGTCATAGCCATTGTGGTGCCGTAACAGGAGCTGTGAATGAAATTAAAATGGGACATCTTACTCAATTGGTAGAACAAATAACTCCAGCCATTACTCAGGGCACCAATAAAGCGCACACCATTAATGAAACGGCGAAACAAAGCATAAAAAACACCATTAAAGATATTTTGGAAAGAAGCAGTATCATTAGTGAAAAAGTTAAGGAGAATAAAATAAAAATTGTGGGTGCTTTTTACGATATCGAAACCGGCGAAGTACTATTTATGGATTAAGTGATTGTTGTGGCTCCAACTTTGAACTTTAAACTTTAAACTAATTTATGTCAGAGGTAAGAGCAAAAAAACATTTAGGTCAGCATTTTCTCAAGGATGAAACCATTGCTCTTGATATTGTTAAGAGTTTAAAACATACTTCATTATACAAAAAAGTGCTGGAAGTTGGTCCTGGCATGGGTGTTCTAACAAAATACCTGGTTGCTGAAACAGCTTTCGAAACACATATCATTGACATCGACAGAGAGTCGATCGCCTATTTGAAAAAGAAGTTTCCTGTCCTTGAAAATAGAATTATTGAAGGTGATTTTTTGCAACTGGATTTTAATACGTTGTTTGATAATCAGCCTTTCGCAGTGATAGGAAATTTCCCTTACAATATTTCAACCGAAATTTTATTTAAAGTATTGGACCATAAAAATCAGGTGCCGGAAGTAGTAGGCATGTTTCAAAAAGAAGTAGCAGAGCGTATTGCAGCCAAGCCAAGAAATAAAACGTATGGAATCACCAGCGTTTTGCTTCAGGCATTTTATGATATCGAATATTTATTTACAGTAAATGAAAATGTATTTAATCCGCCACCAAGAGTAAAATCCGCCGTTATCCGTTTAACCCGTAACAATGTGCAAACATTAGATTGCAACGAAAAACTTTTTAAGCAAGTGGTGAAAGCAGGGTTTAATCAACGTAGAAAAACACTTCGCAATTCCATAAAAGGCTTTAAATTAAAACCGGAATTTCTGGATCATAAATACTTGACCCAACGTGCGGAAGAACTTTCTGTTGCCGATTTTGTAGCCCTTACAAATATGGTGGAGAGCTAAACCAAAAAACCTTACCTTTGCGCTCGTAAAATCCAAACAATAATCAGGTGCAATTCGAATTAACAGACGATTTTTTAACAGACCTCCGCGAAGCCATTCGTAGGCAAAACGGAGTATTTGTTGCCGAACAACTCAAGGAGTTGTACCCGCCTGATATTGCCGAAATTTTCAATAAACTGAAGATCGAAGAAGCCAAATACGTTTATAAACAACTGGATGAACAAGTTGCTGCCGACGTATTGGTGGAACTGGAAGACGATGTGCGCGAAGAATTTTTAGCCTCACTTACTTCCAAAGAAATAGCCGAGCACATTGATAATATGGACTCGGATGATGCGGCGGATGTTATTGCCGAATTACCCGATGATGTGCAGGATGAAGTTCTTTCGCACATGGAGGATAGCGAACAGGCAAGCGACATTGTTGACCTGTTAAATTACGACGAAAATACTGCCGGTGGTTTAATGGCAACGGAGTTGGTTCGTGTACATGTGAACAGCAACTCGGTGGAATGCGTGCGCGAGATACGCGAACAAGCAGATGTTGTAGAAAATATTTACACCATTTATGTAGTAGATGATGATGAAAAATTAGTGGGTTTGCTGTCATTAAAAAAATTGGTTATCTCCCCAACACGTTCTAATGTAGCCGATATATACGACCCTAAAGTGATCTCTGTAAAAACAAATACTGATGCTGAAGAGGTTGCCAACATTATGGATAAATACAATTTGGTTGTAGTGCCGGTTGTTGATGCTTTAGGGAGGTTGGTTGGTAGAATTACTATCGATGATATCGTTGATGTAAGACGGGAAGAGGAAACCGAAGACGCTCAAAAAATGGCCGGGGTAGAGGCTTTCGATGAACCCTATATGAGTTTATCAATTTATGAGATTCTAAAAAAACGGGTCGGATGGTTAGTGGTTTTGTTTTTAGGAGAAACATTAACAGCGTCTGCAATGGGCTTTTTCGAAAATGAAATTGCCAAGGTGGTGATCTTAGCTCTCTTCGTTCCTCTGATAATTTCAAGCGGAGGAAATACGGGTTCTCAGGCATCAACACTTGTTATTCGTGCTTTGGCGCTCGGTGAAATTACGGTGCGTAGCTGGTGGACAATCATAAAACGTGAGATCAAAGTAGGTTTGATATTAGGAATTATTCTTGGCATCATTGGTTTTTTAAGAGTGGTTATTTGGTCACAGTTTACAACAATTTACGGTCCACATTGGATGGAAATAGGCTTGATAGTTGGTTTTTCATTGGTAGGAGTGGTACTTTGGGGAAACACCATCGGTTCATTGTTCCCATTAATTTTAAAACGTTTTGGTTTTGATCCCGCCGTTTCATCAGCTCCATTTGTTGCAACACTTGTTGATGTTACCGGATTGATAATTTATTTTTCAGTAGCATCCCTGTTGCTTGGAAGTGTTGTAATGTAGTACCTTATTCAAATGAAAATTTTATTCATTGATTCCAATCATTCATTACTTCAGGAAATGCTTGAAAAAGCAGGTCATACCTGTGATCTGAATTATCAATGGACAAAAGAAGAGATCGTTAACAACATTCATTTGTATGATGGAATTGTTATCCGCAGTAAAATAAAAATTACCAAAGACATTATTGATAAAGCTGTTAAACTCAAATTTATTGCAAGGGCAGGAGCAGGGATGGAAAACATTGATGTGGAATATGCCGAAAGCAAAGGCATAAAATGTTTACATGCTCCTGAAGGAAATCGTGATGCTGTTGCCGAACATGCGATTGGAATGTTGTTGTCCTTGTTCAATAATTTAAACCGCGCCAACAAAGAAGTACGTGAAGGAAAATGGATCCGTGAAGGAAACCGGGGCGTTGAATTAATGGGTAAAATAGTTGGAATAATTGGTTACGGAAATATGGGAAGTGCTTTTGCAGAACGCTTGAAAGGCTTTGGTGTAAAGGTATTGGTGTATGACAAATACAAGAAAAAATTTGGTAATGAGTTCATTATTGAAACATCATTGCAACAAATTTTTGAAGAAGCGGATCTTGTGAGTTTGCATACACCTTTAACAGAAGAGACAAATTATTTAATTAATGATGCATTTATAAATAGTTTCAAAAAAAATATTTTCATCATCAATACCGCTCGTGGTAAATGCTTAAATACGACTGATCTGGTAAAAAACATTAGATCAGGAAAAGTGCTAGGCGCTTGCCTGGATGTGTTGGAATACGAAGTGGTATCCTTCGAAAATATTGATGCAGCGAACCTTCCCGAGCCATTTCAATATTTATCAAAAAGCGAAAAAGTAATTTTATCACCTCACATTGCAGGTTGGACGCAGGAGAGCAATGAAAAAATTGCAAGAATATTGGCGGAGAAAATAATGGCTTTAAATGTTATTTAATAAGGATTTTCGTGTGATGTCTTTTCGAGCGTAGTCGAGAAAGTGCGGAAGCTTTGCAGTCTTAAAACAGTTTATTATTATGAAAGAAACCAAAGATAAATTCTCCATCCAAGCCGAAACCTATAAAAAATTCAGGCCGGTTTATCCTGATAAATTATATGATATAATTTTAAAAGTAACTAAAAATAGAGATGTTTGCTGGGATTGCGCAACAGGTAACGGACAAGTGGCGAATGTATTATCGAAACACTTTAAAACAGTATTTGCAACCGACTTGAGCGAACAGCAAATTCAACAAGCCACACAATGTGATAATATAATTTATAGTGTTGGAAGAGCTGAAAATTCAGGCTTTTCCGATAAGCAATTTGACCTGATCACAGTTGCACAAGCCATGCATTGGTTCGATTTTGATGCATTCAGCAAAGAAGCGAATAGAGTTTTAAAAGATGATGGAACCATTTGCATTTGGGGCTATGGTCCATTAAAAATGGAAAACGAAGTAGGCGACCTGGTTGATAAATTTTATAAAGACATCATCGGACCTTATTGGGATGTGGAGAGAAAGCATATTGACGAAGCGTATAAAAATGTAAACTTAAATTTCAAACACATCGAGATCCATAATGAAATTGCCATTGAAGAAAATTGGCCCATCGAACAATTGCAGGGATATTTTGATTCATGGTCGAGCGTACAAAATTATATTGCGAAAAACGGCAAAAATCCTGTGCCTGACATCATAAAAGAAATTAAAGAGGTTTGGGGTAAGGAGGAGAAATTAAAAGCGGTATTGCCTGTGTTTTTAAAAATCGGAAAAAATTAAAAAAATGAAAACAAAACTACTTTCCTTTTTCTTATTACTGTTCTCCTTTCAAATCGGTTTTGCACAGTCGGTCAATACCAATATCAGCAACGGAGCGGCTTTTGATGGCGAGCCATATCTTGCTATAAATCCGACAAACAATAAAAATCTAGTAGCTGCATGGATGGGTTTTAAAATTGGCAGCCATGTTGTGATAAAAACGCGTGCAAGTTTCGATGGAGGAAATACCTGGAGCACGGCTAATTCCCTTCCTCATTTCAGAACAAATTACACCTCTGCCGATGTGTCTATGGCATTTGATAAAAGCGGTTTGCTCTATATTTCTTACATTGATTCCCACCAAGCTCCAGACAGCGGAGGGGTTTTTATTGCCCGTTCTTTGGACGGAGGATTAAACTGGGACACACCTTCCAGAGCAGTTGATGTGTATGATGTTTCGGGTAAATTTCCTGTAGACAGGCCTTGGCTGGTAGTTGACAATTCTAACTCTGCAAATGCAGGCACACTCTATATCACCACCAAACCTGCACCCTGGATAGCGCCACCGAACAGAAATTATTTTAAAATGTCATCCGACAGCGGGCACATATGGTCTGCCATCGCGAATATAGATGGAGGAACGCATTTGGTTGGAAGCGCCATTGCAGCGCCTATGGCGGCACCTGCTGTGACTATGAGCGGGAATTTCTGCGCAGTTTACCCGAGTTATATTTCTTCGCAAAATATTTATCCTGCTTTATACCTCGCCACCTCAAGTAACAAAGGACAAACTTTTTCATACACTACTGTTTACACCTCTGCACCTGCCGTACTTGATACCAATTGTAAAAATGGTTATCACCTTATTACAAGCCCCATAAATAGCAATCAAATGTTGTTTGTTACACCAAATGGATCAAATGGCGATGCGGATATCATGGTGCTTCACAGCAACAATGGCGGACAAACATGGAGCAGCCCTACTCGTGTAAATGATGATGTTGTTGGAAATTTGAAAGAGCAGGATATGGTTTGGGCGACATACAACGAACAGGGAAATGTGGCTGTAACCTGGCGCGACAGGCGCAATTCAAGCGCCAATGGTTTTTGGAATGCCGGCTATGATTTTTATTATGCGATCAGCACCGACAACGGACAAACATTTTCTGCGAATAAAAAACTATCCAGCCAATTTATTGCTTTCGATTCCGTAATTGCACAAAACGGAAATGATTTTATGAGTTGCGTTTACCATAGTGATACGCTTTACACCGTTTGGGGCGATACCAGAACCGGCAAATTAAATATCTTTTTTGCCAAAACAATTGCAAGCAGCAATACAAATGTCGGAATAGCATTACTGGATGAAGAGGCGTCTCCATTAGAGATTTTCCCTAACCCATTCTCATCTCAAACAACTTTAAAGTTCGATGCTGTTCTCAAAAATGTAATCTTCACAATTTATAATTCAAGCGGACAACAAGTAAAACAAATAAAAAATATTAGCGGACAAACGATCACTTTTCACCGAGAGGATTTACCAAACGGAATATATTTCCTGCAGATCACTCAAGACAATAAAATAATTGCAATGGAAAAATTGGTAATTACGGATTAAAGAAATATAAAGTCGAGATTACTTCAGTTTTTTAATTTCTTTAGCAGGAGGCAAAAAATTCTCTCCGGTTACTACACTTTTTCCGGTTTTTTGTTCCAGTGCCAATCGCGCATTTTTAGCTATCTTGCCGCCTTTTTTACTTGCAACAGCATTTTCATTTACTCCATTTGCTTCATCGCTTTCGGCGATTTGTCTGGTAGAAAGTTCTGCTAAGGCAGTAAAAATTAATTCAGCTTCACTCATGTGATCGCGAATATTTTGGTTCTTTAGGCCTTTCAGATCTTTATGTTTCTTTACTGTTAAACCTCTCCATTCCTGATGAATAATATTGGTCAAAAAAGCAAATTCATCCGATTTTTCTATTCCACTATCTTTCCAGTAATCAGTCAGTTTATTGCGTGTTTCCTGACCTGTCATTCGTTGTTGTATCCACTTCTCGCTTCTACCAAGTTTTTGCCAGTTTTCTCTTGCGCGGCCTAAACTCTGCGCAGGGTCTGCAATTTCCTGCATACGCTCATAACCTACTTTTGCTAACCATTGTTTGAATGGTTCTGCTTTTGGTGATGGGATGGATTGAATGATACGTAGTATCGTTTTTACATTTGCTACATCCGTTTCTCGCATTTTTCCATCTGGGGCTTTCAATTTCAACTGTCGACAAACTGTCGACAGTTCAAGCCCATCTTCTGTTTTCACCCGTATTTTCATTTTAAACCAATAATCTCTTGGGTTGGAGCTGTCTGTTAAAACATCAACCACATCAATAATAGAAAAATACCATTGTTCTTCTTCGGCATCCCAATGACTTCTGACTTGCTTGCTCTCAAATAATTTTATATTGTTCATAATATTTTATGCAGTAAACTATTGTAATAATATTTATAACAACAAAGAAACGATTCTATTTTTAGTTGCCGATTATTGTCGAAAACTAAATAAATTGGATTACATTTTTATTAATTGTAAGTTTGATTAAGTTCAAATAAAAATCTTTTTTAATTTATAACGCTAATTCTGAAATAACCGCTAGTCATAGTGCCTATCGACCAAAAAAGCCAATAATAGGCTATTGCTATAGCGTATACAGAAATGTTGGTGGCAATGCAGTTAAAGGAATGACGTTTAACATTAGAAAGAAAAATATTAAAACGCTACAACTAAAAAGAAATAAACAATATGAAAACAATATTAATATTTATATCTGCTTTTATTCTTCACCTTAATACAATTGGACAAAATGCGGAAGAGTATTTTTTCAATGGTAATGCTAAACAAGAAAAGAAAGACTATAGTGGTGGAATTGCTGATTACAATAAAGCGTTAGAATTAAATATAAAAGACTCATCAAAAATTGCAGCACTATATTATAATCGTGGACTTGCAAAACTTAACCTAGGAGATAATAGAGGTGCAATTTCCGATAACACTCAAGCTATTAAAATGACTCCTAAAAAAGGAGAAGCCTACGCTAATCGTGCACTTGCTAAATTTCGGTTAGCAGACAATAAAGGCGCAATTGCAGATTTCAACATTGCTATAAACATTAATCCAAAAGACGCTAAATCTTATGGAACCCGCGGACTTGCTAAATTGAATACAAACGACAAAGAAGGAGGTTGCTTAGACTTGAGCAAAAGTGGTGAGTTAGGTGAAACAAAAGCGTATGACCTAATTAAACAGTATTGTAATTAGGGAAACTAACAGGCAAATTAATAATCAAAGAACAACAAACAGGAGTGGCAAAAAAAAGAAATACCATTGAGGCATACAAACGATTCGAAACCATAATTGTAGGTACAGAAAATGAAGTGATGGAATGCTACGAAGACATAATAGGATGGGAATTTGAAATGAATTTTGGTGCAATAAGCGATCTGAAAATTGGAGAAAAGAAAACCGACATCACGTGCATTAATTTTATTATTAAAAAGGGCGAAAATGTTTTTAAATTATGTTCTTTGACTAAAGAAACTTTAGAAAAAGAGGGATTCCCCAATATAAAGATTCAAAACATATAGTTATTTGAAGTATGCACAGCCACCAACACCGGCTAAAAAAAATGCGGAGCGTTTGCAAGTTGCAAACGCAATTTTTCAGCGGTAGAAAATGTGTCGGCGTTTGCCATTCACAGCGGAAGCATTTATAAATTTATTCGGTTAAGAAAGTTTAGTGGTTATTTATTCCGCACATTTTCTATCCTCGAACGTTAGAAAAATGGACACCTATTCCATCTTCAAAACCTTTTTGGTGCTACCATCAGAATATAAATAAATAATTATCCCTTTATAAGAAGAGTTATTTACATCTATTTCTTTTCCTAAAATATCAAAACAGCGAATTATTTTAGCGGAGGTTTTTGGATTTCCGATTTCAGGTATTGATGTAACAGGCGGCGGAGGTGGCGATACGCAGGTTGTTGTCCAGACACAAATGGAATCTTTCGACCAAGAGCTAACTTTATTTGCCAACTGATCCGCATTTACGCAGATCTTGGGTAAGTGAGGATTCATCTCAGCCGACAAACTATTTAACAGTATATTTTTACTTACATCCAGCGATGTAAGCTTATTATTTAAGGTTAAGCTGCCGTATATAGTGCCACTGCAAGATAAGCTTTCCAGAAGCAAATTATGGCTTAGATCAATAGTAGTTAAACCGGTAAAAATAATGTCTAAACTTTTTAAAGAATCGTTTTTAGATAGATCTAAATTAGCTAAAGAAGAATTTCCACCTATATCAAGATATTGCAGGAGAATGTTTTTGCTAAGATCAACAGTTGTTAAACTATTTATTGGGCAAGCCAAGGATGTTAAATTTGTAAATGCTTCTATCCCTGTTAAATTGGAAATGGACATACTACCAATGGATAATGAACTTACCGCTAATGCCTCTGAGGTTTGAATGATGCTGTCATGATTAATATCAACACCTGCAGAAATTAATGCATTTAAAAAGTTAGCATTAGTTATATTTACGTTTTGCGCTTGAGAAACATTTATTAAAAATGCAAGGCAAATTATGAAGATCGTTTTTTTCAATTCTTTACCTAAATTCTTATTTTATTTTTTTCAAACACTCATCACTAGCGGACTCAAGACTCAAGACTAAGGACTCAAGACTAGTGACTAAAACCGATATACACCGTTGTTGATATTGTCCCTGATCTCGGGAGTAACCAAAGCATATGTTTTATCCGGCATTAAAAAATAGATGGAGTCTTTTGTTTTTTCGCAATCGTACCCTTCCGTTTTAAGCGGGCCTTTCAAATATTTCATAGTGCTGGTAGTATTTGTAGAATCTGCAATTCTAAGGAATAAAGGAACAGCAAAGGATGGCATTTCTTTTTTCATAAAATCATAAAGGTGTGCAAAATCAAAGTTTTTCACATCTTCATTCAATATCAGTTTTGCCATTCCTGTGCGGCCACTGTTGTTTGGGATTTCCACACCATACACAATTGCTTCGGCAATACCATGAAATCTACCCATGATACCTTCCACTTCAGTGGTAGAAACATTTTCACCTTTCCATCTGTAGGTATCGCCCAAACGATCAACAAACTGAGTATGTTTAAAGCCCATGTAATGAACCAGGTCACCGGTATTAAAAAAAGCATCACCTTTTTTTAATACGTTGCGCATGATCACTTTTTCGGTTTTATCTTTTTCTGTATATCCATCAAAAGGATATTTTTCATTGATCTCTCCTAATAATAAACCTGTACCGCCTTTCTCTACTTTTTTCATGAACCCTTTTTTATCAAAGATCGGGGTCTCATTTTCCCTGTCATATTCTACAATGGCATAATCGTTCACGGTATAGCCCATTGTACAATCTAAATTGAAGATGTTAAAAAAGGCAAGGTTACCTTCACTGGATGCGTAAAATTCGCCTACTTTTTGGATACCAAATCGTTGTTTAAATTCTTTCCAGATTCCCGGGCGCATTCCGTTTCCAACTATTTTAGTAAGCGTATTGTTTTTTTCTAATGCATGAACAGGCTCATTCAAAAGGTATTTACATAATTCCCCAACATAGCCCAATGCGGTGGCCTTGTATTTTTTAATGTCCGGCCAAAATTCTCTTACACTAAATTTCTTTTTCATCACCATCGCTGCACCACCTGCAACAACTGATGTCCAGCAAACCATCATCGCTGTGGAGTGATAAAAAGGTAGCGGAACATACATAATATCTGTTGGTTCCAATTGAACCAAAACGAGTCCAAAGCCGCAATATGCTTTTATCCATCTTGCATGAGAGATAACAGCAGCTTTCGGTAATCCCGTGGTACCGGAAGTAAATACAAGCATGCAAATATCTTTTGCCTTGATCTTGAAATTTAATTTAGGTTCTGCAGGCGAAAAGGATTTAGCTTCAATATCAAAATTCTTAAACGAAAACTTTTCAGTAATGGATTCATGAGGAACCACCAACACTTGCTCTTTAGGGAAATTCACCTCGTCCTGAATTTCTAAATAACTATCCATTAATTCTGCTCCAACCAAAACAAGTTTTGGCTTCGATAAATGAATGCTGTGAATTAAAGGTTTATTTCTTTGAGAAGAATTTAAGAGCGCTGCAATGCAGCCTATTTTGGCCAAAGCCATAGAAAGGATTAAGACTTCAGCGCGATTTTCCAAATGTATAACAGCGGTATCGCCTTTTTGAAAACCTAAACTTAAAAAATAATTTGCCGATCTGTTTACCCATTCATTGAATTCAGTATAGGTCCAACTGTTATCGTTATAATAAAGAACTTTATTATTGGGATATTTTTTGACTGTTTTTAAAAAATAATCTCCTAAAGAAACTTCCGTTTCCGAGGAGACTTTGTTGATATGGTATAAGGCTTTTAATGTTTTCGGAAACCCACCAATAGTAGGGGGTATCGCTGCCATTAATTGAGGGAAACTTATTACTTCCCTGAATGTTGTTGGCACAAAATCAATACTTTCGGACATGTAATCTATTTTAATTTTTGATAATTCTACCCCTCTGATCTTACCCAAATAACTAATTGCTGAATTAGTTGAGGGCATCAAATATACCAAGAATTTTCGAATTTTTAAGCCCGGTCTTTTAAGAACCTGTTTAAATTTTATTTGAAAATTTTATTATTGCCGATGCAATGCCTTCGACAAGCTCAGGCTGACATCGTGCGTGGTCATATTGAGCCTGTCGAAATATGTGCGATGGCTTGAAAATAATCTTACTGTATTTCGTTTCAATAAAATTTAAACAGGCTCTAAATTTCCTTTTGGGAATAACCTTTTGAATTTAACAAACCAATAAAAAGTTTGTTATGAAAAACAGGTAACAGAATTAAAGAGAGTGTAGAGAATTGTTTGTTGATCTCTACAAACGATATTCCCCATCACTGATCTTATCTCTTATTTCCGGAGTAATGAGCGTATAAATTTTTGTGTCGGGCATTAAAAAATAGATGGAGTCTTCTATTTTTTCGCAATCATAACCTTCAGCCTTGAGATGACTTTTTAAGTATTTCATGGTGCTGGTAGTTTCTGTATTTTTTCCGATCCTTATAAATAAAGGAATCGCAAACGGAGGTAATTCCATTTTCAAGAATTCATAAAACGCTTCAAAGTCGATGCTTTTTGACGCATCAGTTAAAATCAATTTTACCATTCCGGCTCTGCCGCTTGTATTAGGTATTTCTACTCCATAAACAATATTTTCCGCTATATTGCTATCCTTACCATACAGGATACTTTCAGCATTTCCCTTGTATTTATTGATGATTCCTTCTACTTCAGTAGTCGATACATTTTCGCTTTTCCAGCGGAATGTATCGCCTAAGCGGTCAACAAATTGGGTATGGTTGAATCCCATACTATGAACCAGATCTCCGGTATTAAAATAAGCATCCCCTTTTTTCAAGACATCTCTGATAATCGCCTTTTCTGATTTTTCCTTTTCTGTATATCCATCAAAAGGGTAAAGATCATTGATCTCTCCTAACAATAAACCGGTTCCACCCTTCTTCACTTTTTTCATAAACCCTTTCTTATCGTAGATCGGGGTTTCGTTTTCTTTATCATATTCTACTATTGCATGTGGGTTTACGGTAAACCCCATGGTACGGTCAAAATTAAACAAGTTAAAGAATGCGAGATTTCCTTCGCTGGAAGCATAGAATTCCCCGACTCTCTCTACTCCGAATCTATTTTTAAACTCCGTCCAAATGCCCGGACGCAGACCATTGCCAACCATCTTGGTAAGTGTATTATTTCTCTCCAGCGGATGTATAGGTTCATTTAATAAGTACTTGCAAAGCTCTCCAACATAACCAAATCCCGTTGCCTGGTATTTTTGAACATCAGGCCAGAATTCTTTTACACTGAATTTCTTTTTCATCACCATGTTGGCTCCTCCTGCAACAACTGATGTCCAACATACAAGCATAGCTGTAGAGTGGTAAAAAGGCAAAGGAACATATAATACATCTGTTGGCTCTAACTGAAGCAAGGTGAGGCCGAAACCGCAATATGCTTTTATCCATCTGCTATGCGATATTACAGCGGCTTTCGGAAGTCCTGTAGTGCCGGATGTAAATACAAGCATACAAATATCTTTTGCGTGTATTTTATAAATTAATTTAGGTTCTGTAGGGGCGTACGATTTACAAAGGATATCGAAATTTTTAAATTCAAATTTTTCAATATGTTTTTCATGGGGTATCACCAAAACTTTTTCAGCCGGATAGTTTAATTCATCATGGATCTCTAAATAGCTATCCATTAATTCAGCGCCTACCAAGATGAGTTTTGGATTAGATAAATTAATGCTGTGAACTAGCGGTTTTTTTCTTTGAGAAGAATTTAATAATGCGGCAACACAACCAATTTTTGCCAATGCCATGGAGATCGCTAATACCTCAGGCCTGTTTTCAATAAAGACAACTACAGTATCTCCTTTTTTAAATTCAAAACTTAAAAAATAAATAGCTAAGCGATTTATCCATTGATTGAATTCTTTATAAGTCCAGCTATTATCGTTATAAGTAAGAACCCTGTTATCGGGATATTTTTTAACGGTCTTTAAAAAAAGATCTGTTAAAGAAATTTCGGTGTCTGCCTTAATTGTTCTTAGTAACCATACAGCTTGTAGTGCTTTTGGAGAGCGCTTCATCGTGGCAGGAAATGCAGCCATGAATTGAGGAAAATTTATTTCTTCTCTTAGTGTTGTAGGAATAAATTCTGCGTTATGTTCTTCATCAGCCATGCTAAATCTATTTTAATTCTTGCGAGGTTTTGCCCAACAATCTTCTTGCAATAATTAATTGCTGAATTTGTTGAGTACCCTCAAATATATCAAGAATTTTTGAATCTCTACCCCATTTCTCTAAAAGTTCTTGTTGAGAATAACCGATAGAGCTTAACAATTCAATGCATTTTAGTGTTATTAAAGTACAAACTCTTCCTGCTTTTGCTTTGCAAATAGAAGCCTCCATAGAATTCGGCATGCGGTTATCCGCCATCCATGCTGCTCTTAACACAAGTAAACGAGACGCTTCGTAATCTGCTTCCATGCGGAAAAATTCAGCTTCAACAGCATCTATATTGTTAATTGGATTCGTAAAATCCGTCAATTTTAATTTCGCACCGATCAACTCTCTTGTTCTTTCTATCGCTGCTTGTGCTGCACCTAACGACATGGCCGCAACAAACGGGCGCGTGGCATCAAATGTTTCCATAACACCGCCAAAACCTTTCTTCACATCAATTTCGGCATTACCTAATAAGTTAGAGGCCGGAACTCTGCAATTCGTAAACATGATCGCAGCAGTATCAGATGCTCTGATACCTAATTTTTTCTCCACACGTATCAACTCCATGCCCGGTGTTCCCTTTTCTACAACGAAAGATTTGATGGCTGCTCTACCTAAGCTTTTGTCTAATGTTGCCCAAACTACCACTGCGTTAGAACGTTCCCCGGCAGTAATAAATATTTTTTCACCGTTCAGGATATAAAAATCTCCATCTTTTTTTGCAGTTGTAGTAATAGCTGCAGAATCAGAACCGGCACCCGGCTCTGTAATAGCCATAGATGCCCATGTTTTACCAAATTTTGCCAATTGTTCAGGATTCGCAACTGCACTGATAGCTGCGTTACCCAATCCTCTTCCCGGAATAGTTAACGACATACCAACATCTCCATAATTCAAAGCTTGAATGTAAAGAACACTTTGCATGTTATTTCCATTCTTGGTATTGCTTTCGTTTGATTGTGCTACTTGTTCAGTTGCAGCAGCAGGAGTATTCATTGCTTCCAATGCAGCAGCCAGCATATCCAATTCTTTTGGATAGGTGTGTTCAGCTAGATCGTATTTTCTGGAAATTGGTCTTAATATCTTTTCAGCTGCTCCATAAGCCGCTTTCAATGTCCCTTTATATTTACTTGGAATTTCTAAATTCATGATAAAATTTTTTAAATGTTATTTAAATGAGATTGAGAAACGGTTTCTCATATCTCACATCTGAGATCTCACATCTTATTATTTTAATTCCGAAGAACCTTTACCTAGCATTCTTCTTGCAATAATTAATTGTTGAATTTGTTGTGTTCCTTCAAAAATATCAAGGATCTTAGAATCTCTGCCCCATTTTTCCAATAGTTCTTTGTACGAGTATCCTAATGAAGAACATAACTCTACACATTTAAGTGTTATCTCAACACCAACTCTACCGGCTTTCGCTTTACAAATAGAAGCTTCCATCGAATTAGGAACCTTATTGTCGGCCATCCATGCAGCTCTTAAAACCAATAAACGGGCAGCTTCATAATCCGCTTCCATGCGGTAGAATTGTGCTTGCGCAGCTTTTAGTTTATTGATAGGGGTTTTATGATCTTTCAGATTTATTTTCTCAGAAAGGATCTCTCTTGTTCTTTCAATTGCAGCTTGCATACAACCTAAGGCCATTGCAGCAACAAACGGACGAGTATTATCAAAGGTTTCCATTACACCACCGAACCCTTTTTTAACATCAATTTCCGGATTTCCTAAAAGGTCAGTACCGGGAACCACACAGTCTGTTAAAACGAAAGCTGCTGTATCAGAGGCTCTGATCCCCAGTTTTTTTTCAACACGCTCCAACTTCATTCCCAGATTGCTTCTTAATACAATGAAGGATTTAATAGCAGCTCTGCCAATTCCTTTATCTAATGTTGCCCATACAACCACACAATCGGCTCGCTCACCACTGGTAACAAATATTTTTTCACCATTCAGGATATAATTGTTTCCTTCTTTTCTCGCTGTGGTAGTGATTGCAGCAGAGTCTGAACCAACATTCGGCTCTGTAATTGCCATTGCTGCCCACATTTTGCCGAATTTTTTTAATTGTTCGTCATTGGATACAGCGGCTATTGCAGCATTTCCTAAACCCTGACCGGGAAATGATAATAATAAGCCAACATCACCATAGCTGATACCTTGAATGTTCAAGCAGTTGGCCATGTTTCCGCCATTCTTTAACACTTTTTTTGCCCCGGGTATTTCTTTCTCTCTTGAAGAGGTTGCACCACCAATAGCGCCTCCTGAAGCATTATTAGCACCACTCAACGCGGCAGCTAAAATGTCAAGTTCTTTGGGATACGTATGCTCCCCTACATCGTACTTTCTGGATATGGGTCTTAATAAAACCTCCGCAGCAGTATATGCTGTTTTAAGTACGCCCTTAAATTTATTTGGAACTTCTAAATTCATAATAGAATAGTTTAAAGTTTAATTTAGAAAGTTTAAAGTTTTTTGTTTGAACTAATTTACAAACTACAAACTCAAAACTAAATGTGTACACCATTGATAGCGATTGAAACAGCTCTTAGATCTCTGTACCAACGTTGAACCGGAAAATCTCTGATATAACCATGTCCACCTAACAATTGTACACCATTACTACCAATCATCATACTCTTATCGCTACACATGATGTGAGCTAAATATGTTTCTTTTGCAAAAGGCAATCCTTGTTCAGCTCTTGAAGCAGCGCGTTGCGTTAATATACGCATGCTGTCCATTTCAATTTTAATATCAGCAATGATAAACGCTACCGCTTGTCTGTGGCTTATTGGCTCACCGAACGCAAATCTGTCGTTCGCATAAGGAATAACATAATCCAATACTGCTTGAGCGCAACCAACAGCTAAAGCACACCATCCTAATTTAGAATAGTTAATATATTCTTCGTAATTAAAACCGCTACCTTCGCCCAATAAGGCAGATGCTTCTACTTTTACATTATCTAATTTCAATTGTCCCAGTTGAGCAGAATTTAATCCCATCCCTCTGTCAGTAGTGATAGTTAAACCGGCAGCATTTTTGTCAACAATAAATGCTTGTGGTCCGTTATCTTTAGTGTTAGCAATTACTAAAAAGTAATCTGCAATACTGGATAAAGGCACCATATTTTTTAAACCATTGATGGTATATCCGCTTCCTGATTTTTCAGCTGTTGTAGCAAGTTCATAAGGAGAGAACAATGCACTCGGCTCATTTAAAGCGATAGATGCTTTTGTAGGTTTAGGCTCTAAAAATTTAGGAACTAAACTTTTTTGTTGTGCATCAGATCCCCATTTTACTAAAGCATTTAATACACTATTAGATGTGTAAAGCGCTAAAGTCATTCCCAAATCTCCGTGCGACAATGTTTCCACCATCATCATATTCGTAACAGTAGATTTTTCTTTCATCATACCGCCTAAAGATTCAGGCACTTGGTAATACGCTAGTTCAAGAGCATAATATTCTTGCCATAAATTATCAGGAATTTCAAATTTTTCATCTACTTTTTCAGCAGCTTCTCTCATTTTTAATGCATACTGTTTCAGAGCTTCCTGAACCATTGTTTGCTCTTCTGTATAATTCAGATCGAAAAAATCAGAAGGAGTTTTTGGAGCTAAACGGGCAGGGTCAGCTTTCGCGCCACCACCACTCATAACACTGGAAACCATGCCGGCTACTTTTGTTCCACCATAAGCGCCATAATACAAAGTGTTTACAAGTCCTTTTCTTAGTCCAAGCGTTTTTCCGATATTCGAATCTAAAAAATTATTAAACGCTGTGAATTTTTTAGCTAGATCTTTGTTTTTTGCACTTCCAACGAGTGATGCTAAATTTACTGCCATTTTTTTTGTTTATTTAGTTAAATGATTTGAAACTATTTATTAATACTCAATCACAAGCTTTCTACTTATTTTAAGTATATCGTTAATACAAACATATAAAACATTTATTTATTATGCAAGCATAATAAATAATAATTTTCACAAATAATGGATAAATTCGTTTTTGTCGAAATAAACTTATTGTTTTCCAATGATTTACATCAAATAAAAAAAAGTAAAAAATTTACGATCTTTTGATTTCGAACGTTTGTAAACTTAATAAAAATGCTTCCCCCGCCTTAATCTTGCCCGAAAAAACATTTAAAATATAATTTTACCTTTGAAAAGATTTATCATTGGATTTTTCATTAAAAAATGAGTGCAAAAAAAATTGTAAATGCTCCCTTAAAAAATGCAGATCTTTTGCAAGTGAAGTCTTTTAATAATTTTTTTCTCATCGCTTCTCTTGTCCTCGTTATCATTACTACAGCCATTTATTTTAAATCACTGAGTAATCAACTCACCACTTGGGACGATGATTATTATATTACCAATAATGCTGATATCAGGACATTGCATGGCGACAGTGTAAGTGTTACATTAAAAAAAACATTTAGCTCCTATGTGTCCGGGAACTATCACCCCCTCACAATGATAAGTTTTTGTATCGATTACAATAAACATCAGCTCGATCCTAAAACCTACCACCTTACCAACCTTATTTTACATATCCTAAACGCGTTATTGGTTTTTTGTTTTATTTGGTTTTTAACGCAACAACATTGGGTGGCATTTATTACTGCATTGCTTTTTGCCATACACCCGATGCATGTGGAATCCGTTGCCTGGGCTTCGGAGCGTAAAGATGTGCTTTATTCGTTTTTTTATCTTTCAGCACTTTGCACGTATATTTTTTATTTGAAAAAGGAAAAATGGAAAGTATATTTTTATGTTCTTGCTTTCTTTCTTTTTGGCATGGCAGTACTGTCAAAGGCGATGGCGGTGAGCCTCCCGATCGTATTTTTTGCGATCGATCATTTTCTTAGCAGAAAAATTAATTTAAAAAGTATTCTTGAAAAAGCCCCATTCATTATCCTCTCTTTTATTTTTGGTTACGTTGCCATTCAGGCACAAAAATCAAGCAATGCAGTGCATATTGATTATTATAATTTTTTCGACAGGATCCTATTCACCTGCTATGGCATTATGATGTATGTGTGGAAACTTATTGCCCCATTTTATTTGTCCTGCTATTATAATTATCCCACAAAATTAAATGGCGTTTTCCCTGCCATTGTTTACATTTCTCCGATAGTAATTCTTGCCCTTACATTTTTGATCTATAGATCAATGCGTTTTGGGAAAGATGTGTTTTTTGGTTTTGGATTTTTTATCATCACCATTGCTTTGGTTTTGCAAATACTTCCTGTAGGAGGCGCTGTCATTGCTGATCGGTATACTTATCTGCCTTATATAGGACTGTTTTTTATTATTGCCAGAGGAATAAATTATTTATTAGAAAACAGATCAGAAAAAATTTCTTCCTTAAAAATTCCATCCATTGCTGCCTTGGTTTTCTTTGTCGGGTTGTGTTGTTATCTTTCAGTTCAACGTATCAAAGTTTGGCACGATAGCATAACGCTTTGGGACAATGCCATTGAAAATGAAAAATTTGATGTCGCGCCTTTAGCTTATAAGAGTATGGCAACGGCATACTATATGGCAGGGCAATATGAAAAAGCAATTTCAGATTACGATAAATACATTCAAATTATAAATAACAATCCCGATGTATACTGCGATCGCGGTATATCGCTTTATCATATTAATAAATACGATGATGCGATAAAAGCTTTTGATCAGGCAATTCAACTGGATCCTAAACATTTGAGATCTTATCACTTCCGTGGATTATCTTATTTTAATCTTAAAAATTACGATGAAACAATTAAAGATTTTAATTCTGCTATACAGCTTAAACCCGATTACCCACTTGGTTATTATACCCGCGGACTTTCCTATTACTACCTTGGAAAATATGAGGAAGCGATAAAAGATTATACTATTGCGATCAAATGCGATCCAAAGTATACCGAAGCATATAGCAATCGCGGACTCGCTTATTTTAATCTAAGAAAATATAGGGAAGCTATAAACGATTATGATACCGCCATACAATACAATCCTCAATATGCCAACGCCTATTACAATCGCGCATTAGTTCACGATCAACTTAAAAATTATGATGAAGCGATAAAAGATTATACAGCTACAATTCAGTTTTTACCGGAGTTTTCGGGAGCCTATTACAATCGTGCCCTTGATTATTTCGTTATTCAAAAATTCGAGCCCGCATTAAAAGATGTTTCAAAGGCAAAACAATTGGGTTACGCCATTGATCCACATTTAATAGATATATTACAAAATAAATTACACAAAATAGAATGAGCAGGGATAAAATAAAATTATTTTTAATCATGAGAATCGGTGTCATCTGCGTTATATTTCCATTGTTTTTTCAAAATTTCACGCTTGCTCAATCTGCAGAAGATTATTACAATTTTGGAAATGTAAAGGACAGTCTTGGAGATTACAAAGACGCTTTACTTGACTATGATAAGGCTATTGAATTGAACCCTAATTATGCCAAGGCGTATTCCGAACGGGGAGCTTTAAAAGCAAATTTTGAAAATTACAATGGAGCTATATACGACTATTCCAAAGCAATTGAACTCAATCCAAATGTTTCGATCTATTATTGCGAAAGAGGAAAAATAAGAGAGAAAATAAAAGATTATCGGGGCGCGATTCAGGATTTCAACAAAGCAATCGTTTTTAACCCAAAGTTCCCAGATGCTTTTTATCAGAGAGGAATGGCAAATTATAAACTTGTCAACTACATTGGTGCGATTCACGATTTTACCAGAACGATAAAATTATATCCCAATTACGCGAAGGCATATACTTTTCGTGGGCTTGCAAAAATACATCTCGGAGAAAAAGAAGAAGGGTGCTTGGATTTGAATAAATCAATGGAATTAGGAGATTTGGATGCGGCCGATTCAATAAAGAAATATTGTGAATAAATTTACCCTCAGGTCAGGATTAGAAATCCTGACCAAAGAACCAAATCCAAAATAATAATTTAATGTAATTTTGCCGCGTGAAAAAATTATTTTTTATCTATCATTATATAACCCATCGATTAAAGGCCGGCAATGAACATAGCATACATTCTCCTTTTGTTTATGGTCTATTGATGGATGTTATTTATGTTAAAGCAAACTTTTACCCATTCAAAAAAATTGAAAAAGTAAGGGAGCAACTTATCGATTCAAAAAAAACAATTCATTGCATTGATCTGGGTGCCGGCAAGGGAAAAAGTATAAATAAAAAGATAAGTCGGATAGCTAAACATTCAGCCAAATCATCCAAACAGGCTCAACTGTTATTTCGTTTGGCCGATCATTTTCAGCCTTCACAAATTATTGAATTAGGAACTTCTTTAGGGATCAGTACCGCTTATTTAGCTTCAGCAAATTCTAAAATTCAAATAATTACCATCGAAGGTTGTCGGGAAACTGCAGAGATCGCCGAACAAAATTTCAAACATCTGAAACTAAAAAACATCAAACAAGTTGTTGGTAATTTCGATTCAGTATTGCCAGAGATCTTAGATGAATGTCAAAATTTAGATTTTGTTTTTTTTGATGGAAATCACCGTAAAGAGTCGACCATCAATTATTTTAATCAATGTTTAGAAAAGTCTAATGAGGCTACTGTATTTGTTTTTGACGATATTTATTGGTCGGATGAGATGATGGAAGCTTGGAAAGAAATTAAAGACAACAAACGTGTAACTGTTACCATCGATCTGTTTTTTATGGGAATTGTATTTTTCCGTAAAGAACAAGCAAAGCAACATTTTTTGATTCGGTTTTGAATTCCTACTTTTTAGAATGGATTGCCCAATTCGCAATAAAAATGCATTCCCTCTTCAAAGGGGGCTGGCAGGGCAACACGCATTATAAATTAA
>PLYN01000036.1 GCA_003151815.1 Bacteroidota bacterium | reverse complement strand
TTGTTCGAGCGGAGTCGAGAAAGTGGGTGAGTTTTTATTTCAATCCTCCAACATTAACAAAGCTTCATTTAATTCTCCCAACGTTTTTTTATTCTGTTGTTGTTGAGCAATGGCAATGCCTTTATTGTAAATGGTAATTGCTGCTTTAGGTTGCTCTGTTTGTTCGTAATATTTTCCTAATTGATAATAAGCTCCTAAATAATTTTCATCGCGGATAAGTAAGGCTTCAATTAATTGGATGGCCTTTTTAACATCATCTGCTTTAGCGTATTCTATTGCCAATGCATAATTCAAAAACGAATCGCTGGGTTCGCTTTTAAGCATCTCTGTGATCTGTTGTAATCGGGTAGGGCCGGCCAATTTTTTATAAAACTTTAAAAAATATTTGAAAGCATTTTTGTGCGACCCCAGCTGGGTCGAAAGTTTATAGAATTAATATTTGGCTATAAACATATGACCCCAGCCGGGGTCAAACTTTTTAAATAATGATATTACATACCAACAATAAATATTTTGAAGACCAAATAATTAAAAGGAATTTACACAACCGCCTTAAATTGTTTTAAAAAGCGAACATCGTTCTCAAAAAATAAACGCAGATCTTTTACCTGGTATTTGAGCATGGTAATGCGTTCAACACCCATTCCGAATGCAAAGCCACTGTATTGTTTGCTATCTATCTTGCAATTTTGAAGCACAGCAGGATCAACCATGCCGCAACCTAAAATTTCTACCCATCCTGCACCTTTACAGATATTACAACCTGCACCTTTACAAAACGGACAGGAGATATCCATCTCTGCGCTTATTTCAGTGAATGGAAAAAAAGAAGGCCGCAAACGGATCTTGGTTTCTTCACCAAACATTTCTTTTGAAAAATATAATAATGTTTGTTTTAAATCGGCAAAGGAAACATTTTTATCAATATACAAACCTTCTACTTGGTGGAATTGGCAATGCGCACGTGCGGAAATAGCTTCGTTTCGGTAAACACGACCCGGAGAAATAGTACGAATGGGAGGCTTGCTGTTTTCCATGATGTGCACTTGCACAGACGATGTTTGTGTGCGCAATACGATATCCGGATCTTCAGAAATATAAAATGTGTCCTGCATATCACGTGCAGGGTGGTCAGCAGGAGTATTGAGAGCTGTAAAATTATGCCAATCATCTTCTACTTCAGGTCCATCCGAAACAGTAAACCCCAGGCGAGAAAAAATTTCTACGATCTGATTCCGGACAATGGATAAAGGGTGACGTGAGCCAATGCCAATACTTTCAGCAGGAAGAGTTAGATCAATGTTCGGATTTTTAACATCATCTTTACTTTCAAACTGTTCTTTTAATTCATTTATTTTTTCCTGTGCTTTGTTTTTTAACTCATTCAACTTTTGTCCAACTTCTTTTCGCAATTCTGGCGCAACGTTTTTGAACTCCTCAAAAAGTTCGGTAACCTTTCCTTTTTTGCTTAATATTTTAATGCGAAATTCCTCTACATGCTCTTTATTGTCGGCAGCAAATGTTTCAATTTCGCTTAATAAATCTTCAATTCTATTTTTCATTTATTAGGAATAATTTCTGCAAAGGTAATGTTTATAGTTAAAAGATTGAATTCGACTTTTTAAATTGAATATTATTCTACGATTGATATTTTCATTCGTATATCTTTTAAAGGTCGTCCGTTTTTATCTACAGGTTGTTTGGCAATTTCATCAATTACATTGAGACCTTCGATCACTTCTCCAAAAACGGTATAGCCACTATCTAAATGAGGTGTTCCACCAATAGTGGTATAAGCCTTAATTTGTTCATCGGAAAAGGAGTAAAGCGGCACATTTGGCAATTCTATTTCAACTTGTTTCATTATAATTGCATTCACTGTTTTGAGGCTATCCAATTGCTCTGATTTTGAAAATGTTTTGTATTTTTCAAGCAAATTTTTGTTTTCAGGGCGATTAATAATTTCATTGAATAATTTTAATTTGGTAATCCGTTTAGCAGGGAGTTTAAGCATTTCTTCTTTATAAATGCTGCCTTGAACAATATAAAATTGAGAGCCGGAAGATGCTTTTGTCGGATTTTCATAATCGCTATTGCGTAACGCGGCAAGCGCCCCCTTTTTATGAAATAACTCTTGGTTAATTTCTGCAGGAATAGAATAGCCTGGACCACCATTGCCAAGTTTTACTAATGGTCCAGCGTTTCTCGAATCCGGATCTCCGCCTTGAATGACAAAATTTTGAATAATGCGATGAAACAGCAGGCTATCATAATAATGCTCTTTTATGAGTTTTACAAAATTGTCGCGGTGCAATGGTGTTTCGTTGTATAATTTTATTTTAATTACTCCAAAATCAGTAACAATCATCACTTTTATTATTCCTGAATCTCTACTAATAAAAGGCTTAAAGGAGGCGGTAAATAGTAGAGAAACAATTAAAATTGAAATAACACAGAATTTTTTTTTGTATTTCATAAAATATTTTGTTAGATTTGTTAATCGTAAAGATAAAAAAACTGTTCTTTATTTGGTACCGAAAAATACATTTTAATATAATACTAAAACTCAATGAAAACTTTTGTTCTGAAAATCTCTACCTTTGTATGTGTAATTTTGTTGTTGTTAACAGCAACTATGTGGACATCTTGTAAAAAGGATAAAGTTACTCATGGAAAAGTTACAGCGGTCACCGAAGCTCATGTGCCTGTAGGTGGTGCAACAGTTCATTTAGCTGCCCCTTCAGCTAATGGGCAATTATCATATACTGGTACTACTGATGGAACCGGGCTTGCAAGTTTTGATGTACCACTTCCCGGAATTTGGGACGTGACCATTACAAAAGATACATTAACCGGTACAGGCGTTTTACGATTAGATGAGCCGGGTAAATCGGATGCAATCACTGTAATTCTAAGATAGAATTAATTTACCAACTCTTTATTTTTAAAATAATCTACAACAGCTTGTTTCATCAATTGCAATTGTTGTCCCGGCTTTAGCGGAGGAAGTTTTTCATTTGTTTTCCAATGTGGCCAACCATCTTTATCCTCTCCATCATATTCATAAAAACCGTAAGGTGCAAGTAATGTACATATCGCAATGTGCATCACATCGAGCTTAGCATTTTTAGAAAGTTTTATCGGTCCCTTACCGAGTTCCTGCACGCCTATTAAAAATAGTACTGCTTGCAAGTCCATATCATCCCCAAACTGCTCGGAGAGTTTTTTTACTACTTCTTTAAAATTGTTTTCTAGTTCGATGTCCATGAAATTATTTTGTTTAGAAGTGAGTTCTACTTGTAGTAATAGTTTTCTTATTCTATGAACCAACCCACGTTCTCGACTCCGCTCGAACTGACCCGTACGCTGTCAGTTCGAGCGGAGTCGAGAACGTGTGAAAACTTTAAATCACAATATTCACAATCTTATTATGCACCACAATTATTTTTTTAGGTGCTTTGCCTTCTAAATATTTCTGTGTCTGTTCTAATGTTAACACTTCTTTTTCAATATCCTCTTTTGAAAGTGAGCGATCATACTCCTGAAAAAAGCGTGTTTTTCCGTTGAATGAAATTGGATAGTTGAATGAACTTTCAATTAAATATTCTTCATTACAAATTGGAAATATTGCATACGTGATGCTTTCTTTATGACCAAGCTTGCTCCACAGCTCTTCCGCGATATGCGGAGCGTAAGGCGCGATAAGGATTGCCAACGGTTCTAATATTTCACGCTTGTTGCATTTTAATTCAGTTAATTCATTTACACAGATCATAAAATTACTCACCGAAGTATTGAAAGAGAAATTTTCAATATCATGAACAATTTTTTTGATTGTTTTGTGTAGTGTTTTTAATTCTGGTTTAGTGGCGGGCTCATTGGAAACGGCGAACTTATCCTCTTTTTCATACAATCTCCAAAGCTTACGAATGAAATTAGAAACTCCTGAAATACCATTGGTGTTCCAGGGTTTACTTTGTTCTAAGGGACCTAAAAACATTTCGTATAAGCGTAAACAATCAGCGCCGTATTGTTCTACAATCTCATCTGGAGTTTCTACATTCCATTTAGATTTAGACATTTTTTCAACTACTTGTTCCAATACAATAAATTGAGATTTATTATCGTATTCCCATACAACATCCTTTTCTAAATCAATTTTACCAAACGTTATAATAAATCTAGGATCGTTTACTAACTTTTCAAATTCAGATTTATATAATCGCCCCCTAGAATCAGAATATTTAATATATATATGGTAAAAACTACTTGAACTAGATCGGTAATTCTTCCCATTAAGTTTGATTAAATTTTCTGTTTGGTTATGGGAACGAAAAATTTTTACGTTCTCTTCGCCTTCTTCATTTATTGGGATTCCTTTTTCATTTATTTCTGTAGCATTACTAACACGTAATAATGTTGATATCCCCTGTATCATTCCTTGATTGATCAACTTTTTAGCAGGTTCATCGCAGGGAATTAATCCAAGATCATTTAAAAATTTTGTCCAGAAACGAACATATAATAAATGCCCGGTTGCGTGCTCTGCACCACCAATGTATAAGTCGATGTTTTGCCAATAATCAACAGCTTCTTTCGATGCAAATTCTTTATCATTGTGTGCATCCATATAACGCATGAAGTACCAGGAAGATCCAGCCCAGCCGGGCATTGTAGAATGTTCGTAATCAAAAGCCTCTTTGTATTTCCAATCTTTCGCGCGTGCCAAGGGCGGTTCACCACTTTCGGTAGGTAAATATTTATCTACTTCAGGAAGTACTAAAGGCAATTCATTTTCAGATAATACTTTCGGAATTCCATTTTCATAATACACCGGAATAGGTTCTCCCCAATAGCGTTGACGGCCGAAGATAGCATCGCGCAAGCGGAAATTTGTTTTGCCTTTTCCTAATCCTTTTTCTTCAATTACAGAAATTATTTTTTTGATAGCAGCTTTTACTTCTAAGCCATTCAGGAAATCCGAATTAATTAATTTGCCTTCTTTTTCATCATAAGAATTGTTTTCAAAATCCCAATCCAAGTTTGGTTGAATAATGATTTTTTTTTCAATACCAAAATATTTTGCGAAAGCATAGTCGCGTGAATCATGTCCGGGAACAGCCATTACAGCGCCTGTTCCATAACTTGCCAAAACGTAATCACCGATCCAAATGGGAATTTGTTTTTCTGTAAAGGGATGAATAACATACGCTCCGGTAAATACTCCCGTGATCTTTTTTACATCCGCCATCCGCTCGCGTTCGCTTCTGTTTTTAGCGAAGGTGATATATTCATTAACAGCATTTTTTTGTTGAGGTGTTGTAATTTTGTTGACCAATTCATGTTCAGGAGCCAGTGTAACAAATGATACTCCGAAAATAGTATCAGGGCGAGTTGTAAATACTTCTATAACTTCATCCAACTTTAAACTTTGAACTTTAAACTTTAAACTGGTCCCTTCCGAACGTCCGATCCAATTGCGTTGCGCTTCTTTAATGGATTCTGTCCAGTCGAGTCCTTCCAGGTCATTCAGCAATCTATCTGCATACGCGGAGATGCGCAGGCTCCATTGCTTCATTAATTTGCGTTCTACAGGATATCCTCCACGCTCTGAAACGCCATCTTTCACTTCCTCATTGGCAAGCACTGTGCCCAATTGCGGACACCAGTTCACCATCGTATTACTCAAAAATGCCAACCTATATTCTAACAATAAATCCGATTGCTCTTTTTCAGAAAGTTCATCGTATTTTTTTTCGACAGCACCAACTTTAAACTTTGAACTTTGAACTTTAAACTTTTCAATAAGCCTGTCAATTGGCTCTGCCTTATCAGTTTCGGGATTATACCAACTATTAAAAAGTTGAATAAATATCCATTGCGTCCATTTATAATAGCTCGGATCCGATGTACGAACTTCTCTGTCCCAATCGAACGAAAAGCCTATTTTATCAAGTTGTTCGCGGTAACGTGCGATATTTGTTTTGGTAGTAATTTCAGGATGTTGTCCTGTTTGAATAGCATATTGTTCGGCAGGTAAACCAAATGAATCGTAACCCATCGGATGCAAAACATTAAATCCTTTCAGGCGTTTATAACGTGCAAAAATATCAGAAGCAATGTATCCTAATGGATGTCCTACATGTAAGCCGGCACCGCTTGGATACGGGAACATATCCAACACATAATATTTAGGTTTGGAAGATTTATTTTCTGTTTTGAACGTTTTATTTTTCGCCCAATACGCTTGCCAGTTTTTTTCTACTTCTCTGAAATTATATTCCATTTTGTTGATGTTCTACACGATATTATAAGTTTGCGAATATACAAAAAAGAGAGGATATTAAAGAGGTCGGCAGTTATTAACGCCCGATTGTTTATTTCAATTTTATTTGAAAGAGAACAACTAATCGAATAATCATTAATTTTACGCAACTAAGGAAAAAACTGTGTCGGAAAAATATTCAAAACGTAAATTAGCAGGATCATCAATAACTACCGTGGTAAGTCTTTCATTGGTGTTATTCATGCTGGGCTTATTAGCCATCATTGTACTGAAGACCCGCAAGCTTTCTGATAACGTAAAGGAAAATATTGCCATTCAAATAATATTAAATGACAATGCAAAAGAAGTAAGTATTCAACGTTTATCAAAAACATTGGATGCTGCGGATTATGTGAAATCAACCGAATTTATTACTAAAGAAGAAGCTGCAAAGCGTTTGCAGGAAGATTTAGGGGAAGACTTCATTGATTTTTTAGGTTACAACCCTTTGCTTTCTTCCATCAACATTCATTTGAAAGCTGAATATGCGAATACCGATAGCCTTATCTGGATTGAAAAAGATTTACTCAGCAACAAGTTGGTAAAAGAGGTTGTCTATCAGAAATCAATGGTAAGCATGATCAATGAAAACCTGAAAAAAATAAGCATTGTTATTTTAATTTTTAGCGGATTACTGATGCTCATTGCGCTTGCGTTGATTAATAATACTATACGACTTTCCATTTACAGCAAACGTTTTATTATTAAAACGATGCAACTCGTGGGTGCTACGCAGAGTTTTATCAGGAGGCCATTTGTAATACAAGGCATTAAGCATGGTATTTACGGAGCTGTTATCGCTATTTCCATGCTTATTGGAGTCCTGTCTTTTGCTCAAAAACAATTACCTGAATTGGTCGAATTGCAGGATGAAAAAATGCTTACTACATTGTTCGGAGTAGTAATTATAATTGGAATTATTATTTCCTGGGTAAGTACTGCTTTGGCTGTCAGGAAATACCTTCGCTTAAAAGCGGATGATTTACATTATTAATCAATCACAATTTTTTCTCATGAAATTTTTTAAAAAAACAGGTAAGTGGATTCTGATTATTTTGGTGATTTTAAATCTTGCCATTTTAATTTCAGGCAAACTGTATTTATACAAATTGATTGCAAACACCCTATTGAAAGGACGTATGGGTCCGAGTCTTACGGAATATTTAATTTTTGATAACCGTGAAGTGAGAGCCGGAAAAGAACAACCCTGGAACATTTCTAAAAATTATAACAAAAAAACGATTCCTGAAAAGTATCTAACGGAACTTGTGAAAATGAAATCGGTCGCTTATATAATCATTAAAAACGACTCCATTGTACACGAACAATATTGGGATGGATTCAATGAAGACTCGTATTCCAATTCGTTTTCAGCGGCAAAAACGATAGTCAGTATTTTAATAGGCGCTGCTATTGATGAGGGGAAAATTAAAAATATAGATCAGCCTGTGGGTGATTTTTTACCCGAATTTAAAGAAGGCAAAAACGAGAAGGTGACCATCAAACATTTACTTACCATGTCATCGGGCATTAACTTTGATGAGAATTATATCAATCCGTTTTCGTATCCCGCAGTTGCCTATTATGACAAGGACATAAAAACAATATTAAAAAAATATAAAGCTGTTGATGAGCCCGGAAAAATATTTAAATATTTAGGTGGAAACACGCAATTGTTGGCTAGTATTCTTGAAAAAGTAACAGGAAAATCATTGAGTGATTATGCCTCTGAAAAATTATGGATACCTGTAGGAGCCAAAAATACTGCCTATTGGAGCCTTGATCATGAAAACGGAATAGAAAAAGCATCCTGTTGTTTTAATTCCAATGCCCGTGATTTTGCTCGTATCGGTAAGTTATATTTAGATAGCGGAAAATGGAATGGCAAACAACTCATTCCATTGGATTATGTTTTAAACTCAATAAAACCGGCTGACTTGGTTGATGAAGCAGGAAAGAAAAATGAAAAATATGGTTACCAATGGTGGATCATTCCACATTATAAAGGGCATGATATTTTTTATGCGCGAGGTATTTTGGGGCAATATATTTTCTGTATCCCTGACAAGAAAATGCTTGTTGTCCGTTTAGGACATAAACGCGAAAAATCCTTACCCGGACAGGATCACCCGGGAGATGTATATTATTATCTGGATGCTGCTTTAGAAATGTACGGTAATTAAATTTCCAGTCTGCCAGAATGCATCAACAATAATTTTCAAAACACAAAAAAGAAAAAATATTTTAGACACGAATTACACTAATTTCATTTGTTTTTCAATTCGTGAAATTAGTGTCAAATTTATTTGCTGATGAAAAAAGATATTATTCCTCCAACGGTAGAAGATGTCGCTATTGCGATAATCAGAGAGCAAAATGAACAGGACGAAATGGAGTGGAATGTTTACTTGATAAATTTAAAAAAGGAAGACATTGAAGGTGTTTTAATTACATCAAAAGGTTACGGTGCTTTTAATGATGAAGAAGTAAAAACCTCCACCTTGCGTCATTTTTTAGATGTGGTACCTGCTAACACTTTTAAAAAGATTGAACCTATTGTAGAAAGTGTATTCGGGCTAAACAATGAATTTTGGCTTAGTTTTTTTCTCAACTCTGTAATGTATGATAAAAAATACATTTTTTTACCCGAAACGATCATTGAAGAAAACTTTACTCTTGTTCCTATCATCAATAAAAAAGGGGTGATGATAAAATAATTTTCTTTAACCACATTATTTTTTGCCATTCAGAGCGCAGCTAAATCTGATAGTTGACAATGATTCTTCGCTGCGCTCTGAATGACAATAAAATCAGTGATTTTTAGAGAATCAATTAACTCAATTTTTCAAATTCAAATCCTTTCGCTAATGCATATTCTATAAAACGAGGCAAGGCATATTCCAAATTTATTTGTGCTTTCGGGCTATCATGAAAAACAATGATAGAACCATTTCTAACATTGTTAATTACATTATTCAAACATGTTGAGGGGCTGGTTTTTTTATCATAATCACCACTCAGCACATCCCACATAATTATTGAATAGGAAGGTTGATTTGTAGGTTTTTTCGCGGAGAGATACGAGATCTGAGATTTTTTAGCTCGCCCGTAAGGTGGACGAAATAAATTTGTTTGTTGCGTTTTGTTTTCTGAATTCAAAGCAATACTACACAATTCAACATTCTCAATGTATGTTTTAGTATGCGTATTCCAGCCATTCAAATGATTGTAAGTATGATTTCCTATACTGTGATCATCATCTAAAATACGCTGATAAATAGAAGGATATTTTACAACGTTTTCGCCAACACAAAAAAAAGTTGCTTTAATATTATATTGTTTTAACACATCCAAAACCCATGGAGTAACAATGGGTACAGGTCCATCGTCGAATGTCAGATAGATTTTTTTATGTTTGCTATCCATTCTCCAAATGGCTTTAGAATACAGCTTTTTTAATAGATAAGGGGGGCGAATTAAATACACGACATTAATATTTTATTGACACGAATTGCACGAATTCAAGGGAAAGAAATACAAATTTTAATTCGTGCAATTCCTGTTATTAATTTTTTATCGTTGTTGCATCTTAGGTGACAAACCACAAGATTGAAGCAAAGCAGTATAGCGACCTTCTAATTCTTTTGATAATTTTTCTTGTTTAAAATTATTACTGAAATAGATCAAACGTTCACAAATATCCTGCGCCTGATCAATATCACCACCGAAAGCAGCCATTTCTCTTTTGTCAAGCGAATGATAATATTTAATGTTGCTTTCATAATTATCAAATAATTTCTTAGCCAATACATTTGCTTTCTCGTATGCTCCTGCCTGATAATAGCCCATTACGATCGAATAAATAGTTGCATCGTACGGTACATTTTCTATCGGTGTAACTTCTATTACCTTGTCGAGAACTTTAATGGCTTTATCTTTTTTCCCTTCTTCGATCAATGCATTTGCCAATGATCCAAAGCGCTGACGGATATTTAATGCACATGATCGGATGAATACATCATCTAAATATATACCCTGCTTGTCCATTCCTCCCCAGGCAAATTTCATTATTTTATCATACATAATATCCGTTGCAATGCGGGTTTCCTGTGTTTCTTCTCCATTTTGTTTAACAGGAACTAAGCGATATGCCAAGCCTTCCAATTGTAAATAAGGGGCCAAATTTAAATAAGAACTGGCAGGCGCTGTGGCAGCAAAATAAATTGGACGTTTCCAATTGTTATGTGCCAATAGATCGATCACCATTAAATCATTTTTTTGAACATAACTGCCACTCATCGTCCAATCGATATTTTTTACAATCCTGTTGGCAAGAGCTTTAGGCACAGTACCGTTATTTACAACAGTAGTACTATCAATAGGTACACGCATATTTTTGGTTGGAAAAAAATTATAATATGTTTCCCTGGCTACCTGAACACGGTGGTCGTTATCATCCATCTTTACAAAATCGATCAGGTCTTTAACATTTATGTTACCTTGAACCTTCGTTTCGTGGTAATCATGGAACAGCACAACGTCACGTGTTCCCTGGCGATATTGATCTTGCGTTAATGAAAAAGGGACAGGGTCAGAATCATAGGCTTTACGCACCATTTGATCGATATACCAATCCGTATTCAATAGTTCTAAGCAAACTACCCGCACGTCAGTGCGTATTCCTTCCACATCCTGAGCATACCAGAGTGGGAACGTGTCATTATCACCATTGGTAAATAATATCGCATTAGGGGCGCAAGAATTTAAGTAATCAGCAGCAAAATCACGGGCAATGGTACGATGGGAACGGTCATGATCATCCCATCCTTCTTTTGCCATAATGGTTGGCACAGCCAATAAACAAACCGCGGTAGTTGCAAGGGCGTTGGTTGTTTGATTCATTTTCTTTTCCAGAAAATCGTAAATAGCCAACACGCCCAATCCGATCCAGAAAGCAAATGCGTAGAAGGAGCCTGCATACGCATAATCACGTTCACGCGGTTCATAAGGTTTTTGATTCAGATAAATACAAATAGCTATTCCTGTAAAGAAAAATAGCATGCCAACAACAGCTGCATTTTTATTGTCTTTTTTGATGTGAAAAAACAAACCGATTAATCCTAAAATAAGAGGAAGTCCGTAAAAAACATTTTTCGCTTTGTTGTGATCACCACCATCCGGTAAACCAACCTGAGTACCCAAACGCGCCTCATCAAGTGCAGTGATACCACTAATCCAATTGCCATCAGAAACATTTCCATGACCTTGAATATCATTTTGTCTGCCAACAAAATTCCAAAGGAAATAGCGCATGTACATTTGACCGATCTGATATCGGAAGAAAAAACCTAAATTTTGTGAAAAAGTGGGTTTTGCAATTGTTGTAGGTTCGCCTGTTTGCGGGTCAATCACACTAATTTGTTTATAGTTTCTTGGATCCGTCCAGTTTTTATATCCTACAACATGGTTTTGCTGGCTGCTCCACATACGTGGAAAAATAGTACAAAACCGCTTATCGTAATTAGGGATAGAACTTTTACGATCATCTGTAATCACGTATTTCCCGGATTTTTTATTCTGAGTGTAAACAGGACTTCCATCTTTATAAGGCTGCTCGGAATCAAGCGGAGCACAAAAATATTGACCATATAAAATAGGCCATGAACCGTATTGTTCACGATTGAGGTAGGATAATAAATTAATGGCGTTTTCGGGATTATTTTCGTCCATAGGAGGATTTGCATTCGAACGAATAACCAATACAAAGAAGGATGAATAACCGATTAAAATTACGGTAAAACAAAGTATAACGGTATTTAATATTGGTTTTACTTTTTGAGCAGTATAACGCAATCCAAAAATAATTCCACCAATTAATAATATTCCATAAATAATGGTTCCGCTATTAAAAGGCATTCCTAAAGTATTCACAAACAATAACTCAAACTTAGCAGCCAGACTAACAATCATCGGGATGATACCTGCTTGAATGCCACCTAATATTACAATGGATAAAATACCGGTAATGATCAAGCCCTTTGGTGTTACCTTGTCGAATTTTTTAAAATAATAGATGAATACGATTGCCGGAATAGCCAATAAATTCAACAAATGGACACCAATTGATAAGCCTATCAAATAAGCAATTAATATGATCCATCGGTCGGCATGCGGGTTATCGGCTTCGCGTTCCCATTTTAAAATAGCCCAAAATACAATGGCAGTAAAAAAACTGGACATGGCATAAACCTCACCTTCACTGGCTGAAAACCAAAATGAATCACTGAATGTATATGCTAAAGCGCCAACAACTCCTGAACCTAATACGGCATACATTCTGCCTTGTGTAAACTCTCCTTCTTTATCTGTTATTTTGCGGGCTAATGCGGTGATGGACCAGAATAAAAACAGGATAGTAAACGCACTGCTCAATGCTGACACTGCATTTACCATCATTCCAACTTTAGAAGTATCACCAAAGGCAAATAAACTAAAGAAGCGGCCAATCAATACAAAAACAGGAGCTCCGGGAGGATGCCCTACTTCCAATTTATAGGCACTGGCAATGTATTCGCCACAATCCCAAAATGAAGCTGTAGCCTCCATGGTACTTAGAAATACAAAAGCTGCAATTGCAAAAACCAACCAGCCGATGATGTTATTAAGACGTTGATAATTAGAAGTAGTATTCATATAGTTTGTTCTAAATTTTTCGATTAAAAAATTGCTGACAAATGGAAAATATCACTCGTTTTCCAGAATGCTTGCGAAATTAGAAAATTAATTGATTGCAAATGGTTAAAAAAACATAAGAATTCTATTGCTCTTAAAATTATATTTGTTAGTTTTGCAACCCCAATCACATATTTTTGATTGTAAATTGTCCGATGGTGTAATTGGCAACACGTCTGTTTTTGGTACAGAAGAGTCTAGGTTCGAGACCTAGTCGGACAACGAAAGCCCCTTTTTGAGGGGCTTTTTTTATTCCTTATCACTCATCATCATTAACTATCTCTCTTCGTAGCAAGGTTTTCCGAGCCTTTTAATGTTTTTTGTGCTTAATCTTGCGGAATATTGATTAATGCTACATATATGTTTTTTTGTTCCTTTTTTGTTCCCTTTCTGAAAAAAAAGAAACAAAAGGAACAAAAACAGCTAAAACCCTTTACCAACATATGAAAACAGATTTAAGTTTTGTTTTTGACCGCAAAAACACAGTAAAAGAGCCAAAGCAAAAAGGCGTAATTTCCTTAAGGGCTTACCAAAATGGAAAGGTTAAATATTTTAGCACTAAGATTGAAATTTATGAAAAGCAATGGAATTCATCCCGGCAAGAAATTAATACTCGGCATGCTGACATGGAAGCATTAAATATTCAGCTTCAAAAATTCAAATCAACAATTGAAAATTTAAAAGCTGAATACTATGTAAAAAACAAACCTTTTACTTTGGATGTTATAAAAACACACATTAAAAAAAAAGACACATATAACAAGCATTCATATATTGAGTTTGTCAAGTCGGAACTTGAAGCGGATACTATTTTGAGGGCTAAAACCAAGATACAACATTCAAACACAATTAAAAAAATAAAAGAATTTACGGAACAAAAAGATTTATTATTTGCAGAAATTAATTTTGATTTTATCGATCGCTTTATTAATTTTTTGCGTACAAAAGGGTTCGCACAAAACACCATTCATAAACATCATAAAAACATTAAGAAATTCATTGAAATAGCTATTAAGAAGGGGTTATTTGAGATAGATAACCCTTGTAAAGAAGTAAAAGTTAAAAGCGAAGAAAAGCCCAGAAATGTTTTAACTGTAACCGAACTGTCAGCCGTTGAAAATTTAAAATTTGAGAAACATGATCATAAGTTTGAACAAGTCCGGGACATGTTTTTATTTGCCTGTTATACCGGATTAAGAATATCAGACGTTTGCGCCCTAAAGACTGAATATGTAAAGGAATTAGAAAAAGGATTAGAATTAAATTTTACCACTATAAAAGCGAATAAACATGCGGTTATGCCTTTGTACATGCTATTTGCAGTTAAGGATTTGAAAAGCAAACCCGAACAAATACTGATAAAATATTTAAACAGGGATAAAGAACTTGTATTCCCGAAAATACCGGAAGCGTTTATAAATAGGCATCTAAAAGTTATTGCCAGTGATACAAACATAAAATTTAACCTAACTTTTCACATTGGAAGAGAAACCTTTGCTACATACATGGCGAATAAAGTGCCTTTGGGGGTTTTAATGAAGCTTTTACAGCATAGTGACATAAAAACAACTATGCGTTATGTTCATATAAACGAACAAATGGTAAAAGATCAATTAATAAAAGTTGATTGGGGGTAATTATTTCATTAAATTTGTAGTGGATACAAAAAACCATAAATAATGAAAGCTGTAAAAGAAAAAACAAAAGATAGTTATGCCTTACCCGGCAAACCTATGACACAGGCAGAATTTGAAGCACACATAAAAGAAGCCGAAAAAGGCCCGTTTGTGACTTTAGAAGAGGGAAACAGAGAATTTGAAGAATGGAAAAAAACACGAAAAAAGTAATTCAGTCGGAAACGTTTAAGCAAAAACGTCGTGAAATATACAACTATGGCTCCGATGCTTTTGGCGAATTTTTAGCGGATCTGTTTTTTGAACGCCTCAAAAAAATATTATTGGAATTAGAATACCAGTACGACCTACACCCCGAATGTAAACACTTACCAACCAAAGGCAAAATATACCGCAATATTATTTTTGGTAAATACCTTGTTATTTATAGAATTACCATCGAAAGAGTAGAAATATTAACCTTAGTACATTCAAGTAGGAGTGTTAAAAAAATTAAGGCAACACGCAGTATAAAGATTGTATAACAATTATAAGGCACGTTAAATAAAAAACGAAAGAAGCCCACCACCAATAAAGCCTTTAAAGTGGAGTGTTAAAAAAGCCACGTTTAGTATTTAACAAAAAAACCGTAATGCTTGTTACGGTTTTTTTTTCTCAATTTCTTTTATCATTTTTTTGATCAAATCTATAATTACCTCTTTACTAAAATCATTAATATGAATAACACTAAAATGATCTCTGAATTCTTTCATGCTATTAATGTCTTCACTTAATTGGCTTATAAGAACCTTTTTTGTTTCCTTTTTAATGTTTTTAAATTCAACATCTAATATTTGAGAAAAAGCAATAAACAATTTTTCCTCTTCGTGTCTTTTGGCAATAGACATAAAATATTCTAATTCATTAATACGCTTTTTATACCCTTCTATTTCTTCATTACTTATATGTTCCTTACCATCAAAAAAATAAGTGACAGGCAACTCCAAAGCCTTTGTAATTTGTATTAAATGTGAAACTCTTAAATCGTCTGAATTTAAAAGTCTATTGAGATTTGATTGCGCTATTCCCGTTTTTTTTGCAATGTCTGACTGAGAAATTTTGTTTTCTCTTATATAATCAATAATTTTTTTGTTAACACTTACCATTTGTAAAGGTTGATAATAAAGGAAATAGAATTGTTTATATCTTTTTTAGTACTCATTTTGATATATTAACATCATTTTAATATACATTTGTCATGTAATTAATTAATATTTATCATAAATTAAACAAACAAATGAAAACGGAAACAAATGTAGAAAAAAAAGAGCTATCCACGAGGGACGAAATCCTTTTAGAGGAATTAGGCTTAATTACAAAAAAAGAAGTTGCAAAACTATTGCAAGTCCATTCCTCGACAATTGATAGGTATGTAAAGGGTGGGAAACTACCAGTTAAAAAGGTGGGAGTAGCACAACAATGTAGGTGCTATTACAAAAAACAGGACGTAATAAACCTTTTAGGGTTAAATGAAAAAATTTAATATAAACAACTTAAAAAACGAAACTCCCATGAACGCACTATTACAAAAAGCCAAAATCAAATTACAACAAACTCACACTTCCAATTTCCAATTGGCTGAAAATTATCTTAACGCGAAATATGTATTTCGATATAATACTGTTAAGGGCCAAACGGAAATGAGAGAAAAAAACAGCACAACAAACATCTTTGAGCATGTGAATAAAAACAAATTGAACACACTTGTTTGTGAACTTGAAAGAAACCATATAGAAATAGGTTTAAATAAGCTTTACCAGTTAATGAATAGCGACTATTCACCAAAAATAAATCCGATCAGGGAATATTTTGAAAGTCTCCCGGAACATAAAACCTCTAATCCCGGATCTGTGAATTATATTGAAAAACTCGCAAAAACAGTAATTGTTGAAAATAATAGTAAATGGGAAAAGTGTTTAACTAGATGGTTGGTTGCTGTTGTAGCTAACGCAATGGATGACAATAATTGTCAAAACCATACATGTTTAGTTTTAACCGGGCATCAAGGGAAATTTAAAACAACATGGCTTAATAATCTTGCGCCAAAAAAACTTCAATCTTATATTTATACCGGTAATATTGACCCGAATAGCAAAGATGCTCTATCCTACCTCGCCGAGTTCCTTTTTATAAATATTGATGACCAATTACGTCAATTAAACAAAGAAGACGAAAACAAATTAAAAAGCCTAATTACCGCACCATCTGTAAAATATCGTAGGCCTTATGACCCTTTCATTTCTGAACACCCTCACAACGCAAGTTTTATGGCATCCGTAAACGGCAATGAATTTTTAACTGATCCTTCAGGCTCACGTAGATTTCTACCCTTTGAAGTGATAGATATTAATATCAACGAAGCCAAATCAATTGACATGGATAAAGTATGGGAGCAAGCGTATTCGTTGTTTAAAAGCTGTTTTATTTACAATTTCAATAGTGATGAAGTACAGGAATTAATTGAAGAAAACAAATATTTCCACGTAACACCAAGTTTGGATACAGCAGTATTCTTTATACAAGAAGTTTTCGAAAAACCTCAAAACAGATCACAGGCAACCAATTACTATACAAATGATATGATTAAAAATTATATTAAAAAGAACAAAGGCGTTGATTTGAATGATAAAAAAATTGGTGAGGCACTTGTAAAATTGGGTTACGAAAAATGGCAACGTACTGAAAATGGGAAAACATCATGGGTATATAGTGTAAAACTAATAACTGATACAGAACACCAAAAATAAAAACTCCTCTCAAGCCGGGAAGCACAAAGAGGAGCAATTAGTTAAATAAATTAACCAATCTAAAAAAACAAAGTTATGAAAAAAAATTCAGAAGTATGGAAGTCGGACATTGAAAAAGTCGACAAGGAAAGCCTAATAGCATTAATAGACAAGGATCTTATATTTAACAGTTCCATAGAACGGTTAAAAGATGAAACTTTTTGGATGTTTATGGCTTATGTACAATCATTAGGAGATGAACTAGATCAAAAACAAAAAGATTGTGTGTTTCATTTTCACCGCCTATACGGCTTCTATGAACAAATGGGAAAACAATTGGAAAGTTCAGAGTCTTCCCCCTTAAAAGTTGCAAAAAAATCCTAACCACAAGCCCCCGTTAATGGGGGCTTTTATCAAACTATATTTATGCAAAAAACAGGAATATATAAATTCCAACTGGAGAAACACCCGGCCATAAAAGGAACTTGTCCACAGTGCAAAAAGCAAAAGGTATTCAGATACTACCAAAATGCAAGCAAAGAATTTGGCATTTGCGACCGGGTAAATGAATGCGGGGCAAACTTCTACCCAAATTCTGAAATAAGCCCTCAAACTGAAATGTTGAAGCCTTTAGAGCCAAAGGTTATAACAGTTTATCCGACTAATCAATTTTGTAAGGCTACTATTGAAAATCAAAGATCAAACTTTCATCAATTCTGTAAAACAACAGAAACATTAAAGATAACGGATGAACATTTTTTAAAATGGAATTGCGGAACGATTGAAGACAAAACAGCCTTTGTTTATCAGAATAAAGACCAACAGTTTTTTAATATAGTTCATATTGAATACTCCGAAAATGGTAAACGAAACAAAGAAAAAGTGCCTTATTCCCTAAAAGCAAAACCGGGGACTAAATACCCACTTTGTTTATTTGGCGAACACCTATTGAGCCCTGATAAAACTATTTGCGTTGTTGAAAGCGAAAAAACGGCTGTTATAGCAAGTTTTTTTTATCCTCAATTTGATTGGCTTGCAACCGGGGGAGCTAACAAATTAACAGACGAAAAAATTGAGGTGCTTTTTGGGCGACAAATTTTTTATTTAAGTGATGCGGATATAGCAGGGAGAGAAAACAGCACAATAAAAAAACTATCTGCGTATGAGTTGAACTACAAAATAATACATCTATTTCCCAACAAAACAGACGGCTTTGATTTGGCAGATGCCATAATTGAAGGGTTAAGACCAACAATTAAATCAAAGGTGAATTTGCTAGAAAAAAACACTATAATTAAGATCGAAGAAAACAAAAATAACAGGGTCAAAAATGATTTTATAATACTAAGAGAGTATTTACAAAAAACTTGGGATTTCCGATATAATGAGGTCCGGAACGAGTTAGAGTATAAATTAAAAGAACATGATTTATATGAAGAATTAAGAGAGCCTGACATTTATTGCCATTTACGGGAAAGAAATATAGGTTTTAAAAAGGCTGATTTTGAGGCTATTCTTAAAAGTAGTTTTATGAGTTCCTACAATCCAATTATTGAATATTTCAATAATTTACCTCTTTGGGATAAAGTTACAGATTATGCAAAAAAATATATTGAATACCTCACATATAAAGGGAATTTAGATATAAAAAAGCATTTTACAAAATGGTGCGTAAGAACCGTAAAATGTGTATTTGAACCTAAGTATTTCAACAAACAAATGTTTGTTATGGTCGGAAAGCAAAACGATGGTAAAACGACATTTTTAAGGCATTTAGTCCCAAATATCTTAGAGAAATTTTATACAGAAAACCCCGACTTTAGAAGTAAGGACGGCGAAATAAGTCTTTCTCAAAATTTTATTATTAATATGGATGAGTTGGCAAACATTGGAAAAGAGGATAACGATAAACTAAAAACATTTATATCAAAACAATCTATTAACCTGAGGCGACCATTTGAGCGAAACACAAAATCAGAACCGAGGCGAGCAAGCTTTGTAGGAAGTACAAATAATAGTGAGTTTTTAACAGATCACACGGGCAACGTGAGGTGGATGATTTTCCCCATTGAAACCATAAACTTTAATTATTCGAATGATTTTAATATAGATAACCTATGGTCGCAAATATTACATCTTTACAAAGAAGACTATATATGCGAAATTTCAAAAGAGGAGCTAGTTCAAATGGAAAATAATAACGAGCAATACAAAATAGAAACTCCTGAAATGGCAGCTTTAAAAGAGTTTTTTAGAGAGCCTTCAAAGGACGATATAGCATTTGGAGAGTTTATGAGCTCAAATGACGTTATTAGTTATTTAGAAGGTCTAAACCAAAGATATAGGTCGTTGAATTGTTATAAAATGGGGAAAGCCCTAACCAGTCTTAAGTTTTTAAAAGAACAAAAAAGAAAAGTGACAGGGGCTATTCCCATAAAAGGATATTATCTAACTAAAATTTAATTATAAATATTTGAATATATCTACTACAGTTACTACAAAACCATTAAACACCATTAATAGCAATAATTATAGGTGTAGTAACTATAAAAAAAGAAAGTTACTACAAGTTACTACAAGTTACTACAATTACTACATATTACATTTACTAGACCTTATACATTAATGAAGCTACTACAAAATACAAAGCAAGTTACTACACACTTAAAATCAATACAGGAAAAGGTTTGAGCGGTTTTGTAGTAACTGTAGTATGTGTAGTAGGTGTTTTTTCTGTTTATTTTTTTTAAAATAAATATTTCCCGATTCGTGCAATTTACATTTTGTTTTTTTTACCTTACAAGATTATCACACCGTTAATACACTTAACCCAAAAACATGAAACGTATAAAATTAACAAATTACACTCCCCCGGATAAATCTTCAGTCTTCACCGAAAATCTAAAATATTCAGTTTCCTTAGGTAACGGATATTCAGCTTCATTTGCTAACGGAAAAGAAGCCAAGGCGTTTCTTGCTGAAACTAATCGTGAATTAAACAATAAGATGTATGAACTTAATTTGTTGTTTGGCGATGTTATTAAAATGTATCGCAACGCATGGCCGTATTTTGACTTTGGTAGAAAATCGGTAGTAAATAACCTACAAGGAATAATAAAAGACAGAGTTGACGGAGTTGAAAACTCATTTAATTTATTAGTAGATCGTTCGCACTTCGAAAATGGAAACAGTTTTGTGTTTTCCCACTTCTATTCTATTATTGATTCCCTCAAGAAAATTTGTTCTGACCTATCGGAAATGTATTGTTCTAAAAACCACCCGGTATTAATGTACGAAGCTGATAGCTTAAACGTGCGCCTTGACTACATCTATACTTCTGTTGTTATATACCCTCAAAAAATAGAATTAGTAAAAGAAAATCGCCAAATTAAGGCGGTTTTAAAAGTTGTTAGCTGAAGTAAAGTTGTTATTATCTGTACCGCCGGAAATACAGTTAAATTTAACTGTAAGATCATATAGATAAAAATGACTGTATTGGCCGATAAAGAAAAAATACACATGAAAACATTGATTTTTTATTGTATTACATTGTTATTACACGTTTAATTAATATTTTTTTGCTGTAAACATGCTTGAAAATGCCTATTTATAAAGCAACACAATGTAACCCTTTATTTTAAAAATTGTACAGGTGTATTAAACCATTATCAAACATGTGTTACAATATTATCACAAATGAATTACAAACCCTAGACAAACATATTACATGATTATTGAATAAATAATACAACAATGTTTAAAGTATGCATATCAATTAATATTTAATCTTTTCAAATTGTCGATTTATTTTTTTAAACACACATTTGATGTATGTAATTATATTAAGCATAAAGAAACTTAATAATGGTTAATTATGCAGTATTGACAAGTGTTTATAGATGTACGACCTTTGATTAAAAAATAATTTAATCTAAAACAAAATGAAAACAGAAGAAAAAACAGAAGAAAAAAAACCTATCCTTAATGATGCTGAACGCAAAAGAGAAGTAATTTCATTTCAGGTAAGCCCCCAAGAAAAAACGCAAATTACCTATATGGCAATCAAAGATCGTGGGATTTCAGTAAGCGAATTTATTCGTACAAGAATCTTTGCAGAACCAAAGAAAGTGGACTCAAATGAGTCTGTAATATCTAATCCATTGGATGACGAAGAAAGAACAATTTATGAAGAAAAGATTAAAAATATAACCAAGGAAAACACAGTTTTAAAAGATCATTTAATATTAAACAGTGCTGTAAAAGATATAATTTTAGAAGAAACTAAAAAAACGGAAGAGGAAAACATTGGTATCAATGATGAAACCGATTTGATTATAAAATTAGATCCTAAATTAAAACAGTTGTTTGATCGCGCAAAGCAATACCGTGAAGATCAATGCAGGAGCCTAGATCCGGAAAAACAAAAGGAATATTACGATTTTAATAAATTTCTAAACGTGCTACTTTTAAAAGGTATAAAACATGGCTACTCTAGACTTAATTTAAAATCTGATACTGGGCTTATCTTATCTGACTTTACAACACAAATATTGGACATAGTCGGAGTTAAGGATTCCGAGATTTAAAAATATAACCATTTAAAAAAGCAAAAAGCCGGGCTAAACTTAGTTCGGCTTTTTTGTTGAAATATGAGTTGTTAAAATTTGGAATATTATTTCGTGCTTTCGTGCTCCAAATAAAAATAATGTTTTTCTTGTAGCAAAATCAATACTTAACGACAAATATTGAAATATTAAAATAGTGCTGGATTTTAATATTTAAGTTTGTAGAAATCTAAAAAACAATAAAAGCAATGGTTATAATAAATGGCAATACCTTTAATACTAAAGGGAGAGAAGAATTAGAAGATGTAAAAAAATATCTTTATGAAACTTTAAATAAATTATCTTGTCCTAATAAATGCAAAAAGGATATGTTAATACATCTTAGCTATCATGAAAAAAAGGATAGTGTTATATCAGACATTTATGGTCCATGCTGTTCCTATTTTGAAAAAGATATAAAACCATATTTAAGACCATTTTTAAAATAGATTTTTTTTGTTCCTTTTTTGTTCCTTTTAAAAATTAAAACCTTATATTTGCCTTACTACAAAAGGAAATAGTTAATTTTAGGTTATACTAGTCGGACAACAGGAGCCCCTTGAAAACATTGAGTTTTAAGGGGTTTTTTCATTTTAGGTCACGAATTCGGTCAAGAAACCTCTATAATCCTTTGATAATAATGGTTTTTGAGGAGTCGTGATTTTGAAATTATCCGCTGTAAAAAATTGACTAATAGAAAATGTGCCAACATTTGCCATTCACACCAGAATTATTTATAAATTGTATCGGTAAAGAAAGTATATGCTGTTTAGTCTGTATATTTTATAGCCTCATCGTTAGTACCAATGCAATTGTGACATAATTAACATAGAATGAGTAAGAAGACCAATTATTTTTATATTGATGAGGCCGGAAATATTAATAATAACTCTAATGTTTTCACCTGTATAGCTATTTCAGCCATATAATAGCAATTTATCTTTTGATAACGGAATGGAGTATTAATTTTTAGTTTCCATCAGGTAATTCGGATGGTTCAAATATTTGTGTTTCAACTGTTTTTATTTCATCGCCCTATAGTATCTTAATAGATCCTTAATTGTGCCTTTACTTTCCAGTTTTATCAAACTATTATTCGTTGTATTGTCCTTTGAGTTTATTTTAAAACTTGTTTCCAATTTATAATCAATGTTCTTCCCTTTTTTTATTAGTTCAGGTAATGTATGTGCCATTTCCTTGAAGGAAATTTTAAATGGCAGTACACTTTCTGTTCTACTATGAGGTGGGATTTTCATTAGTCCAGGCACCCTGGTATCCACCCATGGATTCCCACCGATTGCAAAACGATCATGAAGATCAATTGCATCAAGAGGAAAAACATTTTTATTAATTAGTGTAGAATGAACCATTAAGGTTACACCGGACAATCTCAAGGAATCTATTTCGATTTTATCCACTGTAACTTCCGGTATATAAATCAAAGGCAATATTTTTTTTATATCTAAATCAAATTTCTTTTTAAAAACTGAATGAATATAAAATGTAGTTTTTAACTCGTACTCCACGCTATCAATCCCTTTTTGTTCAGCACTTTTTAGAATTTTATTTAATCTTTTATTAAAAATACTAATTGGTAATTCAATCAAATTATCATATCCGGTCTGAATTATAATTGATTTGCAATAACTACTCTTAGCTACTTCTTTATTGCTGATAAATATCTTATACTTCATACTATCAACTTTAAATGCAAGGGGAAAATGATTATCAATCTGTATCCTTGTCAATAAATCAATTCTGTCAGATACCAAGTTTTTAATTTGAATATCCAATATCTGTAATCGTGGAATCATGAAGGTTTTATATGGATTCTTATCGGTTGAATATCTTTCGTAACTTATAACAAGAAAACTCAAAATAATTACAACAAACAGAACCAAGAAACCTAGAAGAACTTTTTTAACCATTTGCATTTTTTCGATATACCACAAAGATGAGGGTTAAAACTACTGGAAGTGAATAAAATAAATGTTACATCATTTCAGAAAAAAGTTACATCATTCAACATATAATACTCCTCGGTGTAAAATATTCTATCTGACTAATTTGCTCTAAAATGTAGAATAGCAATTTTATCTTCTCTGTTTCAATTATATTGATTGAACAAAGATTGTCTTCCATCTCTTTCCATTTACGCAACTGTTCTTGGCTGTGAATGATGTAACTTTTCCCCGGAATTATGTAATATTCAAAAGATAAAGTTTCTCACATTTATCAAATGAATAATCAAATATTAAAAGTTGTATTTATCTCGCTGTTTTTAACATCGTGCATCATACAGTCGCCGAAGTACAGTACACTCGAACAAGTAATGTCTTTACATTTGGGAATGTCGAGGGTACAAGTAGAAGAAGTATTGGGAGTTAAGCCATACGACATCAAAGCGTATAACGATACAAGTAATGTGTTTATTTATGTGTATCGTGTAACCGACCGAAGAACACTTGCTTTTGATACAAAGCCGGTGAATGGGAAAGAAGCGATAGGTAAATATGTGCAATTAGCTGTTGCTTATTCAATGGATGGTAAGGTGATAAGTATAGAATCGTGCAGTTTGTGCCCGGATAATTTAGTAACCACAAAGAAAATTGATTTTAGTAAAATATTTGTTTTTGTTACCATTACATTGCCGGTAATATTGATTTACATTGGATTGCGAAAATAAGGAAATACTATTTTATTTTGTATATAATATCATTAGCATCCTAATATAATTAAAAGATTTAATAAGAAGTTATGTGATTCACACATCTTTTAAATGTCCGATTAATTATAAAAAAAAGAGCGTTGGGTGGAATTGGGTCAATAATTTCCTAATCAAGTTTATTATCGGATTATACTCAACTGTATGTCGTCAAATTGCATTAGTATCAAATGCCGAGTTTATTATTTACTAATAATGATGATTTAGTTCTTGATGCTTTTAAATTTACGGTCATGAATTCGGTCAAATGTTTTAATACATTTGTAGATGTTTTTAGGATTTAATTCAAAGGGAGAGACATTTCAATAGTGTGTGGACATGTGTGTGAGTGTTTATAGGACTTTTAAAACCCTTCATAGTCGGACAACAGGAGCCCCTTGAAAACATAATGTTTTAAGGGGCTTTTATTTTAGGTAAAGGAATTGGCAATATTTTAAGCCCCTTTTATTAAAGGAGTATAAAACATAACCATCAATTTTTTAATTCAGAAAAAACAATTTAATGTGAGAACCGCAATATCAAATATAAAAATATACATGCCATATTCAGGATGTTTTTTTTTATTGATTTTGTTTTGTTCATCTGCATATACACTCCAAGCGCAAAGCAATGTAAAAACAGATACAGTTAAAAAAAAAGAAAATATTTTAGATCTGATAACTAAAAGAAGAAATTTTTTAATTGCTCCACAGTTTGACCGAGCGCCGGAAACGGGAATTCTCACTGGAATTTATTATTTACAATTATATAAAAATAAGCACGATACCATTGCGCGGACATCTAATACAGAAACATATTTATCGGTTACACAAAAAAAGCAATACTTATTTGAATTTAACGAGACTCTTTTATTTAAAAAAGAAAATTATATTCTAAGAGGTGGTAGCATTATTGCCAGTTACAATGAATATTTTTTTGGCATTGGCAATAACATTAATTTAAAACAAAAAGAGAATATTCAATTTAATCTTATACAAACTACACAACGGTTTACACGAAAAATAGTTAAAAAAATGTTTGCCGGTATACAATACCAGTACTACCAAGTGTACAATCTTCATTACCCCGAAAACGGATTATTGGAAAAGTCAGGTGCGCAAGGTTTAAATGGAAGTCGCACTTCAGGACTTGGACCTGTTTTTTTGTATGATTCGCGCGATAACGTGATTTATTCCCGTACCGGTTTTTATTTAGATATATCGGCACTGTTTGTAAAAAACTTTATGGGTAGTGATCATCAATTTACCAATTTTACCCTTGATGCCAGAAGGTTTGTAAAGTTTTATAAAAATAATATATTGTGCTTGCAGGGTTTAATAAACTATAATTTAGGTGATGTGCCTTTCCGGCAATTGGCATTGATGGGCAGTGATATTATGATGCGCGGGTATTATATGGGGACGTATAGAGATAAAGTAATGACCTGTGGACAAATTGAATTTAGAATTCCTGTTTGGCGTTTTATTAGTATTGCTTTGTTTACTGCTGTGGCAGAAGTTCAACCGAACATCAATTCGTTTAATTGGAACGATATTAAATATACATATGGCTTGGGTTTTCGTTTTATGTTTATTAAACACGAACGGGTAAACATAGGAGGAGATTTAGGTTTTGGAAAAAACACAAAAGCCTTATATTTCGGCTCTGGAGAGTCTTTTTAAGAGGATTTTTTAATCTGCCTTTTTCTAAATTTTATTTTACAACTTCTTTCGCCCGTACTTTTTTTAAGCCTTGCATACCAATGTGTAATATCGTATTCATAGCTGCTTTCATGGGGCTCATGTTCGGTTGTGGGTTTTCCCCTCTTCCCATCATTTTCAATTGCTCGGTGTACCAAACAATTTCCAAAGGAACAATATTATCAAGAAATTTTAAACCTGTTGAAAGCAGTTTTACAGGACTCTCCACATTTTTTCCTGATAGCAGGTCGTTGGGGAATTCAGGATTAACAGCAATGGATCTGGCAAGTCCGATCATATCGCAAGCACCGCTCGCAAGGGCATCATTCATCACTTTAGAAGTTCTGAAACCTCCGGTTAACATTAATGGTGTTTTAACAATTTTTCTAACTTCTTCACAATAATCTAAAAAATAAGCCTCCCTGTTTTTTGTACTTTCTTTAACGGCTTTTTCTCTTCCGGTCATAGCGGGCACTTCGTAAGTGCCGCCGGAAATTTCAATAAGATCCATTCCTTGCTCTGAAAGATGCTGAACAACTGTCATTGATTCTTCTTTTGTGAATCCGCCTTTTTGAAAATCTGCAGAATTTAATTTGATACTGACAGGAAATTGATTTCCTACTTCTTTACGCATTGCTTGGTAAATAAGACTTACAAAGCGCATTCGGTTTTCAATTGTTCCGCCCCATTGGTCAGTTCTTTGATTGTGGCGCGGGGATAGAAATTGACTAACCAGATATCCATGTGCACCATGAATCTGAACACCTGTAAAACCATTTTCTTTCGAAATTTTTGCTGCAAAAGCATAACGTTCGATCAGATCATAAATTTCTTTTTCTGTAAGTTCTCTTGGTTGATTGAACATCCTGTTCAAAGGCGGTTTCAGTCCTATTGCAGATGGTGAAACAGGTCTTTTACTTAAAAATTTCGGAGATTGTTTTCCGGGGTGATTTATCTGTGCCCATAAATGGGTATTGTTTTGTGTCCCTGCTTTGGTCCATTCTTTCAGGTTTTCATCCGAATGCCCTTTTTCAAAAACAACATTACGAGGTTCTCCTAAGGCGGTATGATCGATCATAATATTACCGGTGATCAATAATCCCGATCCTCCTTTTGCCCAACGTTCATAAAGCTTATTTAAGGTTTCGTTTGAATTGCCACCCTTACTGCCCATGTTTTCGCTCATGGCAGATTTCCCGATGCGATTTTTAATTACAGCTCCACAAGGAAGTTTCAATTCGTTGGCTAAAAGATTTGTTGTCATTCGAAGATTTTTAATTTCAGGAAAATTACATAAAATTAAATTGAGATATGCAATTTTAAAAGTGGGGTTGCAAAACTTCTGACAAATGACAGTAAATTAAAACTGCAAGGTTATTTCCATTTTAGCATATTCGAAGTGGTTGCTTACTTTGTCTATGCATAGTTTTAGCCACTCTGTATAATTCTCAGGATGAACGGCTATATCTTCTTCCAATTCTTCCATACTCATGTATTTCCAGTTTTGAACTTCGTCTGTATTAATCTGGGGAGCCTCATCATAATTTCCAAAAAGCACATGATCATATTCATATTCCACTAAGTTATTATCCAGTTCCGCTTTGTAAACGAAACTAAAAATGGATTTCAAGCCACATCCTATTCCCATTTCATGCATGAGGCGTTTGGATGCACTTGTTTTCATGCGTTCTCCCGGCAAAGGGTGACTGCAACACGTGTTAGACCAAAGTCCTGCCTAATGATATTTTCCGGATGCCCGCTACTGCAAAAGCAACTCACCTTCCGAATTAAAAATAAATACAGAAAACGCTCTATGTAAAACTCCTTTTTGATGCGCTTCTAATTTAGGCATTGTACCAATTTCAATGTCGTTTTCATCTACCAAAATAACATTCTTGTTCTCATTCATTTTCATTTCAAATATTCTTTAAATTGTTAATTGTAATTTTTTTTAACTATAGCCGGCTTATTTTGCTCATTTCAGCAGTGTATAAAATGAAATGACGAATATCGCAAGTATCCAATTAGCATTTAATGAGTATTATCAGTTTATTGACTTGCATTCATCATTATTTTGAAATAAATTTTTTTTAGAAAATTCAAATACATTAACCCTTTTGATAAACAATAAAAATTCGTTTTGGCAGCTCTTTAAAAACAAGGCAATTATTTTTTTATTAAAAGTGTAATTCATTAATTTCTATTTATGTATCTTCGTTCTCCTTATTTTTTTTAAAATAATATTATGAAAAAAAATCTTACTAAAAAATCGATAATACCATCAGGTAATTTGATATTTCGGATAATGTTCTTATTGTTCATTTCAATAAATTTTCAAAATGCAAATGCGCAATGTTCCCCTGACACGTTAGGTCCTATACCGGATGTTCTTAACCTTCCGGATGTAATTGGAGAATGTTCTGTTAATGTTACCAGGCCTTCCGCTTTTGATTTTTGTGATAATGCGGTAATTCCGGGAACGATTACTGCCAACCAATTAACTTATACTATTGGTACATATACAATAACATGGACATACAAGGACTTAACTGGAAATATTTCTTCACAAACACAAAAGGTGATAGTAAATCCTTTGTCGGCCCCTGTTATTTCTGCTGATGGACCAATTAACTTCTGTCAGGGCGATAGCGTAACATTAACGTCCAATAGTTCTACCGGAAACGTTTGGGACAATGGAACAGGAACATACACCACTAATTCAATTACTGTTAAAGCCACCGGCTCTTATACTCTTACGGTTACAATAAATGGATGTACTGCAAGTTCGGTTAAAAATATACTTGTTGATGATTCAATACCTGTTACACCAATTATTACTCCTCAAAGCTCCACTACATTTTGTTCCGGACTTAATGTAATTTTAAAATCCAGCAGTGCAACTGGAAATAAATGGACCGGAGGAACTACGCTTGATTCACTTACTGTTACAACTTCAGGAACGTATTCGGTAACTGTAACGAATGGTTGTGGATTAAAAAGATCTTTAGGTACAAAAGTAGTTGTGAAACCGTTGACAGCTTCTATAACTGCAAACGGCTCAACTAATATATGCCCGGGTTCAAGTGTAATTTTAATTTCGAACAGCACTACCGGAAATTACTGGACCGGAGGAAGTACCAAAGACTCCCTTACTGTTGCACCAACAGCAGCAAAAACATATACACTTACTTTGCAGAATGGTTGTGCAGTAACAACAAAAGCAACTAAAACAATAACCTTAAAACCACAAACGGCAAAGCCTACATTAGCACCAATGGATACGGTTTGCTCAACTGCAACAACAGCTCCTTTGCCGGCTGGTTCTCCTTCAGGTGGAACCTATTCAGGAAATGGGGTATTGCCTATTATTAATTTATTTTCTCCTGGATTTGTTGGTCTTTTGGGATTTGGACCGCCTTCTGTAATTTATACAATAACTGATAGTTTAGGTTGTAAAAATTCCGTAACCCAATATGTAAACATTGATACCACTTGTGGAAAAACAACAGGAATCAATGAAAATGAATTATCGCAAGGAACTACCATATATCCAAACCCAACAAACGGTTTAGTAAATATTGTTATCAAAAATGTTAGTTTCAATCAAATTTTGATTAGTGTTGTTGATGTTTTAGGAAATGAAGTTTTTAACGCCAACGATAAAAACAGCAATACTAACTATGTCAAACAAATAAACTTGGAGAGTTTAGCAAATGGTATTTACTATATTAAATTAAGCGCTGGCGCTGACTCAACTATCCGAAAATTAATTATACAGTAATTAAAGATAAATTTAACAACAATGCCCATTCTTTGTCGAAGAATGGGCATTGTTGTTTTTAAATAAAAAAACAAATTTATTTTTATTACGTATAAAAAACATTAATTTTTTTCTTTTTGTTGGAATCAAAATAAAATAATTAGAATGTTCAAATCGATTATTTTTACGTGCTTACTGTTTGCTTTAATTTTAAGTAGTTCAGCGCATCAACTTAATTTTTATGGTTATTGCAATAAGATACCCCTGCCAAATTGTACGATTAATTGGAATAGTATGACTAGTTCCGATTCTGCTTTATATGTTGTAGGCAATAATGGTGCTTGTTTTATTTCTTATCATAATGGAGGAATAAAATCTATCAGTACAGGAACAACAAATAATTTAACCGGCATTCAATTTCTTAATAATTCCATTGGTTTTACTTGGGGAGAACAAGGAACTTTATTGAAAACCATTGATGGAGGTATCACTTGGACAACAATCGCAACAGACACTTCAAGCACAATTGACAAGGTTCAATTTACAGATGTTAACCATGGTTTTTTTATGGTGGATTCTATCATTCATAAAACAGTTAATGGTGGTGCAACATGGACGAAAGTATCAGTACCATCATCGGTTCCGATCACAGATTTTCATTTTTTTGATAGTATGAACGGACAAATTTGTGGTGGTACATTGAATCCTTCGGCTTTGGGTTATCTCTATCAAACAACGAATGGAGGTGTTACCTGGAATCAGATCTATACCAATTCTATTTATTTTAAAAAACTTTTTTATACAAATGACAGCACAGGTTATTTATACGGGATTAACAATTCAAATCCTGTTTTATATCAAACAACGAATACCGGGATCGCCTGGAATTTAACTTACTCAAACGCCACATGGACATTAGCTTCCGATGTTATTAATTTTTCGAATCAAACTACCTTCGCTTCCAACGAAACTGAAGGGACAACAATTTATGGCACTCCTCAATTTAATACGCTCGATGGAATAGCGATAGGGGCAACTAATATTTATTCATTAAAAAATAATGGAGTTGAAATGTTGTATGTTATAGCACAAAGTGGTCTTTATCGTTATATAAACGGCGGTCCGATATATGCAAATACAGATTTTTTTGACAGGATAATTCCTGATTCCACAAATCCAACCAATACATTAATTCCCGGAAGCAAGGTTAAATTTAAGATTAGCGTTTACAATGTTATATTATCTACTGTGATAAATCTAAACGGGAAAATCCGTTGTTATAGCCCATACATAACCATTACAGACAGCCTCGGTTCCTACAACAATGTATTAAGCCATAATACTACCTTTAATTCTGATGTTTATGAAATGCAATTGTCAACAAATATTCCCAATAATTATGTTCCTCAATTTCAACTATTGTTAGGTGATCCACTTCAAGCCGGTGGAACATGGAATTCAATATTTAGTTTTCCAATCATTTTGTCTCCTTTTATTATCAGCCAAAATAGTATTGAAGATGATTCAGTTCCAAATAGCCACGGTAACAATGATCAAATTGCAGAACCCGGTGAAACCATTCAAATAACACCTTATGCTGACAATACCACTCAAAATTCATTTGCAAATATTATAGGTTATTTATTTTCACCCCAGAATGAAATTCACATTTGGGCGGATACTATGGGTTATACAGATACAGTTTATAATCATTATTATTATGGCACTTTTCCTTCCATGATTCAAAACATTCAGCCCGTGCAAAAATTTGTGTTTACAGATAATTTCAAAGCAACTTATTATTTGCCTTTCGCGATGATTTTTACAGGAAATATTAATTCCTTTCAAGCGGATAATACCGGCTGTATCATTACAGAATATGATAATGTTGTTTACAGGTGGGCTGCCAATTTTTCAATGAATGATGGGTATCCGAATCCATTGGCTATTGAGGTATTCGAAGACAATACAAATAACAAATTTATACTATTCCCTAATCCGGGTGATGGAAAATATGTATTGAAAATAAAAAATAAAAATGAGGAGTTGGAAAATATAAAAATAGAAATCAGCAATCTGCTTGGGGAGCAAATTTATCAATCCGCAATTAAACAATTTAAAAATGTAACAATTGATATTTCCGGTCAGCCGGAAGGTGTTTACTTTTTAAAAATAACATCAGAAAAAGGGGATGACACTATTAAGATGATCAATTTTTAAATTAAGAGAGTTATTCCGAATGCCTGCAAGGATGAGGAATCTTAAACTTAACAAGCAAAATTTATCCTTGTGGTCGAAATGACAACCGCATATAAAATCACTTAGCTTGTTTATACAAAGGTACCGTAGAGCATGCTTCGCCATACATGATGCTTTTTGCAACAGGACGTAATAGTCGGGTAATTTCTACATAAGCGGCTTTAGGTACAGGAAGGTTACCACATCCTTTTATTACGATACGGGCATTTTTATAATCGTTGATATTCAAATTCCCAAGTGCCTCATTGTATAAAATAGTTTCAAGTGTTTCTAAATTTCCAAACACTACTTTTTTTACAACAGGTTCTAATTGTGTGGTCAGTAACATGTATGCCCAGGTTGGGACGATAGCATCTGCAGAACAAGTCAGGGCAACATACTTGTCTGTATATTTATTCCAATCTTCATTTTTTACAAAGTCACGAAAATCTTTTTCCCGCAATATCAATCCTTGAAAAAGCTGATCTTTAATATCAAGCAATACACGTTCACCTTGAGGATAAAAATCTTCAAGGTCGATAGTGATGATACCACTTAATTCTACTTTATTTATTATCGGTTCCATTTTTAGTTTACATAAAACCTAATTCCAGTTGCGCCACTTCACTCATCATTTCTTTTTCCCAAGGTGGTTCAAAGGTCAATTCTATTTTTGCTGATTTGATTCCTTCTATTTCACGTAATTTTTGTTCCACTTCGGGTGGTAATGTTTCCGCTACCGGACAAGATGGCGATGTTAAGGTCATTTTTATATTGAGGTTTTTCTCATCATCAATATTGATCTCATAGATCAAGCCCAACTCCCATATATCAACAGGTATTTCAGGGTCATAACACGTTTTTATGGTGTCAATTACTCGTTGTGTAAGTTCGGTATTGGTCGTAATTATTATTGCAGGCATTTTAAATTAAGTTTAATTTATAAAGTTCAAAGTTTAAAAGTTAAGTTTTTGGGTTATTTAGAAATTAAATTCAATTAAAAAACTTTAAACTTTCCAACTTTAAACTTTAAACTATTGTTTGATCTTATAAGCGATCGCGTCTAATTTCATTTGTTTAATCATACTTACCAAACCATTGCTACGTGTTGGTGAAAGATGTTGTGTTAATCCAATTTTTTCTACAAAATTCAGTTTGGCATTCATTATTTCATCAGGTGTATGATCAGATAAAACTCTTATCATCAAAGCAACCATCCCTTTTGTAATGATGGCATCACTGTCGGCAGTATAAATTACTTTGCCATCTTTTAATTCTGAATGCAGCCAAACCTGAGCCTGACATCCTTTTATTAATTTATTTTCCGTTTTATATTTTGCATCGATCAAGGGCAATGATTTCCCCAATTCGATGAGGTGTTCGTACTTTTGCATCCAGTCATCAAACATCTCAAACTCTTCAATTATTTCGTTTTCTATTTCCTCGATTTTCATAAGTTTAATTTAGAAAGTTCAAAGTTTTAAGTTGAGTACCTAAGCTCTATTTGCTCATAAAATATTAGTTGAATATCTTATCTCATTTACTTCAAAACAATTCATCTAATCGATAAAAAACTTTGAACTTTCTAACTTTAAACTTATTTTTTACTTAAGCATTTTTATTGCACGTTCCAGACCTTTAATAAATTCATCGATCTCTTGCTTCGTATTATAAAATGCGAAAGAAGCACGAATAGTTCCTTTTATCCCAAAATGTTGCATCAGCGGTTGTGTGCAATGATGACCTGTACGTACTGCAATTCCAAGTTGATCGAGAATGGTACCGATATCAAAAGGATGTAATCCATCAACAATAAATGAAATAACGCTTGCTTTATTTTTTGCTGTCCCGATAATTTTTACGCCTTCTATTTTTTGGATCGCTTCCGTTGCATAAACCAGCAATTCGTGTTCGTACTTTGCGATAGTATCTAATCCAATTTCATTAATATAATCAATGGCTGTAGCAAGTCCTATTCCACCTTCAATATGTGGTGTTCCGGCTTCAAACTTCAAAGGAAGATCAGCATATTCCGTTTTATCAAACGTAACTGTTTTTATTGTTCCGCCACCTACCTGGTATGGTGGCATTTTGTTCAACCATTTTTCTTTTCCATAAAGTACGCCAACTCCTGTGGGGCCAAATAATTTATGTCCACTGAAAGCATAAAAATCTGCATCCAGATCCTGAACATCAATAGCGCTATGTGGCACAGCCTGTGCGCCATCAATCAATACCGGAATGTTTTTTGAATGTGCTATTTCAATAATTTCTTTAACAGGATTTATCGTTCCGAGAGTATTTGAAATATGTGTTAGTGCAACAATTTTTATTTTAGCATTCAATAATTTTTCAAACTCATTCATCAATAATTCACCTGCATCATTGATAGGTATTACTTTTAAGATGGCGCCTCTTTCTTCGCATAATATTTGCCAAGGCAAAATATTGGAGTGGTGTTCCATCAAAGAAATAATAATTTCATCACCTTTCGAAATATACTTTTTACCAAAAGATGATGCTACCAAATTGATAGAATCGGTTGTTCCTTTTGTGAAGATGATCTCATGCGCATGTTTTGCATTCAAATGTTTTTGAATGGTAGATCTTGCCTTTTCATATTCAATAGTTATTTCCTGACTTAGTGTATGAACACCACGATGGATATTTGCATTTTGTGTTTTATAATAGTTATCGATAGCCTCAATTACCGATAGTGGTTTTTGAGCCGTCGCACCATTATCAAAATAAATAAGCGGCTTGCCATTTACTTTGCGGGAAAGTATTGGAAAGTCAGCACGTATCTTTTCAATATTAATGCTTGCTTTGTTTATGGTTGTTGATTCTTTCATAATTAATTATGCAAAGTTAAGAATGATTTTTGATAATTAAGAACTATTCTAAATAAAAGCGTTGTTGACTGAATTTAGAGGGAATTTAGACTACCTGATTTTATAAAAATCAAAACCTACTTGTTAAAAATTTAACCACATAGGCTCATAGCTTTTTCTATTATAAAATCGTCTGGTAATTAAGAAATCATAGTATTGAAGCAGCGCTTCAAGGTACTATATAAAGCTATGTATATTAATATATTCATGCTGTAAGAGTAAAAACATTAATCCATGTTACTATGTGGTTAATCTAAAATTTCTATTTGTTACATTTGAATCGTGAAAACTCCAATTTATTTAGACTATAACGCCACCACTCCTATTGATAAGCGGGTGATGGAGGTGATGTTGCCTTACTTCACCGAAAAATTCGGTAATGCTTCCAGCCGCACGCATGCTTTCGGTTGGATTGCTGATGATGCAGTGAAGACGGCTCGTGAACAAGTTGCTCAACTTATCAATTGTCTGGCTCAGGAAATTATTTTTACATCGGGATCCACCGAGGCTATTAACCTTGCCATTAAAGGTGTTTGGGATAACTATCAAAATAAAGGAAAACATATCATTACTGTTAAAACGGAACACAGAGCAGTGTTAGATACTTGCAAAGCGTTGGAAAAAAAAGGCGCTGAAATTACCTTTTTATCAGTAGATCGGGAAGGATTGATCGATCCTGAAGAATTGAAAAAGGCATTAACTCCTCAAACTATATTAGTTGCTATAATGTATTCTAATAATGAGACAGGAGTGATACAACCAATCAAAAAAATAGCTGACCTTGTTCACGCCAACAACAGTATTTTTATGTGTGATGCCACGCAAGCTGTCGGAAAAGTAAACATATATGTGGATGATGAACACATTGATCTGATGTGTATGAGTGCACATAAAATATATGGGCCTAAAGGTGTTGGTGCTTTATATGTTCGAAGAAAAGATCCACGTGTTTCTTTGTTTCCACAAATGGATGGTGGCGGACATGAACGCGGGCTTCGCTCCGGAACATTAAATGTTACGGGCATTGTAGGTCTTGGTAAAGCTTGCGAAATTGCCCAAAAAGAGATGTGGGAAGATGCTGCACGGATCTCTAAACTACGCACAAAATTGGAGCAATTTTTATGTGACCTGGAAAATGTATTTGTAAATGGAAGTACGAAACATCGTTTATTTAATGTTACCAATATTGCATTTCCGGGAATTCGTTCAGAGGATCTAATAAAAAAATTATCAAATATAGCAGTTGCAATGGGTTCGGCATGCACTTCTGATGTTCCTGAGCCATCGCATGTTTTAAAAGCAATGGGCTTGAGTGATGCAGATGCCTATAGTTCCATCCGTTTTAGTTTAGGAAAATACACTACCGATGCAGAAATTACAAAGGTCATTGAAAATGTTACCCAAGCCGTAATTGAAATCAGAAAAGGTTTGTAGTACAGGCTCGGATTTTATTGACAGGCATTTACAACCATTTCTACCGCTTTTTTATATCCAAGTTCTACCGCTTTTTTAAAATCTAAACAAGCGTTTTGATTGTCCGATAAAGTAAGTTTACAAATTCCTCGATTATAGTAAATCGTTTTGTTATTGGGATTCATCACAAGGGCTTTGTCAAAGAAGCTGATAGCGTTCAAATAATCCTTTGCTAAATATTTTTCTTTCCCTTGACTTATATAATTTATTGATTGGTTCAAAGAGTCTTGTTGACGTAATGCCATTGAAAGAGAAGCTTCAGTTGCATTGTTCATTACTTGAATAATAGAGTCTTCAAGTTTTATATTTTTATTATGTTGCTTGATATATATTTCTTGTTTTACTTGTTTAATAGAATCTTCTTTACTTAAATAGAAAATTTGTGGTACTTCATTACTATTTGTTTTTATTTCATATGAATCATGTGAACTTTGCCCAAAAGTATTGCAAAGAAATACCAATGCAATTACAGTTGATAAGTATATTTTTTTCATAGTTTCATATTTTAAAGTTTAGTTATTTCTGTTATATTTAAGATTTCAAATCTGAAACTCTGCGGTCAGGATTGCAATCCGGAACAACCCTAAAACTTCAGATCACTAACAGAGATCGTTTTTGTGATCAATTGACTTCCGATACTATCAAAAGCTGTGAAGGTAACTTGAGATGAAGCGCCATTCCAATTAATATCTAAAATACCAAAATTATCCCTATCAACATAATTGCCTACACGGTAAATACTTGGTCTTGTATTGTTACCATGCAGTGGCATTGCCAAAGGGCTGGAGGTAAAATCATAAAGAGGATATAAAGCGGTTGGCAGACGTTTGTTAATTTCTGTAGCGTGAAGATCACCACTAATAATAAATGCTCCTTCCGCTTTTGCATCTCTTAATGTTTGATACATGCGTTCCTGCTCATGTGGGAAATTTGCCCAGGCCTCAAAACCATTATGCTCTGTGCAAAATTGGGTTGAGCTGCAAATAATACGAATTTTAGCAGGTTTCTTCAGTTCCTCTTTCAACCAGGTCCATTGTTCGTTGCTCATCATTTTTTTTGTGGTATCAGATAATATTGAAATTGGTTCAGGTCCAGGATAATCCAGGCCCCAACGAAGATCAAGGAAAATTATTTGCAATCTATGATCCGCATCGCCATAGTAATAAGAATCATATATACCATTGCGTTCCCAACGTTTTCCGGATTTAGGGAGATTCCAAAAATTAAAAAATACATCTTTAGAAATTGCTTTATTTACAAAATTTCCTGCTGAATTATTATATCCAAAATCGTGATCATCCCATGTAACAAGCATCGGTACATTGGCACGAAATGTTTGAAAAACTGCGCTATCACCCAATTGCGAATAACGCATCGTTAAATAAGTTGCCCAATCGCTTAGGTGTTGATTCCCACTATAATCATCCGAATAGATATTATCGCCTAAGCCTAAATACAATTCAGGATTTTTTTGTTGTATGTAAGAAAAAACTGTAGGACGGAATTGTTGTTGAAAAAAACACGAGCCGAAGGCAATGTGAGTGAGTGTTATGGTAGGATGGTCATTGTCGTATGTTATTTCTACAGGAGCTATTGTTGCTGGAACTGTTTCCACCTTTTCCTTTTTACATGCTGAATAGGCAGTGATTATTAAAAGAAATACTACAATTTTATTTTTCATTTTATTTTGAATTAATACTAAAACAAAAGTACGTAATCTATCATTTGTAAATTGGGATTCTTTTGTCTTCGACAACTCTTTCTAATAAATTACGTTAAGGAACTCGCAACAATTAAATAATATACAATTGGTAATTTATTTTTTTAACAATTAACAAATTTTCGTTGTTCATTACTTTAAAATATTAACATAAAATAAAGCGTATGTTTTTATAGTTTTATCAAAAACAATTTAAAATAGATTTATCCATGGTGAAAGAAAAAAAAATTTTCGTACTTGATACATCCGTAATAATATACGACCACATGGCTGCAAAAAGTTTCCATGAGCACGATGTGGTAATACCAATCACTGTTTTGGAAGAGTTGGATAATTTCAAAAAAGGAAATGACACCAAAAATTTTGCTGCGAGGGAATTTTCCCGATACATCGATAAAATTTCAAAAGGAAATACATTGCAGGACTGGATACCTATAAATGGTAAAGGACATGGAATGATAAAGATCGAAATGCATGTAGGTTCGAAAGTGGATGCTGAAAAAGTTTTTGGAGAGAAAAAAGCCGATCATAGAATATTAAATACTGCGCTTTATGTTTCAGAAAAATATCCGAAACATAAAGTGATCATGGTTACCAAAGATATTAATCTGCGCATCAAAGCAAAGTCGCTTAATTTAAATGCTGAAGATTACGAAACAGGAAAAATAAAAGATGTAAGCGAGCTATATACCGGTCGCAGTGAAATGCTAAAAGTTCCTTCGGAACTTATCAATGAAATTTATGAAAAAGGATTTTGTGAACCTGCTGCGTTATTAAAAAAAGAGAAACCAACATCCAATCATTTTTACGTTTTAAGAAGCGGTTCTAAATCAGTGCTTGCGTCATATAGTCCAAGTAAAAATGTTATTGAACGTGTTAAAAAAGTAAGTGCTTTTGGTATTGCTCCGCAAAATGCCGAGCAAGCTTTTGCTTTAGATGCTATCATGAATCCGGATGTTAAACTCGTGTCTATTCAGGGTGTTGCAGGAACCGGAAAAACATTACTTTCTTTGGCCGGAGCATTGGAACAGCGCAGAAATTATCATCAGATCTATTTAGCTCGACCAGTTGTGCCATTGAGCAATAAAGATATCGGTTACCTTCCGGGGGATATCAAATCGAAATTAAATCCATACATGGAACCCTTATGGGATAATTTGAAATTCATTAAAGGAAAATTCAGCGAGAAGGACCGTGAATTCAAGCAAATTACTGAGATGGTTGAAAACGAAAAATTAGTTGTTTGTCCTTTAGCATACATTCGTGGACGAAGTTTATCCAATGTGTTTTTTATTGTTGACGAAGCGCAAAACCTTACGCCTCATGAAGTGAAAACAATCATTTCACGTGCGGGCGAAAACACAAAAATGATTTTTACCGGAGATATTTATCAAATCGATACGCCATATTTGGATACACAAAGTAATGGATTATCATATTTAATTGATAAAGTGAAAGGTCAGGATCTGTATGCTCACATTACCTTGGAAAAAGGCGAACGTTCGGAGCTGGCAAATCTTGCGAATGATTTTTTATAGGAAGTATATATCCTCTTACCAATTAATCAAGCCAATTTAGAGGTCGTATCTTCTTTTGGGTTTATGTGAAATTCCAAATTGGTTTGGA
>PLYN01000030.1 GCA_003151815.1 Bacteroidota bacterium | reverse complement strand
TTTTTTCATTTTGTTAAGTTTTATTGATTGTTAAATTAATTATTGATTACTGTTTTTTATCTTCTGGTTACTTTGTTAATTAATGTTTCTTCACCATGTTGAGTAACATCTAAACCGATTTCTTTTTCTTCTTCAGTAACACGCAAAGGAGAAATCATATCTGTAATTTTTAGCAGCAGTAATGAACCGAAGAAAGCAAATGCTGCAACAGCAAGCAAAGCAATAAGATGAGAAACGAACAGACCGGATCCTCCACCATTTGCCCAACCATCAACGGCTGCTGAATTGATCAATTTACTTGCAAACAAACCTGTCAGTAACATTCCTGTCATTCCACCTACACCGTGGCAAGGAAACACATCTAAAGTATCATCCAATGTTGATTTTGCTCTCCATCTAACAACAAGGTTACTAATGATGCTTGCCAATGTTCCAATGAAAATACTAACAGGAATGCTCACATAACCTGCTGCCGGCGTAATCGCAACCAAACCAACAACTGCTCCAATGGAGAAACCGATTGCGGTGGGTTTTTTTCCACTCACGCCATCAAAAAATATCCAAGCCAAACCTGCAGCTGCAGCAGCAGTGTTAGTAGTGGCAAAAGCAGTTACCGCTAAACTTCCTGCACCTAAAGCAGATCCGGCATTGAAACCAAACCATCCAAACCACAATATGGCAGTTCCTAATAATACGAATGGAATGTTTGCAGGAGTATTTTCTTCAGCGCCTTCTTTTCTTTTACCCAAGTATAGAGCAGCAGCCAAAGCGGCACAACCCGCAGAAATGTGAACAACTGTTCCTCCGGCAAAATCCAACACACCCATTTTAAATAACCATCCGTCAGGATGCCAAGCCCAGTGCGCTAAAGGAGCATAAATAAAAACACTGAACAAACAAATAAATAATACATAAGAAGTAAATTTAATTCTTTCAGAAAACGATCCGGTTATTAAAGCCGGAGTGATGATGGCGAACTTTAACTGAAAAAGAACAAACAATATCAAAGGTATTGTTGGTGCTAATGACCAAGGACTGCCATCCAATACATTGTTTAACATAAAGAAAGAAAGGGGGTTTCCGAATAAGCCGCCTACATCGGTTCCGAAGGCAACGCTAAATCCAACCACCACCCACACAATACTTATAATACCCATACTGATAAAACTTTGTAACATGGTAGAGATAATATTTTTTGAGTTTACCATACCGCCATAAAACAATGCAAGACCCGGTGTCATAAATAATACTAAGGCGGTTGCTGTTAATACCCACGCTACATCTCCGGTATTAATTTTATCTACACCAAGAGCCGGAATCCCACTTGGCAAACCTTGGTTGAATACTGCATATATACTCACTGCTATCAGTGCTATAAACGGAATTAGAGTTAATTTACTTTTCATAAGATTTAGTTTTATTAATAATGATTTTATTTATTTATAGAAAACTTTAATTCTATAAAGCTGAAAAATTGTCGAACAGCATATTAATGATGTCCATTCTTATCAGGTACTATTTTCTATTTGATTTTGCAGTTGATCTCTTAAAATGAATTGAACTTGTGACAAATTAAAATGTATCACTAACAAATCCATTCCATAAACTATTTTTTGAAACAATTTTTTTTTCATCCCTTCTATTCGATTTAAATTAATGCAGATTCGCAATTTTGTTTTTAATGTTTTCATAATTTTATCATTTGATTCGTTACAAAAGTAGATGGCAAATAATTTATATTATAGGGGATATGATAGTTCCAAATAACCTTTTACTACTAAAGCAGGAGTAAGAAATGCAGAAATAAACCTGCCAAAAAGCAGGAAAGTCTTTTTTATGCTTGGTATATGGGGATTTCATAAATATATTAATATGGGAATTCTGAAGGGAAATATGAACAAAGACAAAAAAACATTCGTTTTTATTTTCGTCTTATCAAGAAAAAAGCGGTATGGCTTTATGAATTTTATGAGCCATAAAACCAAATCGGCGGAGTTTAAATAAACATGTTTTTAACTATACAACTCTGCGCTGAATTGCAGAGGTTTAAAACAAAGAATGAAATTCTTTGTCATGCTGAATGCCCTCCTGAATGAATGCCGACAGGCAGTTGGGCAGGCAATGAAGCATCTTACAAATCGAAAAGCAAGATTTTTCTCTGCTCTCAAAAATGACAAAAGAAAATTGAAAAATTTGTAGCAATTAAATCCTTGCACTGAATTGCATAGCTTTGAACTAACAAACTGAAAACAATAAAATTTAAACAGTTACTAAATATAAAATAAGTTTAAAAGGATTGGTTTTGGTAATAACTCAGCAATTGGTATTGCTTTCAATACTCAGATAATATTTATTTATCGCTTTTAAATTCAATCTTTAAAAGTTTTTTTTCTAATTTTTTTATTAATTCATTTTCCTTTTTATTGGTACCGCGATAGGCTTTGGCGATTTCTCGCACTACATGAAGAACCGTTTTTTTCATTTTTTCATCAAAAGCGGTATGATGTTCTTCCACATAATCAATAAAAGAATTAAAAGCTGCTTCTGTATCTGCTATTTCATCGTCCAGAAAATCGAATTCTATTTCAGTGTAATAAGCAGTGTCGCTGCCAAAACCATCTATGTGCTTTTCAGCGGGAACAAGTTCTTTTTTTACAATGTCTTGCAGCGCTTTTTTTTCTTCCTGAGTGATCATACCATCAATATCAGCAACTGCATAAAGGAGTTTACCTAATTCGGCATAAAAATCTTTGTATGTCATAATTGATGTTTTTTTATTGAAAATTATAAGGCTTTTTTATATAATCCTATCAACTCGCCAAACGCGATTATATGTGAACTTATCGCTTTTTCCAGATCATGTTTTGCACTGCTTTTTTTTAGGTCAAGAACATTATCCAATGCATATACTTTAAAATGATAATGATGTATTCCGGAAGGTGGACAAGGTCCTCCATAATTGTATTGTCCGAAATCATTTAACCCTTCAAGACCAATTGTATTGCCCTCTTTAATTTTTTTTGTTGGTGGAATGTTCCAAACGATCCAGTGGGTCCAGATCCTTATTGGTCCATCAGGATCATCAACAATCAATGCTAAACTTCTTGTTTCTTTTGGAATATTACCAATGTTTAGAGGAGGATTCGTGTTTTCACCATCGCAAGTGTATTTGCTGGGAATATAAGTATTACCGGCAAACGCAGCACTTGAAATATCTAATGTCCTGATATCTGTTTTGGGAATAGATTCTGTTGCGATCATTTTTTAATGGCTTTGATTATAACAAACGAACCCTCACCATAACCAGGTTTAGCAGGTTCAAACTCTTTTATTTTGTCAAGATTTTCAAAAAGTGTTTGCGTAAATTCCGGTTTATTAAATCCTTCTTTGTGAATTTCCTTTGCCACTTTGTCTACCGGATAAAAAATTGCCTGTTTATAAAATATACTTTCAGGTCTCTTGGCTTCATATAACTTCCCGATCGTGCTGAATTTATCTATGCAACCAACAATCAGCGTACCGCCGGGTTTCAATACGCGATTTGCCTCTCTGAACGCCGGATTTAGCTTGTTGAAATAATTAATGCAAGAGGTCATCAAAACAAAATCGAAACGGAGATCTTTATATGGAAGATGTTCAGCCGAGGCAGCAAACACATCAATGCCCCTGCTTAATGCTATTTCCCGCATTGCTTCAGCAGGCTCAACACCTTCCTTTATTCCCAATGCATTGGAAAATCTACCTGTTCCAAGTCCCACTTCAATGCCATGAAGATCGCCATAAGGGAGTGCATCGCGCAATGCGGCTACCTCCGACTCAAATACATATGGATATTTTTCGAACCATTTATCATATTCTAAAGCATGTTTTTCGAAAGGTTTTGTTTTAAGCATCATCATTTTATCAGGTAAAATTTATTTAATCAGTAAGAAAAATCACACATTCATTAAGAGCGCAAAGTAAATCCAATCGAATTGTGATTATAATGATTTAGGACAAATCAAGAAAAGAATTTGATCATTCTGAAATTTCATTCCTTAATCATTCTAAAGTATCAATAGTCACAATATCTTATAATAATAGTCATTGAAAATTCTTTACGACAGGTATATATTTGTTTTATCTTAATGAAAAAAATCATTTTAACATTTATTAGGTCAGATAATGGAGTTGTAAAAGACTTTACAAACTGGCAGATACAAAGGCAACGAAAGTTGATACTATTTTTGGGTGAGAATCCCAATTGGTCAGAGGTTGATGATGCATGCATTCCAATTTCCGAAGAAAACAGTTACGACTTTTTTTTGTTATTAATGATTAAAACAAAAACATAGACTAGAAGATTTTGTATCAGCAATGATATTTTATTTTATAGTTCAAAGGCAGCGTAACCTGCTACATGTAAGGATAACCTATATGTTTGATTGAAGCAGATATACCCATTTTAAAAAATGGTTAAACTGTCAAATCCAAGGTCGATGAAAAATCGGTTGTTTTTTGTTTTGTTTTTGTTAGGTAAAGCAGGTGCGTAAGTACCTGCTTTTTTTATTGATTGCGCCGAATTTACATTTCTAAATTGTCTTGAAAAATTCGATCGTTTTATTTACTACTATATCGGCATATATGGGAAGTTCCTTACCATCAAATGGATGTTTGGCACCAAATGTATGTCCTGCACCTTCTATTAAAAACAACTCAGAATGTTTGCATGTTGAATGAAGTAATTTTGCATCCTCCACAGATACTGCCTCATCATTGGTACCATGAATAATTAAAAATGGAATAGAAAGTTGAGCAGTTACTTTTTGAATATCAAGGCGGGGAGCATTTGTAATTGTATCTTCATATAATTGATAATACAAAGGCATCTCTTGTTTAGTCCGTGCGTTCATACTATACAGCACACCTTTTTCTTTCCATTCGTTTAAATTATAATCTTTCATTCTTTGAATAAGATCTGCAACGGCTGCCCAAGTGGTAATTTTTTTTACCCTGTTATCTTCTCCTGCTTTTAAAATGGTGATCCCTCCACCTCTGCTATGTCCCAACAAATTCAATTGCTGTTTATCAATTTCATCATTTAAAAGTTCGGTACTTAATACCCAATCGATAACCAATCCAAGGTCATTCAATTCAGTGGTATAATTATTATTTCCGAACGCTTCCAGATCAGCGAAATCGGAAGGCTGATCAATGGTAGTTCCATTATAGGAGAAATTAAATTTCACAAATACAAAACCTGCTTCAGCAAAATGTTTCGCCACTATATCCCAACAACCCCAATCTTTAAAGCCTTTAAAGCCATGCGAAAAAATAACAATGGACTTGGGTTGTTTGCTCGATTTAAAAAACACATCTACACTGATGTCTTTATCACGACTCCCTTTTATGATTTTATTGAGTATTGTTTGCATGCGAAATTTATATTACAATTTATGATAATTTAATACACCTACAGTGTATATCAATAAGTCAAAGATAGAAATTGAAAGCAAATCACAACGTGTACTATAACCACTCCTAAAAATCGGACTGCCTAAAAAATACAAATAACATGTTAATATTGTAAATATATATTATATTTGTATTTTATAAATATAAAAACACATGACAACATTTACCAGTACCCTCCCAAACTCCTTGCTTGAATTGCTTAATAAAAAAGCAAAAGAGCTGAATATGCCTAAAAACAAGCTAATTGAAAAAGCTTTGTCCATTTATTTAACTCAACTAAATAAAGCTGAATATATCCGCTCCTATAAAAAAATGGCTGCCGATACTGATATTTTAAAAATTGCCGAGGAAGGCATGAGTGATTACCTTACTCAACTAAAATCGGATGAAATATGAAACAAGGAGATATTTGGTATGCCAACCTTAATCCGATAAAAGGACAAGAACAGTCCGGCATTCGACCCGTAGTTGTTATCAGTGGTAATTTACTAAACGCACATCTAAACATTGTTATTTGTTGTCCGCTTACTACAAAAATAAAAAATTACAAAGGTAATGTGGTACTTCATGCAAGCACTAAAAACAAGCTAAAACAAACTTCTGAAATCCTTACATTTCATATCCGTTCCATCAGCAAAGAACGGTTAACAAAAAAAATCGGGGAAATTACTACTGAAGAGATCAATAAAATAAAGCAAACTCTGAATGAAATAATGGATTATTAAATAATAAATGAAGCTGATTGTTGCTTTTTATCTTATCTGTTGTCTATCAATAAATCAAAGATACATTTTGAAAGCAAAAATAAAACCTACTTCACAGCCATTTTTCTGATTAATACAGAAAAGAATGATGGAAAAAAACGTTTGGTTATGATTGCAAATTTTTCTTTCATTCCACCAACAACAATTTCCTGCTTGTTGGTGATGATCCCATCAATGATTTGTTTTGCACACTGCTTAGGCGTTAAACCTGCTGCGGTAGCTTTATCCATGGTACCCAATTTTTCACCGCTGCCGGTTAATGCATTCATAGAAATATTTGTTTGGATAAATCCCGGACATACTAACAGTACACTAATTCCACTGTCGTGTAACTCAGCACGCAACGAATCAAAAAAACCATGTAAGGCATGTTTACTTGCTGAATAACCGCTTCGGTAGGGAGTACCAATTTTACCAACAGTGCTGCTGGTTACAACAAATTTACCGTTGCCTTGTTTTAAAAATTGAGGTAATACAACTTTAGTGAGTGCAATAGTTCCGAAATAATTTATTTCCATTATTCTGCGATCAACATCTACAGAAGTATCTTTAACCAATGAACGTTGACTGATTCCTCCGTTGTTTACTAATATATCAATACGTCCAAATTTTTGCAGTACAATATTTTTCTTTTCTTCAAAATTACTTTGATCGCCAAGATCAAGAGGAAGAATAAAAACATCAGCACTTTTATATTTTTCAGCAACACGTTTCAATTCATCCTCACGGCGGGCCGAAATAATGATTTTAGCTCCATGCGATGCCAATTCATCCACAATAGCTTCTCCAATGCCTGATGTAGCGCCGGTAACCCAAACAACTTTATTTTTGATCGAACTCATTTGTTATTTTTTTAGTACAATATTTCTGGTTGTAATTTATTTAACCATCCTTCCTTTGTCGGGATAAACTCCGAAATATAGTTTCGTTTTAATTAAAAGTTTTACATAGTACCCCAATAAATCGGGGATACACAGAAAGTCTATGTGTAAAAATTTATTTTTCTCTGTTTTTTTTTATTCCTATGAACCTATGTGGTTCAAATTTTTATTAGAAATGTTTTTTACTAAAGTACAATAATTTTAAGCCATTTGAAATCCATCTTGATATTGCTTTTTAACAACCTTTCCTTTTATTAGGTCAGCAGCTTTTTCTCCTATCATGATACATGCTGCATTTGTATTTCCGGAAACAATAGTTGGCATAATAGAAGCATCAGCCACACGCAAGCCTTCTATACCAATCACTTTAAGGTTCTCATCAACAACAGCCATCGCATCATTTCCCATTTTACAAGTTCCTACAGGATGATACACGGTTTCTAAATATGTTTTAAGATGTTCGAAAACTTTTTCATCAGAACTGTCATCTACCGGAAAATTCATTTTTATTCTGTATGGCTTAAATGCATCCGCCATCAAAACTTCCTTGGCTTTATAATATCCTTTTATCAATACTTGTTTGTCTTCTTCCTTCTCCAAAAAATTGGGTTGGATGATCAACGGATCTGTTGGATTATCAGAACGAAGTGCTACATAACCTCTGCTTAAAGGTTTTAACAGGGTTGGAAGAATCGCAAATCCATCTTCTGTAGGGAAAGTGGTTACATCATAAAAATCAGTTTTCCCGTCACTACCAACTTGTATTGGAGCAAAATGAAATTGAAGATTCGGGCGATCTAAACTTTTGTCTAACTTTAAAAATGCTACTGCCTCTAACAAACTGATGGTAAAGGGTCCTTTTTTAAATAATAAATATTTTACCAATGCGCCAATCTGTGGGATTGTAGCGATAAATGAGTTTAAGCTAATTTTTTGATTACACAAACACGTTACAGGATAAAATAAATGATCCTGTAAATTTTTACCAACCCCTTGCAAATTCTTTACTACAGGAATACCAACCTTTTTAAGTTCTTCGGCATCACCGATACCGGAAAGCATTAGTATTTGCGGTGATCCGAAAGAGCCCGCACTTAAAATTACTTCTTTGTTGCAATACACTTTTTCGGATTTTTTTCCTGTAAGGTACTCCACTCCGACAGCCTTATTATTTTCAATAATAATTTTTTTAGTGTGTGCCTTAGTGATCACAGTTAAATTTTTACGATCATTGGCAGGTTTTAAAAATGCCGTTGAAGTACTATGTCTTTTGGCATCTTTAATCGTAAACTGAAACAATCCGGCACCTTCCATTTCGATCCCGTTATAATCTTTATTTTCCGGAATACCTTTTTCTATACAAGCTTTAACAAAAGTATCTCCTAATGGTGTTTTATATTGTTGCGCAAACGTAACATTCAACTCTCCGCCTTTACCGTGATATTTATTTGAGATCTGTTCATTGTTCTCCGATTTAATAAAGTAAGGTAATACATCATTATATCCCCATCCTTTATTACCTAATTTTTCCCAATCATTAAAATCCTCCTTATGTCCACGTACATAAGCCATAGCGTTGGTTGAACTGCAACCTCCTAATGTTTTACCGCGAGGCAAATAGATCTCTCTGTTATTGACATGTTGTTGAGGAGCGGTAGAAAATCCCCAATCCACTTCTGATTTCATCAGTTTGCCATAAGCACCGGGGATTGCAAGTTCGGGTTTTGTATCTTTTCCTCCGGCTTCTAAAAGTAATACAGAAACATTGCTGTCTTCCGACAAACGGTTGGCGAGCACACAACCCGCAGAACCCGCGCCAATAATGATATAATCGTATTTCATACTATTGATTTTTGAAAAGATTTTTGTTGATGCTTTTATTTATAAAAACACGACAAAAGTATATAAATAGTAATATGAATTATAAAATAATTACGCTAAAAATAAAAAATAAGTCTGGGCAATTCCTTTCGGTTTTCTATAAGTTATTAACGGAATTACAGGATTCGGCGTTCATGAACCAATTGCAAGAGACACGAATGTTAAACCTTCCTCTATCGAAGAATACACTTTACTGTTATTTATATCGGACAAATTAGGACAAAAAAACTTAATACCATTAAGACTACCAACCGACAAATAAAAAAGCAGCTAACAGCAGTAACTGTTGCACAACTCCGCTAGGCGGAATGTTCATCGTTTTGAATAAATAAAATGACGGAGCTGCTGAGCGGTCAATTGTATTGCCGCTCGGAACATTGCAGAATTCCTGCCCGTTCGGTCAGGCGGGTATAATTCTGCACACAATATCCGCTTTACAAAAATAGATTGATTTAATTTTACAGTATAGGATAATTACAAATTATCCAAATATTCAAGCGGCATTGCAAATGCCGCTTAGCGGGGGTTATGTGCAAATAGTCAAAAAAATAAAACTTATATACTTTCATAGAAGCTTTTATTTTTTTATCTTTATTGCATGAAAAAATCGACAGTAATACATACTCTGAATGAACTTCCTCAAAAATTCGACTTGGACGAATTTCTTGAACGTTTAATTGTCATTCAAAAAATTGATGAAGGATTGGAGGATGAAAAAAACGGTAAAACTATTAGCCACAGTAAAGTAAAAAAAATGGTTGCTAAATGGAACAAATAAGTTGGACGAAAAAATCGTTGAAAGATTTAAAAGCTATCAACGATTACATTTCTCTCGATTCGACATTTTATGCAACTAGATTTATCTCTAAACTCATTACAAGAGTTGACCAATTAATTGAATTCCCTGAATCCGGACGAATTGTTCCCGAAAAAAATGACTCCGAAATCCATGAATTGATTGAAGGCAATTACCGAATATTTTATCGAATCAAAAAAGATAAAATCACCATTCTTAGAATCCATAATTCAGCACGGAGAATTAAATAACCGGGGACGATTATAATATACAGAAAAACTATCTGCCAATAACCATCCTGTTCTAAAAAAGGCCTCACTTAACCGGCTGATAGATCTTAAATTTTCCTTTAATAACATTTTTTAAATCAAGCGGACTCAAACCTACTTTCCTTCCGGTGAAACTTGTATTTTGATGTGCTAAAATAAAATCTCCTTTACCTTTTACTTCATAAATAATAGCAGTATGGTGAGACATTTTTTCTTTGTATTCTCTACCATCCATGGTATATTTTAAAACAATATTTTCAAACTGAATAATATCACCCGGGAAAATACAATCGTGTTCAACAGTCATTTCGTTTCCGTATTTATATTTTCCATCCCAGGTAGCTTTAGTTAATTCTAAGGCTTCATAAGCAAGGTCCCAACATTCACCTCTTCCAACTTTTTTCTTGATCTTGGTTTTTACAAAATCAATAATTTGTTTGTTTAATAATGGGATGCTATCGCATTCAATATTGTTTTGATGTTTTTTAATTGACTTAATGGAAGGTATTTTGAATGATAGAAACACCAAACAGGTTGTTAATACTGAAAAAGCGAGAAGGGTTTTCATTTTATTATAATGTTAATATTGAAGCCTCGCATATGTTTCGACAAGCTCAACATGACGCCGCGCGGTCAGTCTGAGCTTGTCGAAGACTTTGCCGTTGTCATAATCCTAAAACAAAACGACCCCTTCAAGAAACACTTAAAGGAGCCGATTATTATTATTTTCAAAAACTATTTATACCCATCGTTATGAACGCTTTTCATAGCGCGTCCTGAAGGATCATTTGCATTTTGCATAGATGCATCCCAAGCCAATGCTTCAGGTGTACTGCAAGCTACCGATGGTACTGATGGTACGCATTTAGCTGCTGAATCTGAAGGGAAATGTTTATGGAATATCGATCTGTAAAAATATTCTTCTTTCGACATGGGTGGATTGATCGGAAATTTAGCGGCAGATTTCGCCATTTCTTCATCGCTCACTTTTGCATTTACCATCTCTTTCAAGGAGTCGATCCAGCTATAACCCACTCCATCAGAGAACTGTTCTTTCTGTCTCCAAACAACACTTTCAGGAAGATAATCTTCGAATGCTTTACGCAAGATCCATTTTTCCATACGTCCGTTCTTCGACATTTTTTCTTCCGGATTCAGGCGCATCGCCACATCCATAAATTCTTTATCCAGAAATGGCACGCGACCTTCAACACCCCATGCAGCAAGAGATTTATTAGCTCTTAAGTTGTCATATAAATGAAGCTTACCTAATTTACGAATGGTCTCTTCATGGAATGCTTGTGCGTTAGGTGCTTTGTGGAAATATAAATATCCGCCAAAAATTTCATCTGCACCTTCGCCTGATAATACCATTTTAATTCCCATCGATTTAATCACACGTGCCAGCAAATACATAGGAGTAGAAGCTCTTACAGTAGTTACGTCATATGTTTCCAAATGATAGATAACATCTGTTAAGGCATCCAAACCTTCCTGAACTGTGAAATAAATTTCGTGGTGAATAGTACCTAAATGAATGGCAACTTTTTTTGCTGCAACTAAATCGGGAGAATCTTTTAAACCAACAGCAAATGAATGTAACTGAGGGTACCAGGCTTCCTGGTTCGTATCCGATTCAATTCTTTTCGGAGCATATTTTTTAGCTACTGCAGATATGATGGAAGAATCCAAACCACCTGATAACAGCACTCCATAAGGCACATCCGACATCAACTGGCGTTTCACGGCGGCTTCTAAAGCAGCACGTAATTCTCCGATATCTGCTTTATTGTTTTTTACATTTTCATAATCTGTCCAATCGCGTTTATACCATTTTGTCATTTCACCATCTTTGCTGCTCAAATAATGACCTGGCAAAAATTCCTGGAACGTAATGCAAACACCTTCTAATGCTTTAAGTTCAGAGGCAACGTACAATGTGCCGGCAGCATCCCAACCAATATAAAGTGGAATGATACCCATGTGATCACGAGCAATTAAATATTCATCGTTTTCAATATCATACAATGCGAATGCAAAGATCCCGTTAAGATCTTCCAAAAAATCAACACCTTTTTCACGGTATAAAGCTAAGATCACTTCACAATCAGATTGTGTTAAATATTCATATGTTCCTTCGGTTGTTTTACGGATATCTCGGTGATTGTAGATCTCCCCATTTACGGCTAATACTAATTTTTTATCCTTACTGTACAATGGTTGTCCGCCTGATTCAGGGTCAACAATTGATAAACGTTCGTGAGATAAAATAGCATTATTACAACTGAAAATACCTGACCAATCGGGTCCACGGTGACGAATTTTTTTAGACATTGCCAGTACCTGAGGTCTAAGTTTCTCAGCATCTGTTTTTAAATCGAAAACTCCTACAAATCCACACATGATCTTTTGTTTTTTTGTTTTACAATATTCTTATTTTTTAACGTAGTGCTGCAAATTTACGCATTATTGTTGTTATTTTAATAAATAGCTCGCAGATTTCGCTGAGTTTCGCAGATAAAATAAAAAGAAGAAATAATGTTATTTTAAAATCTGCGTAGATTTGCGAAATCAGCGCGCAAAAATACCTTCTAGTTTTTCAGCAAGCCACTTTTTCTTAGCAAAGGTTTTGTAGAAGGTTCTTGTCCCCTGAATTTTTTGTACAATTCCATTGGATGTTCGCTGCCACCGCGGGAAAGGATATTCTCTCTGAATTTTTTTGCTGTTTCTTTATTAAAAACTCCTGTCTCTAAAAAATATTCGAATGTATCCGCTTCCAATACTTCGGCCCATTTAGCTAATAGTATCCGAAAAATAGCCGCCTTGAAAATTTAGAAATCATTTAAATATTTTAGAAGGTTTTTGGGAAGTGTGAAATACTCTGGAAACAACAACTTTGTTTGGGGTAACCCGATAAATAATTTTATAACTCCAGACAAGCAAATATCTATATTCGCTCTTCTTATGTATCAATAAAGGTTCAATTTGGCCTATTTTGGAATGAGTTCCTAAACTATCAACTTTGTTTATTACTTTATTAAGAACTAAATTAGCATAAAACTTACCTTACTCAATTTGTATATACTTAACAGCTCTTTCAAGTTGGTTGACAGCTAATTTTGTCCAAATTATTTCAACCATTTTTTTGCTTTTTTCTCCACTTCTTTGTGCGTAAATACCTTCCCTTGTTTTTCTTGTTCTTCCGATGTTTCAATATCTGCAAGTAATGAAAGTTGTTCATATACTTCTTCGAGTGTGGTAGAAGGTGCTACTCTATTAGCAATTTCTAAAAGCGATTTTTTTATTTTTAGCCCAGTCATTGTTTTTTGTTTTAACAAATTTACTTAAAAATATTGTCAAATTAAATAACCTTTATTCAATAATTTCAATACTAACAACTATTTTTTCAAAAGTCCGCTCTTCCTTAATAGCGCTTTTGTAGAAGGTTCCTGCCCCCTGAATTTTTTATACAATTCCATTGGATGTTCGCTGCCACCGCGGGAAAGGATATTATCCCTGAATTTTTTTGCTGTTTCTTTATTAAAAACTCCTGTCTCTAAAAAATATTCAAAAGTATCTGCTTCCAGCACTTCCGCCCATTTATAGCTATAATATCCTGCAGAATATCCTCCTTGAAATATATGCGAAAATGCGCAGGAAGTATTAATTCCTTTAACAGGCGCGAACAATTCAGTTTCTATGGTAGCGTTGGTTTCAAATTCGCTAACAGAATTTGTTGGTATCTCAGTTAGGTTATGCCACGCAAGATCTAATCGTCCTAATCCAACCTGACGAACCGTTTGATATCCACTTAAAAAATTAGCGCTGTCTTTTATTTTTTGCACCAATTCAATTGGAATTAATTCGTTGGTTTGATAATGCCTCGCAAACATATCCAGGCATTCTTTTTCGTAGCACCAGTTTTCCATTAGTTGAGACGGCAACTCTACAAAGTCCCAATATACAGAAGTGCCACTTAAACTTTCGTAATGTCCATCCGCTAACATACCATGCAATGCATGCCCGAACTCATGGAACAAAGTTGTTACTTCATTAAAAGTAAGTAAAGAAGGTTTTGTTTCGGTAGGTTTGGTGAAGTTGCAAACAATGGAAACCAGTGGCCGTTGCTCTTTGTTATCGTATTTATTCTGACCTCTAAAAGAAGTCATCCATGCACCATTGCGCTTGCTTGCTCTTGGAAAAAAATCGGCATAAAAAACTGCCAGATGATTTCCATCTTCTGTTTTTACTTCGTAAGTTGTAACTTCTTTATGATATTTTTGAATATCATCGCGTTTCTCGAAAGTAATGCCATATAATTTCTGAGCAGTTTTGAAAGCACCATCAATTACCTTTTCCAACTGAAAATAAGGTTTTAGGATTTCATCGTTGATGGCAAATTTCTCGTTCTTTAATTTTTCTGAATAATAGGAGAAGTCCCATCGTTCCATTGGATTCGGCCCATTCAGCTTATTACACAATTCCTGTATTTCCTTTAGTTCTTTTATGGCAACAGGCTTCGCGTGTTCTAAAAGTTCATTTAATAAACTATAAACTCTGGCGGGTTTTTCAGCCATACGTTCTTCCAAAACAATATCTGCATGTGATGCATAACCAAGCAATACAGCTTTTTTATGTCTAGCCGCAGCTATCTCTTTAACGATTTTTTCATTGTTGTATTCATTGTCGTTGAAGGATCTCGAACCAAATGCCATGTAGATTTTTTGGCGCAATTCTCTTTTTTCGGAGAACATCATGAATGGAATATAAGAAGGGTAATCTAAAGTAAATAACCATAAATTGTCTTTACCCTTTTCTTTAGCAGACATGCTAGCTGCTTCTTTAACGCCATCGGGCAAACCGGCCAGATCTTTTTCATTTTCTATCCAAAGTTCAAATTGATTGGAATCTTTTAATAAATTTTCTCCAAATGTTAAACTTAACATTGAGAGTTGGGTATTGAGTTCTTTCAGTATTTTTTTCGATTCATCATCCAGGTTAGCGCCATTCCTGACAAAGCTTTTATATGTTTTTTCTAATAGCATTGCTGCTTCTTTAGAAAGCTTTTGTTTGTCGGTTTTTTCGTAGGCAACTTTAATTCTTTTAAACAGATCCTCATCCAACAATATGTCATCCGCATACGCCGACAACATGGGCGATAGCTCCTGAGCAATCTGTTGCATTTCATCGTTGGTTTCACAACTATGCAGATTAAAAAAAATGCTGGAAATGACATCCAATTGTTTACCGCTTCTTTCCAAAGCTTCAATGGTATTGTTAAAATCAGGGCTAAAAGAATTATTTTTAATCGCTTGAATATCTGCTTTACCCATTTCCATTGCCTTTACCATGGCAGGTTGATAATGTTCTAATTTTATCTCTTCGAAAGGAATAGTATTGAACGGAGTGTTAAATTCTTCTAATAATGGATTTTTCATATTTGATTTTTTTAAGTATTTATTTGCTTCTCGTATTTAAATTATTTAACCACATAGAAACATAGTTTATATCTTATTTAAAGTTTTGCATAGTTCCCGATAAATTGGGAAAGAGAGAAAGACTATGTGTAAAAATTTATTTTTCTTAGTTTGTTTATCTTATTTTCCTTATGTGCCTATGTGGTTTAATTTTTATCCCATATGACTTATTGAAGAATGATTTTTATTTGATGCAAATATACTGTAAGGATGCTTGAAGCGAACGAAAACTTCTTCGCTTTAAAAAAAATTAAAAAAATATCACTAAATTTTTAATCAATTGACATTTTAAAACTTTCAGATTAATTGTTCGTATTTAATTTATTTTCAATTAATTACATCTAAAAAATCAATTGTAATTGATTTAAAAACAGAGAGATAAAAATTAATTTGCTGATTAATATCACCCATTAATCGAATGATAAGTGATATTAATCATATTATATTAAATCTATCTATCTACTTTTGCATCTTAATTTAATATTTGAACTTTCTAAGAATTTATAAATTATATTTTAAAACCAATTAAACCCCTATAAAATGAGTGATACAGTTTTAATAATTGAAGATAGCGTTGACATACGTGAGAATACAGCCGAACTATTGGAATTAGCCGGATACAAAGTTTTTACAGCCAATAATGGATTGGACGGACTAGACCGCGCCAAAAAGGATAAACCCGATCTGATACTTTGCGATATCATGATGCCGGAATTGGATGGTTATGGCGTTTTACAAGCCATTGAAAATCTTCCGGAAATGATAGGAACCCCTTTTGTGTTTTTAACAGCAAAAGCAGATAAAGCTGATTTCAGAAAAGGAATGGATCTTGGCGCAGACGACTATCTTACCAAACCTTTCGGAGGGGAGGATCTATTAAAAATAGTGAGTTCAAGATTGAGAAAAAATCAATTGTTAAAAACAAAATATAAAAATAATCTGGAGGGTTTAAATAGTTTTATTGACACCGCTAAAACACTTCAAAACATCAATATCTTATCTGAAAACAGAACCATAAAAAAAATCAGAAAAAAAGATTTTGTTTTCATGGAAGGGGATTTAACCAAGTTTCTTTATTTCATTGTGTCGGGGAAAGTAAAAACATATAAAACGAATGAATGGGGTAAAGAATATATTACTGAGATTCACGGAGAAGGAGATTTTTTCGGGCATTTGGCCTTGCTGGATGAAAGCAAATATAAAGAATCTGCCGTTGCGATAGAAAACGCTGAAATAGCTTTAGTTCCTCAGGAAGACTTTTTTCAATTGTTGTATTCCAATAATGATGTGTCTTTAAAATTCATCAAATTCATTACCAATGACCTTGTGCAGGCAGAAGAAAAATTAATAAAGCTGGCATACGATTCTGCCAGAAAACGAGTAGCAGAGGCATTGATCTTTATTTTCAAAAAATACCAAATTGAAGATGCTGAAGAATCTACATTTCCTGCTCACCGCGAAAACATATCCGCAATAGCAGGAATATCACCGGAATCAGTAAGCCGAAACCTTACCGATTTCAAAGAAGAAGGATTAATAGAAACAAACAATGGAATTATCAGAATCCTGAATTTGAAAAAATTAACCGACTTGAAGAATTAAAATTTGTTACGTTCATTGCGAGGAACGAATCAATCTCTTTGAAGAGCTTCATATGGAGATTGCTTCGTTCCTCGTAATGACGGCAATAGATAAAATTACAATAAATGAAAAGTCAAAAAAAACAAAACCCGGAAATTGAACCTATACCTCAAGCTCCTCCTTATTCGCCAAGAAAAACACCTGAGATATCACCGAAGCCGGAAAAGAATGAACCATATCACCCATCGCCGGAAATTAAACCTAATTTTAATCCGGAGATAAGTCCTTCAAAAGAAAAATGATTGTATTGCTTTCTTACCTAAAAACTTTCTTCCATAACAGAATTTGCTTCCATTCTCTTTATTGCTATAACTCTATTATTGTTAATTGAAATTAACTTAAATAAGGAAACAATTCCTTTCAGTTTTCCATTTTCATCGACCACAGGAACGCTGCCAACCTGATTTTTTATCATATAGTCAAGAGCAGAAGAAATGTTATCATCAGCGTTAACAGTATGAATTTTTTTGATCATTATTTCACCTACGTTTAATAACGCGGATAATTTTCCATGAACTTTTGAAAGTGTATTTTTGATATCGTGATCTGTTATAAGACCTACTACTTTATTAGAGTTATCGAGGACCGGCAAAACTCTCAAATTATTTATTTTCATCAATACTTCAGCATCATGGATGCTGGTTTCAGGATTACAATACTTCAATAAATTTGAAGTCATAATATCTTTCACTTTCATATACTCAACTAATAAAAATTTTCACTCGCGAAGAAATCAGATATTTTTAGACAAATGAAATGAAAAACATAAAACAATGCAGTGATATTTATCACATAATCAATTTTAAAGATTTGAAAAATAAATTAACCTTATCTGATAATTTCCAATCTTTTTGTTAGCAATATATTATTGATCTGTAATTGTATAAAATATATACCTGGTTGCAGTTCGAGTAAATCTATTTCCAACCGTGTGCTTTTGGGTTCCATTTGCAGCATAATCTGACCAAGAAAATTAATGATTTTAAGAGATTGTATAATGGAACCATTCGCTCCGACTATCACATGATCATTGCCTGGATTGGGATAAACCAATACTGAAATATTTCCTGCAAAGAAATTTTCATTCAATTCTGAGATCAGTTTATCACAACTTTTTCCGCCGAAATTTTTTGAATCCATATCAGATGCAATTGCTTTCGAAGTTAAAAAACTGAAAAAAATGTTTAACCCTATTACTAATAAAATAATTTTATGTTTCATTGTTGTGCAGCTTTTTAAAAATAGGCAAATACTTTTTTATTAAAATTCAAAGAAATTCTATGCATAAAAAAAACCAAAATAATATTTATCATTATACCTAAAACCTGAATCTCTTTCTTTTTTGTTTGAGGATGAAAAAGATTTTCTGAACTTTTTCCTATCAAATAAGTTTGTAAAAAGATTTTCCAAAGAAAAAAAATCTACCAGTTTCCTTAAACTATTTACAATCGAAATTTCCTCCAATTGATCTGAACTAAAAGGGTAGAATGCATCGTCAATTTCATCGTTCAAATAAAATGGATAAACTTTATTTGTAATTTCTAAACGATCTTCCTTCATTTCACCATCATTCAGCGATTCTAATATCAACGGAATTTTAATATCAATTACTTTTATCAATTCAATATCCAATCCATCAAAAGAAGTAAACACATTAATTCTTTTTAATTCTGAAATTTTTCTGATCTTAAAATGTCGAATTTCCGAACGTTCACTTTTTAAAGTGTTTGCATTCTTCACTTCTGTTGAGTTCATAATTGATTTGTTTGGATACACGTTAAATTTTATATTTTCTTTACAAAGAAAGAATGAGTTGGCAAGATTTAAAATATAAAGCATTAAATAATTTTATGCGATTTATCATTTAAACTAAACACCGAATGGAAAAGTTTCCGGAGTTTGATGTCCATCAGCCTCAATATGTAAAGGGTGTAGCGCAGTTGTCTCATCAATATAAATAAATGCATCGTATCTCATCGGTAAAATTGTTGGAACATAATTTCCTAATTTTTCATACTCGGGATTATAAACAACACCCACTGCTCTATGCCCGATATATGAAGAAACGCAATCCTCATCTTTCACTTTATCCATTATCAGAAGCTTGTTTTTTCCCCGACTTGCTATATGAAAAATATGCTCCCAACTACCATCAATCGCTTTTGGAAGTTTTATTTCCCGCATCATATCACCCCAATTTCTTCCGGCAATCACACTGCCCCTGTATGAACCGAAACCAACAGATACCACACCTTCTTCAGCATGTTGCTCGGTAACTAATTGTCCAACATTAACCATTCCTTCGGAAGCCATGTCGGTTGCTCTTGCATCACCAATATGCGTGTTGTGTTCCCAAATAATTGTTTTTGAATTTTCTCCGTGAAATTTCATCAGTCGATCCAACGTTGATACCATATGCCGATCCCGGATATTCCATGATTGCGGACCACCCTTCATCATCGCGCGGTAATATTTTTCAGCGTTTACTGCTATTAGAGCATTTTGTTCAGTGCTAAAAACATTTTCATGATCGGAATTATAATGAGATATTTTGCTGCGAATTTCAGTAAGAAGGTTCATCACTTCACCTTCGCATAAATCCGAAACAAGGGCAGAAGCGCGCGCATAGCTTTGTCCCTCATCTTTTCCAAAAGGCTCAAAACATTTCATTGCTTGCTTTGCAGTTTTATATGCATCGGTATCATTTTTTTCAAGATACTTTATGATGTCTTCCATCGATTCCCAAAAACTATAAATATCTAATCCATAAAAACCTATTCGCTTTTCAAGAGACAAATCTTTATTGAAATTTTTAAGCCATTTTACAAATGCCATCATTTCCCAATTAGCCCACATCCAGGTAGGCCAGCGATTGAACTCGTTCAAAACCTCATGAACAGATTTTCCGGAATAAGCATACCCTTTCACAAAACGATTTACACGGTAGCAATCGGGCCAATCTCCTTCTACAGCAATGAAAGAAAATTTTTTTTCCCTGATCAGACGTTGTGTAATTTTCATGCGCCAAGTATAATATTCATGCGTTCCATGTGACGCTTCACCAAGTAAAACATATTTTGCATCACCAATATAATCCATCAATGGATCTAAATCTCCAATATTTTCAAGAGGGGAAGAAGTATGGCGTAATAAATCTATAACATCGCTCATATTATACAAACTTTGTTCATTGTTCCCAACATTCATCATTTTTTAGTTTTTAATGCAAAGTAATAATGATGTCTCAATAATTGAAATGATCATAGTCACAAAGTTTCATGATAATACCAGATTGAATAATCCAGAAAATACAAGAAGTCGATTTTTCTGAATTATGGATTTATCATTTTTTTTAAACAAATTTTTAGCACAACCCATTAAAAATGATAAGAATCTTCACCTATTATGACTCCGGTCATTACCCTTAAAAGGCATTGATGTTAGATTTGTAACAATAATATGAAATCATGAAATTAAAACTTTTCTTGTATGGTTTACCTTTTTTGTTTGCATTTTTCATATACTTTTTTGATTCATTTCAATTAATGACAGGTCCGCATGGAGGCGAATATAAATCAGTTCAAAATTATAATATTGAAGTAAAAACAATATATCCGTTCTTTTATTCTTATTTGCTTGATAACAAAAAACAGCCAATTAAAAATAAAGGAATATTTTGTCAAATAACATTTCTATTACCGAATGAAAAAAGTATTGAAGTTCAATTAAAACCATATAGGGAAGACGGATTCATAATGGAATCCAGTTCATTGGTTTATAATTCATTTAGAGTACAATTTAATATTTTCGGAAAATTAGTATCAGCAACATTCGAAAATGAAAGTTCTATTGTGGAACAAAAACAATCCATCATTAACCATTAAAAATTAAAAACATTTTTTTTAATAGCTGCCTTTTGACGAAAGCAAATTACAATTTTATAAATATTATGAAACTGAACCACTCTGCACTAAAAGTGCAGAGGTTCAAAAAATAAAATAATGAAATTATTTTTAGCAAATATTAAATCGAGAACGTTCCTCGCAATGACGCCAACAAGTGGAATTTTGTAGAAACTGAAAGTCTTGCACTTAAAGTGCATAGTTTTGAACTAACGAACTGAAAAAAATAAACTGGGTAGATAAGCTATTTAATTTTCCTCAATAATTGAAGGTTTACAAACAATCGGAATAATAAAAAAGAGAAAGAACAATGAAAGAAAAATCAAGTCAAAAGAAATTCAAACAATGTTAGATAAATGCACAAAAAACATTTACGAACAAATTGAAATTTTAAATCATCATTTTTTCATTATTCACGAAGATTTACACCATTCAGAAAACAAAATAATAGAAGAAATAATTGACAACTCGAAAAAATTATTGAAAAACATTTACTCGGATAATTCTGAAAATACATTAATTACAAATACATTAAAATAGGATGTTCACACGCTGATAATGGACTGCGAAATAGCTTGTGTTTTCGGTAAGGTACAAGCCATGGAGAAAAAGACAAATTATCTTTATGAAATTCTAAAGGATAAGAAACAACTAATAAACTAAATTATAAACAATAAAATAATTAAGAAATGCAATTACGACTTCGATTTAACAAAACAATACTTGTACCGGTTGGTAACATTGACTTATCGGGAGAACTAATTATTCCGGAAGATGCAAGTTCTTTAGTATTATTCTCACACGGAAGTGGAAGCAGCCGGTTTAGCCCACGAAATAATTTTGTAGCCTCAGAACTTCACAAGCAAAATATTGGCACATTTCTTTTTGATTTACTCACCAAGGAAGAGGATGAAGTTTATGCGAATAGGTTTAATATCCAACTGCTCACGGATCGGCTTATTCAGGTAACAAAATATATTTCATCTCTACCTCAGTTTGATGATTTGGATATAGGATATTTTGGAGCAAGTACAGGCGCAGCCTCTGCACTGAAAGCAGCAGCTGTGCTACCTGATATTGTTCATTCTATTGTTTCACGTGGAGGAAGGCCTGATTTAGCTATGGATGTTGCCACAAAAATAAGGGTACCGACCTTATTAATTGTTGGTGGGGCGGATTATGATGTGTTGGAAATGAACAGAAAAGTTTTCAAAGTTTTGCGATGCGAAAAAAAACTGGAAATAGTGAGAACTGCCACTCATCTTTTTGAAGAACCCGGAACGTTGGAAGAAGTGGCTTCTTTGGCTGCCGGTTGGTTTAAAAAATATTTAAAAAACGCTGAAAAAGAATTGGCGCAAGTTTAAAGAATTAGAACATTTTTAAAATGACAATAAATAAAATATGGCACCAAAAAAATAAAATGCCAAAAAATCCTACTGAAGCTGAAAGAATAAAATGGCATTTAGAACACGCCAAGAATTGTGGTTGCAGGGGAATTCCAAAAAATTTACAAAACAAAATAATAACATCACAAAAAACAAATCAACATGTTTAAAGATAGAATAGACGCTGCATTGCAGCTTGCAGAAAAACTAAAAAAATACAAAAATCTAAACGGAATCGTACTTGCTGTTCCTCGTGGTGGCGTACCTATTGGATATATAATTGCCAAAGAACTTGGGTTTCCATTAGAAATAATACTCTCCAAAAAAATTGGGCATCCAAGAAATCCGGAATATGCAATAGGTTCCGTTTCTTTGGATGGAGCAACGATCAATGATAATGTGATGGATGTTTCGATGAACTATTTTCAACAGGAATCAAACAGAATTCTGAATAGCCTAAAAGCAAAATTCAATTATTATATGGGTGGCAGAAAAATGGCTGACCTCCAAGATAAAACAGTAATAGTAGTAGATGATGGTATTGCAACAGGAAGTACAATTATAGCTACTGTTCATTCTATACGAAAAAGAAATCCAAAAGAAATTATAATTGCTGTTCCCATTGCCCCAACCAGCGTTGTCAGTAAATTAAAAAGCATAGCTGATGAATTTATTTGTCTTTCTGTTCCCAGAGATTTCTTAGGTGTAGGACAATTTTATGAAGATTTTTCTCAGGTGAGTGATGATGAAGTTATTCAATTATTGCAGAAAGCAAATAGCAGAGAAATGCATATGAACCATTAAATCTAAATAAAACTAAATACAAATATATTTTCCAAATTATTTTAATTTCAATTGGATCAATTATAATTAAACTCTCAAAACAATTGATAAATATGATTATTATCAGTATTTGAACTGATGATAGTCATATTCCTATTTTTAAAATATCCCAACCTTCGTTGACAATTCCCGAACAAAATAAATTTGAATGAACATGAAGTTTTTTTTTCTGAGTATATCAGTATTGTGTTCTATTACTATATTACATGCTCAAACTAAAGTTTGGTCTTTAAAGGCTTGTATTGATACCGCATTTAATAAAAATGTAACCCTCAATCAAGGACAACTAACCAGCGAAACAAATAAAATAAATCTTGCCCAGTCAAAAGCCGCCTCACTTCCTAATCTTAATCTGAGTGATGCACATAATTTCAGTTCAGGATATTCATTGGATCCTTATACATACCAATATACTACCCAAAATATTTCAATAAATAATCTCTCCTTAAATAGTTCGGTTACACTTTTTAACGGATATCTCTTACTCAATACTGCCAGACAAAATAAACTTATTTACGATGCAGCAATGCTGGATGTTGAAAAAATAAAGAATGATATTACACTCAACATTCTGGCTGCCTATATGCAGGTGCTCATGGATCACGAAGCCGTTAATGTTGCGCAAGCACAGGTGGAAGCCACGAGTACGCAGGAAGAACAGACTGGAAAATTCGTTGAGTTCGGGAAGGTAGCGGAGTTAAATCTTCTTCAGATACAATCGCAATTAGCCACTGATAAACTCGCCAAAGTGAATGCAGATAATCAATTGCAACTGGATAAAATAACATTGCTTCAACTAATGAATATACCTGCGACCAATGATTTTGATATTGAGAAACGAGAATTAAAAGATCTGTTTCCGGAAATACCCGTTTCCACGGAAGAGATAGATAAGATTTCCGAAAGTTTTTTGCCACAGATAAAAAGTGCTTCATTGAAAACCAGTGCAGCTCTGTTCAGTCTGAAAATGGCGGAAAGCGGATGGATTCCAAAATTATCGATGACCGGCACACTTAAAACAGGATATTCCAGTTTGAGAAGTAATATCACTCAAAGTACAATCTATCAGCAGACAACAGTAGGATATCTTAACAACGATCCTACTCAGCCTGTTATCGGAAATATTCCTTCTACAATCATTAATAGACAAAATGAATCTGTCTCAGATCAATTGAACAATAATCTCAGTAAGGTTGTCGGCTTCAGTTTATCTGTACCGATATTCAATAATTTACAAGTGAAAAGTAATGTTGCCATAGCAAAAATAAATGTCATGAATGCTAAGTTGAACGAACAGCAAACAAAAAACGACTTGAGAAAAAGTATTGAAACAGCTTTCACGAATCAGGTTTCAGCAGGAAAAAAGTTGAATGCAACTGAAGAGCAAATGCTATTGGAAAAGCGAACATACACTGATATGGAAAAAAAATACACTGTTGGTGCACTCGATGCAACCAGCTTTCTTATTGAAAAAAATAATTATAACAAGGTATCCATGTCCTTGATCCAGGCAAAATACGATTATGTATTGAAAACCAAAATGGTTAATTTTTACTTAGGAAAACCTTTATTGTAAATAAAAATGAAAAAGAAAATAATTATTATAATCTCTGTTGTTTCTGTACTACTTCTGTTGACAGGGCTTATTAATTACTTTTTAGGTAATAAGACCACCGAATATTATTGGAGAAGCGTACCTGTCGAAAAAGGTGATGTGAATGTTATCGTTACAGCAACAGGATCTATGGCTGCGGATACATCGGTGGATGTTGGTGTTCAGGTTTCAGGTATCATCGCAAAAATAAAAGTTGATTTTAATGATATTGTAAAAAAAGGACAAGTGATCGCTATATTGGATACGACTCTTTATTATGCCACTAAATTAGATGCCGATGCGGCTTTGCAAAGGGCGCAAGTAGCTTTGGATGAAGCCAAACGAGAATACGATCGTTCAAAAAATTTATTTGACAATAAAGTGGCAGCGCAGGCGGATTATGATCAGGCATTTACTTCCTATCAAACTGCTCAAGGCAATTTAATATCAGCCAAAGCTCAATTAAACAGAGCAATTATCAATCTTCAGTATTGTACAATTACAGCGCCCATAAAAGGTATGGTAATCGCAAGAAACGTGCAGGTTGGAAATATGGTGATCGCAAGTTTTAACAGCCCTGTACTTTTTACAATTGCTTATGACCTCACTAAAATGCAAGTACAGGCAGACGTTGATGAAGCTGATATAGGCCAGGTAAAAATGGGACAGCAGGCAAAGTTCACTGTTGATGCTTATCCCAACGATGTGTTTACAGGTATAGTAACACAAATTAGACATCAGCCTGTAATGGTGCAGAACGTGGTTAATTATGTGGTAATTATTGAGGTTCCGAATCCGGATTTAAAGCTGATGCCAGGACTCACAGCCAATTCAAATATTTTTATTCAAGAGCGTAATAATGTATTAAAAATACCTACCAACGCTTTTACCTTCGTTCCACCTATTGAATATATTCAAGCATCCAAACTTCTTCCTGACTCGATAAAAAAATATTGGACAATAAAATTGAGGCAAACCGGTGAATTAAAAAAACAGCAAATCGTTGAATCAAATGGAACAACTGGCTACTTATGGTTAATAAAAGGAAAAGATGTTTTTCCAATGGAGGTAACAAAAGGTTTGAATGATGGATCGTTCACTGAAATAAAGGGGAATGTGCATGAAGAAGATGAAGTGGCAACAGGAATCAATCATGCGCCCACTGCTAAGGAAACTCAGTCTTCACAAAGCCCTTTCATGCCCAAGTTTCCTACAACAAAGAAAAAATGATAAATAGCCTCACCCCTTAATCCCCTCTCCAAAGGAGAGGGGGCGATAGATGAGAAACTTACAAAGTACTTCACACACAGTCTCCACTCTCCTTTGGAGAGGGGCTGGGGCTGAGGCTTACGATTAAAATAAAAAATGGCTGATTCAGAAAATTTAATTACTGTCAAAGATCTCACTAAAACCTACCGCACAGGCGACATAGAAGTTCATGCCCTGAGCGCTGTTACACTCAATATCAATAAAGGAGAGTTTGTGGCTATTATGGGTGCGAGTGGATCGGGTAAGTCTACTTTTATGAATATTTTAGGTTGCTTGGATAGCCCGACAAGTGGAGAGTATCTTATGGAAGGAATGGACATTCTCAGTCGTGATAAAAACAAATTAGCGGAACTGAGGAACAATAAATTTGGTTTTATTTTTCAATCGTTTAATATTTTACCAAGAACTTCAGCTCAGGAAAATGTGGAATTGCCTTTGTTATACAATAACAAAGTGAAAGCCAATGAGCGAAAAGAAAAAGCATTTAACGCACTTAAATCTGTGGGATTAGCCGATCGTGTAAATTCGATGCCGAATCAATTATCAGGAGGACAGCAACAACGTGTAGCTATTGCACGTGCATTAGTGAATGATCCGATGGTCATCATGGCCGATGAGCCTACCGGAAACCTTGATTCGCGCACCAGCTATGAGATCATGGAAATATTTCAAAAGCTGAATGATAAAGGAATTACCATTGTGATGGTTACACATGAACCGGATATTGCCCAGTTTGCGAAGAGTAATATCGTTTTCAAAGATGGAAAGATCATTGCGAATAATCCTGTGAAAGAAAGAAAAAATGCAACAGAAGAATTGAAAAAAATAGCGGCGCTAACAGCAGAAAAAGCAACGACATGAGAATCCTTAATTTATTTAAAGTCGCCTATCGTTCGCTGAACAGAAATAAACTCAGGAGTTTTTTGACGATGCTTGGTATTATCATTGGTGTGGCTTCCGTCATCGCTATGCTCGCTATTGGCGAGGGTTCTAACCAAAATATAAAAGCATCCATTGCCAGTTTGGGAACCAATACCATTATGATTTACCCGGGAGCTAATTTTCAGGGAGGGGTGCGGGCTGGGGCATCTTCCATACAAACAATTAAATTAGAAGATGCTGAAGCCATCGCTACCCGTTGTGATTTGGTGAGTCATGTTTCACCGGTTGATCAAAAAAGAGTTCAGGCAATTTACGGTTCAGAAAACTGGGGTACTTCTTGTTTGGGAGTCAAAAACGATTACTTTACCATACGCTCCCTTACTATAGAAAAAGGCAGTGGCTTTACAACTTCTGATGACCGTGCCGCTGCGAAGGTTTGCGTTGTTGGCATTACAGTTGTTTTGAATTTATTTGGAGATGAAAATGCTGATCCTGTTGGGCAGATCATTCGAATCAATAGTATTCCTGTGAAAATTATTGGCGTACTTTCAAAAATGGGTCAAAATACATTCGGACAAGATCAGGATGATATTATTATCGCTCCATTTTCAACCGTTCAAAAAAGAATGATGTCCTCTACAACCTATGTAAATAGTATACTTGCGTCAGGAATATCAGAAGACCAGATTAATGATGCGGTAGACGAAATTTCAAGTCTGCTACGCGAAAAACACAAGCTCGCTCCTTCCGATGATAATGATTTTACTGTCCGTACACAATCAGATATCAGTAATATATTCGGAACAATTTCCAAAGTGATGACCATATTATTGGCAAGCATTGCGAGTATCTCATTATTGGTGGGTGGCATTGGCATCATGAATATCATGTTGGTATCTGTTACCGAACGTACTCGTGAAATAGGAATACGCATGGCTATTGGCGCAAAAGGCAGAGATGTATTGATTCAGTTCATGATCGAATCCATCGTTATCAGTTTTGTAGGAGGATTAATTGGCATCGCATTGGGAATTACAGTTTCAGAATTAGTTGCGAAATTCGGAGGCTGGCCTGTTGTGATTACCTTATCCTCCGTTCTCTTATCTTTCCTTTTTTCAGCAGTTGTTGGACTTTTTTTTGGGTGGTACCCTGCAAGAAAAGCAGCAGCATTGAATCCAATAGATGCATTGAGATATGAATAAAGAATGAAATTATTTTTATTTAAAAAATCATGATATCAATCAAACTATTTTACGACAAACATCAGTATATTATTAATTTTTGAAGTTCATCTTTGCTGAAACCTTTTCATGAAAAATAATAATATATATATAGTAATAATAGTAGGACTGATTGCGATAATTGTTTTTTTAGTTATTCTACTATTTATAGGCGATTCCGGAAAATATTGCGAACCTACCATCAAAGAGCAGATTGATTTTTCAAAAAGAAATTTAAATACAGATTCACTCATTCGCAAAGATTCTTCACGAAAAAATAATTATTAATAAACACTATTTTAAAAATCTAACATTATAAAAAATGAACGATACATTAAAAACCATTTATGAACGAAGGGCAGTCAGAAAATTTAAAGACAAATCTGTTCAAAAAGAAATTATTGAACAACTAATTGATGCAGGAAGAATGGCTCCATCGGCAATAAATATGCAACCTTGGAAATTTTATGTTCTCACAAAAAAAGAGGACATACATGAATTTTCAATTGAAACAGCTAAAGCCGCTGCAAAAGGAGTATTAAAGTCAGGAATAAAAAACATTGTAAAAACAGTTTCCAATGCCATTCATTTATCTCATGGTATTGATTTCCATAAAGCGACAGATCCTATATTTCATGGCGCTCCAATTGTTATTTTCATAACATCATCAAAGGATGATGAATGGGCTGCTTTGGACATAGGAATGTGTTCGCAAAATATGATGCTGGCCGCAAAATCAATGGGATTAGAAAGTTGTCCTGTTGGTTTAGGGAAATTTGTAGAGCAAACAAAACTATATTCAAAACTAAATATTCCGGAATCAGAACACGTAAATATTGCAATAATTATTGGTTATGGTGATGAAGAACCCATTGGCAAAGAAAGAAAAAAAGATAATGTATATTATATCTGAAAAAGAACAAGAATCAATAGACTTGGGAAATAATTTGAAGATTTGACAATTTGAAAATATGTATTATCCAATGCCAATAACAAATATTCATTTGCAATAATTGGTGCAATTCGTTTCTAAAACTTTTTCATCTCTCTAAATAAATTGTAATTATGGTTAAATCATTTTGTAATGGCTACTTCCGAACGTTTTCCTAATATTTTTTCAAGATCTTCTTTAAGAACAACTTCTTTTTGCAACAATAATTCTGCAAGCGTTTTCAATGCATCTTTATTTTTTAATAATAAATCTTTTGCCTGTTGATACGTTTTTTCAACCAAAATACGAACCTCATCATCAATTATTCTACCTGTTTCTTCGCTATATGGTTTTTGAAATCCTGTTTCATTTAAGCCGTTAGAATTGTAATAACTGATGTTACCGATTTTTTTATTAAAACCATAAAATGCGACCATGGTATATGCCTGTTTCGTGACTTTTTCAAGATCATCTAATGCTCCGGAGGTCACATCTCCAAAAATTATTTCCTCCGAGGCTCTGCCACCTAAAGCAGCACAAAGCATATCTGTAAACTGTGCAGTATTTCTCAACTGATGCTCTTCAGGGAGATACCATGCAGCGCCCAATGATTTGCCTCTGGGAACAATAGAAACTTTTACCAATGGATCAACATCTTTTAATAACCAACTCACCACTGCGTGCCCCGCCTCATGATAAGCAATTATTTTTTTTTCATCAGGAGAAATTATTTTACTTTTCTTTTCTGCACCCGCAACAATCCTTTCCATTGCATCAATAAAATCCTGCTTTTCTACTTTTTCTTTTTTTCTTCTTGCCGCAATCAACGCAGCTTCATTGCAAATATTAGCAATGTCCGCTCCCGAAAAACCGGGAGTTTGTGCAGCCAAAAAATCAGCGTCAACAGTATTTTCAACTGTAAGTGGCTTTAGGTGAACTTTAAAAATTTCCCTACGATCATTAAAATTAGGTAACTCTAAATAAATATGTCTGTCAAATCTACCTGGTCGTAATAAAGCAGGATCCAGCATATCTGCGCGATTGGTTGCTGCCAAAACAATAACACCACTATTGGTACCGAAACCATCCATTTCCGCCAGCAGTTGATTGAGAGTACTTTCTCTTTCATCATTCGCACCGGTAAAAAAAGCATTTTTCCCTCTCGACCTTCCTACAGCGTCTATTTCATCAATAAATATAATAGAAGGCGCTTTTTCTTTTGCGTTTTTAAATAAATCACGAACGCGAGAGGCTCCCACTCCCACAAACATTTCCACAAATTCAGAACCTGATAAAGAAAAAAATGGAACTTGTGCCTCACCTGCTACCGCCTTGGCTAAAAGCGTTTTCCCTGTTCCCGGAGGGCCAACAATAATAACCCCTTTAGGAATTTTTGCCCCCAGCTTAGTATATGTTTTCGGGTCCATTAAAAAATCAACAATTTCTTTTATTTCTTGTTTGGCTTCTTCCAATCCGGCTACATCATTAAATGTGATAGTACTTTTATTCTCTTTTTCATATAACATAGCTGTTGATCTTCCAAAATTAAAAACAGATGACCCCCCTATTCTTCCGGCACCGACATTCTGTGCAAAAAGCCTGAACATCAGTACTACCAAAATAATCGGAATTATCAAAGGAAGGATTTCATAAAATATATTTGTTCTTTTAACATAGGTAACGTCTATTTTTTCATTTTCAGAAAAACTCTTTTCTGCTTCTTCCATTTTCCTTTCAAACGTTTCGATGGAGCCTATATTAAAAATATAATGAGGACCCGGATTTAATGCTTTTCCAATTTTAGGTTGAAGAACATCCTTAAAAAAAACATCATTTGCAAATTCTTTTTTAATATATATTTCTGCTATTTCATTATTAACAATATCAATTTTTTCAACCGCATGACGGTTTAAAATGTATTTTTCAAATTCCTGCCAGTTGATTTCTTTAGCAGTAAAATATGATCCGGGTATGGCTAAAAGTATCAAGGAGATGATTATTATAATATATATCCATCCCAACCTAAAACCTCTTTCAGGTTTTTGTTGCAAATTATCTTGATTTGGAAATTGATCCATTAATTTGAATTTAACATTAAATGATTTTCTAAAATTTATCCTACAAAACTAAAAACATCAAGAGAAATAATATATGATATAACTCATAAAAAACAGGAGCACAAATAAGGTTTGGATAAAAATTGCACTAAAAAAATAAAAGCGTTCCAATTGAAACGCTTTAAATGCGATTGAAAAGTTTAATTTTTAGGCTTTTTATGTTGTTCCTGTTCACTATGGATTCTATAAAATTAATTTTTTATAGAATCCAACTCATTCATTATTTGTTGGAAATATTTATCATTTAATGCATAACGTTGTTTAAAAAAATCTTTATGGAAAAAATCCTCATATAATAATGTATCATTAAAAAAAAGTTTATTTAATTTTTTATCAAAAGAATAGTGTTCTTTAAAAACGGGCACAAACCGTTTAATCAATGTATCCATTAGTACCGTGTCCCCTTCAGAATGTGAATAATAAGAAGTATATATCGAATCAAATCCTATCAACTTTCCTTTATCATCATATCGCCTGTTTACTTTGATATCAACTTTCGGCTGACCCGGGATTTCCTTATTGGTAATTGTTTCCTGGTTTTTATCAGCATTTTTTTTCTGACCGTTACAGGAAATTACTCCTAGCATTGAAGCAAGAAATAAATATTTTAATTTTTTCATTTTTATGAAACTGTTTAAATTTTATAATTTTATTTGTTATGAGATTCTTCAAGCGTTCAGGATGACAAAGCGTGTGTCAGATTTTTTTCATATTGAGCAAAGCAAAATATCCGTGTGATTGCATACCTGTGAATAATTTGAATAAAATTTATTCAAATTATTTACATGTATGGTTATTGCTGATATTTCGACAGGCTCAATATGACTCGCGCGATGTCAGCCTGAGCTTGTCGAAGGCATTGCGTCGGCAATAACAAAATTTTCAAACAAAATTTAAACAGTTACTTAATATCATTCCAAACTTTTTCATTTTCCTAACGATCAGAAATACGCAAGATTGAACTACAAAAAAAAGATACCATTCTGGTAAGAATATGGGTTCTGTTTTTCAAGAAATTATAAATGATCTGCGGAGTTTTTGATGAACACATTTTTGCAAATTTTTAATATCAAATAATTTTTGATGTGGTTAAAAACATATCCGAATTTAAAGACCAAAAAATGTAATGCCTGTTGCACATAAAAATATCACTGCCAATGCAATTAACACCCCATTTACAAACCTTTCCTGAAATATTTTCTGATTCATTTTGTCAAAAGTATTGGATATTAATCTGTTCTGGAATGACTGCAATCAAAAGCAGAAATAACATTCATCATTTATCAATTATTTCAATTTAATCATCCTGAAGAGGCATTTTTTTTCGAACGGTGAAACTTGTTATTAAAATATACATTTTGATACTCACGCCTAAATCATTGATAAAAATGTCATAGGTCATTACTTTGGATTACCTTATTTTATTTATTTGCACAACATATTAAAAAACATTTTAAATTATTCTCATTCAATTCAATATTCGAAAAAACATGAAAACACAAATTCAATCCATTCATTTCATTGCTGATGATCATCTTAAAACTATAATACTTGAAAAAGTTTACAAGTTGGAGAAAAACTTCAAGCAAATTGAAAGTTGCATCATCACATTGCGACTTGACAAAAACAATGAGAATAAAAATAAAGTGGTAGAAATAAATTTAAGCATTCCGGGTTCCCGACTGTTTGTGGTAGATCAATCTGAAAAATTTGAAGTGGCAGCAACATTGGCTATTGAGGAAATGAGACGTCAATTGCAAAAACGCAAGGAGGAAATAAGAAATCAAGCGCAGAAAAATAAAGAGATAATAGAAGAAATAGAAAAAATATATTCGTAAAGTATTATGTTCATTAAAAAAATTAGTTTTCCAAACTGGTTGTCTATATATAGAATCCTGGTTGCGCCTTTATTAATACTACTTATTCTGGAAGGAGAGAAAGTTTTTTTCGCATATCTTTTATTGATAAGTTTTATCACAGATATTCTTGATGGTTATCTTGCCAGGCAACTGAATCTGACCAGCAATTTAGGCTCTTAATTAGACTCCGTTGGTGATACAATAACATTTATTGTAGGAGTAATAGGGGTTGTAAAATTTGAAGATGTTTTTTTTAGAGAACAACTTAGCTTTTTAAGTTTCCCTTTCACACTATATCTTTTGCGACTTTTATTATCTATTGTCCGTTACAAAAAACCTTCCAGTTTTCATACGTATCTGGCAAAAGTAACAGCACTATTTCAGGGTACACTTTTTTTAACATTATTTTTTTCGGTCCTGACAAAATATTTTTTTTGTTACCGTTGTTTCCAGTATACTTGTTTCAGTGGAGGAAATAATTCTTATTCTTATCATCCCAAAATGGACAAGCAATGTAAAAGGACTCTACTGGATTTTGAAAGATAAAAAAGCCATTGCTAAAAACTCAATAAACCAAAATTTATTGGATGAAACTATTATTAAAAATTAAAGCCTGTTTAAATTTTATTAAAATTATTTACATTAAGCCTATCGCTGATATTTCGACAGGCTCAATATGACCATGCGCGATGTCAGCCTGAGCCTTGTCGAAGGCATTGCGTCGGCAATAACAAAATAGTTAAATAAAATTTAGACAGGCCCTTAACAATCTCTAAAAAATAAATGATTTTTATCAATCAATGATTTGCCCGTTGTCATTTCAATTTTTGATTATGTAATGCATATTTGTGCTAAATTTTTAAATCATTTGTTAAATTAAAATCTTTTAAATATGGAATTATTAGCACCTCCCAAGTCCATGCAACTATTGGATGTGGGACTTGAAACATTACACGAGCAAAGTTTTGAGTGGTTAAATGAGATTGATTTTTGGAGAGATGAAGTCGCTTTTTTTTATTCCTTATTAGTTGAAAAAACACTTAAATCTGTTCCAATAAATTCTAGGGACACTATCGAAAATATTGAAAATGAAATTTTAAGTATTAGTGATGGAGAATTAGACGAATTACAGCATGCAGTGGAAGAGCATGAAAAGTTTTTAAGTCATTTGCTTGAAAGCAATTACGATGGTGAAGAAACATATAGAGAAAAGCATCGGCAATTAGATTATGAATTTATGAATTTTAAAAAGCGATTCAAATCCCTGAATAAAAATGTTTTGAGTTTACTTAAGCAGATTAAAAAAACATGAGTTATAGTATTTGTAGATAATTTTATAATGTTTAACATTAAATTTTAAAAAAATGAAAACACAAAAAAAATTGCACAAAAAAATTAATACCTCAGTAAATATTTTTTTGGAAGGAAAGTTGAAAAAAAAGTTAGCACGTTCCAATAATAATCATCCATCCCAATCAATTCCACAGCGGTTGCTGATGGCCTTAAAAAAAACACAGCATGCTTAGTGGGAGTAAATTTTAATATATTTTTGTAATAATTAAAAGCTGGCACGCTTTCTCGACTCCGCTCGAAATGACATACGCGCTGTCATTTCGAGCGGAGTCGAGAAACGCGTGAAGCATTGGTATTTATATTTTAAATATTAAAATCATTACAAAACATTATTATAATGCAGGAATTTAAGTATAAACATGGTACCCTTATTTTCTTTGCTGATGAATGAAATGCTACCACCCATTATACCAACGAATTTTTCTGTTATATTTAAACCTAAACCTGTTCCTTGAATATTTTCGGCATTTCTTGCCCTGAAAAATGTTTCGAATATATGAAGTGCATCAGCGTCAGGTATCCCGATCCCGTTATCTTTAATTATTATTACAAGATTTTCAGGAGTGTTTTGTTCTGTTGTGATTTCGATCAAACCTCCTTTTGGTGAGTATTTATAGGCATTTATAATTAAATTTGTCAAACAGATCTTCAATAATTTCATATCCAAAAACACATTTTGGTGGGAGCCGATGTGTATGTATTTTACATTATGTGTTCCGTTAAATGATTTCGTTTCTTCTATAATATCTTCTATAAATTTAACCAGGTTAAAAGTTTCCGGATTATTTGTTATGTTGCCTTTTTCAACTTCGCTAACAGATAGGAAATCCATTAAAATTTCTTTTAATCTGGATACAGAAGTTTTAATTTTATGAAAATGCTTGTTTCTCTTTTCTTCATCTTTCGGATTGCCGTATTTTTCAATGAGATTAGCAGATGAAAGAATGGTAGTTAATGGTGTTCGGAATTCGTGGGATGCGATGGTAATAAATTGAGATTTCATCGCATTTAGTTCCTTTTCTTTGATCAGGGCCATTTCAACTTTTCGTTCCTGCTTTTTTCTCGTGGATATATCGCTTACTGTAGAAAGGAAAAAATTGAAATTTTCATTTTCCTTCACATAACTACTTTCAATCAAAGCTATAAAAAAAGACCCATCTTTTCTTTTAATTTCACATTCAACTTGCTGTGATATTTCGGTTTCAAGCACCAGATTTCTATGTCGGTAAAAATCATCCTGACACTGTTCGGTTCTTAAAAATGTTGAAAGGGCTTTCGCTATTAATTGCATCTTATCAATTCCTAACTGAGAACAGGCAGTTTGATTTACATTACGTATCACACCATTTTTGTCCAGAATAAAATAACCTATGGGAGCATAATCAAAAAAAGTGGAATAATTTTTTAGTGATTCTTTTAAAGCGTTTTTTGTTAAAGTCAGTTCGTCGTATTGCATTTCCATTTCAATTTCCCGAACACTTAATTCATGCTCAAGTTCATGTTTCGGAACAATTTCCGTTTTCACCTTTTTAATTATTCTTTGAATTTTTTCTTCAGCCTTTTGGCGCAATTCTAAAAAATTGTTTTTTTTGAAATTTGTTGTACTCATATCTTTTTTGTAATCGATTTCGTTTTTTTTTTAATCTTTTTTTTAGGAGCAGCTTTTTTCACGAGTTTGTCAGTTATATATTATGCATTTTTAATTCTCATCCGTTTAATGATGGAAGAAGACATTAAACCACAATGGAAAATGAATGTAAGAAAAAACTGTGGAAAGGGTAATAAAAAACCTGAAAATAAATGTTTAAGACCTGATGTTTGCCTGGCTCAATCTATAAAATAAAATTTTCAATTTTTTTGTCCGGTGATTTATTTTTTTGAAGTTTTTCCTTCACCACCCTAAGTAATTCTTCGTTTTCGAAAGGCTTCACAATATAATCACAGGCACCTAGATCAATCCCTTTTTTTATATCACTATTTTCTGATTTGGCAGTAAGAAAAACAAACGGAGTCCGGAGATCTCCGGCGTATTGCCTAACGCATATAAAACACCATATCCGTCTATTTGGGGCATCATGATGTCGCACAATATTAAGTCGGGCTTGTTTTTATGGGCAAGCTCAATGCCATCTTTCCCATTACTGGCTGTAATAACCTTATAGCCGGCCAGTTCTAAAAGTTCGGCTGTGTTTTCGCAAATATCTGAATGATCTTCAATAATAAGAATTACACTGCTCATTTTGCTTAATTTTAAATTATTTTAATACAAAGTTAAACATTTAAAATCGGACAAAAACTGATTAATATCATTTTTTGTCCGACGAAGGTATTATTTTTAACATATTTATATAATCCGATGTAAGATATTTTCGATTTTGGTTAAATTTTAATAGGGGGGTAAAAAATATTATTTATTAGAAACTGTTTGATTTTATTCGTAGAAATTTATACCACCCCTAAAAAGATTTTTATAATTATTCTATTATTCTTTCTACAAATATTTCGCTCCTAATGGAACTTAAAAAAGTCCCATAGTAGGTTTATTTCCTCTGATAACTCTTAATACTACTGCAATTATTGCAATAACAAGAAGAATATGAATGATGCCTCCGTCTTGAAAGCCTATAAATCCGATAGCCCAGATAATAATTAATATTACTGCGATGGCATAAAGCAAGTTTTCCATTTTTATATATTAGAGTTTATACCGAATAAGT
>PLYN01000019.1 GCA_003151815.1 Bacteroidota bacterium | reverse complement strand
CTTTGACTTATTGATAAACACCTTTCCTCCACCTGCTGCAATCGAACGCTTCAGTTGTGATTTGCTTTCAAAATGTATCTTTGACTTATTGATAAACACCATATCAAGATACAATTCAACAACAATAGTGTTTTAAGGAAGATTTATCAATAAAAAAATGAAGTGTTATCAAACAATTATCCGGGCTTGTCCCGGATTTTTTGTTTCTAATTAGCTTAAAATAGCTCTAATTGTTGTGGTACATGGGGTAATTCTACTGGTTTTGAACCGTAAAATAATTCCATTTCACCGAATTGTTTATCTGTAATTTGTAAGATTCCTATTTTCCCGTGTTCGGGTAAGTTTTTTTTAACTCTTTTGCTATGTACAGTGGCATTTTCGGAACTTGAGCTATGCCGCACATACATACTAAACTGAAACATACTGAATCCGTCTTTCTGTAATTCTTTGCGGAAACGGGAAGCTACTTTGCGTTCCTTTTTCGTTTCGGTTGGCAGATCATACATTACAAGTGTCCACATAATTCGGTATGCGTTTAAGCGGTCGGTACTTATTGACATTTTAAAATGAATTTATATAAATTCGGGATACAAAAGTTTACGTTGTTCTCCGGCAAAACACTTTACCAAACTTACAGCAGTTCGCTGAGTTGCATTCATTAGTGGACTTTTTTCACCATCCATAAGCACATCCATTGCCGGAATCTGCAATAATAAAGATTTTATTTCCTTTGGAATATCTTCATTAATTCCCTTCTCCTCAATAATAGAATAGACAACTTTATCCACATATGGACGGTAAGGTTCCATCAAATCATCAGCAAGGCAATAAGCATTATACCGGTTGTGATGGAAAATGCCGAGTGTAGGAAGCAACCCTGCACCTACAATACTACGAGCCATAGTAGCACGTAATAAAGCATAGCCATAGTTTAAATAGTTGTTGGGAGGCAAGCCCTCCCTGAAGCGTTTAAAAGAACTTACTGCGGGAAGAGTGTTAAATATATTCCCCCAATAATGCGCTGCTGCTGTGGCTTCGCAATTGTCGGAATCACCACTTTTTACATTGCGGTAAAGTGGAACTAAATAACTATTATCAATATTTTTACTACCGAACATCGCAGCTTGGTTTTTTATTTTTTGCGAAATAGTTTGCGCCCACAATTGTTTTTTCAATGGTTCGGTTGCATCCAATTGTGCGCGAAAGCGTTCATTTTGTATTGTATTACCACATAAAGGAAGCATTAATCCGGTAGGGTGATGGGTACTGTCGCAAGTAATAAGGGCTGCATTGTTATCAAGCAAGGCTTCCATCAATGCTTGTGTAATAGTTATTTGCTTATGGTCAAGTATTACAATGCCAATATCTTCTATAGGAATACTTGCCGATGCTTCTTTTTTGAAATGCTCAGGTACTGTATTGTTTTTTTCTACTTCCGGCAAACGTAAAACTAATTGAGCATTTGTAAGGCTCAAATAGGATGGATTGCCAAAATAAAGAGTGCGTTTTATCATTGTAACTTGAAAAATTAATATTCCCCTACTTGAACTATTTTACCCAAATGATTTAATCTAACTTTTACAATTTTTTCCAATTCTGGCAATGTTTTGTATCGTCTATAAATTATATCTTTTAACGGTGTTTCATTGATACTTCTACCATCATTGTTTTTCCTCTGTACTACTGTTTCTAAATGATGTCTAAATTGATAATCTCTTATCACACTGGCACCATATGTTTTTTTTAACATAGTTTGAACTCTGTATAAATTCGGACTAATCAAATGATAATTTTCTGGATTTATCAAATCCGTTTCATTCGGATTAAAACCTGTTTTTTCATTCGGAAAAACGAAGTATTCATTTTGCTTCATTGTAAATAAAAATTTCCAACCCTTATCTTTGTTATAGTATTTATCTACTATTGGCAACTCTTGATTTACTCTTATTACTGTTTCATAAAATGATATTACCTCATCTTGTAAGTTTCCTTCTTCATCAATATATATTGAAGTATGGTGATTACTGGATGTACTAACAAAATCAACATTAATTTTATTTCCTTTCTCGTCCAATATAAAATTTCCTTCTTTATCTTTTTTGTAGTGCAAAGGTTCACCATTAATGATACCAGTAGTTGTAACTCTTTTTATTGAAAGCCCTTTTTCTCTATTTAACCAAATTGGTTTTTCATCAAGGTTTGAAAAAGCAGTTTCCAAAACTTTTTTTTTATCTTTATCTTTTGTTACTGTTTGGTTAAATAATTCAACTTCTTTTTTGGTTTGTTCATAGTGTTTCTTCAATGCTTCTTTAATGGAATTATCGTAAATATCGTCCACTCTATTTATAAAATCATCATTCTTTTTTGAATCTTTAAATATATCAGGCGAAATGGCAACACGCTTTGTATAAACAATTATTTGTGATAATAGTTTTACTTTTTCGGGTACTTTGTTTGTTTGTAATTCATCTAGATAAATTGGTTTTTTAGATAAACTATTTTTTCCTGTAAATGCTTTGACAGGATTATTTTCAAATTCTTCTAATCGTTTCAAAAGCACTTCTCTGTACTTCTTTTTTGCAACTTTATTAATATTTTCCAAATCAAAATTACTTCCAACTTTTACAAATTCGGTTTTGTATTGCTTTACGCTACCATAAACTGTTTCCAAATGCAACTGTCCGCGAGGCGTAAGTTCTATTTTTATTTTTTCTCCATTTTTTATTTTAAACGCATTTTTATTTTTTGTAACAACTTTGTTTTTTGCCTTATTAGAAACCAAAATATTTTCTAAATGTTTTTTTGCTTCATTTCTAAAATTATTTAACGGAATTGGCGGCTTAAATCTTAATTTTCCTTTTTCATCTCTGTAAAGTTCTTTTAGTTCAATACCATATATACTACCACTTTTATCACTTCGTGCATTCAGGTTATTCAAATATTGTACGTGACTTCTTTTTGTAAATGCCACTGTAAGTGCATCCATAGCGTGGTGGCGATGGTCATTTCGTTTTGTCCAGTCTTTTATTCGCTTAATTACATTTCCATCTCTGTTGGTAAATTCATCAGTCATCCCGAGTACTTCGTAATTATTCCAATTCAATTCCTGCATTATATCTACTAATTGCCAATCTTCTCTTAATCTATCTGTAATGCTTCCTGTAGTGGTAGTAACTTCCTTAAACACTTCCTCCATCATTGCTTTTGCTTTTTTAGCAATGTATTGTGTATCGCGCAAATCCCTATCAATAAAATCTTTTGGGATTTCACTCACTTTCATTTGAAGTTTTTTATATTTCGTTCTACTGATTTTTTCGTTCTTAAATAAATCTTCAACTCTTGATAAATATTTTTCTAATTCTGCATCACCAAATTTTCTACTTACATAATCAAATGCAGTTTCATCTGCTTTATCAATGTTTGCTTCTCTTTTTTCCAGCGTTTTATTTGAAAATGAATCATCAAATAATCGTGATTTTGGAATGATATGTTCAATGTCAAAATTCTTTGTGAAGAGTAATTCAGGGGCAATGTATGTATTGGTATAAAGAGTTTTATATCCTCTATGCTCCAACTCCTTGTATAATTTATAACGGATAATATCGTTTCGGCTTACGTTAGTTAATCCAAATTCCGCTTTTAATATTTTACGATGCTCATCGTGTTCCGCTTTTGCGTTAGTAATACTTTCGGTTAGTTGTTCTCTTTCTTTTGCGCTTTTCTTTAATTCTCTTGCAAGTTCTATTCGTATTTCATCGGGTTTTCCATATTCTACAATAGCTGTATTTACAAGATTTACCAGTTGATTAAGAATTTTCTCAACCACAGGATTGCGTAAACTATTTTTAGATAATACTTCTAATTTATCTTTGAGTATTCTATTTTCTTTTTCTTCTTTATTCAATGAGTTAGAATGATTGTAGCCCACATAAGCACAAGCAACATCATAAGTATTTCCTTCTTTTAAATGGGGTAGAATTTTTTTGATTGCTTTTGCACTTAAACTTCCATAATCATCCTGAAAAGTAATATTGGCAATAATTCGTGCGTATTCATTTTCAAAACCAAAATTTGTTTTTAGCTTTTCGATAAGTTTAGAATCGTCTTCCTCAAAAGAATACAGCAGATGCCAGAATTGATAAGAGAGTTGATTTTCAATTTTATCGCTATCAGAATTGAAATTCAATATTTCAGCATCAATTTTAAAACCCTTAAATACACCTTGAACAAGCTCCTTTATTTCGCTTGCCTTCATTGTTGTAAAATCATATTCCCCGTGTCCGCTTACATTAATTATGTTTTGGTAAGCGTTGTATAATGCAGCATTAGTTGAGTTTCCTTGAAGTTCTTTAAAGTTCAAATCCCATTCATTAGGTTTATCAAACATTAATTTTAAACCTTCTGCTTTTTTAAAATTGCCTTTGATATTCAACTCATCAAAAAGTAATTGTTTTAACTCTATGGATGGAACAGATTTTTCTTTCGTTTTTTTGTTTTCAATTTTAAGATTATTTAATACTTGCCAAATTTTAAATTCTTGAAATAGTGGTGAAGATTTAGGACAAACCCTTGCTCCAATAGTTTTTATTTTCTTTTTTTTATCAACTACAATTTCTTTTTTAAAGCTTTCAAATTCACAAAAACTAATCAATCCTTTTTGTGATTTTAATTTACGTTGATAAAAAATAATTACTTCTTTAATTTCATCTCTCAACTCAGAAGTTAGCTCTTTATAGTGTTTTGCTTGTTGCTCCCAAATAGTTGTGAACTCCTCTAAATAGTCCTGACGATAAAAAACTTGATTCTTAAAACGAGGAGCAGGTGGACAACTTTGTTTTTCTTTGCGAGCAATTTCACAAGCATTTTTCCAATCAGTAAGTTGTTGCCAAAAATATTGACCAACGGTTTGTTTATTAAAATAAAGTTCCTTACTGCGGTCGCTGATGGCACCCAAATAACCACTTGAGTTATTCAAATCTCCATTAACCTCTGTGATAACATAAGCAAGAATTTCTTTGGTAACTTCTTTGGTAAGTGCATCAACTCTCCATTGATAAGCTTGTTTCTTTTTTTCTGCACCTTTATTATCAGCAGTATAGACCTTATATTTTCCTAAAAATATTTTTGAAGTAGCTTGTTTCCCTTTTCCTCTAAGTTGCTCTTTAAACTCATCAGTTAATACATCATTAAAAAATTGTTTTTGAAAATTCCATATTTTATCTAACTCTGTTTGTAAATCGGAACGATAAAAATCAGGAATATATTTTTTCCCATTACTTAATATTTCCAAAACAAATTGTCCCGGAGTAAGATTGTCTTCATATAATTTTTTAGCAACCTCCATTCCATCTATCAATTGACCTTCATCTTGCCCTTTCGCCTTTCGGCTGCTTTTATAACCTCTCTTTTTATTTATCATTAAAAGGGTTCTTGCAAAATCTTCCAGTGTTATTTTTTCTTCATCTTTGTATAACCCTCTTGCTGCTTTTGCCCTGTTTTCATAGGTTTTAAAGGTTGTAAAGTTTCCATTTTCTGACAACAAAGTTTCATTAGAAATAAATTTATTTTCTTTTAAAATCTCAATTAGATTTTCTCTGCGAAGCTTATATCGTTGCAAATTTCTTCTTGCACATCTTTTTAAAGTCCTGTCAGCATTGCTTGAAATAGATTTTCCTTTTTCAAAATTAGTTTGTTCGTCTGTAGTTAAAGGATTCACTCTAACACCTAATTTTACAATTGAAGATTTTTCTTCATTGTTGTCTGATTCATTAACAAATGCCCACCCTATGGAAGTTGTTCCTAAATCAAGTCCTAAAATTTTTTTCATCGTGTTATTATTTAATTTCTATATTTGCATTACATTTTGAAGCAAATCACAATAAGGATTTATTCCGTTGTGAAAACATCTGGTAAGCCTCTCCGCCATAAAGTGGGAGGCTTTTTTATTTCCCTCAAACATACAACATTCAAAATTCTAATCAAATTACAATACGGATTATTCCGTTATGGAAATATTATAGTCGGGGAAACTCACTTTTTTCTGTTCCAACCTTTTCAATTGGATACAAGCGCCGGATGCAGTTTATTTAATGCAGTTGGTATAAAAATTCGGCACGCATCCCCATCTCCCATTCAACCAAAGGCGGTAAGATGTGCAGCTCCTATGAGATAGTCCACGACTGCGATATAGCGGTTAAGGTTGGAAGCGGTATTGCTACTACCTAAAATAGGTTTAAGGAAAAAGGAATGGAATTTAGTGTGTTCCATACTTCAGAAAAATCAATCAGAAAAATAACTGATGAGCAGAGCAATGAAATCTAATCTTTATCAACTTGTAATAGCATTTTAGGTGTTCCTTTACTTTTTATTTTCTCAGTTTCGACTAAGTTTTTTTTTCTCATGGATTCTCCTTTAAGTTCTAATCGGTGCGCTCCATTGTGCATAATAGGTACTATTCGCCTTTTCCATTTGCAAAAGTGCTTGTTAAATTCTTGTCTACTAACACCATCGGGATATTTTTTTCTGTATTCTTCCCATAGTAGTTTACGAGTAACGCCCCTGCGCCTGAGTTCTTTATCTATTGAAGGAAAAAGATTTAATAATATTTGCATTGTTTCGCTGATGGGCGGTTCTTCAGGTTTTGTAAAAAGTTCTGCCAGATCTATATCACTTAATTCATTTATTTCTTCAAAGCTCAATCCGCTTTCATTAAATTCCTCACGACATTTTTTTAGCACGCTACGCGGTATTCCAGTCTGCATAACTATTTCAGAGGTAGTTTGATGCTGAGTATGAAGGCGAAGTATATGTCTTATGTTGTACATCCTTATAATTTTTTCGGATGCAAAGTAAAAACCATTTAAAATACTGATTTCCACTTTGGGCAAGAAAGGGATTCAAAAGGACAAATTTGGATAGATTGGGATTATCTATTTTCACATTAATATTTTTTAACAGGAATCTTTAATTCCAATAAAATGTGCCTGGAACCCCTAACTTTTCAAAAATTATTTTCATTTGCTTTGGAGTATAAAATCGTCCAACCCTCTGTCCGATCTCCTGTTTAAATGGCGCTAACCATGTTTTCATGGATTTTGCACTGCATTCATATAGTGCAGCCAATTCCTTTAATGAGTATGCCCTAAGCTGGATTTTAGGTGCATCTATTTCGTTTTGCTTCATGATATAATTATTTTTCCGGCAAAACACTGGCGAATGCTTGTTAAAATGGCGTAGCATACCCTAAAGCATATAAACTCTCAGATTTTAACAAAGAAAGGGTTCACACAATGAAAAAATGGGAGGTCTTGGAGAGGTTACAATAAAAACCTATGGCTCAAATGCCAAAATACGTCTCATCTTTATTATAGATATTTCTCAAATGATAAAGTAAATTCTCTTAATCTTTCAGGAGTATTATTATAGAATGGTAAGCCGACTAATTTATACTCGGTATTTTGGTGAATGATATATCTATTTTGAATGTCTTTTAAAAATCGTTCTTTCCATTCGTCCTTATCTAAATAGCCATCGCCTTTGGGTTCAATGAATAACTGGTAGATAAGATTTTCATTTGTTTTTTTCTCCTTGAGAAACAAAACAAAATCCGGTTCAAATGGTTTACCATCGCTGAAACGGAATATCTGAAAGTATCTCTCGTTACGTAATAAATATACCTGTTGGTATTTCTTCTTTAGTTTGCCGATGGCTGCATGAATGAACAGAATTAATTTTTTTTCTTCTGATGTACCATAACTTTCTTCGTAAGCGTACCAGTCTTCGTTTTTCAGGTCTAAATAATGTGCCTCTAATTTTGGTCTGCTCATTGGGTATCCTGTTTCTGCATCACCATCTTCTGCTAAAACAAAGTTCATTTCTTTATCCACAAATAAAGATTTAATGCCTTTAGGCGTGAAAACTTCCGAGCCTTTTTTATCCAAACTTCCCTTTTCAATATCGGGCTGTATGGATTGTAAAATACTAACTGCACATTCCAGTTTATCCTGCTGGCTCATTTCATCAACTTGTTTTTTTGTGCCCTTTAATTCCAATAGGCGCTCACCTAAATATTTTTCTGAGATTATAAATTCTTGTATAGTGGAAATATTAGGGTAGTATTTTGTAAGATTTGAAAACGTATAAAAAGGTAAACGCTGCATAGCCTTAAGAATAACCGGAACACCTAAAGATTTTACATTAAAGCCATAGGGCTGTACCGGCTCCATTGCCTGATCCAACCTTTCTTCCTTTAGTAATGTGTTTTCTCTGCTAAAGCCTGATTTGATTGTGTAATAAAATTTCTTGTCTTTTAAATGTTGTGGGAATTCAGTTACATCTTCGTTACGGTATTCTAATTGCTCGTTCGTATAGATAACTCCTTTTTTATAAAACTCCGATTCTTTAAAAACATCTTTCAGGTTATGCTTACGTTTTACTGCATTGGAAGGCTTGATACCAATGGTATCTAAAGCCTTGTTTAATTCATCAATATATCGGCTGTTGGTTTCACTATGGTAGAATAATTCTTCGCAAACTCGTAATTGGTTGTTTACATCATCATCGAATTTGCGTTGAAACTTAGTTTGATTTTCGGCTGTTACAAAGGGACAATATCTTGCACCTCTACCAATTAATTGAGCTTCGCTCATTGTTGCTTTGCCCGGAATTCCGTTTTTAGCATCCCGAGTATTATAAAGTCTAATGATGTCGAATAAATTTAAAACGTCCCAACCTTCATTTAAAGCATCTACGGCAAATACTGCTCTTACTGCATTGTCCGATTCCTCTAATGAATTTATTACTAACTGGGTTGCCTGCTTATCGCTTGTACTGTCAACTGAAATACATTTATCATCAGCAAACGCATCTTTTAATTGTATTATCAAATTTTCGAGTGTTGTACCCGTGATCGCAAAGAATTTAAAAGCCGTTTTGATTATCCCTTTTTCGGAGGCATTATTTTTAATGCGTTCTAAATCGGTAGCGGTAAGCGTTGAAAGTTTTTGTAAAAATTCTGTTTTAAACTCTGATGAAACAATTTTATTTTCATCTCTTTGCTTGGGGACATTTACGCAATTTGATTTAAACATTACAACGGGCTTAATTAATAATCCATGTTGCGCAAACATTAATAAGCGATACTGGCTTAGTATTATTGCCTGTAACGCCCTTTCAAATTTACTAAGGCTTGCCTGTAAAACATTTACTTCTTTGCTGTATTTGGCAAGGTAAAATTTCTTTAATGAGTAGTCAAAAATAAGTTTATCGTTATACTTTTTTGCAATTGCTTCTTGATGCAATTCGGCTGTGGCGGTAAACTCTAACAATAAGTTATTATTACTGCTGCGAAAAATGCGCATTGCTGTACCTTCCCAACTGTCGTATTCTTCAAACTCTTTTATTTTTAATTGCTTACCATTTTCACGCAATGTATCTACATTCATATGGTGGGCTTCATCTGAAAGTAACACTACATTCCTATTTTCAAAATCTTCGAAGGTTAACGAATTTTCTTTAGGCGTATTTAAGCGACTGTGTAAGCCCTGTATGGTAGTGAAATGAATATTTATACATTCGTCATCAGCATTGGCAAAGTTTTCTACTTGTTTAATTGTAACAGGTTTATCACCAAACTGTATTTGTGAATTAAATAAATATTTGCCGGATGAAGGGTTTAGAAAATTGTCTTTTGTTTTTTCAATAATATTCGTGCTGTTTACAAAAAAGATAAAGTTACGATACCCTTTTTGGTATAGATTTAATATGCAGCCTGCCATTACAAGTGTTTTGCCACTGCCTGTTGCCATTTCAAATAACAGGTGTGTCGGCTTTATCCTTTTTTTATATCCGGTTAAATAAAAATCAAAACGGTTTAATGCTTCTGCCTGATAATCACGGATAGCAAATTTAGGATTGATGTTTTGCGGAATAGAATCGGGCAAATCACCTGAAAATTGCTCTACTGCGTTTTGCAGGATATCGAATGTATTTAATAAATCGAAACTCATTAAGGATTATTTTGAAAGCAGTGAATAAAATTTTACATTAAGTTCTTTGTCAACATCGCTTACTTTATGTGTGGCATCATTTATTTCACTGAAATTAACGTACAACAAATTTTTATCTAACACTTCTACTAAAAAACGTTGCTGTTCTTCAAAACTCAATGCTTCAAATTCTTTTATTTCAGTATTAATTTTTTGTGGCAATACTTTGTAACTGATAAAAGCGGACTGCTGCATTTTCTCCCAAATTCTTTTTAATTGCTCTGTTTTTGTTGCATCCTGTATTTCATCAATGTATTGCTGATTATTTTTTAATAGTTCTAAGTAAATAAAACTGCCTCCGCCCTGCCAGTTTACAGATTTACTGATGCCTGATGAATCACCATTGATAACATTTTTCAATCTTTTCACGCAATCATTATCACCATAATCTAATTGCTCAATTCCCAAATATTGCCGTTTCATTTTATGTGCAACTGCTGCTGTAGTACCACTCCCTAAATGAAAATCAAGTACAATATCATTTTCCTCAGTTGATAATTCAATAATTTGTTTTATTAATTTTTCCGGTTTCTTGCCGTTTTTTAATTTTATTCCACCCTCGTTTGCTATTCCTGCCCAAGAAATATGACCCCAAAAATCAGTAAGTAATTCAGTAACTTGCATTTTGCCATCAATTTCCTGCATTTTGTTTGAATAGAACGCTAATGCGCCACCTCTATATAAGTACATAATACTACCATCTTCTCTTTGGTATTCAATAACTTTTTCTTCATTTTTAGATTTTGTCATCAACACTTTCAACTTTTCAGTTGGTTTATGGGGATCTCTAATACTTACAATATTTGAAGAATTCTTATAGGCAAAGTCTGCAATCATGACTTTTAAAATACTGTTCCATAATTCACCATACTTTTTTTTTGCATCTGATTCAGAAGTATATCCGGCATGATTTATTACTTTTTCTTTAATAGCTGTAAATTTCCATTTACTTACATCTTTATTTTTTTCTACATAAAGATCATAGTTTGAATTATAATCAACAGGCACATATCCCTTTTTAAATTTAAACGATGATTTATTTTTTGTGTAAAAAAGTATGTATTCAGTTACATCTATTGGTCCCGGATTTACAGTTTTAAAACCTGCTGGAGAAGCAGTTTTGATAGCAATTACTTGTACTTTGTTTTCTATACCAAATATCTCATCCATTAAAACATTTAAATATCCTAATTGATGATGGTCAATCTGAACATATATTGCTCCTTTTTCACTTAACAGTTTATGTGCAACCTGTAACCTATTCCGCATAAATGTAAGCCAAGTAGATTGGTTAAATGAATCATTATACTTGAAAGAATCGCTGCCAGTATTGTATGGAGGGTCAATGAAAACAAGTTTTACTTGCCCTTTATAAATTTCCTTAAGGCTATGCAGTGCTACAAGATTGTTTCCTTTAATAATTAGGTTGTCTTGCTTACTTATTTTAGTTACTGGATGTTCGCCGTCTTTATCATAACGTTTCCAACTGGTTAAAACTTTTGGTGCAGTAAGACGGTCTATATCGTCAGGGGCAAGTGTTTGGTTGTAAAAAATTTCATCCCGCTTTGCATCTTCTTTTGTTTGCCCTCCTTCTAAAACACAATCTTTATGAGGCCACACCAATACAACTTCTCTGCTATCGGTTAAATAGTTTTCGTTGTTGGTGCTTAGTCCTATTTTGTTTTTAAACTGAGTGTAATTGTCGGGCAAAAATTGTTTGGTGTTTACAAATCGCTGAAAAGCGATTTTATCGAATACCTGTATACTTTCAAGTTGTTGAAAGAAATGTTTTTTTATTGAGGGGCTACCCAAGAGTAGTTTTATTAATCCCACATCTAATTTTAAAGCTCTGTCAATAATCAGGGCTTTATTTAATTTATCTTCAATAATCAATGCAGGATCTTGCTCCAGCAATTCAATTAATTCATTGTATAAATTCTGCATTGTGTTTTTTGTGTTACCAGCCACAAAAAATCTGCGTGGGTCATTCTACTCAATCCGACACAGAGGTACTGGTATACCCACGAACGAAAAAAGCAAAAGCCCACGCATTGCGTGAGCGTTTTACATTTTCCTCGTTCGTTTTTTTGAAAATTACCAGTTTTCTGTGTCGAGAATCAGTTTAACGCAAATCCTTATATGTCTTTATTAATTCTTCTTTATTTCAATATTTTATGGTGTTTATATGACAAATATAATATTTTAATGTGAATTTTAACATGCCGTTATCTTTGGGAATTATAGATAAGTTAGTAATGTGCGGAGAATAATTAATTTAATTACCGTAAAATTGCGGAGAATAATTTGTATGTGCGGAGAATAATCACTATTTTTACCGCACAAATGCGGAGATAAATGTCTAAATATATCCATCAATTAAGCAAATGGCCTGATTTTACTTGGAATCATGAAGTCATATTGCCTATATTATCTAATGTAAGGCACAAACAAGGTCGATTAAAAGGTTATATGGAGGTTTTAGGATTTGCCTTGAGAAATGAGACCACTTTACAGACTTTAACCTTAGATGTACTTAAATCTACCGAAATTGAAGGAGAAATTCTAAATCCCGAACAGGTACGTTCTTCTATTGCCAGACGCTTAGGAATGGATATTGCCGGATTGGTGTCTGCCGACCGGAATGTGGAAGGTGTTGTAGAAATGATGCTTGATGCTACTCAAAATTATAACAAAGCACTAAATAAAGACCGTTTGTTTGATTGGCACGCAGCTTTGTTCCCAACAGGGAGAAGCGGGGCGCATAAAATAGTAGTGGGTAATTGGCGCGATAACGAAAAAGGTCCTATGCAGGTAGTTTCGGGAGCTATGGGTAAAGAGAAGATTCACTACGAAGCTCCTGAAGCAACTCGCTTGAAAAAAGAAATGAAGTTGTTTTTAGACTGGTTTAATTCCAATAACTCATTAGATGCTGTATTAAAATCTGCGATTGCGCATTTATGGTTTGTTACCATACACCCCTTTGATGATGGGAATGGTCGTATTGCACGTGCCATAGCAGATATGCAATTGGCAAAAGCAGATGGCGATCATCAGCGTTTTTATAGTATGTCGGCGCAAATACGATTGGAAAGAAATGTTTATTATGACATATTAGAAAGAACCCAAAAAGGAAAACTTGATATTACTGAATGGTTGGAGTGGTTCCTACATTGTTTAGACCGTGCTTTAAACGCCACAGATGAAATTCTAAAACGTGTTTTAAACAAAACAAAGTTCTGGGATAAACATGCTCAAACACCCATTAATGAAAGACAGCGTGCATTGATCAATAAATTATTTGACGGTTTTACAGGCAAACTAACATCTTCCAAGTGGGCAAAAATTACTAAGTGTTCGCCTGATACAGCTCTTCGTGATATAAACGATTTAATAAATAAAAACATTCTTCAGAAAGAGCCTGAAGGCGGCAGAAGTACGAGTTATGTTTTGAAGTAATGGATTATAATAAATATTTGTACATTTGAATTTATATAATAACAATTTGTTTAACAATTATTGAAATTAAATCGCTGAAAAGCTTATTATTTATAGGATAAATCAAAAAATTATCGAAGTCCGCTCGGGACCTCTACAATTAAGCTAAACCCCTTGAAAAACAAGATTTTTCGAGGGGTTTTTATTTTCGGTAGTCGGTTTGGTAGTCGGTTAGCATTAAAGGGTGGACAAATCTGCATAATTGAGTATTGGCTGCTGCCTGCTACATTTTCAATTACCTGAATACTCTCCGTTAGTTGTGAAAAAACGTACATTAAAAAATGAAAACTATAAAACCTATACGCACCAAAGCGGATTATAAAGCTGCACTTAAAAGGGTAGATGAGTTAATCGCCATCAATCCAAAAAGTGGAACAACAGCATATGATGAACTCGATGTAATCGGAACGCTCGTGTCTGCATACGAGGATGTTCACTATCCGATTGAAATTTCCGACTCTGTAAATTTCTGAACCATCCTAATTCCCCGAATCAGTGACTTTACCATTTTCACATTTAATGGTGCGCGAAGGAAATTTATCAAACATCATAATGTCATGTGTGGCAATAAGCACGGCACGTCCGCTTTTACTTATCTCAAGCAAAACATTCATGATGCCTTCCGATGTTTCAGGATCAAGGTTACCCGTAGGTTCATCTGCAAGTATTAATTCGGGGTCATTGAGAAGTGCGCGTGCAATGGAAATGCGTTGTTGTTCGCCACCGGAAAGCTCATGGGGCATTTTAAAACCTTTGTTCGCAAGGTGAACTTTTTCCAATACCTCTTGTATACGTTGTTGCATTTTTTGTTTGTCTTTCCAGCCGGTAGCTTTCAACACAAACAATAGGTTATCATTTACTGTACGGTCGGTCAGCAGTTGGAAATCCTGAAATACAATGCCTAATTTCCTTCGTAAAAATGGAATTTCTTTTCTTTTGATTGTTGCTAAATTAAATCCGGCAACGCTTGCTTCGCCTTGTATCAGGTCTAGTTCGGCGTATAATGTTTTTAATAAACTGCTTTTTCCGCTTCCTGTTTTTCCTAATAAATAAACAAATTCACCTTTATTAATATCCAATGAAACATCAGTAAGCACTAAATTATGGGATTGGAATATGTTTACTTTATTTAAATGAATGATGCTGTCAGTTGCCATTTGGTGTACGTTTATTTCTCCCCTCTCCAATGCTCCTACGCTGAAGCTTCGGCGCAAGCGTATGGAGAGGGGTTGGGGGTGAGGTAAAATTAATTATTAGTCTTTAGGCATTCCTTCTTTTATTTCAATACTTTCAACATTGTTGCGTTAATAACTTCCAAACGCGAACCAAATTAAATGGATTTATCCTAAGTAATTTTACCACATTCATACTTTCAAAATCCCTGATGAACAGAACAAAAATAGTAGATTGTCTCGCCGATTTCGCTGATAAACGCAGATATCTATTTTGTGTTTTCTGCGAAAATCTGCGCAATCTGCGTGAAATAAGGTGTGCAGTTGTGTTTTTAATTTCGATAACAAGTACAACAGTTGTATTTGCCCAAAAATCGATGATATATGTTCAGCCTGATGCCGAATTTAAAACCGGTATCGAGTTATTCCAAAAAGAAAAATACGGTGCAGCCCAAAAAAGTTTTGTAAAAATAATTGAATCCAATCGTGACGTATATTCCCTTGTGCGGATAGATGCAGAATACTATAATTCTGTTTGTGCCATAGAGTTATTTAATAAAGATGGCGAATTGTTTTTAAAACAATTTGTAATGAATCATCCTGAAAGTCCAAAAGTAAAAACAGCTTATTTTTATTTAGGGAAATATAATTTTCGAAAAAATAAATACAAAGATGCGCTCGATTGGTTTGAAAAGGTTGATGTGTATGATTTAACGACGGATGAATTATCCGAATTTTATTTTAAGCGTGGTTACAGTTATTTTTCAACGGAAAAATATGAACTGGCAAAAAAAGACCTGTATGAAATTAAAGACATAGAAGGAAAGTACGCCGCTCCCGCAAAATATTATTTTGCTCACATTGCTTATAGCGAAAAAAATTATGAAACGGCCTTGAAGGATTTTTTAAAACTTCAGAAAAATGAAACATTTGGATCTGTTGTTCCTTTTTACATTGCACAGTTATACTATTTACAAAAAAAGTATGACGAAGTAATTGCATATGCCCCTGCGATTTTGGATACGATAAATATTAAACGTGCACCTGAAATAGCTCGTGTTATAGGAGAATCGTATTACCACACCATGCAATATAAGGAAGCGATTCCGTATTTTAAAAAGTATGAAAAAGCTGTAGGTCATTTATCCCGCGACGATAATTATCAAATGGGATATGCTTATTATAAAACGAAAAGCTATGAAAAAGCACTTGATTATTTTATTGATGTAACAAATATTTCGGATGATTCCTTGGTGCAGAATGCCTATTATCATATAGCAGATTGTTATTTGCAAATTGGCTATAAACAAAGAGCACTAAGCGCTTTTGGTCAGGCAGCTAAATTGGATTTCAATAAAGAAATGCAGGAAGATGCGTTGTTTTCATACGGAAAGTTATGTTACGAATTAGCATATAACCCATTCAATGAAACAATAAAGGCATTACAGAAATACATTAAGAATTACCCAAACTCCAATCGAATTGATGAAGTTTATACTTATTTAGTGAATGTATTTACAACTTCCAAAAATTATAAAGATGCGCTTGAAGCCATTGAAAACATCAAATCACTGACTCCGGAATTAAAACATACTCATCAAAAAATAGCCTATTACAGAGGTGTTGAATTGTTCAACAGCATGGAATACAATGAGGCGATAAAGATGTTTGATAAAGCAACGATCTATAAGTTTGATAAAAGCATTACAGCTTCAGCAATGTATTGGAAAGCCGAATCGTATTACAGGATCAAACAATATGAAAAAGCAATTGAAGTATATCAGGCATATATTTCCGAACCCGGCGCAATTGGTAAATCCGAATGGTGTGAGGCAAATTATAACATTGGATATTCGTTTTATAACCTAAAAGATTATGCCAATAGTAATCTGTGGTTTCGCAAGTTTGTAACATTTAAGCCACAAGCCGATCCTAAAAAAATAAATGATGCTTATAACCGCATTGGTGATGGTTATTTCATGAGTCGCGATTTTTCTAATGCTGTTGATTATTATGATCAATCGTATAAAATGAAATTGGTAGGTACTGATTACGCCTTGTTTCAAAGAGCATTGTCCTATGGTGTACAGAAGAAATTTCCAGAAAAAATTTCAGACTTGATCACGTTTATTACTAATTATCCGAAATCAACCTTTATTCAAAAAGCAAAATTTGAATTGGCACAAACGTATTTGTCGGATAATCAAAATGAATTGGCATTGACAAACTTTAAAAAATTTATTGATGAATATCCTAAGAGTTTATATGTAAACACCTGCTTGAGTAAAATTGCTTTAATTTATTACAACAGAAAAGAAGATGATAACGCACTGGCTTATTTTGATAAATTGATAAAGCGAGATCGTAAATCTACAGAAGCAACAGAAGCAATAAATGTGGTTAAATCAATATATACTGCAAAAGGAAATATACAAGCCATGCAGGATTATTTAACTTCTATAGGTGCTGCAATTCCCCAAGCTTCACTGGATACTCTTGCTTATAGCATAGGTAAAAATCACTATATGGAACAGGATTGCAAAAGTGTGGTGATGGATTTTGAAAAGTACATACAAAAGTTTCCTGATGGTATTTTTATTGTAGATGCTAATTTCTACAAAGCTGAATGTGAGTTTTCGTTGGGTAATATTGATTCCTCTTTAGTAGGTTATATGAATGTAATTAATAAAGCTAAAAATCAGCATACAGAGCAATCACTTTATTATGCATCAATAATTGCATACCAAAAACAAAATTATGCCCAGGCTTTAGATTATTTTAAACAGCTGGAGCAACAGGCTGAAAACCCCAAAAACAAATCCACTGCTGAGGTTGGTTTAATGCGTTGTAATTATCAATTGAAAAATTATGCCGACGCAATTGAGTATGCAAATAAGGTAATTGTAATTGATAAAGTAAGTAATGAAATTATGTATGAATCGCATTTTACAATTGCACAATCCATGATGGCTATTCAAAAACCGGATGACGCTTTAGCGGAATTTCGTTCGGTAGCAAATTCTACTAAAAATGAATACGGTGCTGAATCATCTTACTATATCGCCAATATCCAATATTTGAAAGGGGAATATAAGCAATCAGAAAAAACAATTTTCAATTTTGTAAATGGAGATGGCGATTTTCCATATTGGGTTACTAAAGCCTTGATTTTATTATCGGATAATTACATGGCATTGAAGGATAATTTTCAGGCAAAAACAACCTTAAATTCCATCATAAGCGATTCCGATATTCCGGAACTAATAAAGTTGGCACAGGAAAAATTAGATAAAATTGTTGCTGCTGAAGAAGCAGCAAAACAAGCTGTTACAATTCCTGAACCTTTAAAGTTAAGGTTTGAGGGCGATAGCACTGAACAAAAAAAATTATTTAACGAGCCGGTTGTTGCTCCGCAGTAGTGAAAACGATTTGAAAATTAAACGATTTGAAAATTAGAAAATTAAAAAACGATTTGAAAATTAAACGATTTGAAAATTTGAAAATTAGCACATCAGCAAATTTTCAAATTAGCACATTGATTTTATTTTGTCTGCTTTCAATGCCTTTCGGTACATTGTCAGCGCAAAAAACGTTGGACTCAATGCTCATCATCAATATTGGTGAATACAAACCAACCATTATGGATGCGAGTAAAATCAATGACAACCCTGTTATCATTGACTCTACAAAAAAATTACAGGTATCCCCTTATAGTATTAACTCGAAAAAAATAAATACCACTTTTGGAGTAGAACCGATAAAGCCCGCCCAAATGATAGGTGAGCCGCTTACTAAATTATACAATTCAATTGTGAAGTTGGGCATGGGTACATATACTACACCATACGGTGAATTGTGGATCAATAATTTGCGATCAAAAGATGTTTCAACCGGTGTAAGATTGAAACATCTTTCATCAAGCTACACTCCTAAAGATTATGGTTTCGCAGGTTTTAGCGATAACGAAATTAGTTTGTATGGAAAAAAATTATTGAAAGACCATTCCTTGATTGGCAACATTGATTATGCTCGTAACGTAGTTCATTTGTATGGTTACGATCCCACAATTTATTCACCAAGCAGAGATACTACAGCGCGGATATATAATTTGTTTTCAGGAAACGCTGAATTTAAGAGTCAATATTCAAATGTGAAGCGGTTCCATCACGATGTAAAATTAAATTATTATAATTTATCCGGTCCAATGAAATCCTCGGAGAATAATATCAAAGCAGTTGGTGAAGTTCACACTGCCATTGGTAAAGGACAAATTAAAGTGAATGCCTTGGTAGATTATTATAATTATAAAACGGTGAAAGATACAGTTAACAATACCATCGTTACGGTAAACCCGAATTTCATTTCAAAAGGCGACAGGTATTCTGCTAACCTTGGTTTTACAGCCACTGTAGATGCTTTCGAAAAATCAAAATTTTACCTTTATCCGAATGTTGATTTTAGTTACAATGTTTTCGAAAATATAATCATTCCCTATGCCGGTGTAACAGGAGGTTTGCAAAAAAATAGTTATAAAACATTAAAAGATACCAATCCATTTGTGAGCTCGGAACTTACAATGAAAAATTCAAATACGTTATATGAAATGTTTGGTGGTATCAAGGGAACCTTATCATCAACTACATCATTTAATGCCCGCGTTTCTTACAATAACGTTCAGAATATGGCAATGTTTGTAAATGATACAACGGGGATTCAAAATAAATTTATTGTTATTTATGATAATGTACAGGTGTTAAAAATAACTGGCGAGGTAGCATATCAAATGCGTGAAAAATTGCGAATTAATTTGAGAGGGGAATATTATAGTTATAAAATGCAAACCGAGTTAAGAGCTTGGTATAAACCACAAGTACAGCTAACTTTGGCAGGAAATTATAATTTGAATGATAAAATTGTTGTTAAGGTTGATTTATTTTATATTGCTAATCAATATGCAAAAAATTACATAACGGATGCATCCGCAGGTTCAGGTAAAAAAGCGGTTGCAACAGAATTAAGAGGAGTTTTTGATGCAAACTTGGGTGCGGAATATCGTTATACCAAAAATTTAGGTTTCTTCTTTAACTTTAATAACATTGCCAATTACCGCTATTACCGCTGGAGTAATTATCCAACACAAAGATTCAGTTTAATGGCCGGATTATCATATTCATTTTAAAACGATGAAAAGAAGTTCTGTAATTTCTTCGATTACAATTGTCGTATTAAATTTTGCTATTTCGAGTTGTACCCATTCTTCGGTTGATACTAAATCAAAACAAAGGGAAGGAAAAGTTTTATATCAATGTCCTATGGATTGTGAATCAGGAAAAATGTATGACAGGCTCGGGAAATGTCCTGTCTGTGAAATGGGTTTGGTTCCGAAAGTTGAAATTTAATTCGTTTCATTTTCAATAAAAAAAAGCTCTCCGATTATTCGGAGAGCTTTTTTATTTTTCTATTTGAAAAAAACTTTGAACTATAAAACTTTGAACTTTCAACTAAACTACTTCCCTCTCACAATGGTAACAGTACCAATAAAATTATGTTTTTTCTTAAACACATCGGTGAGTGCTACTTTCCAAACATACACATCTTGTTGTGCTACTTCAGCGCCACCATTTGCTTTTCCATCCCAACCTTTATCAATATCATCGGCATAGAAAATAAAATTACCCCAACGGTCAAAGATCATTAATTCGTATTCGATAATCCCTTTACCTTTTCCAAAGAATGTATCGTTAATGCCATCTCCATCGGGTGTGAAGGCGTTTGGAATAAAAAACGAATATTCAGTACCTATCACTACTTGATGGACAATGGTATCAAAACACATCCCGGCGTTGTGTACAATCAAAGTAACATTATAGGTAGCTTCTACTGGTGGATATGTATGTACCGGACTTTTTGTATTCGGCATTAACGTATCTCCATCTCCAAAACTCCAGAACCAATAATTTAAATTGGGGGACGATTGATCGGTAAAAGTGATGATGGGGAAAGACACTATTGCAGGATTCGGAGAAGCGCTGAAATCTGCTGACGGCCTGGGATATACCTTAACAGTGGCAGCAGCAGGTGCCGAACATCCGTTAGCATCGGTACCCGTAACAGTGTATGTAGTGCTATTATTCAGAGCTGTAATGTTTAATGGATTAGCGGTCGAATTGTTTGACCAAAGATACGAGACAGCACCACTGGCTGTTAATGTAGCGTTATGTCTCGCACAAATAGTATCCGGGTTAACGGAAACAACCGGTGGTTGATTAACATTAACTGTTGTAGTAGTCGTGTCCTTACAACCGGCAGCATTGGTGCCAATAACTGTGTATGTAGTTGTAGTTGGCGGTGAAACAGATAAAGGATTGGCAACCGATCCGTTTGACCAGACGTACGCGACTGCACCAGTAGCCAATAGTGATGCGAGTTGTCCTAAACAAATAGTAGCTGAATTAGCGCCAATAACAGGTGGTTGATTAACAGTAACAGTACCTGTTGCAGATCCGGAACATCCCGGAGTATTATCTGCAACAGTATAAGTAGTTGTTGCATTGGGCGATACCGTTATTGATCTGGCGGTTACCCCATTTGACCAGGTAAGTGTTGCTCCACCGGTAGCGGTAAGTATTGCAGATTGTCCCAGGCAAATAACAGGAGCGTTAACAGTAATAACAGGCAATAAAGTAATAGAAACATTGGCAACCGCTGTTCCGGTGCATCCTGCTGCAGAAGTCCCGGTAACAGTATAATTTGCAGCTACAGCAGGATTAATTACTAATGGATTAGCGTTAGAACCTGTATTCCACAAATAAGTAGAAGCACCGGTAGCAGTTAATGTAGCGGCTAAGCCTTGGCAAACAACCGGAGAATTCACACCAATAATTGGTAATGGATTAACCGTAACAGTAGCTAAAGCAGTTGAGGAACATCCTAAAGAAGTTCCTGTAACAGTATATGAAGCAGCAACTGCCGGGTTAATTGTTAAAGGATCAGCATTAAAACCTGTAGACCATGAATAGCTTGTTGCACCGCTGGCAGTCATTGTTGCAGCAATTCCTGCACACACAACCGGATTATTAACAGTAACGACTGGTATCGGATTAGCGGTAACAGTACCTGTAATTGTTGAAGAACAACCTGCACTTGTACCTGTTACTGTATAAGGTGTGGTAGTTCCAGATGTAACATGCAAAGAATCTAAAATAGAATTATCCGCCGCCCAAACATAAGAAGTCGCACCACTGGCAGTTAATGCTGTCGAACTTCCGGCACAAATGGTTTTGCTATTCACAGTAGTAATCGGAACAGGGTTAATCGTAATGGTAGTATCAAAAATAGTAAGCGGGCAGCCTGCGGTTGAAATGGTATTGGTAACAGTATATGTACCGGGCGTACTTCCCGATAAATCAACTTCACCGGGGGTTACAATAGGATTTATGAATTTCAAATTTCCTGTAGGTTCGGTAAATGTGCCCGCACTACCTCCATTAATATAAACGGGTGTAGGATTTGGAATAACATTTTGGCAAAATATTCCATAATGGAAATCTGCATTTGGAACATTAACAATATTAACGACAAAAGTACTTGATGCAGGACAAGGTCCATTTGTAGTGTAGGTAATGGTATAAGTACCGGTAGGGCTAGAAGAAGTGGTGATAGCTCCGGTAACTGGATCAATTGTCAATGCTCCGGTAGAGCTGAAAGTTCCACCCGGTGTACCTGTTAATGAAAGTATAGGATTGGTGCCACTTATTTTACAAACAGTAGATGGACTATAGCTGAATGTTGGGTTATCCAATTGGTTAACCGTAATTGTTCCAACAGCCGTATTCGTGCAACCAGCGGCATCAGTGCCTGTAACACTATAGGTGGTGGTTATAGTAAGCGTTGTTGCAGATGTAAATGCAGCAGGAGTGGTACCATCCGACCAAAGATAGGTGCTGGCACCTGCAGCAGTGAGTGTGCCTTTTAGTCCGGCACAAATGGTTGATGGAGTAATCGTAATAGAAGGTGGTGGATTAACAGCAACAGTATTAGTGGTTACAGGAGAAACACAGTTATTGCTGGTTACCTGCAGTGTTACATTTTGTGGTCCGCTTGTAGACCAGCTAACTTTATAAGGACCTTGCCCGCTGCCTGAAAGAATAGTTCCGCTTCCAAAATTCCAATTATAAGTGTCAGCAGCTCCGGAACCTCCTGTATAAGTAATGTCAGAACCTACTCCAACACAAACCGGTGTAACTGTAAAAGGGGAAGTAGGTATAGGATTAACAGTAACTGTTCCAACATTAGTGCTAGGGCAACCTCCCCCAGTAACACTATAAGAACTAACGCCGACACCAGGTGAAACAGTAATAGAAGTTGTTGTTGCTCCCCCGGGAGCCCATAAATAAGGGCTTCCGCCACTTGCGGTTAGTATTGAACTTGCTCCCGAACAAATAGTAGTGGAGTTAACGGTAACACCTGAACCGGGTAAGCTACCAGGCATTGTTACAGTTATGTTATAAGGACAAGGAGTATTCCCATAAGTAGTCATGTTTACCGTATATGTGCCGGGAGTGTTTACTGTGGCTATCCGAGTCGTTGCATTGGTAATAGTAGCACCGCCGGGTCCTGTCCATGAATAGGTTGGTGAACCTATTGGTGCCGTTAGTGTAACAGTTTGCCCGGAACAAACGGCAGGCGAAGATGGAATGATTGCCAGAGAATCGCAATTGGCATCAATGTATGCATAAGCATAATGGGTACCCGGCGCATTTAATGCACTCTCGCAATTTCGGGTTTCAAATGTGATTTTTACAGTTTGACCAATTTGTGCTTTTAGCGGAATAGTAACGGAACTCCATGTCTTCCAATAAATAGAACCACCACCAGCTGAAGTAAGACCAATACTAGCCGCTGAAGATCCATTCACATCATAGCTTGCACACGGAATGACAGCGCCGCTCCCATCATACATTAGTATTTTAAAATAGGGTTGTTCAGCTACACTATGCCCTGCAGCATCATTCAAAACAACAGCATAATGGTATGTGAAGCTATTGTTGGTATTATTAACAGTATAAGAGTAAGACATCGTTTCTCCACGACCGGAACCAAGATTTGCTACGGTAGTTCCCAGTCTCATGGAAGTACCACCAGACCCTGGGTAAACAACAGGAATAGAGGTGCCACCAATAGTAGGATCAAAACCGGCACCGGTCATGATAAATTGATTTTCAGAAGCTGTAAGTGGAGCGTTGTTGGCTCCTTGGTTAAACCCTGCATTCAAATAGGGCCAACCTGTTATTGGTGTACAGTTTCCACCTGAACACAAGCCCCAAGTGCCGGTCCAATTATTAAAATTTCCACTCTCAAAATCGGCATTAACACACTGTGCTGAAGAAGACAGGTTTTGTAGACATAAAGCCAGCAATAGGAGTGGGAGTTGACGAAAAGAAGGTAATAGTTTTTTCATTTTATTTTTTAAAATTCAAATAAAATTTTTCAGATTAATAGGAATGGCGCTTTTTACAAATATACAACACTTTAATTATTTGTTTTAGCAAAACATCGGTATATATATCCAATTTTATGGTATAAATCATACTTGATTTTCAATCAAATGGATGTATATTTTATTAGACGAAAATTAATTTCGAAAGGTTGCATTCGTATATCATTTTGGTAAAACTTTGTTGAGATGTAATAAAATTTCAACAAAAAATGCTCAGCATTTTATTGCGGAGCATTTCTTTATTTTTCCATTGACAAAAACTTTTAACTTTTCAACTAAACTACTTCCCTCTCACAATGGTAACAGTACCAATAAAATTATGTTTTTTATTAAACACATCTTTAAGTGCTACTTTCCATACATACACATCTTGTTGTGCCACATCAGCCCCACCATTCGCTTTTCCATCCCAACCTTTATCAATATCGTCAGCATAGAAAATAAAATTACCCCAACGGTCAAAAATCATTAATTCGTATTCGATGATCCCTTTACCTTTTCCAAAGAATGTATCGTTAATGCCATCTCCATCGGGTGTGAAGGCGTTTGGAATAAAAAATGAATATTCAGGACCTATCACAATTTGATGAACGATTTGAGCAAAACACATCCCTGCGTTGTGTACAATTAAAGTAACATTGTAGGTAGTTTCCACAAACGGATAAGTGTGTACCGGACTTTTTGTATTCGGCATTAATGTATCTCCATCTCCAAAACTCCAAAACCAATAATTTACATCTGATGACGATTGATCGGTAAAAGTGATGATAGGGGATGAAACAATACCAGGGTTTGGAGAAGCATCGAAATTTGCTATCGGAGTTTTATAAACGGTAACTTTTCCAACTGCAGTACCTGTACATCCATTAGCATCTTTACCTGTAACAATGTATTGCGCGATACCTGGAGTTTGCGGATTAACTATTGTTGAAGCGGTCACATCACCATTTGACCAAAGATACGTTACAGCACCACCCGTACTTACAGCACTGGCAGTTAATGTGGCGTTAATTCCCGGGCAAATAGTATCGGAGGTAGCCATAACAACCGGTGGTTGATTAACAACAACTGTTGTAGTAGTCGTGTCTTTACAACCGGCAGCATTGGTGCCAATAACCGTGTATGTAGTTGTAGTTGGCGGCGAAACAGATAATGGATTTGCAACCGATCCGTTTGACCAGACGTAAGTGGCTGCACCGGTAGCCAGTAATGATGCGGGTTGTCCTAAACAAATAGTAGCTGAATTAGCACCAATAACGGGTGGTTGATTAACAGTAACAGTGCCTGTTGCAGATCCGGAACATCCCGGAGTATTATCTGCAACAGTATAAGTAGTTGTTGCATTAGGCGATACCGTTATTGATCTGGCCGTTACCCCATTTGACCAGGTAAGTGTTGCGCCACCGGTAGCGGTAAGTGTTGCCGCTTGTCCCAGGCAAATAGCAGGAGCATTTACAGTAATAACGGGCAATAAAGTAATAGAAACATTGGCAACCGCTGTTCCGGTACATCCAGCAGCAGAAGTTCCGGTAACAGTATAATTTGCAGCTATAGCAGGATTAATTACTAATGGATTAGCGTTAGAACCTGTGTTCCATAAATAAGACACAGCACCGGTAGCGGTTAGTGTAGCGGCTAATCCCTGACAAACAACCGGAGAATTCACACCAATAACAGGTAATGGATTAACCGTAACAGTAGCTAAAGCAGTTGAGGAACATCCTAAAGAAGTTCCTGTAACAGTATAAGAAGCAGCAACTGCCGGGTTAATTGTTAAAGGATCAGCATTAAAACCTGTTGACCATAAATAGCTTGTTGCACCGCTTGCAGTCATTGTTGCCGCAATTCCTGCACACACCACCGGATTATTAACAGTAACGACTGGTATCGGATTAGCGGTAACAGTACCCACAGCAGAAGAAGAACAACCGGCAGTTGTTCCTGTAACTGTATAAGATGCAGCAACTCCGGGGTTAATTACAAGTGGATTAGCATTAAAACCGGTAGACCAGGAATAATTTGCAGCGCCACCACTGGCTGTTAGCGTTGCAGTTGCTCCCGCACAAATAGTTGGAGAGTTTACAGTAGTAACCGGCACGGGATTAATGGTTATGGTAGCGGTGAAAGTAGCAGGTGGGCAACCTACCGAGTTAATGTCGTTTTTCACAGAATAAGTAGCAGGCGTACTAGCGGCTAAATTAATTTCACCGGTTACGCTATTTAATACCAATCCTGCTGTTGAACTGAAAACGCCGGCACTGCCACCATTGATAAATGTTGGTAAAGGATTTGCCACATTCTGGCAATATACTCCAAGAGTAAAATCGGCCTTTGGAACGGTAACAATATTAATTACAAAAGTTTTTGAACTGGGGCAAGGTCCAGCAGTAGTGTATGTAACAGTATAGGCACCAATAGTGGTTGTAGCTATGTTGGTGATTGCTCCGGTATTAGGATCAAGCGTTAAGCCTGCAGGAGAAGAAGTAAAAGTACCACCCGGTGTTCCTGTTAAGGAAAGCGCAGGATTTACTCCTCCGGATTGACAAACGGTAGCCGGGGAATAGCTGAATGTAGCATCTTGTATTTGGTTAACCGTAATAGTCCCAACACCGGTACCTGTGCAACCAGCGGCATTGGTGCCTGTAACAGTGTAAGAGGTGGTTACAGTAAGCGTTGTTGCAGATGTAAATGCAGCATTGGAAGAGCCATCTGACCAAAGAAATGTGCCACCGGCTTCACCGGCAATGGAAGCCGTAAGCGTACCTTTTAATCCTGCACAAATTGTTGAAGGAGTAATATTAATAGTTGCCGGAGGATTAATATTAACAGCATTGGTAGTTATAGGAGAAACACAAGTTCCAACAGTAACCTGAAGTGTTACATTTTGTGATCCGCTTGAGGACCAGCTCACCTTATAAGGACCTATTCCGCTACCGGAAATAATGGTTCCGGTTCCAAAATTCCAATTAAAGGAGTCAGCAGCAGAAGCGTTTCCTGTATAAGTAATATCAGAACCTACTCCTATGCAAACGGGAGTAACAGTGAAAGGGGATGTTGGAATAGGATTAACTGTAACAGTTGAGGTTGCGGTACCACTGGAACATGCACTGCTTGATCCGGTAACGGTATAATTAGTAGTGCTTCCGGGTGAAACGGTAATAGCGGCTGTGGTTGCGCCACCCGGAGCCCAGGAGTATGTAACCCCACCACTTGCAGTTAATGTGGCACTTCCTCCAACGCAAGTAACTGCCGAGTTAACAGCAACAGCGCCGCCACCCGGCAAACTTCCAGGCATAACAACTGTTAAAAAATAATTACAGGAAACTATTCCAAAAGTGGTCATGTTTACTGTATAGGTTCCGGGCGCATTTACAGTTGCCACTTGTGCGGCTTGCCCGGACACAATTCCGCCTGCTGGTCCTACCCAAGAATAAGTGGCTGCACCTGCAGGAGCAGTTAATGTAATGTTTTGACCCGCACAAACGGCTGGTGAAGAAGGTATAATGGATGAAGGCGCACAACTGGCATCAATATAGGCATAGCAGAAATGACCACCGCCAGATTGCGTTATTGAACAACCCAAAGGAGTAGTAGCGTCCGTTGTACAACTCGGGCAGCAATCTCTTGTAATAAACTGAACGGATACAGTTTTTCCAATGTAAGGGTCAAGAGGAATAGTAACGGCACTCCATGGTTTGGACCATTGGGAACCACTTTGAGTAAAACCTGGAGTCTTCGGTGCTGTAGTTCCATCTACGTCATAATTTCCACAATCAATGCTTACGCTGTCGGTAGGGCTATTATAAACCCACATCCGTATTCTGAAATAAGGTTGTGCACAATTGGGATGACCTCCATCAGTAAGAACTACCGCATAATTATACGTAAAAAGTGTATTATTGGCATTTACAAGATATTTATACATCATGGATTCACCGCCACCGCTAGATTGTGCGTTTCCAAGTCTGGCAGAATAAGTTCCGCCTCCCGGACAAACAACAGGAAAGGTAGGAGATGCAAGTGGGTCGTTGCCGGATGTCATAATAAACTGGCTATTTTCGGGAGTAGCATTGGATGCCTGGTTCTGAGCGCCAACGCTCATATGTAAAAAATGAAAAGGGTCAACACCAAAAGCATATGTAACAGTAGTAAGACCGGGAATAGTAGTACAGACGCCAAGGATACAAGTTTGAGTAGAAGCAGCCGTACTTGAATTTGAGTCAGCTTTACAATTGGTGCCAGTCCAACCTGTAAAGTTGCCGCTTTCAAAACCAGCATTAGGGCATTGGCTGAAGCAAGAAAGGTTAAACACCAAACCTAAAATCAGCAATTTGAGAGGAAGTTTCTGAAAATCAGAGAATTTACTTTTCATTTTATTTAAAGATTTATTTTGCATCTCAACTTTTTAGTGACAAAACTTAATGATTGTTTCTTCTGCTTTTTTGTATCCTAACTCTTCTGCTTTTTTCAAATCTACACAAGCTCCTTTATTGTCCGCTAAATTAAGTTTAGCAATTCCTCGATTGTAATAGGTTAACGCATATTTTGGGTCAATTGCAACCGCCTCATCATAGAGGCTAATCGCTCCTATATAATCATGTGCTATACCTTTTACATTTCCTTCAGTACATTTTTCATTTGCTCGAATATAGCTGTCTTCGGCACTCTGTCCATACGAATTGTAAAGAAAGAACAGGAACAAGATTGCGGTTGATACGAATGTCTTTTTCATGGTGTTTGTTTCTTTTCTCTTTTGAAAAATTATAGCTGAACATTTAATCCTTTATTTACATAAGATGCAATTGAAGTTCAAAAGGTTGCATTTGGTAAAATAATTTTTTACGATTTTTTTTATCCGGTTTACGGAATATCAATATTAAGAAAAAAAATTAAAAAATCCTAATGAATTCATATTTTAATTTTGAGTGTATTGTCAGTTCGGGTAATCCGACTACGCTCAATATACACCCACTCGAGGATAGGTATTCATTGCAGAGTCGTTTAGAATGTTTGGTGCGTTCTCGGCTCGAACAGACAATATTTGGGTAAGACGATGCCTCAAGGCTCTGCCTCGAGGTTATTCATTTTTTAATTTTAAAAAAGTCATTTCCGTTTCATAGACCTGTCAGGTTTTCAAAACCTGACAGGTCGAGAGTGTAAAGTAGATTCTGGTAGTTTGTTTAAAAACTCTTTTCGGTTTCCTTTTAACATCGGCAGCTTATTCTTCAATTCCCTCAATTTGTTGATTCACTCCCTCCGGTTTTCTGCTAATATCGGTAGGTTGTTTTTGAATTCCCTCAGTTTGTTTATGAACTCGCTCTGGTTTTTTTCTAACATCAGGAGGTTGTTCTTGAACTTACTCTGTTTATTAATGAACGTGCACTGGTTTTTGAATTACTTCCGTAGTTTATTCTTAAACTCGCTTTTTTTGTTAATGCATTTCTTCCCGTTTTTTACAAACATCGGTAGGTTGTGTGTGAATTAGCGCGGTTTGTTTGTAAACATAGGTTGTGATATTATTAAATGATTGATTTCGTTTCTTGATTGCATGATTAATTATATTACATAGCGGTGGTGAAAAACTCAATATTGTGATGTTTATAAAAATAACTCACAAACAATGGTAATTTTTTATAAGCTTAAAACTGACAGTATTGCAAGTATTGCTTGAGCTGACAATTGCAGTGCAAAATTTCATTCAAAAATTATTATATGAGATTACTTTTTCGGGGCAAGCATTACCGAAAATTTAGAAGCAATAAATGTTGCTATTGGAGAAAAGGTGAGAGTAACAATTTTTTTAGGAGTATTTATTCATTTAAAAAATAACTGGTATCAGGGTTTTGATGAGAGCTTCGAACACCATAGATAAAAATAGATTTAGTCTTTTCATCCACAATGAAATGCAAGAGATAAGGAAATTTTTTTACAAGTTTTAATCTAAAATTATCATATCGTATTTGGTAAAAAGGGTTTTTCTTTAGGTCATTAAAGGTTGTGTTTATGGCACTATGAAACTTTTTGGCAACAGTAGGATTAATGTCCCTATAATAATCTAATGCTTTATTAAAATCGATAATCGCATCATCATAAAGAACAATCTTAAACTTCTTCATTTAATCGAGTTTGAAAGACTTTTTAATATCATCCCAATTTTTAAAGTTTTCGGGTTTCGCTTTTTTTCGGCGTTCACGCATTACATTTTTTTCGGCTTCACTAACAATAATATCATTGTCAGAAAGCTCTTTAACATTAATGTAATTAAGACTTTTTAAGAAGTTAAGTAAAATATCCATTTTACTATCGTCTTTAATATCTACAAGTAATTGGTGCATGATGTAAGGGTTTTTAAATTAACTGGCGCAAATAAGTTTGCACTTTTAATTATATTATTTAAACAAATTTACTAATTAATAGAATGATATTTTTATAAATTGAATGTAATTTATTTGATTAATTTCAGCACTGCATAAATACCTGTTTCCATTTGTTTTTTAATAATTAAAAACTATTTTTTTGAGGAAGATGCTTTTCCCGGACTTAGAATTCCTGAAAATTTGGATGCAATAAATGTAGCAATCGGAGAAAAACTCAGAGTAACAATTTTTTTAGGAGTATTTTCTTTGGATGTAAATTTTGCAGTCGCAATTCCGGAAGCAATATTTTTTGAGGATTTGTCTATTATCGAATAATGCACCGCTACTTCTCTTTGGTAGGAATCTGTGGCAATGTCGTAAGAATTAATATCGTTTTTTATGTCCAACTCATTAATAAAAACATAATAATCTGTTTTGTATTTTTTGTTCAAATAGCTAATCAATTCAGCTTCATTCAGCTTTTTATTCATGAATTTTTTATCGTTGTTTATTTCCACGGTAAGTTGTCCATTTGAAATTCCTTTTCGTTTTACAGGAGGATTTTTTTGATTGTTTGTATTGTCAACCGGATCATAAGAAAGTGTACTGGATTTATAAATGAATTCAAGATCTTCCGCCATTTTTGCAGAATCGGAATAGAATGAAACAACTGGTGCAATATGATTCAACTTCATTTTCAGTTGAACGTCTAATTGACGACGAAAATTTTCACGAATTTGTTCAAACTTCCATTTGGTTTGTTGATTGATTTTTTGGTCGATCTCACTCATATATAAATTGGGCTCAAAAGGAATGAGCATAATTTTACCGATGGGTTCGGAAAGGTTGTCTTTGGGGTTCCTCGTACCTTCTTGTGCATTAGCCACAAGCATAATGGATAGGAAGGGTATTAATATGAAGGCTTTTATTTTAAAGTTCAAAGTTCAAAGTTTAAAGTCGGGTTGCTCCATAAGCTACTTCATCTTCCATAAATTTTATGCCTTTTAATTCTGAAGTTTTTAAATAACCCATTAATCCACTTATCATTTTACTTATCTCAAGCATTTTGCTAATCGTTTGCGTAAATTCTTCTTCCGAAATATATTCCAAATCTTTGGCTACATATAATTGTGATCGAACTTCAGCAGAAGAGGCTTTGGCAATGGATAAAAATTGACTGAATTCTTTATTGCCATTTCTTTCAAACCCTTCTGCAATATTCGATAATATAGAAACACTCGCTCTTCTTATTTGATCCCTTAATCCAAAATCCTTAGAAAAAGAACCCTTATTTGACAATTTATAAATTTGAAGATTGACTTCTCGAGCATTTTGCCAAACTTTTAAATCTTCAAATTTTTGTATTGCTCCCACAAATTAAACTCTATTTTGAACTTTAAACTATTTATTTAGCAAACAACCTTACTACATCGTTTCCGTTGGCGTAAAGTAATAATGACAACAATAAAATCATACCTGCATATTGTGCATATTCCATTACTTTTTCATTTGGTTTTCTTCCGGTAATCACTTCGTATAATAAAAACATGACATGACCACCATCCAATGCCGGAATCGGCAATATATTCATAATGGCAAGTACGATACTCAGGAATGCGGTAAAGCCCCAAAAACGTTGCCAATCCCAGGTGGTGCTGTATGCCTTGCCAATCGACATAAAGCCTCCAATTTCTTTATGAGCGTCTTTCACCGTAAATAAAACTTTAAACTGTTTGATATAACCATCAAATGTTTCGTAAGCCTTGCGTGTACCTGCAGGAAAGGATTCCAGGAAGCTGTATTTTTTTGTTTCAAGGGTGAAATAATTATCCAATGATTTGGGTCCGAAACCAAGTGTTCCCTGTTCTGAAACAGTTGCTTTGGTTGTGATGCTGTCCTTGTTGCGAAGTAAAGTAACATCAACAGTAAGATTTTGATTGTTCTTCAATATTTTAACAACATCCTGAAAATAAGGTGTAGCAATGTGATTAACCGCAATTACTTTATCTCCTTTTTTGATTCCCGCAACAGCAGCAGGTTTATTTGGAAGTACCGTGTCAACATCAAAGGGAAAGCGAGGTTCAACAAGTGAGTATTTGTGTTTGATCATTTCACTCAGATCATCTTCAGTAACTGCAATATCCAACTTTTTTCCCTTACGCTCTACCTGAATGCTTTGCGCTTTATTGATAAGTACTTCGTAAGGAACTTTATTGATGCTTTCAACTGGTTTGTTATCAACTGATAGTATCATATCTCCATCGCGCAAGCCCATTTGATAAGCTAATGTATCAACAGCCACTCCATGGGTTAAATTTTTGGCGGGTAAAAATCCTTCGCCCCAGGCAAATAAAACCATCGAATAAATTAATATTCCCAACACTGCATTTACTGTAACTCCACCCAGCATGATGATTAAGCGTTGCCAAGCGGGTTTCGAACGAAATTCCCAAGGTTCAGGAGGTAATTTCATTTGTTCTTTATCCATCGATTCATCAATCATTCCGGCAATTTTAACATAACCACCTAATGGTAACCAGCCGATACCATATTCTGTCTCGCCTTTTTTTACTTTAAAAAGTGAGAACCATGGATCGAAAAACAAATAGAATTTTTCTACTTTGGTTTTAAATAATTTTGCCGGGATAAAATGTCCTAATTCGTGTAAAACGATAAGGATAGAAAGGCTTAAAATAAATTGTGTTGCTTGGGTCAGTATTTCCATAGTATAACGCCTTTTCCTTTAATCCTATCTGGGTGCAAGGTTTGGCGATGTTTGTAAGTGTGTTAATATTTATTTTAAAACTTAGCACAAAGATAACATGGATGGCGGGGATTAACAAGGGATTATCGATAAAAACATTGGATGTCGCTGTTATCGCGAGGAACGAAGCGATCTATGATGAAAATTTTATGTGAAGAATGGTTGTCTGTTTCATCGTAAAATGTTCCTCGCAATCTATTATATATTTGTTAAAAAGAATTCCATTGTTATTTAAATCTCCACACTATCAATCATTTTAGAGTGTTTTTTCAACAGATTAATAATAAAAAAAGCAGTATCAATTCGCCATTTTAAGCGATTAATAAATTATTATATCTTTGCCAAATTATTAACTAAAAAAAATAAACCATGAAAAAAACATTATTATTTATTGCAGTTGTTTCTGCATTTTCTTTTGCTTCATGCAAAAAAGATCACACATGCACTTGCACTGATTCTACAACTGGAGCAACAGCGCAAGTAACAATTTATCCTTCATCTACTAAAGCTAATGCTCAAGCTAATTGTTTAAGTTCTACTACTGCTGGTGTAACTACAACTTGTACTTTAAAATAAATTTGAACCTAACCCAAAAACTCAAAAATCATGAAAAAATTATTATTATTTATCGCAGTTATTACTGCATTTTCTTTTGCATCTTGTAAAAAAGATCGTACTTGTACTTGTACAGAATCTCATTCTGATGGGAGCGCAACCGCAACTTACGTTGTTACAATCACTAAAGCTTTAAAAAGTGATGCCAAAAAAGCTTGTATTAATTCTACATCTACTGAAGCTGGTATGACGACTACTGTAACTTGTACACTTAAATAAGTTTAGGCTTCGTGTGTACCTATTATTATTAACTAATTAAAACTCAAAAAAATGAAAAAAATAATATTATTCGTCGCAGTAGTTTCTGCAATTTCTTTTGCTTCATGCAAAAAAGACCGTACATGTACTTGTTCATCTACAACTAACGGGGTGTCTGATGGCCCTGCTACTGTGACCGTTTATACAAAAGCTAAAAAAGGAGATGCAAGATCTCAATGCTTAAGTACGTCAATAGTTTATACTGTAGGAACCTTAACAGCTACCAGAGTAGAAACTTGTACATTAAACTAAACTTTAGATTATTTAATTAAAGCGTTCTTCATTTTGAAGGACGCTTTTTTTATTTTTGTAACATGCTAAAAAAAAAAATATTTGGTTTCCTTTGCACGTTAATGGGTGTAGTATTTCTGTTTTCAGGATATACCAAACTATATCCCATTGAGCCATTTGAATATACTTTTGTAGACTTAGGCTTCATCAATTGGCAAATAGCGCCGTTCATTGCCCGCTTAATGATCGGTGCCGAATTTTTAATTGGAGTTTTATTGGTGTTAAATATCAACCTAAGGAAAACCACTTACAAATTAGGTATTGGTATACTAATCTTTTTTTGCATTTACTTAGTGCTACTTATTGTGATTGTTGGCAACAAAGGTAATTGCGGTTGTTTCGGAACGGCCATTCAAATGACCCCATTGCAGGCACTGATCAAAAATATCATCATGCTTGCCGTATTTTTTATTCTAACTAAATATCATGAAGGGTGGGAGCTAAATACTAAATACAGTTTTTTGATCACCATAATTTTTGCCACCTCAGTTGCGATGCCATTTGTGCTAAACCCTGTTGAATTAGATTATTCCGAGGCGTATTTAAACAAGCCGGAGAACAATTATAAAATTGAATTAGACTCTTTATATAATAATGCTAAATTAAATACTCCACCTAAAACGCTTTCGCAAGGCAAGCATGTTATTGCTTTCATGAGTTTAACTTGTCCGCATTGCCGAATAGCAGCAAAAAAAATCAGGATCATTCATGAACGCAATCCTGCAATCTCCTTTTATTTTGTGCTAAATGGAGAAGATAAAAACCTAAAACTATTTTTTGAAGACACGCATACCGATAGTATTCCGCATTGTATTTTGAATGGAAAGAATTTTGTTTATTTAGCCGGAACAAGCATGCCTCGTATTTATTTAGTAAATAACAGTGTGGTGGAACATGACGTGAACTACATTGATCTGGATCAGGGAGAATTAGAAAAGTGGCTTTTGAAATAAAAGAAAGGATTAAAAAAGAATCCGGACTCAAGTTCTGGACAGGCTTCAGATGCCGTCGATTTTATTCCAAACGCAATGTCTTCGACAGGCTCAGACTGACCGCGCGCGATGTCCTATTGAGCTTGTCGAAATATGTGCGACGGCTTTACAAAGAATCAGCGTTTCATCATAAAATTTCAAGAAGTGCTATTCGTCTGGTTTCTTTATCTGTTTCAACATAATCCGCATAGCTTGGTTTGCTGATGAATGCAACTTGTTGCAAGCATTTTTCTATCAGGTCACTCATCTCTAAAAATCCAATTTTGTCTTTTAAAAATGCCTGCACTGCAATTTCATTTGCTGCATTCAATACACAGGGTGCGTTTCCTCCTTTATTCATCGCTTCAAAAGCGAGTGCAAGGTTTCGAAATGTTTTTGTGTCGGCTTGCTCAAAAGTTAATTCAGGATAATTTAAAAAGTTGAAACGAGGGAAATCAGATTTTATACGCTGAGGATAAGCCATCGCATATTGTATCGGCAACTTCATGTCCGGCAGTCCCATTTGTGCTTTCATGCTTCCATCGGTAAACTGAACAATGGAATGAATGATACTTTGAGGGTGCACAATTACATCAATTTGTTCAGGCTTTAATCCAAATAACCATTTTGCTTCTATTACTTCTAATCCTTTGTTCATCAATGATGCAGAGTCGATGGTTATTTTTGCGCCCATTTCCCAATTGGGATGTTTTAATGCTTGTTCTTTTTTTACGGTTGCTAAAAAATCTTTCTTCTTTCCTCTGAAAGGTCCACCGGAAGCGGTTAAATATATTTTTTCGATAGGATTTTGAAATTCACCTGCAAGGCACTGAAAAATTGCGGAATGCTCCGAATCGACAGGATAAATATTTACGCCTTTTTCTTTTGCAACGGTGGTAACCAGATCGCCTGCAACAACTAATGTTTCTTTATTCGCCAATGCAATTTGTTTGCCTGCTTTAATTGCTGAAATTGTGGATTCCAAACCTGCATAACCCACAATGGCAGTAAGAACCATATCAATGCTTTCCATTTGCACCACTTCTGCAATAGCTTTATTACTTGAAAAAACTTTAATATCATACTTATGCAACGCATCTTTCACATATTGATATTTGCTTTCATCTGCAATAACAACTGTATTGGGATTAAATTCTATCGCTTGTTTAATTAACAGGTCGGCATTGCCATTACCGGTAAGGACTTCAACGGCAAATGCATCTTTATTTGCACGGATCACATCCAGTGCTTGTGTGCCGATGGAGCCTGTGGAGCCGAGGATGGCGATGCTTTTTAACTTTGAACTTTCTAACTTTAAACTTTCCAACTAACTAATTTATTTAAAAAACCATATAATCTTGCGGATCGATGGCTTTGCCATCGTACCATAATTCGAAATGCAAATGTGGACCTGTTGTTTGTTCACCTGAATTACCAATGATAGCAATTGGGTCGCCGGCTTTAACAAAGGCTCCTACTTTTTTAAGTAAAACAGAATTGTGTTTATATATGGAGATCAAATTGTTGCTGTGTTGAATGGTAATGGTATAACCTGTTTCGGATGACCATGTTGCCAGGATCACCGTTCCGTCGAGTGTTGATTTTATCGCTTCATTTTCTGGAGCAACAATATCAACTCCGTAGTGTTCTTCATTTGTTTTAAAAGAGCTGGAAACAATACCTTTCAGAGGAGTGAAAAAGAAAAAATTGCTGATGCCACTTTTGTTTGTTTTGGTTTCGTATGCAAGGCTGTATTTATCTTCCGATTCAATATTTTTTCGCAAAACATCTTCATTTAATGTGGCATTCATTTCCAGTTTGTTGTAATCTTTGGATGGATCTGGACGATTTAATGTGGTGTCGGTTTTGTTTTTTCCTTTTAAAACATTGCCAATATTGCCAATAAATTCGTTGCGTTCTAATATAGCCTCTTCAAGGGAATCACTTTTTAAAGTAATGCGAATTAAATTTCTTCGAACACCTACATCGGCATAGCCGGGAATGTATTCACGCAAAGGAGTAAAGGCGATAAGTGAAGTAACCACCATGATCATGATAATGGTGCTTGAGCTCAATAAAATAACCAATCCCAGAGGGGTAAGCCGTAACGAAAACTTTTCTTCAAAGGTGTCGTCATTCATTACAACCAACCTATAGCGGTTGCGTAAGCGTTTTAAAAATTCACCTTTTTTAACTTTTTCTTCAGACATATACCTTACAAATATCGGAAAAAATTTTGGTAATGATCGATAAGGATGAGTGATACGTATTTCTGAGGAATCATAAAAAGAAAATCAATTTGGATTGCAATGATCTTTTAAAAAAATCAGCTACAATTTTTATATTTTTTATATTGGCTTACATTAAATCAAAAGGACTAATTTTGTTTATACATTTCAAGACAAATTGAAAATTCCCTGATCATGATGAAATATTTATTTAGGATTAAAAATAGTTTTTTAGTAATTGTAATTCTATTGATGGCATTCAATTACAATGCGAAGGCTCAGGCAAATATGGGTGTGGTGCAGGATACAAAAATGGAAATACAATTTATTGATAAACAAGGAAACCCATTTGAGGCATTTACCAATTCATGTTTTATGTTTTTAAATTTAAACAATGGTGATTTTATGTTCAAAACGGATGCCAATACTTTTGAAACGGAAGATTCTTTTTTAGACTCCGTTATAAATAACAATGGATCTCAAGCAATCGTTTTCAAAGGCAACATGATCGAAAATATTTCTCGATTTGTAAATGATTCCGATGATGGAAAAATGTATGATATGAAAGGTGTTTTAACTATAAACGGCATTGATATATTATGTGTGGCACAGTATGATCCCATTTCTTTTGGAGAAAAAAGTGATACCAAGAATTACCGTCTTGAATTTAGATTATCAGTAGATGCGAATAAAATAAATATGAAGGGCTTAGAAAATAAATTAACTAAAGTTGTGCTATTTGAAGTTTCCAGAGGGATACTAAACATTACTAATTAAATCTACGTCAAAAAAACTTTACAAATTATTAATTTATAAGGGGTTTTTGATAAGGTAGAGATCCCGGAATTAAACGAAATAAAAACAAGGCTTACCTTATCAGGGTGATGGATCCTGTTTTTTCATATACTTTTCCCAAAATATCAGTTTCCTTAACGATATAATAATAAGTTCCGCTTTCGCATTGGAAACCGCTAATCATATTTCTTCCATCCCATCCGCCCTGAATGGTATTCCAGGTATAAATTTTTGTACCCCATCGATTGTAAATTTCAACATCAACTAATTGATTATGCAAATTCCAATCCTTTTATAATAACTGTTTTTAGATAGGTCAAACATTGGCAAAGGGATATTATATATGACAATAATATGTTATTTAGTTGTTTTTATGTCATATAACTTCGTTTTATACCCAATCAAAGTTTCGGGTATCTAAGTTAAATATTTGAAATACCTTCTGTTTTTTTCTACTTTTACGAAAACAAATTAAATACAGTTATAAATAGTCTAAGTATTTTCTATTTTATTTGTGTTTATATGATGTAACGTTTTATATAATTTTTTAATTATTTTATTGAGGAGAAATGAAGAAAAATACAAAACCAAAGGAGTTAAATTTATTTAAATTTATATTGCTTTCCATTTTTGGATTACTGGCTTTTTTAGTGAATGGCCAAACAACCCAAACTTTTACTTTAACAAGTACATGGACAGCTCCAAGTTGCGTTACTCGCATAAATGCTGAGGTTTGGGGTGCCGGTGGTGGTGGTGCCGGAAATAGTACTTCTTCCAATGGCGGCGGTGGTGGTGCCGGTGGTGGTTATAGCAGAGCTCTTAGTGTTGCTGTAACCCCGGGTGTTACCTATACTGTAACAGTAGGAGTTGGCGGCACTTTCGGATTAATGGCAGCAGATGCTACGGCTGATGGTGGTGCAGGTGGAGCATCCTGGTTTAAAAATAATTCAACTGTTTTTGCAAATGGTGGCGGCGGCGGATTACATCCTACTAACGGAGCAGGTGGTGCGGGTGGAACAGCAGGTTTATCGGGTACAGGCGGAGATGCTACCTATATAGGTGGTAATGGAGGTTCTGGAAATACAGCGGCTGCCGGTATTGGTGGTGGTGGTGGTTCATCTGCAGGTCCGGGTTTTTTAGCAAATGGTACACTAGGTACTAGTGGTGGTGCCGGAGGAGTTGCACCAACCGGTGGCGGGAATGGTGGAAATGGAAGTGCCGGTGATGGTTTGCCGGGAGTATGGCCCGGTGGCGGCGGTGGCGGTGGCGGAACAATTGCAAAAGGTGGTGCGGGAGCAGCCGGAAAAGTATTTTTGGATTGGACAAATGGTATAGACGCTCAAGGCAATATGACAAGTGCAAATAGTGCAACAGTGTGTTCCGGAGTAGCTTTAAGTATAGGTCTGGCATCTGATGCAGCGGGTATATCTACTTTTTCCTGGAAAGCATCCGATAATCCAAATACAACCGGAGAAAGTCTCACAGATCAAAATGTTGCAACAATAAACGATGTAATTACAAATACTTCTAATGTTGTTCAAACAGTAACCTATACGGTCATACCCACTTCTGCTGCAGGCTGTGTGGGCAAAGCTCAGGTAGTAAAAGCAACTATTAATCCAAAAGCTTTTATTACTTTAACTTCTGCTGTAGGTACCGATTCTCAAACGGTATGTCAAAACAATCCAATAACCAATATAACGTATACGGTTACAGGAGGAGGCACCAATGCAGGAGTATCGGTTTTACCCGCGGGAGTTACCGGTTCTTTTTCCGGAGGTGTTTTTACAATAAAAGGTACCCCAACAGTTACAGGCACTTTTCCTTATACAATAACTACAACCGGCAATTGTACGCAAACTTCTATTAATGGAACGATCATCGTTGTTTCTTCCACTTCAGTTGTTTTGAGTTCTTTGGCTGGTACGGATAATCAAACTGTCTGCGTAAATACTGCAATAGTAAACATTACCTATTCTGTAGGCGCTGGAAACACTGCCTCTGCAAGTGGTTTGCCTTCCGGCGTGTCGGGTTCTTTTTCCGGATCAACACTTACCATTAAAGGAACACCAACAATTGTTGGTGTATACCATTATACAGTGACAACAACCGGGAGCTGTCCATCTCAAACAACAACAGGAACAATTACGGTAAGCCCCAATGGTATGGTGACCTTGTCGTCTGCAGCCGGAACGGATAATCAAACAGTTTGTGAGAGTACTCCTATTACAACTACCACCTATTCAGTATCCGGTGGTGCTACAGGTGCCACCATCTCCTTATTACCTGCCGGCCTGAATACAGTTTTTTCAGGGAATACTTTAACAATAAGTGGACAAACAGCGGCTTCGGGAACTTATGGATATACTGTTGTAACAACCGGCACCTGTAAACAAGATACACTTATCGGTTCAATCACCATAACCCCAACAACTGCAATAGCATTAACTTCAATTGCAGGAAGCAATAATCAAACAGTTTGTGCCAATGATGCCATAGTAGATATTACCTATAGCGTGGGTGGCGGGGCAACTGTAAGTCCATTACCGGCAGGCATAACAGGAACATATGCAGCCGGAGTATTTACTATCAAAGGAAAACCCACAGTACCGGGTAATTATACGTATACCGTAACAACAACCGGACCTTGTACTCCTGCATCCGCGAATGGTAGCATTACGGTAAACCCTGATGGAGTGCTGACTTTAAGTTCTGCAGTCGGAACAGATAATCAAACAGTTTGTGAAAGTACACCGATCACAACTATTACGTATTCTGTATCTGGCGGTTCCACAGGCGCTACCATCTCTTTATTACCTGCCGGTCTGAACACTGTTTTTTCAGGAAATACTTTAACGATAAGCGGACAAACAGCAGCTTCCGGAACTTACGGATATACTGTTGTATCAAACGGTACTTGCAAAGGAGATACACTTACCGGATCAATCACTATAACCCCGACAACCGCAATAGCATTAACTTCTATTGCAGGAAGCAATAATCAAACGGTTTGTGCCAATGATGCCATAGTAGATATTACCTATAGCGTAGGCGGCGGTGCAACTGTAAGTCCTTTGCCGGCAGGCATAACAGGGACTTATGCTGCGGGAGTATTTACTATCAAGGGCAAACCAACCGTACCGGGCAATTACAGTTATACTATAACAACAACCGGACCTTGTATTCCTGCTTCAGCGAATGGTAGCATTATGGTAAACCCTGATGGAGTGCTGACTTTAAGTTCGGCAGTAGGTACAGATAGCCAGATAGTTTGTGAAAGTACACCGATCACAACTATTACGTATTCTGTATCTGGCGGTTCTACAGGCGCCACAATAACGCTGTTACCTGCCGGTCTGAATACTGTTTTTTCCGGTAACACTTTAACGATAAGTGGACAAACAGCGGCTTCGGGAACTTATGGATATACTGTAGTATCAAACGGTACTTGCAAGGGAGATACACTTACCGGTTCAATTACCATTACTCCGACAAGCGCAATGGCATTGACCTCTATTGCGGGAAGCAATAATCAAACAGTTTGCGCCAATGATGCAATAGTAGATATTACCTATAGTGTTGGTGGCGGTGCAAGTGTAAGTCCATTACCGGCAGGATTAACAGGAACGTATGCAGTAGGAGTATTTACTATCAAAGGAAAACCAACCGTACCGGGTAATTACAGTTATACTGTAACAACAACCGGACCTTGTACGCCTGTATCCGCTAACGGTACCATCACGGTAAACCCTGATGGAACTCTGGCTTTAAGTTCTGCGGTAGGTACAGATAGTCAGGTAGTGTGTGAAAGTACTCCGATCACAAATATTACGTATACAGTATCCGGTGGTTCTACAGGTGCCACAGTATCGCTATTACCATTAGGATTAAATACTGTTTTTTCAGGGAACACCCTCACAATAAGCGGACAAACTGCCGCTTCGGGAACATACGGATATACAGTTGTATCGAACGGAACTTGCAAGGGAGATACACTTACAGGTACAATTACCGTAAACCCAACAAGTGGAATAGCGTTAACTTCTTTGGCAGGAACCCAAAATCAAGTGGTTTGTGCAAAAATAGCAATACAAAACATTACGTATAACGTAGGTAGTGGCGCAACAGTAACTGCTTTGCCGGCAGGAGTAACAGGCACTTATGCAGCAGGGGTATTTACCATTAGTGGCACTCCAACTATAGCAGGTAGTTACAGCTATACGGTAACAACCAACGGTCCATGTCCTGCAACATCTGCAAATGGTACTATTAGAGTAAATCCAAATGCAAAACTAACATTGACATCCGCTGTAGGAACCAATGTACAATCGGTTTGCGTGAATGATTCCATTATCCCCATTAGATATAAAATAAGCGGTGGAGGTAGCGGTGCTGTAGTAACGTTTTTACCCGCAGGATTAAATAACAGTTTGTCTACCGACACTGTATTAACGATAAGCGGTGAAACAGCAGTTACCGGAACGTTCGGGTATACAGTAACTTCAACAGGATCGTGCGCTCAGGATACTGTGGTGGGATCAATTACAATAAGTTCATCAACAACAATTTCTTTAACGTCAGCAACGGGTACCAACAATCAAACAGTATGTAAAAATGCGCCCATAGTGGATATCACATATTCAGTAACAGGCGCTGGAAATGCAACAGTTAGTGCCTTACCGGCGGGTGTAACAGGCACTTATTCAGGCGGAATATTTACCATTAAAGGCAGTCCAAGTGTTGCGGGGACATACACCTATACCATAACCACAAGCGCGGGTTGTTCTGTTCATACAGCTTCAGGAACAATAACGGTTAATCAAAATGCTGTGATTGCATTGACGTCGGCTGCAGCTACGGATGCTCAAACCGTTTGTGAAAGTAATCCGATCACTGCTATTACCTATTCCGTATCCGGCGGAGGAACCAATGCTACGGCATCCGGTTTACCGACAGGGATCACCGGCTTGTTTTCGGGAAGTACTTTTACAATAAGCGGAACATCATCTGTTTCGGGACTACATAATTATACGGTGACAACAACAGGAACCTGTACACAAGACACGCTCACAGGATCGATCAATATAAACTCAGGTGCGGGGATCGCTTTGACATCTGCTCCAGGAAGTGATGGGCAAACAGTTTGTGAAGGAACACCGATAAATAACATTACCTATTCAGTAAGCGGAGTTGGCGCTAATCCAACGATCAGTACATTACCTGCCGGAATAACCAGTTCCTTTGCAGCTGGAATATATACGATAACAGGTACTCCAAGCGTATCGGGATCTTACAGCTATACCATTAGTTCTACAGGTAGTTGTCCGGTTCAAACAGCTACGGGAACAATTACCGTAAATCCAAATGCGGTGCTAACATTAACTTCTGCTGTTGGAACAGATGATCAAAACATATGTGTAAATGTTGCCTTAACAGATATTACGTATTCTGTTGGAGGTGGAGGAACAGGTGCTATAGTTACTACTTTACCTGCAGGAGTAACGGGTACTTATGCTGCCGGAGTGTTTACCATTAGCGGAACACCATCGGTTTCCGGAACCACGAACTACACGGTAACAACAACAGGAATCTGTACTCAACAATCTTTGGTAGGAATTATAAAGGTGAATACAAGTGCTACCATTTCTTTATCTTCTATAGCAGGCACAGATGGGCAAACCGTATGTGCCTTGGATAGTATAATTGATATTACATATGCAATAGGAGGAGGTGCGATCGGGGCAACTGTAAGCACTTTACCGTCAGGGATAACCGGTTCTTATAGTTCCGGAGTATTTACAATGAACGGTATATCAACAACAGCGGGTGTTAGCAACTATACCATAACCACAACAGGAACTTGTCCTCAGGTAACTGAAACAGGATCAATTACCGTTAATCAAAATGCATTGATAGTCTTAACCTCTGCTGTTGGAACAGATACTCAAACGGTGTGTATGAATTCTGCTTTGACCAACATTACTTACTCTATTACAGGTGCAGGTACCGGCGCAACTGTGACAACTTTGCCGGCAGGTATCAGTGGCGCATTTTCAGGATCTGTATTTACTATTTCGGGAACACCAACTGTTACAGGTGTTTTTAATTACACGGTAACACCCACAGGTTCTTGTATTACGCAAGTAAAAACAGGAACCATTACAATTGATCAGGATGCTGTAATTACATTAACATCAAATGCAGCTACCACTTCTCAATCCGTTTGTGTGAATAGTTCAATTGTGAATATAAGCTATTCAATAACTGGTGGTGGTATGAATGCTACAGTATCTCCTTTACCGGCAGGGGTTACCGGATCTTATGCTGCGGGAGTATTTAATATAACGGGAACACCAGCTGTTGTGGGATCATTCAGTTATACTATAACTACCAGTGGCAGTTGCGCACAAGCAACAGCAGCTGGAACGATGACTGTTACTCCGAATACTACAATTGTTTTATCTTCGGCGATTAATACAGACAATCAAACAGTATGTGTAAATGCGCCAATAACAAATATTACCTATACTGTTTCTAATAGTACCGGTGCGACAGTTTCGGTTTTACCTACAGGATTATCAGGTTCTTATCTGAACGGTGTCTTTACAATAACCGGCACTCCAACAACTGCTGGAAGCTCCACATACACAATTACTACCACAGGAAACTGTGCACAAGCATATGCAACAGGAACATTAATTGTAAATCCGGATGCAAGCATTACTTTGTCATCATCTCTTGGAACAAATAGTCAAAGTGTTTGTGTGAACACTCCTATAACTATGATTACTTATTCTATCAGCGGAAGTGGTACAGGTGCTACCGTATCGGGTTTACCTATAGGGTTAACAAGTACTTCGGGTATTGGTACCTTTACGATTACAGGCACACCATCCGTTGTTGGTAGTTCAATTTATACAGTAACTACAACAGGAACTTGCGCTCAAACCATAGCAACTGGAACAATAACTGTTAATCCGGATGCAGCGATTGCATTAACTTCTACAGCCACAACAGATACACAATCTCCTTGTTTGAATACTGCAATTATTCCTATCGGATATACTGTAAGCGGTGGAGGAACCGGAGCAATAGTATCCACATTACCGGCAGGAGTTACCCCTTCGTTTTCTGCCGGTGTTTTAACCATTAACGGAACACCAACAACGGTTGGTGTTACCAACTATACGGTAACCACAACAGGTGCTTGTAAGCAAGCTAATTCGGTTGGAAGAATTACAGTAGTGGAAACAACCATCAGCTTATCATCTGCAGCAGAAACAATAGCTCAGACCCTTTGTTCAAATAATACTATATCGGATATTATTTACGCAATTGGCGGTACAGCAACCGGAGCTACTGTTTCACCAAGTTTGCCTTCCAATTTGTCGGCAACAGGCGGATCAAATTATAAAATTTCGGGAACGCTGAATAACTTGCCTGAGGGTGTTTATACCTATACGGTTAGTACAACCGGAGGAGCATGTGTCAGTGAATCCCAAACCTTTACCTTAACAATTACTAACCCTGTAGCAAAATTTAATGCGGTGCCTCCGATCGGGAAACCAGGATTGATAGTTCATTTTGATAATCAGAGTGAAAATGCAATCACTTATAATTGGGATTTTGGTAATGGCAATACTGGCAATACCAATAACGACACAGCCAATACCTATCCGATGAAAGGTAATTTTCAGGTGCGATTAATAGCATCAAATAATTTACAATGTCCCGATACAGCATATGCAGAAATCATTGTTTATGAAGTAATGATACCAAATGTATTTTCTCCCAATGGGGATAAAAATAATGATATGTTTTCCATCGACCTTGACGGCTTAGTAAGTATGGATATAGAAATATACAGCAGATGGGGTTTGAAGGTATATGAATCGAAGAGCCTGGATGCAGGATGGGATGGTTATAATATGAATAGCCATAAACCATGCGAAGACGGAACCTATTATTATATTATCAATACAATAGATTTGAAAGGTGAAAAATTAAATAAAAATGGCTTTATTACTATTATAAGATAAATTTTTGGCGAAAACATTTCTGGCTCGAAATGGCTCCTGGTATCAGAAGTAACAGCTTGCATGCCTTTAAAAACGAAGAAAATGCCTTATTTTGCAATAAGAGCGCTTTCTTTGGAGGTACCGAGCGGATATCAACGTAACCGATTATTAGTAAGGTTTTCAATAGGTTGCGGAGAGGGTTTTATTTCTACTGCAACATTACTGCAACATTTCAAATTAGCTCGATTTTTGTCTAACCAATCCACTATTCTTTAATTAATTTACAGGATAAAATAGTTTTTTCATTTACAGCCTGAACAAAATAAATTCCTGAACCAAAGTTACTACAATCAACTTTTACAGTACCCGTGTCGTTCTTTCTTTCATATACTTTTTGACCTTTAAACTTCAAACTGTACTTATTCATAAAATCAGAACTTGTCAATTCAGATTTTTAAATATCTTTACGCCCCTAAAAAAAATTTATGAATGTAAACAATTCAATGAAAGATCTTCTTACTAATGAAGATCTTAATGCTCTTACAAATGTAAAGAGTTTTCCAGGGGAACAACGAGACCTCTCAAAGAACAAAGAATCTATGGCTTATCTTGATCGACAAGCTTCATCAGAATCAAATGCCAGAAGCTATCCCCGAAAACTTCCTTTTGCATTAGAACAAGCCAAAGGTATTTATCTAAAAGATGTTGATGGAAACGTATATTACGATTGTTTATCGGGAGCAGGTGCGATAGCTTTAGGACATAACCATTCTGTTGTTCATAATGCCATTCGTGAGCAGTTGGATAACAACCTTCCTATGCTCACACTCGACATTACGACTCCTGTAAAGGAGCAATATATTAAAGAAATTTTAAGTTGTTTTCCGAAAGAGTTTGCTAAAAATGCTAAGGTACAGTTTTGTAGTCCTTCTGGATCTGATGCTGTAGAAGCTGCTATTAAACTTGTAAAAATTGCCACGGGCAGACGTTCAATGGTTGCCTTTCATGGTGGCTACCATGGTATGACGCATGCGTCGCTCAGCATGATGGGAAACCTTGGAAGCAAATCACAAATTCCGGGTTTAATGCCCGAAGTACATTTTCTTCCTTATCCATATAGTTATCGTTGTCCAATGGGTAATTGCGGAAATGCTTGCAATGAAACATGCAGCAATTACATTGAGAATGTTTTGAGAGATGATGAAAGCGGTATCACCAAACCTGCAGGAATTATTGTTGAGGCAGTACAAGGAGAAGGAGGAAAAATTCCTGCACCCGATGTCTGGATGATCCGACTTCGACAAATAACCAAAGAACAAGGTATTCCCTTGATCATTGATGAAGTTCAAACAGGTTTAGGACGTACTGGAAAAATGTTTGCTTTCGAACATTCAGGAATAATTCCAGATGTAGTAGTATTATCCAAAGCTATTGGCGGATCATTGCCAATGGCGGTGATTGTGTATCACAAAGATCTTGACAAATGGGGACCCGGATCTCATGCCGGCACTTTCAGAGGTAATCAATTAGGCATGGCTACAGGAACGGCAACCATCAAATACATAAGAGAAAATGATCTGGCAGGCAATGCAGATCGTATGGGTAAATTGTTTCAGGAAAATCTAAAGAGTATTCAATCTAAAACAAGCTGCCTTGGAGATATTCGTGGACGTGGACTTATGCTGGGAGTTGAAATTATCAATACTGTTAGCGGCTTGCTTCAATCGGGACAACCCGAACGTTTTGAGAAATTATCTCGCCGGATACAATTTGAATGTTTTACAAGAGGGCTGGTAATTGAAATTGGTGGCCGTCAATCGAGCGTACTCCGATTCCTTCCACCTTTAACAGTCACAAAAGAGCAAGTAAATCATATTTGCGAAATATTTAACGAGTCGGTAATTGCTGCCGAAGCGGCATTACTTTTTAATCAGGTATCTGAAAATTAAACTACACACGTACATGATTTTACAAGAACATTCAACAAAAAAAAATGACCAGCTTTTGCACGAAGCTAATCAGGCTTTCAAAAATTATTTTCTGAATGACAGTGATGAAAGTATTACTGCATACCGTCAAGTTATATCTAAAGTTGCAGAATCTATTGCTAATCAGATAAAAGAACAAAAGCAGCCTTATTGTGGAATAAGCCCGGCATCTCTGAAAGAAGAAATTGCTGCAATGGAGCTTTTCCCTGAAACAGGAAGCTCACTAAATGAGGTATTGGACAGAACCAAAAAGCTGGTGATAGAAAGTAATATTTCAGTGTATCATCCACACTGCCTAGCACATTTACATTGTCCTACATTTATTGCTTCATTAGCCGCAGAAATGATCATCAGTGCTTTTAATCAGTCTATGGACTCCTGGGATCAGGCACCTGCAGCAACAATGATAGAGCAAGCCTTATGTGATAAATTGTGTAAACTGTATGGTTTTGGACCTAATGCAGATGCCACCTTTACAGGCGGTGGAACAATGTCTAATTTCATGGGATTATTGCTTGCTCGCGATCATTATAGTAAAAAGCATTTCAACTGGAATATTCAGAAAAAAGGTTTACCTCCCGAAGCAAATAAATTCAGAATATTGTGCGCTGAAAATTCTCATTTTACGATTGCGCAGTCGGCCTCAATTTTAGGATTGGGACAAAATGCAGTGGTTAAAATAAACAAGAATGTTTTCGAAGAGGATGTTATTGCTTTAGAAAATACGATTAACGAACTTAAAGAACAAGGTTTACTTCCAATTGCATATGTCACTACTGCCGGCACAACAGACTTTGGTACCATTGGGTCAATTGACATTCTGGCCGATTGCGCTCATAAACATGGATTGTGGATACATGTAGATGCCGCTTACGGCGGAGCCCTTATATTAAGTGAAAAACACAAACATAAACTAAATGGAATTGAAAAAGCAGATTCAGTTACTGTAGATTTTCATAAACTATTTTACCAACCAATCTCTTGTGGGGTATTTATTGTGAAGGATAGATCTTCGTTTGAATTTATCCGTTTACATGCCGATTATCTTAATCCTGAAAGTAATGAAGAATTAGGTATCCTAGATCTGGTATATAAGTCGATCCAAACAACAAGAAGATTTGATGCGCTAAAACCATTTATTGCTTTGCAACATATCGGCAAAAAAAAGTTTGGTGAAATGCTGGATCACACCATTGAACTTGCCGAAGAAGTAAGCTCAATGATAGAGCACGATCCTCAATTTGAACTTGCATATTTAACACCCATCAATGCTGTTGTTTTCAGGTACTTACCCAATAGCACAAATGAAAAAGAAAGAGCTGCAATCAACAATACCATCAAAACTAAGCTTTTACTTTCTGGAAAAGCAATTATAGGACAGACAACGGTCAATGATAAGGCCTTTTTAAAATTCACCCTGCTTAATCCTATGACCAGACTTACGGATGTTGTTGAATTGCTCGATGAAATAAAACAAATTGGAAAACAACTGGAACAATAAGCTTTAAAAATATTAAGAGTCACAGAAACAAACTGATAATTTTTGATCATGAAACAAAAAATACGGGAATGGGTCTGGAGGTATCTGCCGGCAGAAATACTATCTGTAATTATAACATTGCTTGCCGCCGGTATTACCTACCGACTCACCTGTAATTATATTACTACTGCGTTTGCAGGAACCTGGGGAGGCAACATTTCCTACTTTGGTTATATCCTTATCAGCGATATTATACAAACTCGGAAAACTTGTCACTTTATCGGACTGGAGTATACTAAAAGAAATTTTCTGGAAAATTTAAAAGAGCTTGCTCTTGAATTTGGCATTGCTGAAGTAATAGACAGCTTTTTTATCCGACCGGCACTTATGTATTATTTACCAATACTGCTTGGTAATTTATCTCTGGGTATTTTTATAGCGAAGATTGCAGCAGATGTTACCTTTTACATCCCTGCCATTATCAGCTATGAGCTAAGAAAAAAACATCTGAATAACAAAACTTTTAAAAAGTAATTTAATTAAGAGCCTGTTTAAATTTTAAACAGTATCGCATATAATAGAACAGAATAAACTACAATAAAATACCTTTAAATATAGGCATTTAAAGAATTAATAATTTTAGACCTTTTTTCAATTTTCTCCATTTTTTTGTTACTTTTGTTACTCTGTTGTTACCATACAAAGAGCTTTTTTTAACTAAAAAACAATCTTAATATGAGTGTCGTTCTCCGAGAAAAACCCATAGACCAAAAGAGGGTATCCCTCTATTTGGACATCTACCACAATAAAAAACGCAGCTACGAGTTTTTAAATATTCACATTCCTAACAAACGACTTAGCACCGAAGATAAAGAAAAAAAAGAAGTCGCCGAGAAAATACGCTCTCAAAGAGAATACGAATTGCTCGTTCAGGAAAATGGATTAGTGGATAAAAAGAAATCCCAAGCAGATGTGATAGTATTTTTAGAAAAGCTGAGTAAGGATGGAAAAAATTCTACCAGTTACCTGCGTGTCTTATCCCGGCTCAAGGAATACTGCGAAGAAGAAAGCCTGACTTTCAATGACCTTAACTACGACTGGCTGATGAGTTTTCAAAAATGGCTGCAATCCTATTTGAAACACAATTCTGTTGCCTATATTATGAATGCTTTCAAAACAGCCATGAGCAGATCCATAGAACAAAAGATTATCAAACACAATCCCTTAAATGAAATACCCAAGTCCCAACGTCTGCGCAATAAAGCTACTAAACGTACACATATCGAACTAAAGGAATTGCAAATCCTTGTAAATACCACAACTAAAAATGTTCATCCGCAGGTTAAACAAGCGTATTTATTATCCGCCTTCTGCGGAATGCGTTGGAGCGATATCTTTCCTCTCAAATGGACGGACATTTCCACCAAACAAATTGGGAGTAAAGAAACTTGGGTGATTAACTTTCAACAGGAAAAAACAGAAGACATAGAATACCTGCCCCTATCCGAACAAGCGGTAACAATATTAAAAGAAAGAAAAAAGCAAGCCAAAGAATTGAAAGACAAGTCTCCTTTTGTATTTCCTGCATTGGTAGGAAAAAATCCAAAGTATAAACAAGGAAATTACGCTTGGGCAAGAAAAAATCTTAAACGATGGGCAGAACAAGCAGAAATAAACAAGAACCTCACTTTCCATACCGGAAGGCATACCTTTGCTACCATGTCCCTCGATCAGGGAATAGACCTTTATACGGTATCCAAGCTCTTGGGACACAGGGATATTAAAACCACCACCGTATATGCCAAAGTAAGCGACCAGAGGAAATACGATGCGGTATCCAAAATTCCTACATTAACTCTTTCTGCTAAAAAAAGCAAAAAGAAATAGCGAATAGAAGGGCAGGTTATTATGTTCCTTTTAATTCCGTTTGTTAATAAATATGTTATTTATATTTTGTATATTAAATAACTTTTATATCTTTGTAGTATGAAAGCACTAAAAAATACAAGTAAGCCCAAGAAAATAACCGTCCGTTTCTTTCTGCAAAAGCAAGTACAACCGGAAGCTACCACACAGGCAAACGGAAAAGAAATACCCGCTTATCCACTGTATCTGTATATCACCTATAACCGGAAGAACATGCAGTTTAGAAGTAATTATGGTGAGTTCTATACTGATTTAAAAGATGTAGAAGAAAACGACAGGGGACTAATGGCTTTTGAAGAAAAGCTTATTACAAAGGTAATCCGCTATGAAATCTCCCATTTATCCAACGAGGATGAATACGATATGAAAGGACTAAAAGACAAATACGAGATATATGCCACTTCTATCCATACCACGCTCGAAAAATATCTAAAACCAAAATTAAGAATAGCCATTTTAAAAACCAAAAATAAATTACACCATGCCCTCAACCTAAATAAAAATGATTCCTTTAATACAGTATTACGTTTATATAAAGTAGCAGGAATGGTATTCGATAATTTTTTTCAGATTCTTGATACAAACCTACACCAAGAAATAGAAACATATCAAAAATTCAATGAAGAACTACTCGGTGGAAACACATATAACTTTCCTACTGTGATAGATTGGTTAGATGGCAGCTATAAAAAGGAACTCAACCTTTTTTTAACGAAGGTATTTAAACGCAAGCCGGAACTTATTAACAGCATTCATAAACTAATTGATAAAGCAGTAGATGAAAAAATCAAGGAAATAGAAAAAATAGAGCAGAAATACAGTCAGATAATTAAAAAGAAAAAAACATAATAGAGCAAGTATATTTTTTTACACAATATGTTATTTAATTATATAAATATAAATAACTATTAACATGATAAATAAAACAAAAGAATAAAGCATGGAACAATCATTACTTATATCGGTAACAATGGATGAGCTGAAAACGCTCATTAAATCTGCTGTAAAGGAAGCAGTAAGTGAAGACACCAAAGAAAATAAAAATGGGAATGGCAGCATGGATGAGGTACTGGATGTAAAACAGGCTGCCGATTATTTAAAATTAAAAGTAGCTACTCTTTATGAAAAGACCTGCAAACGGAGAATCCCTCATTTTAAGAAGGGTAAGAAATTATATTTCCGAATGCAGGAATTGGATAGCTGGTTAAAAGAGGGGAAAGTAAGAACGCAATCCGATTTGGAAACCGAAGCAGCTAATTATTGTTTACAGAATCCCCGAACAAAAAAATCATGGAAAAAAAATAATCCAAAATAAAAAAATGGAATCAGCATCTTTTTCAAATTTACACCAATGATAAGCCATACTCAACTCTGTTTGCACTGTAAATATGTTTTTGTAAGTAAACGAAGTGATGCAAAATATTGCTCAACCAGTTGCCGCGTGCTTGCATGCATAGAACGGCAGAAAAAGTATTGGCAAGAAGAAAGGGAAAAACAGAAAAGATACGATGAGGAGCAATTCAAAAGGTATCAATTGAGGGAACAACAAAAAGGTAATCAAGTTAAACAGAATGAACAAAATGTTTCATCTATATCAATTCAGAATAATGAAGAACCAATAATAAGTGATGCTGTAAAGGATCTTCAGGAATGGATTAAGACTTCATTTGAAAATTTGAAAAGAGAAAACCAAGAACGAACAGAAAAAGAAAATAAGGAACACCATAGCATTTGACCTTAAAAAAACTTTTCAAAACGATGGTCGGCTTTTTCCACCGAAGTTTTTTTGTAATACCTCGTCAACTCTGCTGCGATGATAGAAAAAACTAATCATTTTGTGTTATCATAATAGAGAAGGATTTAAAAATCTTCTAAAATATCCTTTATCCCAACCATAAAAAGCATTTTGAATTCTGATTATTCTAAAAAAACGCTTGAAAATTTTTTTCCATTACTATTCTTACAAGAAACGCTTCTTCCTTTTTTTAAAAAAATACACATTACAGCACGTAGATCAGATAGAGTTGCTATTGAATATGAAATCACCTTAGATTTGTTGGCAGAACTTGAAATAATTTCTGTGCAAGTAAACAGCATGTGCTAAATTATTCCTGCTACACTTGTAGGTCTTATCAATTATATCTTTCTCTTAATGTTTTTTATACATTTCTGCTGAAAAGGTTTTGGTGTTAATTAGGTTATGCCATATTACCAAAGTCTTTTTCAGTTTTACTTCTAAAATGTAAATCATTTTTTCTTTTTACATTATTTATTTCTACAATTCTTTCAAATAAAAAACGAGTTTATATTTATGATGACAATCATCTAATCTTATTTTAAAAACATATTGTAACTACTTGTTTCAATCTAAAGATTATCCCAACCATCAAAAAAAATTGCAAAGGAGATTTGTTTTGAAAATTATTTTTTAAAAATAAATCTGAAATAAAAATATACTTGTTGTTTCGTGTAGTGTTAATTGTGATTTTAAAAAAACTATGCTTTATATTGTACGAAAAAAAAATTTACAAATTAAATACAAAAAAACATCAGGAAAGATTTTAGATTTAAAACAATACGTTGGGAAACATAATATTTTTTTGAAAAAGGCGAATTATTCCAAATAAAAGTTTAGGATTTGGCGGGAATCGGAAATATTTCTGATGATTTAATGCAAAAAATACTCGGAAAACATCCGTTATGAATTGTTAAATGTAAAATAAGTGTTAAAATGATTAGGAAAATAAGGTCTTACAAGGTTTTTTTGTAGATTGTATCGTCCTGAAATAAGGCAGTGTCATGGAGAAATGGGGGTAATATAGATTATGGCGCATCTGCTAAAATAAATGAAATAGTGGTTTTAGATGGTAGTGTAAAGTGTTTTTTAGCCTTTTTAATTTCTGCAAGTTCAAAAAAGACTATATTTGTTAGGATTAAAAAAAATAGTATTTAGTTATTTGTCTTATTGATAAACACTTTCAGGAGTTATAGCTCTTACACCATTTGCGATTTGATTGAAGACAAAACAGGTATGGTATGGCCTTACACTTCCCCATGTAGCAAATTGAATTGTTATATTTCTCAAGCTTTCCTTAATCTCTCTAAGCCCTGTTTTAAATTCTGCTGGTGTCATTATTTGTTCCTACCGAAGGTGGGATAATCTCCGAAAATGAGGTTGCCGAAGCTAAAGAGTTTATTAAGAAAGGATTAAATATTCTGAACGGAAAACTTTAAATAGGGATTTAAATCACTATTATTGCTTATAAATTTATCAGCAATACTCCTTTTTATGAATATTAATGACTTTCATGTTTCACTTGAAGATTTGGGTAGTTCAGAAAATTTATCAAAAAGGTCTCTAAACGTTTGTAAGGATGAGGTGTAATGATAAATACTGGTATTGAAGTTAATGTCCAACGTATCCTATCCTATCTTATCAAATTAACATGTCCCATAAATTTCTTATCCCTTCCATTACTGTCTTTTATAACTATTGAATAGACATATACATCCGGCGGACAAGGAACTCCATTCTTATCACCTTTCCACATTTCTTTTATATCAGTAGTAAAGAATACCTGTTCACCCCAACGATCAAATATTCGGAATTCAATATCAGGTACTATACCTGAACCTTTAAATCCAAATTCTTCATTTAAGCCATCTCCATCAGGACTAAATGCATTTGGAATATAGATCAACACATCAGGAATGATCTTTATATCATGGCAAATACGATCTACACAACCATTCGAAATAACTTTCAGACAAATAGTATACAATCCGGTATCAGCATATTGGTGTTGTGGATTTTGCATAGTAGAAGTTGCAGTATCACCAAAATCCCATAACCATGTATTTGCGTTGGTCGAATGATCTATAAACGTAATATCTGCCTCACTCAATTTTATTTTTTTAGGGATAGAAAAAGCCGCAACAGGTAATGGATTAGCTGTAACCGTTCCCAAAGCTGACCCTGTACAATTTGCAAGAGAAGTACCAACAACAATATAAGGCGTATTTACACTTGGGCTTACATTTATAGAAGCTCCTACACCACCACCCGGAAGCCAACTATATGTGGCCGCACCACTAGCGGTTAATGTAGTAGTAGAGCCTGCGCATATAGATGCGTTATTAACTGTAACGATCGGTAATGGATTTACGGTAACAATAGAAACAGCTGTATTCAAACAACCTATTGCAGTTCCTGTAACAGTGTATGGAGTAGTTGTTGCCGGAGTAATAGACACGGATGCTGTTGCACCAATATTCGGAGACCATGCATAAGTAGTTGCACCACTGGCATTAAGCGTAGCTGTTTGTCCGGCACAAATAGTGGCATCGTTAACAGTAACTGTCGGTATAGGATTAACAGTTACTGTTCCGGTTTGAGTTCCGATACACCCTGTAGCAGTCACTGTTCCGGTTACAGTATATACAACCGATCCCAATGCACCAACAACCGTAAAAGGGTTTAAGGTAGAACCTCCCGGAGACCAAGAATATACAGTTGCAGGGCCTGAAGCTGTTAATGTACTGGTTGTTCCTAAACAAACTGCCGGTGAAGAAATAACTGTAACAACCGGATTAGGATTAACAAAAATAGTAGCGATCGCTGTGTCAATACAAGCCGGATTAGTTCCTGCAACAGTTATCGTATAGGTTGTAGCACCCGTTGCAACGGGAGTCTTTGTAATGGAAATTGTAGTTTCGCCGGATGACCATACCAATGAGACGTTGTTTGCCGGAATAGCTGTTAATGTAGCAGGAAAACCAAGACAAGCTGTCGAGTTAGTAACTGTAACCGACGGACTTGGATCTACCACAATAGTTCCGGTAGCAGAACCTGAACAACTATTTGTTGTACCTGTTACAATATAACTGGTAGATGGTACTACCGGACTATCTGTTAAGTCTTGATTCCCCGTACCTGATGGTACACCTCCGCCTGACCAAGTATAACTTGTTGCACCTGATGCTGTTATCGTTTGCGGTATCCCTGCACAGTTATTTGAGTTTGTTACTGTTACAGTGGGGTTAGAAGTAACATTAATAATACCCGTAGCAATATTAGAACAGCCGTTTGTGGTACCGGTAACAGTATAAGGAGTTGTTGATCCCGGAGTATCTGTTAAAGAAGTTCCTGCAGGAAAACCTCCCGACCAAGTATAAGACGCTGCACCACTTGCAGTGATCGTTCCTGCTATCCCTGCACATACAGTTGTTGAACTTACTGTAACAGTTGGTAGTGCATTAATAGTAATGGTAGTAACCTGACTGGTAGCTAAACAACCTCCTCTTGCCGGAATGGTGTTCGTAACTGTATAGGTATTCGGAGCACTCGCTGCTAAATTAATTTCACCGGTAGCGGTACTAATAAATATCAATCCCACGGGACTTGCCGAAAAAGTTCCCAGAGTGGATCCTGAAGGTTGTGTGATCGTAGGATTTGTTGCATTGATGCAATAGGCCGGCGCTGAATAATTAAATGTAGCATCCGGATTAGCAACAACATCTAAACCTACAGTGTATGTATTAGGACAAGCGTCTGCAGTAGTTAACATCACCACATAATGTCCCACGTTAGTGCCAGCTGTTATATCAATGAATCCTGTGCTTGGTGTTATGGCTAAGTTAGTAGCAGGATTAATAGAGAACGTTCCTGTTCCGGGTGTTGTTTTAACTGGCGTATCACTACTAGGTGCGCAATAAGCAGCGCTTGCATAACTAAACGTTGGATCATCCTGAGGGTTAACCATAACATTTACGACATCCGTAGAAGTACATCCTGTTGTTGTTGTAACTGTGTAGGAAGAAAGTATAGAACTTGCTGTATTATTAGTTAAAGTAACAGTAGGATTTGATATGGTTGGGTCACTTAACCCAGTTACCGGAGACCATAAATAACTGTATCCTGAAACTGACGCAGCACCTATATTACCTGTTGTTCCCGAACATATGGTTATATCACCACCCGCATCGGAAGTTGGTATAGAGGTAACTGTAACAGTAGATATACCCGTACTACTACAACCACTAGAAGTTCCGGTTACCGTATAGGTTATAGTAGCAGCAGGAGTTGAAGTTACGCTTGCTCCTGTAGTTGTTGAAAGCGAGGTGCCTGGTGCCCAGGAATAGGTTGTTGCTCCACTTGCATTGAGTATAGCCGTTTGCCCGGAACAAATAGATGCGGAGTTAACACTTAAAGAAGTGGAAGAATTAACAGTAATAGTTCCGGTAAGCGGAATAGAACACCCATTTTTAGTAGCTGTAACAGAATAAGTTGTGGTAGAAGCCGGAGAATCATTAAGAGTATTTGTAGTTGCTCCTGTTGACCACAAATACGATGTAGCACCTGTAGCGGTTAGTGTTGCAGATTGTCCGCTACAAATAGTTGCAGAAGTTGCAGAAGCTGCAAATGCAGCATTAACAGTAACCGATACAGTTATAGGGGATGCACAACCGGTTACATCCGTAACTGTATAAGTAGTATTTGTAGTTGGTGAAACTGTTATAGAATCTATCGTTGCACCTGTTGACCATTTATAACTAACAGGAAAATCTGAATTCGCTTTTAAGATAACCGATTGTCCATTGCAAATAGTGGCAGAGTTCGCAGTAATAAATACCGGCAATGAAGGTCCGTAGATAAGTTTCACTTGTCCACTCGCACCTGGTTGACCGGGTTGATCGCAGGCATTAGTCCCGCCGCCACCGCCGCCTCCCGGAATTGCGCCGGCAACCGCCAGCCATGTATTACAATTTCCACTAATACTTCCAGTAGCACTCCCCCCATTGGAAGCTCCTCCTGCACCTCCGGCTCCTGATCCTGTTGGACCAGTGCAGGTTGCACTTGAATGATTTTGTGAGCCATCTGTAGGAACTGGTGCATCACAACCATTAGCGGCTGATCCGGCAGATGACCCTCCACTTCCTCCAGGCCATAATATACCGGAGGCCCCAGCTCCGCCTCTATATTTAATTTGTCCGCGACCGGCAGTAGTTAAACCTCCCGGAGATGGACTACCATATCCGGGTTGTCCTACACCTAAACCACCTATTCCACGGGNNTGTGCTCGAGCTTTCAAACCAAGAATCTTCACCATTCCCTCCTTTTTTTCCGGAAGCAGTGTGAACAGCCCCTATTCCACCGGCGCCGACGTATAAGTTATAAACAGTTCCTTGTGTTACGGTTAATAAAGAACTGCTAAAAGCACCACCACCGCCACCGGATCCGTCATTATCAAACGTTGTTCCGCCGGCACCACCACCACCACCGGCACCCCAAGTTTGAACAGTAACGGTACTCACACAACTGGGAGCGGTCCATGTGCCTGTTCCTGTTGTAGTAAATGTAACTGTTGTTAATGTAGCCGGAATAACATTGATGGTCTTATCACAAGTAGAAACATTACAACCGTTCGAATTTGTTGTTAATCGCAATACGACAGTTCCGTTATATGCTGCCTGAGGAGTAAATGTTACGGAGGCAGGATTCGTTGTTTGTCCTGTAGTACTCAATATATGTGTACCTGCAGGACTCGATGAAAGAACAGACCAGGCGCCTGTAGTAACCGACCCTCCAACACTTGATTTAAGTAAGGGCAGCACATTGGTACTGTACATCGTACTTGAATTACCCGGATTACACGTTGCGGGTGCTGTTGATGTAGTTATAGAAACCGCCGTTGCAGTGTATGTTACACAACCTGTAGCACTAATGATAGCATTAAACCATGTAGGTGCAGAGACTGCCGGCGGAGCATATGTTGAAGCAGTAGCACCACCAATAGTAGCGAAACCAGAGTTAGCACTGGTTGTTGATGATTGCCAAACATACGTTGCAACAACATTACTTGGAATTGTTGTTGTTGTTAATACAGAGGGTGTACTACCCGAACAAATTGTTTGAGGAAAAGCTATAGTACCGGAAAGATTGGTTACTGTTACTTTTATTGTGTTTGAAGTATCTGGGAGACAAGTGCCAGCATTAGCAATACATCTATACCAAGTGGTTACAGCCAATGCGCCTTCAGAATATGTTGAGGCAGTTGCAACACCAATGTTAGAAAATCCGGATATACTATCTGTTGTAGAGGATTGCCAAGCATATGAATAAGGCCCGCCGCTTGCACCTGTAGCTGTTGCATTAAAAGTTGAAGGTGTTGCACCCGGACAAATTGTTTGAGCGCCTGTAATACTTATATCTAAACGAGGAGGGAGAACAATTTTTATTATTCCACCTGAACCACTTCCACCGTTACCGCCATTGGTACCAACCCCGCCACCACCGCCGCAACCGGGACATTGCGAATTGTCTTGTCCTATACCATTATTAGACCCCCCTGCACCTCCACTTCCAATCGTTCCCACACCACCAGCACCACCATTACTTCCACTACCATTACTTCCAACAACTCCATTTGCAGATTTACCGGAAGATGAGCCACCACCACCACCACCATTTCCACCATAATCTCCCCCTTTAGCTCCTGAAAATGTTGTTGAACCCACACTTGCTGCAGCAGTACCTCCTGCACCTCCTGCTGTGCCTGTACTACCTTTACCACCTTTTGCCATAACAGTAGATGTGGAACCAAACCATGAATCAGCACCATCAGTTCCATTCCCGGTACCACCAAAACCTGGCGCACCAACAGTTAAATTATATAACGCTCCCGGCGTAACTGTAAATGTAGCACTACTAAATGCACCACCACCACCGCCGCCACCGCCATTGGTCGCACCTGAAGCAACACCTTTTCCGGCACCACTTGCTCCCCAAACCTGAACAGTAATAGATGTTACACAATTACTCGGAATTTTATATTTAAAATTTCCAGGTTGAAAAAACAAAACAGTATCACTACCTACTATCACACTATCAACTAGAGCTTGAGAAAACAAAACTTGAATAGAAACCCCGAAAATGAAAACCAAGGAGAAATAAAATTTCCGACTTAGATATATTTGATTTTTTGTACACATTTTATTTCTTTTAACTTTATTATATTTACAACTACCTTTTTAAAATAACTAATTCAACACTAAGATACCTAGTAATACAATAAGGTTGCAATTGCATATTGGAATGTAACAAGTGTTACATTTTATTTTTAGTATTTTCTAATTCACGATCATTCTCTTAACGTATACTTTCTGATCAGAAGTAGCGGTAATAAAATAAACACCTGAGTTTAATTTTTGAATTAGATCAAGAATATATGTTGTATTACCTTCTTGTTCCGTGCTTATCACCTTCGAATAAAGTTGTTGCCCCAAAATATCATTAATAACTATAACTATTTTTTGATGTTTTTCAGCAACGATAACTAAATTAAATTCTGCTCCATTATTTGGATTGGGTACTATATTAAAACTGAAGTCTGAGTTTTCTTTAATTTCAACTGCATCAATGTTGGAATAGGTATATTTTCCGTTAAAATCGGTTTGTTTTAAGCGATAATAGTAAATGCCAGAGGACACATTATCATCATTTATAGTATATGAAAGTACAGATGTACTATTTCCTCCACTTGCTTTAGAAGGAATGATACCAATAGTTACAAAATTTACTCCATCAACAGAACGTTCAACAGTAAAATAATCATTGTTTATTTCTGAAGCTGTTTCCCATAAAACATTTACTGTTTTTTCATCTAAAACTGCTTGAAAATTCAAAAGCTCAATAGGTAAGGGGGTTGATGAATTATTAGATATAGAAAAGTAATAGGAATTATTAGTACCCAAAGAGACCGGACCAAAAGTAATGGTATTGCCCGCAGCATTGGATGTTGCAGAAGCTGTTTGTGTCCATCCTGTATTAGCAGAAGTTGAATTTGCGATTAGATAATAAGGGGTACTATTTGCGATATTTGAATTTGTAAAATTAAAATATACCGGATTTGTAAAATTTGTTTTTTGCATTTTCCATTTTCTGACCATCCTAAAATTAAGACTGGTGTTGTATGTTTGTGTAAAAGTAAAAGCAGCATTATCAGTTCCCCAGACCAATGATGATAAATCATTGCTAAAAGAGGTTGTTCTCACCGGATCATTATTTGCCGAAGTAAAATCATTATCCAGAGAAATGGTAACAATGTCGGGAACACCATTTGATGATTTACTGATTTTTTGTTCTAAGCCTTCTATTCTGTCTTTTGCTATTCCGGCAATGTTGTATTTAAAACCTGAATTTGCCGTTGCATCCCAAATAACAGTACCACTAGTGTTTTGGTAATTATAAAGACCATCGTTGGCAAAAATATTTGGGTTGGTACCACCTTGCCCTAAAGTTGTACCATATTTAATTGCTAAATAGGTATTTTCCTTTATCATCTGGGCAGCCGTTAAATTATTGTTATAAGCAATGAACTCAGGGATTTTTCCATACCATGGCTCAACGCCGCCTACTTCTGCTCCGATAGCAAACTTTTGAAAATAAGCAGCATTCGTATTGGTATACACTGCATAACTACCGGAGTTCCCATCAATATAGGATATCGGCTATGCCCCGACATTAGTAATTGTACCTCTTATAGCTGATATTTGAGGCGTGATGGTTTTTGTACTAGCATTA
>PLYN01000051.1 GCA_003151815.1 Bacteroidota bacterium | reverse complement strand
TACGCCAACTTTAAACAACTTCACTATTAAATTTTGAGCTTTCAAATTTTAAATTGATTTCTTTTTGTTAATTAAAATGTTCGTAAGATATGCTTTCCTTGTGTTATATAATCTTCTTTTTATTCGTAATTCGTGATAGTAAAAACTTTAAACTTTTAATTTTCAAACTTTAAACTAAAAAATTATGGGCGTATTTGAAATTATTGGTGGAAAAAAATTAAAAGGCGAAATTATTCCGCAAGGCTCTAAAAATGAGGCATTGCAGATATTGTGCGCTGTTTTGCTGACTCCTGAAAAAGTTGTTATTGGTAATGTGCCTGATATAATAGATGTAAATAAATTAATTGATCTATTGAGGGATCTCGGTGTAAAAGTTGAGAAAACAGGACACGAAGAATATACTTTCCAAGCTGATAATGTGAATGTAGATTACCTGAATACGCCTGAATTCAGAAAAAAGGGAGGAAGTTTACGAGGTTCTATCATGATCGTTGGGCCTTTGCTGTCGCGTTTTGGAAAGGGATATATCCCCAAACCGGGAGGCGATAAAATTGGCAGACGTAGATTAGACACACACTTTATAGGATTTCAAAATCTTGGAGCAAAATTTATTTACGATGATGAAAATGAATTTTATAAAGTAGAGGCAAAAAATTTAAAGGGCTGCTACATGCTACTGGATGAAGCTTCAGTAACAGGTACAGCCAATATTATTATGGCGGCAGTTCTTGCAAAGGGCACAACCACAATTTATAATGCTGCTTGCGAACCTTACATTCAGCAATTATGCAAAATGTTGAATAGGATGGGAGCTAAGATCAGTGGTATCGGATCCAATTTGATAATTATTGTTGGCGTTAAGAATTTATCAGGAACAACGCATCGTATGTTGCCTGATATGATCGAGGTTGGTAGTTTTATAGGGCTTGCAGCTATGACCCAATCCGAAATTACTATTAAAAATGTTTCGTATGATGACCTGGGAATTATACCGAGTGTGTTTCAACGATTGGGAATAAAATTGGAACGCAGAGGTGATGATATTTTTATTCCATCGCAGGAAAATTATGAAATAGATACGTTTATCGACGGTTCTATTTTAACCATATCCGATGCTATCTGGCCTGGCTTTACTCCCGATTTGTTAAGTATTATTTTGGTGGTAGCAACACAGGCAAAAGGCACGGCATTAATTCATCAAAAAATGTTTGAAAGTCGTTTGTTTTTTGTAGATAAATTAATTGATATGGGTGCACAAATTATTTTATGTGATCCGCATCGTGCTACAGTAATTGGCTTAAACCGCGAACATCAGCTTAAAGGGATTTCTATGACATCACCTGATATACGTGCAGGTGTTTCTCTTTTAATAGCTGCACTATCGGCGAAAGGGAAAAGCACCATCCACAATATTGAGCAGATAGACAGAGGGTATCAGAACATTGATATTCGACTTCAAAAACTTGGCGCAGAAATTGTAAGGAAGTAGCACTTTAATTTTCAATTTGATAATTTAAAAACGAGGAAATACCAGTAAAACCAATTAAAAATATTTTAAATGAAAAAAACAAACATATTTCTTATTCTAGCCGCAGTGTCGGTAATTGGATTTGGGTTTATAAAAACAGATTCTAAGAATAGGACAACATTTATAGATGGCGCAACTGTCGGAACCAATATTGGAAACAAAGCACCTGAGTTAAAATTCAATAATCCCGAAGGAAAGGAAATTGCTCTTTCTTCCTTAAAAGGTAAAATTGTTTTAATAGATTTTTGGGCTTCCTGGTGCGGTCCTTGTCGCCATGAAAATCCGAATGTTGTTGCTACTTATAATGTTTATAAAGACAAGAAATTCAGTAAAAATGCAAAAGGTTTTACGGTTTATAGTGTATCTCTTGATCAAAATAAAGATTCCTGGATCAATGCCATTGCAAAAGATGGGTTGATTTGGGAAAATCATGTTAGTGATTTAGGAGGATGGCGATCACAAGGAGCTGCATTATATGGTGTCAACTCAATACCATCAGGTTTTTTGGTTGATGAAAATGGAATAATTATAGCAAAAGGAGGAACTTTGAGAGAGGAAGGATTAGGAAATGAGTTAAAAAAGTTAATTGTAAAATAATATTGAAAGAGTAAAAATAATATTCATTTTGTAAAAGAAGACAGAACCTTTTTAAGTTCTGTCTTTTTTTTGAACTATTTATGTCAATTTGTCTTATTATCTTTGATGGCAAATAATTTGACAAGGGAAAAAACAAAAAAACATCTTTGAAGAAAATTAAAAATATATTTAAAAAAATGAGCACAAAAAAGAATGAATCAACGAGCGATCAAATCAATGAAAATGAAGAACAAATAGATGTTCAACCCATTGGAGATAAAACAACTATAGTTGAGGAATTGCAGGCTAAACTTGCAGAACTAAATGACAAATATTTGCGTTTATATTCCGATTTTGATAATTTCCGCAAACGTACAGCCAAAGAGAAAGTGGAGCTGATCCAATCAGGAGGTGAAGATGTATTTAAAAGTATGTTGCCTGTTATAGATGATTTTGAACGTGCTATAAAATCGAATGCAGAAATCACTGATATAAAAACAATCAATGAAGGAGTTAATCTGATCTATAATAAATTCAAGAATACACTTACTCAAAAAGGTTTAGAAGAAATGAAATCAATTGGTGAACCTTTTAATACTGACCTGCATGAAGCGATTACAAGTATAGCCGCTCCTTCGGAAGAAACAAAAGGTAAAATAATTGATGAACTGGAAAAAGGATATACCCTTAATGGAAAAGTAATTCGTTTTGCAAAAGTTGTGATTGGAAATTAGTTCAAAGTTTAAAGTTGGAAAGTTTCAAAGTTAAGAGACAAGAATTAAGAAGGTAATTAAGAATAAAAAATCAAAATTCGCTAATGAGTAAGAGAGATTATTACGAAATATTAGAAATTCAAAAGGGTGCAAGTGCTGAAGAAATAAAAAAAGCATATCGCAAAATGGCGATCAAATATCACCCTGACAAAAATCCGGGAGATAAACCATCTGAAGAAAAGTTTAAGGAAGCGGCTGAAGCGTATGAAATATTAAGTGTTCCTGAAAAAAAGCAACGCTATGATCAATATGGACATGCGGGACTTGGTGGAAATGGCGGCGGCGGTGGTCGAGGTGGCTATAGTGGCGGCGGTTTTGGTGGAATGAATATGGATGACATCTTCAGTCAGTTTGGAGATGTGTTTGGCGGACATTTTGGTGGAGGTGGTGGTGGTCGCGCCGGAAAGCGCGTAAATAGAGGTTCTAACCTTCGTGTGAAAGTGAAAATGACACTTGAAGAAATTGCTAACGGAGTAGAAAAAAAGATCAAAGTAAATAAATATGTTGCCTGTAAACCCTGCAAAGGCAGTGGTGCGAAGAACGGGTCTGCATTTAACACTTGTCCTACTTGTAAAGGTGCAGGACAAGTATCGCGTATTACAAATACAATTTTGGGTGCTATGCAAACCACCAGTACTTGTCCAACCTGCGGTGGTGAAGGACAATCCATAACTGATAAATGTACTGTTTGTCATGGTGATGGAATTGTACACGAAGAAGAAGTGATCAGCATTAATATTCCTGCAGGTGTTGCAGAGGGAATGCAGCTTTCTGTGAGTGGAAGAGGTAATATGGGCGCCCGCGGCGGCGTACCCGGTGACCTGATCGTAGTGATAGAAGAAATAGAACATGAGTTTTTGAAGCGTGATGGTGTAAATTTATTTTACGATCATTTTATCAGTTTTGTTGATGCAGCAATAGGAACACAGGTAGAGGTGCCAACGATAGATGGTAAAGCAAAAATAAAAGTGGAGCCGGGCACTCAAAGTGGTAAGGTGCTTCGTCTGAAATCGAAGGGCTTACCGGATATTAATAGTTATGGGCGTGGGGATATTTTGGTGAATATTAATGTATGGACTCCGCAACATCTTACTAAAGATGAAAAAGCAATTTTAGAGGGTTTGCGTAATGCTGAAAATTTTAAACCTCATCCTACAAAAAAAGATCGCGGCTTTTTTGAAAGAATGAAACAATATTTTGAATAAAGAATTATTATGAAATAAATTAAACTGTTTTTTAATTAATCCCGATTGCCTTTGGTTGTCGGGATTTTTTTTATATTTATAAATTAAAATAAACGGGAAACAGCGTACGAAATGCAAAATATTCTTTCTGCAAAAAACATAGTTAAGCGATACGCAACTCATACTGCATTGAATGATGTGTCTTTGGAAATTCCCTCTCAATGCATCTTCGGTTTGCTGGGTCCAAATGGTGCAGGCAAAACATCATTGATTCGTATCATCAATCAAATTACAGGTCCGGATAGTGGTGAGCTTTATTTTTCGGGTGAAAAATTGAGTCAAAAACATATTGAGCAAATTGGTTATTTGCCTGAAGAGCGAGGTTTGTATAAAAAAATGGAGGTAGGCGAACAGGCTTTGTATCTGGCTCAGCTAAAAGGAATGAAAAAAGAGGAAGCTAAAAAAAAGTTAAAATACTGGTTCGAGAAATTTGAAATTGATGCTTGGTGGAATAAAAAAGTGGAAGAACTTTCGAAAGGGATGCAACAAAAAGTGCAGTTCATTGTTACTGTGTTGCATGAACCTAAATTGTTGATACTGGATGAGCCTTTCAGCGGTTTCGATCCCATTAACTCAAACATCATAAAAAAGGAGATATTACATTTAAGAGAGCAGGGTTCTACGATTTTATTTTCAACTCATAACATGGATTCTGTTGAAGAGTTATGCGACAATATTGCTCTTATCAATAAATCAAAGAAAATACTGGATGGTTCCGTTAAGGAGATTCGCAAGCAGTTTAAATCTAACGTTTATGAAATTGAATTTGTTGGAAGCATGATGGGATTTACGAATTCATTATGGACATTTGGTAAATTATTGGATCAAACAATTGAAGGAGACCGTTGCAAAGCGTTCGTTCAATTAGTTGGAGAAACTAAATCGAATCAACTATTGCAAGCTGTGATGCCGGTGGCTGAGATTCATTCGTTCAAAGAAATTATACCAAGTATGAATGATATTTTTATTGCAAAAGTTAATGCAGAAATAATTTAAGGATCCAATGAATAAAATATTTCTCATTATACAACGTGAATACCTAACAAGGGTTAAGAAAAAATCGTTTATCATCATGACGATACTTGGACCATTGTTGTTGGCAGGTTTGATGATAGTGCCGATCTGGTTAACCATGCAAAAACCCGACAAACAAAGAATTGAAGTTATTGATGAAAGTTATTTGTTTAGTGATCTGATCCCTGAAAAAGAATTTATACATTTCGATTATCCCAACATTAGTTTTGACCAGGCTCAGGAAGGTTTTTACGACACCAACTATGATGCGATCCTATACATTCCCAGCAATATTTTGGAAGGCGGAAAGGCCATAAAATTATTTTACAAAAATCCAATTGGAGTGGCTACAGAAGAATACATTGGTTCAACCATAAGTAAGATGATGTATGATGTTATCCTGGCTCAAAATAAGGTTGATTTCAATGCGATAAAAGATGCGGAGGTAAATTCAAGATTTCGCGTCATCACAGAAAAATTGGAAGCTTCAGGTAAAAGTAAAAAAACGGATACAGGTTTATCAATGGCTATTGGGATAGGAGCCGGGGTGTTGATCTATATGTTTATATTTCTTTATGGAACACAAGTAATGCGTGGTGTGATGGAAGAAAAAACGAGTCGCATTGTTGAGGTGATCCTTTCTTCTGTGAAGCCTTTTCATTTTATGATGGGTAAAATAATAGGTGTAGCTTTGGTGGGTTTAACTCAGTTTCTATTATGGGTAATTTTAACAGCTACGCTGTATGGTGTTGCCACAGTTACCATTTTGAAGAACATCGATATGAATCAGATACAACAAAAAGAACACATTTTAAAAATTGGCGCTGATCTGAAATACATGGATATGAAAAAAATTGATCAACCAAATGAGATCACCCAGATATGGAATGATTTCAGGTCGATCGATATGGTAAGCATTCTGTTGTGTTTCTTGTTTTATTTTCTGGCAGGATATTTTTTATACAGCGCTTTTTTTGCGGCGGTTGGCTCCGCTGTTGATAGCGAAGCCGATACACAACAATTTATGTTACCGATAACCATACCACTTATTTTTTCACTTATCATAGCTCCATATGCAATACAGGATCCTGAAAGTTCGTTGATATTCTGGTTTTCAATGATACCGTTAACATCACCAATTGTAATGATGGTGCGTTTACCGTTTGGTGTTCCTGCTTGGGAACTGGCATTGTCTATGAGTTTGCTCGTGCTTAGTTTTATTTTTACAACATGGTTAGCCGCAAAAATATATCGTACAGGAATATTAATGTATGGTAAAAAAGTTAGCTGGAGGGAGTTAGGTAAGTGGCTTTTTTATAAAGAATAAATTGACCTCACCCCCAGCCCCTCTCCAATTGGAGAGGGGAGCGTTGGATTTTAATAATGACAATTTTTTTATGAGTCGTATTGCAATCATTGATCTGGGTACTAATACATTTAACCTTCTTATTGCAGAGGTGAATGTCGATAAAACGTATGAGATTTTATTTGAAAATAAAATTTCAGTGAAGCTTGGAGAAGGTGGTATTAATAAGGGTTTTATTGCTCCTGCATCTTTTCAACGAGGCATTGAAGCAATAAAAACATATCAACAGACCATTGCAAAATACAATGTCGAAAAAATAATAGCCATTGCAACATCCGCTATCAGGGGTGCTTCTAATGGCGCTGAATTTGTCCTCAAAATAAAAGAGGAAAGCGATATTGATGTACAAATAATTTCAGGTGAAAAGGAAGCAGAATTGATTTATTTTGGTGTGCATCAGGCTGTAAAAATGGACAATGAACCATCATTGATTATTGATATTGGAGGTGGTTCAACAGAGTTTATCATTGCTAACGATACTCAAATATTTTGGAAACATAGTTTTCTTTTGGGAGCCGCTCGTTTGCTTGAAATCATTAACCCTTCTGATCCTATCACCAGTGTTGAGATAGATACTCTTCTTAATTATCTGAAGAGTGAATTACAACCGCTTTTTGATGCGATAAAAAAATATCCTGTTGTTGAATTAATAGGTTCATCGGGTTCATTTGATTCGCTTGCAGACATCATCGCGGCCCGTTATTATTCTCCAACATTATTAGAAGGGAAGACAGAGTTTACCTATCATTTGGAGGATATTAAAGCGATTCATCATTCGATCTTAAAATCAACAAAAGCAGAACGTTTGCAGATGAAGGGGTTGATTGAGATGCGAGTGGATATGATCGTTATTTCAAGCATTCTTGTAGATTTTATTATTCAATCATTCACTATTCAAAAAATGAGATTATCAACTTATTCATTGAAAGAAGGCGTTTTATCTGAAAGTTTAAAGTTCAAAGTTTGAAAGTTCAAAGTTCAGGACTTTCTGATTTATGAAAATTGAATTCAATTAGTAGTAAATCATTTTATTTTTTTATCAATAAAACTTTATATTAATCAGCTTTAAACTTTGAACTTTCCAACTTTAAACTAAATAAAATGGCAAAATTATTAATCATTGATGATGAAAGAAGCATTCGCAAAACGTTACGCGAAATCTTAGAATATGAAAAATATCAGGTAGATGAAGCTGCGGATGGTATAGAGGGACTTGCAATGATCCAGAAAGAAAAGTATGATATTGTTTTATGTGATATTAAAATGCCAAAAATGGATGGCATTGAAGTGCTGGATAAAATAATGCAGGTGTCTTCTGATACGCCTGTGGTAATGATCTCCGGACATGGAAATATTGAAACGGCCGTGGAAGCTGTTAAAAAAGGGGCATTTGATTTCATTGCAAAACCACTCGATCTGAATCGTTTGTTGGTAACCATTCGCAATGCGATGGATAAATCAACTTTGGTGACAGAAACCAAAGTGCTGAAAAAGAAAGTAAGTAAAACATTTGATATGATCGGTGAATCAAAGGCAATCACTCAAATTAAAGAAATGATAGAACGTGTGGCACCAACAGATGCGCGCGTTTTAATTACAGGAGGAAACGGTAGTGGAAAAGAATTAGTAGCACGTTGGTTACATGAAAAAAGTAATCGTTCGGAAGCTCCTTTGATAGAAGTGAATTGCGCTGCTATTCCAAGCGAGCTGATTGAAAGTGAATTGTTCGGGCATGAGAAAGGTGCTTTTACATCGGCCATTAATCAACGTAAAGGGAAGTTTGAGCAAGCTGAAGGAGGAACGATTTTTTTAGATGAGATCGGTGATATGAGTCTTTCTGCACAAGCAAAAGTATTGCGTGCTTTACAGGAAAATAAAATTACACGCGTTGGTGGTGAAAAGGAAATTAAAGTAAATGTGCGTGTGGTTGCCGCTACCAACAAGGATCTGCAAAAAGAAATTGAGAATGGAAATTTCCGTGAAGACCTGTATCACCGACTGAGTGTTATCCTTATTCATGTTCCGTCATTGAATGAACGCAAAGAAGATATTCCTATTTTAGCTGAACATTTTTTGAAAATGATCTGTGAAGATCACGGAATGCCTCCTAAAACGTTGACAAAAGAAGCCATTAAAGAACTTCAAAAAATAAATTGGACAGGTAATATACGTGAGTTTCGAAACGTGGTAGAGCGATTGATTATTCTCTGCGATAAAGTAATTACAGATAAAGATGTGCTTGCTTATGCAAGACCTTTGAAAGGGTAAAATACCCACGCTCGTTTCTCGACTACGCTCGAAATGACGGCGCACTGTCATTTCGAGCGTAGTCGAGAAAGTGTGTTAGCTTTAAAATATATTTGCAATCAATTATTTAGAATGACGTGCTTGCAATACTTTTTTAATGTCGCTGAGGCTATAACCCTTTGCAGATAATAATATCAGGTAATGAAAAAGTAAATCGGAACCTTCATCCAGAAATAATTTCTCATCATTGTCTTTTGCTTCAATAACAAGTTCAACGGCTTCTTCACCTACCTTTTGAGCAATTTTATTGATGCCTTTTTGGAATAAAGAAGACACATATGATTTGTCGGAAGGGTTATTTTTTCTGTCGCTGATGACTTGTTCAAGTTCCGATAAAAAATCTGAGGCAACATTTTTTTCATTGAAGCAGGTATCTGCACCGGTGTGACAAACAGACCCAATAGGTTTTGCTTTAATAAGAATGGTATCGTTATCACAATCAATTAGTATTGATTCAACATCCAAAAAATTTCCACTTTCTTCTCCTTTGGTCCACAAACGATTTTTAGAACGCGAAAAAAAAGTAACACGTTTTTCGTTTTGTGTTTTTTGAAATGCTTCTGCATTCATGTATCCAAGCATCAATACAACTTGCGTGTTTGAGTCCTGAACTATTGCAGGAATTAGGCCTTCTGGGGATTTTGAAAAATCAGGTTTCATAATTTTATGGTTTTAATGTCACGCAGATTACGCGGATCAGGCAGATTTTAAAGATTTTTTTCTACTATTTTTTATAATTTCTTTTTATTAATCTTTTTTTATCTGCGCTAATTCGCAAAATCTGCGCGCCAATCTTAAATTCTAATTTCAATATTTTTTGTTTTCAAAAACTTTTTCAATTCAGGGATTCCAATTTCTTTGTAATGAAAAACACTTGCAGCAAGCGCGGCATCAGCTTTACCGCTTGTAAAAATATCAGAGAAATGCTCCATTGTTCCTGCGCCGCCGCTGGCTATTACAGGTACATTCACTGCTTCAGAAACTGCTTTTGTGATATCGATTGCGAAACCATCTTTTGTTCCATCGTTATTCATGGACGTTAATAAGATTTCTCCTGCGCCCAATGCAACACCTTGTTTCGCCCAATCAATGGTTTTAGTTTCTGTTTTTACTCTTCCGCCATTTAAATAAACAAACCAGTCGCCACCTTCAAACTTGGTATCAATAGCCAGTACTACACACTGACTACCAAACTGATTTGCAAGATCATTTATTAATTGAGGATTTTTAAACGCTGATGTATTCACAGAAATTTTATCCGCACCTGCATTCAATAAAACAGAAACATCTTCTACCGAACTAATTCCGCCACCAACTGTAAATGGAATATTAATATGTTTTGCAATTCGTGTTACTAATTCAGAAAGTGTTTTTCTTTTTTCGTTTGTTGCCGTAATATCCAAAAATACTAATTCATCAGCACCTTGTTTTGCATAGTTGATAGCCAGTTCCACAGGATCACCTGCATCACGGATGTTTTCAAAGTTCACACCTTTTACGGTGCGGCCATCTTTGATATCAAGACAAGGGATGATGCGCTTTGTAAGCATTTTTAAAATTATAGTTTACTAAATGTTTTTTCTATTTCATTTTAGAACTCGTCCAGAAGGTGTCGATTTTTTTTCCATTCTTCACTGCTTGCCGATGTATCAATAGTCGAAGTAAAACTGCTGTTACAAGACTTGCATTTGTAACGAAACGTGGTTAAGTTTTTCCCGTGTTTTATAAAACTTGTACTTTCACAGAATGGACATTTAAAATCATTTTCGTCAATTGTGTATTCATTAACTGGATAAATTAATTTTGTTCGTTGTGGTCTTTCATTTTTTATGAGTTCCAAATTTCTATCCTTGACCAATTGAGTAAATTCATTAGCAAGTTGAGTAAAATGTTTTAACTCACAATAGTCAGTCAATGGCATTTGCCATAAATATCCAAAGCGAGCAAAATAAATACCGATGTTTTGAATTTCTGTTTTTATTTTACCGTCAATACCACCAATAACTGAGAGTAAATGATAACCAATAATTTGGTTAAGGTCTTTTCTTTCTATTTTCAGATTTTTATTTGTTTTAATATCAATGAGAGTATTGTCAAGAATTAAGTCAGCGTCTGCACCACCTACCAATCTAGAGCCGTCACCAAAAGTTGGATTTAATATACAACTATTCTTTGTTATGAATTTATCCCACGGAACAATATTGAAAAGTTCTTCCAGTTCAATTATTTTTTCTTTTTCAATTTTGTCAAGATTGGAATCAATAAATCGAGTTCTTGCTGAAACATCGAGTTTTGCTAATAAAATTGACGATTTAATTATGTCATTAGTTAGTTTTCCGTCTTTGATAAATTTTTTATAATTTTTTTTTGCGTTCTCAAATTCAGTTAGCAAATATGTTTCAAATTCTATCCTGTTAACCACTCTATCTTTGTAATACCCAATTGTAATATTCTGAGTATTTTGAAGTTGGCAAATAAAGATATTGTCTAATCCGCTTTCTGCAACCAAAGAACCTCTTGATTGAACTGTTTTTTTATTTATTCTTTCAAGATTAAAACGAAATAAATAATCAAAAGCTGTCCCAATTTCTCCTGCATAAGAGTGATGTGGCTGTTTAGGATTTACTTTAATTTCAATCTTTTCTTTCAGCCCAGGGTTTGGAAATGTATTTGTAAACCACTTTTTCAAATTAGTTCTGCCGCTCTCTTTTTTAAGTATAGATGTCAAACTCATATTTGTCGTTTTAATTTTTTCGTTAATAACTTATATTATTAAACCTCTCAATTCCTCCATCGTCACTCTTCCTTCGTAAATCGCTTTCCCCACAATAGCTCCAGAGCAACCAATATTTTTTAATTCTTCCAAATCTTTTATTGAAGCAACTCCGCCACTTGCTATTAAATTTAGTTTTGGAAATTGTTCAATTATTTTTTTATACAAATCAATTGAAGGTCCTTGTAACAAGCCGTCTTTAGATATATCTGTACAAAAAATAGTTTTTATTCCGCGTGCATTATTTTCTTTAATAAAATCAAATATTGAAATATTGGTTGTTTCTAACCATCCTCCTACGGCAATTTTTTCATCCTTTACATCAGCTCCTAATAATATTTTATTAGCACCGTATCGGAAGACCCAGTGCCTAAAAAGATCGTTGTCTTTTACTGCAATGCTTCCTACTGTTGCTAATGTTGCACCAGCATCAAAAACATTTTTTATATCCTCATCTGTTTTAATCCCACCACCAAAATCAATCGTTAATGTTGTATTTGAGGCTATTGTTTCAAGAACTTTCAGATTAACCACTTGTCCTTTTTTTGCACCGTCAAGATCAACTAAATGTAGACGTTTAATTCCCCATCCCTCAAATAATTCGGCTACTGCTAAAGGATTTTCATTGTAAATGGTCTTTTGTGTATAATCGCCTTGAGTCAGTCTTACGCACTTTCCATCTATAATATCTATTGCCGGTATGATTTCCATGTTTTTTATTGTTGCCGTCATTGCGAGGAACAAAGCAATCTGTCCATAGAGTTCTTTGTATTGGATTGCTTCGTTCCTCGCAATGACGCGGTCTATAATTTAATAAAATTTTCTAAAATATTTTGTCCAACGTCACTTGATTTTTCAGTGTGAAATTGAACTGCATAAAAATTATCTTTATTTAATGCCGAACTGTAATTGATCCCATAATTAGTTGTAGCGATTGTGTTTTCACCTAATTCAACAAAATAGCTGTGAACAAAATACATATATGAATTCTCTTTTATATTTTTAAATAAAGGAGATTTTAAATCGGAAATGGTATTCCATCCAATTTGTGGGATTTTTAATCCACCTTTAACACCCTCTGTTTGAGAGAATTTTTTTACATCCTGATTAAAAATGCCAAGGCATTTTATATTTCCTTCTTCCGAAAAATTACACATCAATTGTACGCCTAAACATATTCCAAGCACAGGTTGAGTAAGTGATATAATGACTTCATCCAACTTACGTTCGGATAAGTATTTCATTGCGCTGCTCGCCTCTCCGACACCCGGAAATATAACTTTATCTGCTGATCTGATCTCATCCGCATCATCCGTTATAATTGGCGTTATCCCAATACGTTCGAGTGCAAAAGCCACGGAGCGAATATTTCCAGCGTTGTATTTTATAATTGCAATTTTCATTCTGCTTTTTCTACCTCACCCCCAGCCCCTCTCCTTGAAAGAAGGAGAGGGGAGAGCTGAGTATTATAACATTCCTTTTGTGCTTGGTAAACTCATATTATTTACATCGCGCTTAGCGGCTATTTTAATGGCTTTAGCAAATGCTTTAAAGATCGCTTCTATCTTGTGGTGTTCATTTTGCCCTTCAGCTTTCACATTTAGATTGCATTTAGAAGCATCACTGAAGGATTTAAAAAAGTGGAAAAACATTTCTGTTGGCATCTCACCAATCTTCTCACGTTTAAATTCTGCATCCCAAACGATCCAGTTACGTCCGCCAAAATCCAATGCAACCTGTGCCAAACAATCATCCATTGGTAAGCAGAATCCATAACGTTCAATTCCGCGCTTATCTCCCAATGCCTTTGCAATTGCTTCGCCTAAAGCTATACCTACATCTTCAATTGTGTGGTGTTCATCAATTTGCAGATCACCTTTTGCATTAATTTCTAAATCAATATTTCCGTGTTTAGAAATTTGTTCCAACATGTGATCAAAAAATGCGAGTCCGGTAGAAATAGTTGAAACACCTTTACCATCAAGGTTAAGTATTATTTTAATATCCGTTTCTTTTGTTTTTCTAGTATGTGATATTTTACGTTCAGGGATTTTTAAAAAATTATAAATCTCTTCCCAACTATCAACAACCTTCGAAATTTGATCTTCAAAACCGTCTGGCTTATCGTTGTTTTTAATGAATATTGCTTTTGCTTTCAGATTTATTGCAAGCTTTACATCGGTAAGCCTATCGCCGATTACAAATGAGTTTTCCAGATCATAACTGCCATCCATATATTTTGTAAGCAGCCCTGTATTGGGTTTACGTGTTGGTTTATTTTCGAATTCAAAAGTTTTATCAATACATACTTCGGCAAAATGTATTCCTTCGCTTTCTAATGTTTGCATCATTAAAGTTTGTACAGGCCAGAATGTTGTTTCAGGGTAACTATCAGTTCCCAACCCATCTTGATTCGTAACCATTACTAATTCATAATCCAGTTCACGCACAATTTTTCCAAGCCAGGTAATTACTCCCGGTAAAAATTTAAAATTTTCAAAACTGTCAATTTGAAATGTTGTGGGCGGTTCCCATATTAGGGTTCCATCACGATCTATAAATAATACTTTTTTCATTTTTTTTAATTTACCTCAGCCCCAACCCCTCTCCTTGACCGCGTGCCGCCTTAGCTTTAGCGGTGGCGCAAAAAGGAGAGGGGAGTGTGATATCATTTATTTATATTCTTTTAGTTTTTTTAAAACTTGCATATTTTCTTCGGGAGTGCCAATTGTGATCCTCAAGCAGCCTTCGCACATTTCTACTTTACTTCTGTCGCGAATTACAATTTGATTCTCAACCAAATAATTATAAATACGTTTAGCATCAATTGTTTTCACTAAAATAAAACTTGCTTCACTCGGGTATACATGCACAACAAAAGGTAGTTTAGAAATTTCTTCCGTTAATTGTTTACGTTCTGCAACCACTACTTTTATCCAATGATTTACTTGCTCGATATTATCTAAAGCCCCGGTCACCAATTTTTGCGAAACAATACTGATGTTGTAAGGAGGTTTTATTTTATTAAAAACATCGATGATGGGTTGGGATGCAAAAGCCATTCCTACACGTAAACCAGCTAATCCCCATGCTTTAGACAACGTTTGAAGGATCACTAAATTCGGGTAATTTAACAATTCAGGAATGAAAGTCCGGTAACTGGCAAAGTTGATATAAGCTTCATCAATTACAACAATGCCATTAAAATTTTCGATAATTTTTTTCACCGCATCAGAACTTATTTCACTTCCTGTAGGATTGTTGGGTGAACAAATAAAAATTAATTTGGTGTTTTCTGTAATTGCTTTTATAATCGCATCTGTATTCAACTGAAAAGTTTCGGGTAACAAAGGAACTTTGATACATTGTACATCGTTAATGTTTGCAGACACTTCATACATTCCGTATGTGGGTGGACAAATGATGACATTATCTTTTCCGGGATTACAAAAAGCACGAAAAATAATATCAATGGCTTCATCACTTCCATTTCCTAAAAAAATATTTTCGATAGGTAAACCCTTAATTTTCCTGAGTTTTTCTTTTACAGCAATTTGTAAAGTATCAGGGTAACGGTTTAGATTCAATTCTTGTCCTTCAATTTCTAAGAGCAGAGGAGAGCCGAATGCGTTTTCATTCGCATCTAAAAATATTCCTTCGGTTCCTTTGTATTCGTCGCGGGCTGATGAATAGGGAACTAATTTTTTTATATTTTCTCTTAATATGTTATTTAAATCGAACATTTTTTTTGTCTTTACCTCACCCCCGACCCCTCTCCATGAAGAAGGAGAGGGGAGTTTGTAGCGAGTTTATTTAACTTTCTAACTTTAAACTTTTAAACTTTGAACTTTAAACTGATTTTATCCTTGACGTAACTGCATTTTTATGAGCTTGTAAACCTTCCGCTTCCGCCATTAATTCAATTGCTTTTCCAATATTTTGTATTCCTGTTTTAGTCAGTTTTTGAAAGGTAATTTTTTTTACGAAACTATCTAAAGATACACCGCTGTATGCTTTAGCATAACCATTTGTTGGTAATGTGTGATTAGTTCCTGAAGCATAATCTCCGGCGCTTTCACAAGAATAATTTCCCAAAAATACGGAGCCTGCATTTATTACTTTTTCCGCGAGTTGTTCATCATCTTTACAAGCAATGATCAAATGTTCAGGTGCGTATTCATTTAATAAATCAATGGCTTCATTTTTATCTTTTACCAAAATAGCTTTACTGTTTTCCAGTGCTTTTGCTGTTAATTCTCTTCGTGGAAGCAGTTCTAATTGTTTAGCCAACTCTTGTTGAATATTTGCAATTACGGTTTCATTATCCGAAACTAAAATAACTTGTGAATCTGCACCGTGTTCTGCCTGAGAAAGCAGATCGGCTGCTACAAATTCAGGAACACACGTTTCGTCAGCCAATACAGCAACTTCAGAAGGGCCGGCAGGCATATCAATTGCAACACCTTCTTTGTTGATCAATTGCTTGGCACATGTTACATATTGATTCCCGGGACCGAATATTTTAAACACTTTTGGTACACTTTCTGTTCCGTAAGCCATTGCTCCGATTGCTTGAACTCCGCCAATTTTAAATACTTTGGAGATTCCTACTAATTTAGCAGTATATAAAATTGCGGCGTTTATAGCCTCACCCCTTAATCCCCTCTCCAAAGGAGAGGGGGGAGTACACAAAATAATTTCTCTGCAACCTGCAATTTGTGCAGGAATTCCCAGCATTAATATGGTTGAAAATAAAGGAGCAGAACCACCGGGTATATACAATCCTACTTTTTCTATCGCGACAGATTTTCTCCAGCACTTAACTCCTTCAATGGTTTCAATGATTTTCGATTCTTCTTTTTGAGCGATATGAAATTTTTCGATATTCGATTTTGCTAATTGAATGGCTGCTTTTAATTCAGAGGAAACATTTTTTTCTGCTTCAATAAATTCTTCTTCGGTCACCAATAAATTTTCAATAACAACCTTATCAAATTGCAAAGTGTATTTTTTTACAGCAGCATCTCCATTTACTTTGATGTCTGAAAGTACAGAAGAAACAATACTTTCCAACGATGCAACATTCATTGCAGGGCGTTTTAAAAGTGCATTCCACTCAGATCGATTTGGATATTTTACTGTTTTCATTTTACCTCACCCCCAGCCCCTCTCCAAAGGAGAGGGGAGTGTTGGATTTATTATTTATAATTTTTCAATTTGTAATCTGCAATTTGTAATCTGCAATTTGTCAATCTACTACAAAATCATTTTCTCAATCGGTACCACCAATATTCCTTGTGCGCCCAAGGCTTTTAATTTTTCGATGATGTCCCAAAAATCATTTTCATTTACAACGCTATGTACTGAACTCCAGCCTTTGTCTGATAATGGCATTATGGTCGGACTTTTCATGCCCGGTAATATTTTGCAGATAGCATCTAAATTTTTGTTAGGAGCATTCAGCAAAATATATTTATTATTTTTCGCTTTTTTAACTGCATTTATTCTAAACAATAATTTATCTAAAATTCCGAGTTGGTATTTTGTTAAGCTTTTATTGGCAACCAATACCGCTTCCGATTTTAAGATCACTTCTACTTCCTTTAAACCATTGGTGAACAAAGTACTTCCAGAACTTACCAGATCCACAATAACATCCGCTAATCCAATGCTTGGAGCAATTTCCACGGAACCACTAATCTCATGAATTTCGGCGGCGATCTTATTTTTCTTTAAATACTTTGATACAATTGTTGGATAGCTTGTTGCAATCCGTTTGCCTTGTAGATCCTGAACACCCTTGTATTTCTCGTTTTTAGGGATAGCGATGGATAACCTGCATTTACTGAAGCCCAGGCGATCAACAATTTTTATATCCTTGTTCTTTTCCAGCATTACGTTTTCGCCAACAATTCCAATATCGGCAATACCGTCTTCAACGTATTGAGGAATATCGTCATCACGCAAAAAGAAAACTTCCAATGGGAAATTGATCGCATCGGCTTTTAACATATTGAGTCCGTTGTTAAATTCTATTCCTGCTTCTTTCAGGATCTTCATAGAATCATCATTTAGTCGTCCTGATTTCTGAATCGCTATTTTTAATTTTTTTTCCATTGTTTTATATTTTTACCTCACCCCCGACCCCTCTCCAAGTCTCATCCGCCTTCGGCACCTTCTCCAAAGGAGAAGGAAAGCGGAATAAAACCTCTTTTAAGAGGGAGAAGCGATTATGTTAAACGCAAAAAAGGTTTACCTTATTAAGTAAACCTTTTGATATATTTTGTGTTATTATTTTTATTTTGATTTACACAATACAATCACAGCTTACCTTTTGAGCAAGTATGGTGGTGATGGATATGTGTAGTGTTTTTCATTCGGGAACAAATGTAAAGATTATTTTTTAGATGAATCAAATTTATTTTAAAAAACTTGAATAATTACTGATTTTCTACCACGGAGGCACAGAGAACATAGAGCTTCACAGAGATTAATCTATTCGTTGCTTAATGATATAAATTTTATTTTTTGAATAATTTTCTCCGTGAAACTCTGTGTTCTCTGTGCCTCCGTGGTTTATTTTAATTGTTCTAGTCTCAACTCCAAGTCGCTCCAAATCTGCATCTCAGCATCTAACAGCTTTTTATTCTGTTCATATTTTGCAAATACTTCTTTATCATTCATTACTGTTTGGTACTGTGCTGTTTCAGAAAGCTTGACATCAATTATTTTTATTTCGTTCTCTAATCGTTCAATTTCTTTTTCCGATTTAGTGATTTGATTTTTTAATTGTTTCAGTTCTTTTTCCAGCTCAATATTTACAGGAATAACTTTCGTTTTTTCTTCTTTTACTTCGGATTTCTCTTTAACAAAAGGAGTTTTCGTATTCATTTCATTTAAACGCGCCATTTTCAGTTTCTCCATAAATTCAGTTATGCCACCTAAATGTTCTACTATTTTTCCATGGCGGAATTCATACATTTTTTCCGTAAGGTCGGTTAAGAAATCCCTGTCATGGGAAACGATGATTGCAGTACCTTCATAAGCAAGCAATGCACGTTTTAGTACTTCTTTACTTCTAATGTCCAAGTGATTGGTTGGCTCATCTAAGATCAATAAATTATAAGGCTCAAGCAATAGCTTACACAAGGCCAAACGCCCGCGTTCACCACCACTCAATACTCGTACTTTTTTATCAATATCATCACCACCAAATAAAAACGAACCTAACAGGGATCTTACATTTTTTCGGACATCACCAACAGCAAGCTCATCAATGGTTTCAAAAACAGTTTTGTTTTGGTCCAGTTTTTCAGCCTGATCCTGCGCGAAGTAACCCATCTTAACATTATGTCCTATCTGGATAGTTCCTTCATAATCGGTTTGTTTAGCGATCATTTTCATGATGGTACTTTTACCTTCACCATTTCTACCGACCAATGCAATTTTTTCACCTTTCGTTAAAATGAAATTAGCATCTTTAAAAATACGTTTGGTGCCATATACTTTTCCTGCATGTTCAACTGTTAATACGATCTTTCCGCATAGGGCAGGAGGGGGGAAGCGAAAATTCATAGTTGCAGAATCGCTGTCATCCACTTCTACAATTTCCATTCTGTCCAGCTTTTTAATAAGCGATTGCGCGAAGGCTGCTTTACTTGCTTTTGCACGGTATTTATCAATAAGCGCTTCTGTTTGAACAATAACTTTTTGTTGATTTTTTGCTACCGATTCTTGTTGTTCTTTACGTTCCTGGCGTAAAATCAAATAACGTGAATAGTTGGTTTTATAATCGTAAATTTTTTGATTTGATATTTCGATGGTACGTGAAGTTACTGTGTCCAGAAATTGTTTATCGTGGCTGATCAGCATCACCGCTCCGGCATATACATCAATAGTTTCTTCGAGCCATTGTATGGATTCAATGTCCAAGTGATTGGTAGGTTCATCTAATAAAAGGATATCGGGTTTACGTAAAAGAATTTTACCAAGCTCTATCCGCATGCGCCACCCGCCGCTAAATTCAGCTGTTTGACGATTAAAATCAGAACGCTCGAATCCTAAACCTTTTAATATTTTTTCAATTTCTTCTTCTCTGTTTCCGGCACCGATATAATCCAAACGGGTATTTAAATCAGTGAGTTCAGTGATCAGATCCATATAGGCATCACTTTCATAATCGGTACGGGTAGAAAGTTGATTGTTGATCACTTCCAGACGAGCTTCAAGTTGTTGGATCTCTTCAAACGCTGTTGCCGTTTCCTCATACACGGTGCGCCCATGCTGATGGATCATATCCTGAGGTAAATATCCGATCTTGTAATCGTTAGGTTTCGAGATCTCGCCTTTAGTCGGATTTTGAAGTCCGGCAAGTAGTTTAAGCATGGTGGATTTTCCCGCACCATTTTTTCCTGCAAGACCAATTCTATCTTTCGGATTCACCAAAAAACTCACATTGTCAAATAGATCCGACCCTCCGAAAGATACTGTTACTGAATTAACTGAAATCATTTTTTGAAAATTAAGTTTGCAAAGGTAGGTAAAATTTAGGCTCAATCTATTGAGATGTAAGTGATAATTTAGGTTTTTGATTAAAACGTCAAAATTGCATGCGTTATATAATTTTATTATTTATTGCGATGTATCGTTGATTACCTTTATGAAAATAAGCATCCTCATGTCGTATAAAGAAACCATACTTTACAGCGTCATAAAAGCAAAATGCCCTCGTTGTCACGAAGGGGACTTTTATGAAACAAACAATCCTTATAACTTAAAAAAGTTTGATAAGATGTACAAAAAATGTACAGTTTGTGGGGAAGATTTCGAACGTGAAACGGGTTATTATTATGGTGCTATGTTCGCCAGTTATGGATTAACAGTGGCTTTTGGGATAGCGCTGTTTATTGTAATGTGTGTCCTTATGAATTTTACAGAAATTACATTTTTAATAACATTTGCAATTTTACAATTATTATTCATGCCAATTTTTTATAGACTTTCACGCCTTGTTTGGATCAATATATTTGTGCGTTATAAGGAATTGAAGCGGAATTAATTTCTCAAAATTTTTCTTTATTTATTTCCCTTTTATCCGGTTAACCAAAGATGAGATGGCATCAGAATAGAATCCTTTAAATTTAGTTCTATTTAAAGCTGTTGAATTATCCGCATTTTTATTTAACTTAAATGAAAACACAAAAGCGTCAGTAGGTTTATCCCATCCTCCTATTTGTCCAAAGCGTATATCGTTAAAATACACATCCTCTTTGTCTTTATTGATGCAATAATAACCCTGAGAAAACTGCTTCAGAATTTTTACAGATGGATCATTTTTATAGGGAGCAAGGAGATCATTGTTTTGATCTACATGAAAATAATCTATATCATTTTTTTTATCAAATATGGAATAATAACCGAACCAAAAACCACTTGAATCGGCTGCATACGCCATCCACAAAAAATTATTCAATGGAGTGGGAGTAATAACGAGATCGGTAGTGTGTATATTTTTTTCTACGATAGATCGTTGCATTTTATCATGGATATGCCATTTGTTTATAACGGTAAAAATCAAATAAAGTGAGCTGATGATCAGGCCGGTCTTGTTCCATTTTACTCTTTCGGGAGAGCCATTTTTTGCGATCAAAGCGATCAAAACACAAATTAAAAACGGGATGGTGTAAAATGGGTCAGCTACAAAAATAGTATTGAAAGATACGCGGTAGCTGCTGAATGGCTCAAACCAACCGGTACCATAACATGTCAATGCATCAATAACAATGTGTGAAAATAAGCCCCAGAAAAATAATGATGTCCAACTTTTCCAACTGATATCGGTCTTCTTAAACCATTTACTCAATAGCCAACCCAATATTGGTGACATTACTACAACAAAAAAAATGGAATGCGTGATACCGCGATGCACCATTAATTGTTGCGCATGGGTATAGCATGGCGCGGCAAACACATCAAAATCAGGAATGGTATCTGCAAGGGCACCCCATAACATTGCCATCCTGCCAATTTTTTTGCCAAGTATGGCTTCGCCAATAGCAGCGCCTAAAACAATATGTGTGATCGAATCCATTTCAAATTATTTTAACAAATATACTTTCAAATGTTAAGTTTTGTAAATAAACTAATCTGATAGTTGTCATTTTTCTCAAAAGCATTCTATCTGAAGGTTTTTTAATGATCCGCAATTTCTTTAACAACAACTAGTCTAAAAATATTTCCGCTTTTTAGCAATATAATTTCCGCTTTTTTAAATAAAAAACTATGTATTAAAAATTTGTTTTTAAATGTTGTATCCCATATAATCATTAGGATATAGCCATTTATCTTTGTATCGAATTAATGGTAGAAGTATTTATAAATCATAAAAAAACAACCAAATGGAAACACTAGAAACTTATTTCAATGAGAACCAGGTTCTCTGTCACTTAAAACGTTTTCTGCCCGCACAGGCTCCTTTAAAGGATTTTGTTTTTCAAAATACATTGCAGGGTTTTCAGAATTTAAAATTTCACAACGCCCTCAACAAAGCATCCAAGCTATTTGGATACAAAGTTTATCTGACAATAAAAGAATACCGAGACCTCTACAACTCCCGACGTATCGGAAAAGATGTTCTTGAAAAAATTATTGTTGAAAGAAAAGGAGAGAAAAATTCAATGGTTTGGATGGAAAAAATTCTTTTTAAAGAATATGATACTGCACATAATTCCAGAATAGGCTTAATCAGGTCGAATTGGAAAAGTGAATATCATATAGATTTGGATTTAATTGTACAACCAATTCTTTTTAGAATTCTTTGCAGTTATCTTGATCAGGGGATTTCAATTTGGAATTTTCCGGTTTCTCATAAAGGTTTTCTCGATTCTATCAGAGAAATGGAACGAAACAGTTATACAAGCTTTTTTAAATCAGACAGAGTAAAAACACTTCTTTTAGTTGGAGATTGTGAGATAACCGATTTACTTGGGATAATTGTTGGCGATAAATCATTTTATGAACAATATCTTTTTGATCAACAATTTTCTCATCAGGGATGGTCCGGTATGGTTTCTAAAATTGAAGATCAACCTCAGAGTTTATTGGATAATAAAAAAATAACACTTCAGGATTTAATTATTTTTGAACTCTTATTAGAAATTGATGCATTGGATAATAAATTTGGAAAAGTGTGGGCACCTCTTGCGAGCAGAATAGAAAATAAACCAATTGATTTGTTTGCGGAAGTTCCTATAACAGAATTAGATGAGGTTTATGCAATTTGGCAAGAAGCTTTTGAATGGAGCCATTATGACCAAGTACTTGCCGGTATCAAAACTGAAAAACCAAAATCTGGTTATAAATATGATAAAACTTTTCAGGCATTATTTTGTATAGATGATAGGGAAATTTCATTCAGACATTATGTTGAAGATTTGGATAATGGCTGTGAAACATTTGGTACGCCTGGCTTTTTTAATGTTGAGTTTTACTTTCAGCCTATCAATGGAAAATTCTATACCAAACAATGTCCGGAACCCCTTACTCCAAAATATTTAATTAAAGAGGTTGAAGGGAAATCTACCGTTAAAAATAATATTCATTTATCAAAAAATACACACGGACTTGTAGGTGGTTGGCTAAATTCCCAAACCGTGGGATTTTGGTCTGCAGCTAATTTATTTCTCAATGTTTTTAAACCTTCTGTAAACTCTACTTCCGTTTCATCAGTGAAACACATGGATAAATCATCACAATTGATCATTGAAAATAAAGATAAAAAAAATGTAGAAAATGGTTTGCAAATTGGTTTTGATTTAGAAGAGATGGCACAGCGTGTTGAAGGTCTTTTAAAAAGTATCGGACTTGTTAAAGATTTCGCTCCCATTATTTATGTGATCGGGCACGGTTCCAGCAGCGCAAATAATCCATATTATGCCACTATGGATTGTGGAGCTTGTTCTTGCAGACCCGGCTCTGTAAATGCGAGAGTAGTTTCTCACATGGCAAATCATCCGAAAGTGAGAGAAATTTTAAGATCCAAAGATTTATATATACCTGAGGAAACACAGTTTGTAGGTGCATTGCATGATACAACCCGTGATGATATTATCTTTTTTGATGAAAATATACTTTCTCCGGAAAATGTTATAACGCATCAGGAAAATCAATTAACGTTTAAAAATGCTTTAGACTTTAATGCAAAAGAAAGATCAAGAAGGTTTGAATCAATTAATACAAAGTTGAGTCCTGAAAAAATTCATGATAAAATCAGAACCAGATCTGTTTCTATATTTGAACCACGCCCTGAACTTGACCATGCAACCAATTCGCTATGTATTATTGGCAGAAGAAGTTTAACCAAAGATTTATTTTTAGACAGGCGTGCATTCCTGAATTCATACAATTATAAAATTGATCCGGATGGAAAATATCTTTTAAATATTATGAAAGCTGCCGCTCCTGTTTGTGGAGGGATTAATCTGGGATATTATTTCTCAACGGTTGATAATCAAAAACTGGGTGCAGGGACAAAACTTCCGCATAATGTAATGGGACTTTTTGGTATTGCAAATGGCATTGAAGGTGATTTGAGACCTGGCCTTCCAAAACAAATGATAGAAGTTCATGATCCTGTTCGTTTACTTATGATTGTTGAGCATTTTCCTGATGTGGTATTGAAAACAATTAAAGCAAATCCGGAGACATACGAATGGTTTATCAATGAATGGATTCATCTTATTGTTATTAATCCTGAAGTAGAAGGGTTCCATTATTTTAAAAGTGAAGGATTTCATCATTTCAAAGACGGTAATTTCAATGATTACCAACCTTTAGAGAAAGTGATTAAAAAAGCAGTACATATAATGCCATTGTTCGAATCCACTAAAGAGAACATTCCCGTTCTAGTCTTTTAAAATAATAGATAGCCCAGCATTTTTTTACCAGTATCTTTAATTAGCCTATGATCTATCGCCCCGGCACGGGGCGATAGATATTATTGGGCGATAATGATTGTGCTTTAAGCGTAATCTAAAAACAGGAAATACGGACAATGATTTTGTTTCGCTTCTCGGTAAAAAAAATATCATTTTTGTTTATTTACAATGGAAAAAGAAACGGCCCGAGCTTAATTAAAAGTTGTTAGAATTTCATAAAAAATGTTAAATGCAAAAGAGAACAGAAATTGGTTTTACTATTTTAATACTTTTGTTATTGAAATGAAATCAAAAATCTTCATATATTATACTTCATTCTTTTCCTTTTGCATGCTGGTATCATTAAGTGCCGGTGTTTATCAAAATATAAATAATCCCGTTTTAAAAACGAATTTCAAAATATCAAAGCACTTTTCATTATCAGGTAATGAACAAAATGTCGCTTACAGTAATATTTTATTTGAGGAAAATAAAAGTGAAACTTTTAAAGATTTTAAAACCTGGGCAAATTTGATACCTGATCTTATCTCTAATTCTCGATTTGAAAAAAATCGTTCTACAGAATACACTTCTCATTTTTTAGTAGAAAAACAAACAAACCCAATTTATATTTCGGTTTGTAATTTTCGTATCTAATCCACTTAATTATACAAATCAATTAATTATTAATTGTCTTTATTGTTTTATCAAAAGCAATAATTAGTTATTCAAATTTTCTAACAATGTGAATTTCTAATTGAATTTATTTAACATTGTTCTCGGTTATAAAATCGAAAAATTACTAAACTAAAAACATATAAACCAAATGACAACAGAAACCAATTTCACAGCAACAGCTGAAACATATAAAGAAAATGTAGCTAAAGGCATGCAATGGATGCAAGATACTAATGCAAAATTAATTGAAACACAAAACAACAATTAAAAATTGCAACCGATATGTTTAACAAAGTTTTTACACCTTCACAATTTAGTGGAACTAATAACTTAAATAATCCTTTTGACTCTACAGGTAAAGCAGCGGTTGAAATTTTACAAAAAAACATTGAATCTATTAATAATTTATTGAAAATTACAATGGAACCAATAACTGCCCTTGTTAAGTTTTCAGATAAAGATGCGTTTGCAAAAGAAATAAAAAAACAAACGGAATCTTTAAACAAACAAGTTGCTGATTTAACAGTATTAAATCAAACAAATTTTGATACAATCGTTAAACAATTCGAAACAGCAACAAAATCATTCAGTCCTTTAACAGAACAATTAAAAAAAGAATTAGAAACAGCTTCTGCATCTTCTAAAGAAACTTTGCAAACTATAATTGATTCATATACCGCTTTTGCAGCTCCTTCTATTGAGGCAAATAAAGAAACATTCGAAAAATTAACTGAGCAAATTAAAACCGGCATTAGTGACAACATTAAATTTTGGTCTGATTTAATGAATTCAAATAATCTTTTAACTGCTAAAACTATTGCAACGAAAGTTGATAGCGGGCTTTTAAGAATTTCTGCTGATAACAAAAAACATGTTAATGACAATAGTTTTAATGAAGCTGTTAAATAAATTTTACTTTTAAAAATATAAAAACAAGCTTAAACTGCTTGCTATAATAGTTGCCAAACATTTTACGATTTATAATGAAAACAAAAAAATCTTCTTTTGATGAACACGAAGTGTTGCATGAATTAAAACACTTTTTACCGGCGCAGGCTCCTCTAAAAGATTTTATTCATCATAATACATTACATGCATTTCAGAATTTGAAATTCTACGATGCTACTCGCAATGCGTCAAAAATGTTTGGTTATAAAGTATCTCTTTCATTAGATGAATTCAGGAAACTTTATAAATCTCATCATATCCGAAAGGATATTCTTGAAAAAATGGTATTAGAAAGAAAAGGTTCCGAACATTTTAATGAATGGATGGGGCATCTTGTTTCTAAAAAATACAATACCGAGATTGAGCCAAGAATAGGCTTAATGAGATCCTATTGGAAAAATGAATATCACATAGATTTGGATTTATTGATACAGCCAATTCTTTTCAGAATTCTTTGCAGTTATCTCGATCAGGGGATTTCGATATGGAACTTCCCGGTTTCGCACAAAGGTTTTCTTGATTCTATCAGGGAGATGGAACGAAATAGTTTTACCAGTTTTTTTAAATCGGAAAGAGTAAGAAAACTTTTATTAAATAACACTTGTGAAATAAAAGCATTACTGGAACTGGTAGTTGGCGATGAATCGTTTTATGAACAATATCTTTTTGACCAGCAATTTGCTCATCAGGGATGGTCTGGAATGGTTTCGGCAATAGAAGATCAACCTCAAAGTTTATTAGATCGCAAAAAAATTTCACTACACGATTTAATTGTTTTCGAACTGTTATTAGAAATCGATGCGTTGGATAATAAATTTGGAGAAATATGGACACCCCTTGCTAATAGAATAAATAACAAACCAATTGACCTTTTTGAGGAAGTGCCTAAAACAGAGTTGGACGAGGTTTATTTAATTTGGCAAGATGCTTTTGAATGGACGTATTATGATGAGGTTCTCGCAGGTATTAAAACAGAAAAAAAATCAAACAATGCAATTGCAAACAAGAGTTTTCAAGCAATGTTTTGCCTTGATGACAGGGAATGTTCTTTCAGACGTTATCTTGAAAAATTTGATTCATCCTGCGAAACCTTTGGTACGCCTGGGTTTTTCGGTGTTGAGTTTTTCTTTCAACCGGAACATGGAAAATTTTACACCAAACTTTGTCCTGCACCGGTTACGCCAAAATATTTAATAAAAGAACTTGAAACCAATAGCAAGAGAAAGAAAGATGTTCATTTTACAAAACAAACTCATTCACTTTTTCGTGGCTGGATCATTGCTCAAACATTAGGATTTTGGTCAGCTTTCCGATTATTTATTAATATTTTCAAGCCTTCCATGAGTCCTGCTACGGCATCTTCATTCGCTCATATGGATAAATTTTCTAAACTAACCATTCAAAACAATAATGTTACGGATATTGAAAATGAACTTCAAATAGGCTTTACTATTGAAGAAATGGCTAACCGTGTAGAAGGTTTATTAAAAAGTATCGGGCTGGTAAAAGATTTTGCTCCTGTTGTTTATGTTATTGGGCACGGTGCAAGCAGCGTAAATAATACCTACTATGCCGGTTATGATTGTGGTGCATGTTCGGGCAGACCAGGTTCAGTGAATGCCAGAGTTGTTAGTTTTATGGCAAACCACCCGGATGTTCGATCTGTGCTTAAATCAAGAGGTTTAGAAATTCCAACAGAAACTCAATTTGTAGGAGGTTTGCACGATACAACCCGTGATGAAATTGTTTTTTTTGATGAAAATTCTCTTTCTCCTAAAAACTTAGAAAGTCATCATAAAAACGAACTGATTTTTTCCAAAGCCTTGGATATAAATTCAAAAGAAAGATCAAGAAGGTTTGAGTCAATCAATACTAAATTAAGTCCTGAAAAAATTCATGAAAAACTTAAAATAAGGTCTGTTTCATTATTCGAACCTCGTCCTGAATACAACCATGCTACCAATACGCTTTGTATTGTGGGAAGAAGAGGATTAACGAAAAATTTATTTTTAGACAGACGGGCATTTATGAATTCGTATGATTACACTATTGATCCGGAAGGCAAACTGCTTTTTGGAATCATGAAACCTCTCGGACCTGTTTGCGGTGGTATTAATCTCGAATATTTTTTCTCAAGAGTTGATAACCAAAAATTGGGTGCAGGCACAAAATTACCGCATAATGTGATGGGACTTTTTGGTGTTGCCAACGGTGCTGATGGCGACTTACGACCCGGGCTCCCAAGTCAAATGATAGAAATACACGATCCTATTCGTTTGCTTATTATTGTTGAACATTTTCCAAATGTGGTGTTAGAAACCATTCAAAAATTGCCGGAAATGTATGAATGGTTTAATAATGAATGGGTTAATTTAGTTGCAGTTAATCCTGAAACAGAGGAGTTTTTTGTTTTTAAAAATGGCATGTTTTCTAACTATGAACCATTGAAAAAATCCGTGGGTGTTTTATCAGACGTTACGTCTCTAATAGAAAGTAGTCAGGAAAATTTATCAGTTTACGAACTTAATTAAATAGTATGGAAATGACACCGTTGCTTCAGCTTTTTATTCTTATTCCTTTAATTGGGTTTCTAATCAGTTTGTTGATACCAGGTAAAAAGGAAACATTAATCTCCTGGACTGCATTTACTGTTGTAGGCTTGCATTTTGGAACTTTTCTTGTTTTTGTGATCTACTGGTTACTCCATAATCACCCAACGCTTAATTTAAAAGATATTGTTGTTTTCAAAACAGAAGGTTATGAATTTTTGGTTGATTTTTGTTTCGATAAAATTACCGCAGTTTATCTTTTTGTTGGAGCCTTTTTAACATTTTTGGTAACCGTTTATAGTCGTTATTATCTTCACAGGGAAGCTGGTTATAAACGTTTTTTTAATACCATTCTTTTCTTTTATCTGGGTTACAACATTGCCATCTTTGCAGGAAATTTTGAAACCTTGTTTATTGGTTGGGAAATACTTGGCATCTGTTCTTTTTTATTGATCGCATTTTACAGAGATAGATATTTACCGGTAAAAAATGCCATTAAAGTGTTTTCGGTTTACCGTATTGGTGATGTGGGTTTGATTCTCGCCATGTGGATGGCGCATCATTTGTGGCATTTGAACATCACATTTTTGCAATTAAGGAATGATGAATTAGTGCATTCAGAACTTGAGACTCACAGTCTTATTGGTGTCTTTATTTCATTAATGATATTGGTTACAGCAGCTGTTAAGTCAGCACAACTTCCATTTTCATCCTGGTTGCCAAGAGCGATGGAAGGTCCAACTCCATCAAGTGCAATTTTTTACGGTTCTCTTTCTGTACACATGGGTGTTTTTCTTTTGTTAAGAACATTTGAATTATGGGAACATCAAACCTCTGTTAGAATTCTTATTGCGATCCTTGGCTTGTCTACCAGTATTGTAGCCACTTTAATAGCTAGAGTTCAATCATCAGTAAAAAGCCAAATCGCCTATTCATCAATTTCACAAATTGGTTTAATTTTTATTGAAGTGGCTTGTGGATTTGAAAAACTAGCTTTGTTCCATTTTGCCGGAAATGCTTTTTTAAGAACCTATCAACTATTGGTATCACCTTCTGTTGTGAGTTATTTAATTCGCGAACAATTTTATAATTTTATTCCGCGTAAACAAACTATCGAAGATTCTTTTCCTAAAAAAATCGAATATTCGTTTTATACATTATCTCTTAAAGAATGGAATTTGGATTTATTCCTGAACAGTATCTTATGGAATCCAATAAAATTTTTAGGAAGAAGATTAGATTTTCTCACCATTAAAAGATTACTTCTTCTCTTTATTCCCGCTTATATTATTGGATTAATTACACTATATACCAAACCAACAATACCAAGTGAAATACATGAGTATTTACCTACCTTCTTTTCTTTCATAGGTTTAATTATGGTTTTTAAAGCATTTACGGAAAGGAAAAGTATTGTATTAAGTTGGATGTTAATTATCATGAATCATTTTTGGATAGCACTGGCAGTTTCGTTTAATGAAAATTTTGAATACTCGCAAGTTCATCTTTATTTAAGCGGTGTAATTGTTGCCGGAATTATTGGTTATATATGTCTTCTCAAATTGCAATCAGCTGAAAAAGATCTGGATCTAAATCAATTCTATGGTCATTCATATGAACATCCAAAACTTGCTTTTATTTTTCTTTTGTCCTGTTTAGGGTTAGCCGGTTTTCCAATCACGCCAACTTTTATTGGGGAAGATGTAATCTTTACCCACGTTCATGAAGACCAAGCTATACTTGCATTTTTTACTGCCCTGAGCCTTATAATCAATGGCATTGTATTGATTAAAATGTATGCTCGTATATTTCTTGGACCTCATATTAAAACGTATCATGAAACACCTTATAAATCATCTTAAACATATTTAATTAATAAAGATTTCAAACAAATAAATAAAATAAATAATCAAACAATTTTAAAAATAAAATCATGTCAACAAAAAATCAAATTCCCAAAGACGGGTTAGCAGGAATGAAAGAAAATTTCATGGCTGACCTACAATCAGGTTTCATGGTGTTTTTATTAGCACTGCCTTTAAGTTTAGGTATTGCTAAAGCCAGTGGATTCCCTAATCCAATTTTTGGTGTAGTTGCAGCTATTATTGGCGGAATAGTGGTATCGTTTTTAGCAGGTTCTCGTCTTACAATTAAAGGTCCGGCAGCCGGATTAATTGTAATTGTATCTGGTTCTGTAGAAGCCTTCGGTGGTGGCGAACAAGGCTGGCATCTTGCTTTAGGTTGTATTGTGGCCGCAGCCGCATTACAGATATTATTTGGTGTTTTCAAACTCGGAAGTCTTGCTGACTTCTTTCCAGGGGCAGCCATTCATGGAATGCTTGCCGCTATTGGTTTGATAATAATCATAAAACAGTTACCTGTTTTGTTAGGAATTGCCCCTTCACTTTTAAAGCATGCAAGTGAAACAGACCCCACTAAAATGGTTTCTTATGAAACGCTCCCTTTGTTAGGTCATATACCTTCTTTAATACCTTCTTTAAATTCTCATATTGCAATAATTGGTTTTGTTTGTTTAGCAATTGTATTTGGATTTTCTTTCATTAAAAGTGGATTTCTGAAAAAAATCCCAGGTCCTGTTGTAGTGTTATTGGTTGCAATTCCATTAGGTATTTATTTTGCTATTGGTACTGATGAAACAGTTGGCAAATATTCACTTGTAAAAGTTGGACATATCACTGAAATTTTAGGTAAACAGTTTATTAATGTCGACTTTTCTGGTTTTACTTCTAACTCCGGGATTTTTATACAATATGTAATTTTATATGCTTTAATTGGAAGTCTTGAATCTTTATTGACCGTGAAGGCAATTGATGGATTGGATCCTTATCATCGTAAATCAAATGCAAATAAAGATTTAACTGCTTTAGGAATTGGAAATGCGATTAGTGGAATTATTGGTGGTACGCCAATGATTTCTGAAGTGGTACGTAGCTCTGCAAACGTTGGTTTTGGAGCAAAAACACGTTGGGCTAATTTTTTTCACGGTTTGTTTTTATTGGTTGCGCTCTTAGTTGCTGTTCCGGTAATTGAAATGATTCCGAATGCAGCTTTGGCCGCATTACTTATCTTCGCAGGATACAGATTGGCAAGTCCAAAAGAATTTAAACACATGTTGCATATTGGCACGGATCAATTTATCATTTTTATCATTACTATTTTCATGACACTTGCCACTGATTTGTTAATTGGAGTTGGAAGCGGCATATTACTTGAGCTGTTGTTAAATTTATTCAGCGGAGCTCAACTTGGCAATTTTTTCAAATCTCGTTCTGAAGTTAGTCAAAACGGTAATTTAGTGACGGTAAAAGTTACAGGCGATGCATTATTCTCTAATTATCTTGGATTAAAAAAGAAAATTTATGCTCTTCCTAAAGGGAAACAAGTAACTCTTGATTTATCCGCTTGTCAGGTTATTGATCACACTACTCTTCATTCATTACATGGTTTTCAACATGATTATGAATTAGATGGTGGCAGTGTAACTATTAATGAACATGAATCACACAAACCTAAAGGTCACGCTCCTACATCTACTAAAGTATTAAAAAAAGGCTAATGTCTAGAAAATACTCTTGCATGGTCTCAGCTAGCTATTTGTTATTTTGTTCCCAAACTTTAATTTCAAATAGTTTTAGTTGGGGCTTTTGCAAGACCTTTTTAAAATTTATATTACTCGAAAAAAAAATATTAAAATGAAAAAAATCAAATTACTTTCAATTAGCTTTATGGTAAGCTTGTCTGCATTTGCACAAGTACCCGAAGTTCCGGCAACATCTCAATCTATCACTGATAAAATTCATGAGAGATTCACAAAAGAAGGTTTAAAAGTATACCTCTCAAAGGATAGTTCAACTTGGCTAAAAGCAACCGCTGTATTGCAAGCTCAGGCTCGTTATGATTGGAATGACCCCGGAAGTGCCGTAAATGGTTATGCACAAAGCAAAACAGCAGACGCAGGTATCCGTCGGATGCGCTTTCAGTTATATGGATATGTTACCAAACACGTATTTGTATACACTCAATTTGGCTTGAATAATTTTAATTATTTAGCTCCAAGAAAGCAAGATGCATTTTTCCATGATGCCGTTGCAGAGTATAAAGTATGGGAAGATAAAAAATGGTTATCATTTGGTGCCGGACTTACTAGTATGGGTGGCCCCTTGCGTTATTCTGCACCAGCAGTGGGTAGCATAATGATGGCTGATGCGCCGATCTACCAACAAACAACAGCCGATCAGAACGATCAGTTCGGTCGTAAGATGGGCGTGTATATGAAAGGTCAGGTAGGCAAGTTTGATTACAGGGTTGGTGTTGCAAAACCTTTCTCTATGGCAACAGCAGTACCAACCGCAGGTTCGGCCAGTGCAACTTCTGTTGATACAACTATTGCCATGAATTCTAAATTTGCTCCAACGCCACCTAACCTCCAATACCAAGGTTATTTTAAATGGCATTTCTTTGATGTGGAAAGTAACGATTTAGCATACAATACTGGTACATATTTGGGCAAAAAACGCATGCTTACTTTAGGTGCAGGCTTCCAATACCAACAAGCCGCAATGCGTTATTGGAATTCAACAGCTATTCCTATTCCTGCAGTTCCTACTGCAGCTCAAAATGCTCAATATCTTTCTTATCAAAGTTTAGAAATTGTAGGTGTGGATTTATTTTATGATTCTTACTTGAACAAAGAAAAAGGAAATGCAATTAGTGCCTATGTTGCATGGTCGTATGCTAATTATGGACACGATTATTTGCGTTACAACGGAGTAATGAATATGAATACAAGCACCAGCAATTCGAATGTAAATTCTAAAGCTTTTGGAAACGCTTTCCCAATGATGGGAACCGGTAATACCGAGTTTGCTCAATTGGGTTATAAATTTAAAAATGATCTGCTAAAAAAACACGGGACTTTACAACCATACATTGGTGCACAAGTGAACCAATATCAGGCTTTGGCATATAATAGCATGGTAATGGTCGATATGGGTTTTAATTGGCTGATTTCGGGTTATAATAAAATAAGTCTTAATTACCAAAGTCGTCCTGTTTATCAAGAAGATACCAAAACGATTGATTATACTCAGATTAATTCAGCACGCCGTGGTATGCTTTATTTACAATATCAAATTTCATTTTAATAGTTTAAATATACTGTGCTGACAAAAAAATCTATGTAGATTTTTTTACGCTCTTTAATTTTTTCACAGTATAAATTTTACGAATAAGTATTTTTACATGTCCCGATGAAAACAAATTTTAATAAAAGAAAAATTTATTTTGTCGGGACATTGTTTTTTGTTGTTATGCTGTAAGTTTATTATTTCGACTCTTTATTGTTAAATTTATTTAGAAAAGATTTCTATTATCATTACAGGGGTTTTAAATGGAATAATATTGTTGCAATTGATTTTTGGGACGTTGGTTTTGTGCCACTATATATAATAAGTAATGAGAAATATACTAAATAATGGTATTCCAATTTCCATTTCGTTGAATGAAATATTGGAGCCGGAAAATTTTCAACAAAAAAAACCTTATAATAAAAAACGTTTATTTACTATTTCGGCTTTAGCGGCTTTAGTTGCTATTTGTATAAGTTTTGTTGCCAAGTTATTGGTATATCTTATTGATCTATTTACAAACATTTCTTTTTATGGAAGTTTTTCTATAGAGCCGTCAAGCCCGGCTAACAATACGTATGGTTTGTTTGTAATTATTATTCCTGCAATTGGAGGGCTTATTGTAGGGCTAATGGCATTCTATGGTTCAAAAGCAATTCGCGGACATGGCATACCCGAAGCTATGGAACAAATATTAACGAATCAGAGTAAAATTAAACCCTCTATTATTTATTTAAAACCCCTTTCTGCTGCTATAGCTATTGGTACAGGCGGACCTTTTGGAGCTGAAGGCCCAATTATTTCAACGGGCGGGGCATTGGGTTCTACGTTAGGACAACTGCTTAAAATAACACATAACGAACGTAAGATATTACTTGCAGCAGGCGCTACGGCTGGTATGTCCGCCATTTTCGGAAGTCCAGTTGCTGCGATTTTCTTGGCAATAGAATTATTACTGTTTGAATTTTCTCCACGTTCCATTATTCCCGTAGCATTGGCTTGCATTATTGGAGCGGCAGGTCATCATTTGCTGTTTAAAGAAGGTGTGGTATTTCCAATAAATAATATAATAAAATCAGCATCCAATTTATCACTTGGATTTTACAGCATTATGGGTGTTGTAATTGGTTTATTATCGGTTTTGGTTACAAAAATTGTTTATTTAATCGAAGACGGATTTGAAAAACTGCCTATCCATTGGGCTTGGTGGCCAGCAATTGGCGGATTAGCAGTTGGTATTGTTGGCTATTTTGCCCCACGCACATTAGGTGTAGGATACAACAACATTATAGGTATACTTTCAGGAACAATGTCAATACAAATTTTATTGTCGTTGTGTTTATTAAAATTTATTTCTTGGGCTATTTCATTGAGCAGTGGTACATCAGGCGGAACTCTTGCGCCATTGCTCACTATTGGTGGGGCAACAGGCGCATTACTTGGAAGCATTATTATTTATTGGTTTCCATTAGCAGGAATTACAATTCCATTAGCAGCATTAGTGGGTATGTCTGCCATGTTCGCAGGTGCTTCCAGAGCATATCTGACTTCTATTATATTTGCATTGGAAACAACAGGTCAATCCAACGCCTTATTGCCTTTATTAGCTACTTGCACAACTGCTTATTTCACATCCTACTTTAGTATGGAAAACACTATTATGACAGAAAAAATTGCAAGAAGGGGGGTTAAAACCCCACATTCTTATGAACCGGATGTATTAGAGAAATTAATAGTTGAGCAAATTCTTAATGACAATGGAATAATAATAAGTGAAGAGAGTAGCGTAAAAGAAATTCGTGAATGGGTAAATCAGGGACAGGACGATCAATCAAATTATTTTATTGTTTCAAGTAACGGAGGAGAATATAAAGGCATATTGAGTTCTTCAAACTTGTTTAGTAATCTTCATTCCCAAGAAGATTTAATAGGAACCTTAATAAAGCACAAAGGCATTTACATAAGACTGAATGATACATTGCTAACTGCGGTTGAAACAATGGCGAAAGAAGATGTTGAGGTATTACCTGTTGTTTCAAAAGAGAATACAACTATTATTGGTGTTTTATCTTATCACGATATTATAGCTACATACAAGAATGGCATTGACGAACACGAGAAGAAACAACCACACATTTCATTAAAACATAATAGATTAAAATTGGTTTAATTTTAATGCAAAAAACACTAATAAAATTATGAGTTTTCAGTTCCGTATATCGGAATGGCAGCTGTTTTAAGCGGAAGTATCCATGCCCCTTTCACTTCTGTTTTTTAGTATGTGCATTAACGGGAAATTACACTCTTTTCATCCCAATTTTGATTGCTTGTTTTATTTCAAAATTTACATCCTCTATTATTTTTCCCTTCACGGTTTATAATCATCATTATTCTATTTAAAATAGCTTCATTCTAATTATAAACATGAAAGAATGGAAGTTGTTTAAAGTTGGCGTAATAAAATCACAGCAAAAGCCAATATATTTAGTGATTTCCAATGAGTTTTTTTTGTTTCAAAACGAACTAAAATAGCTTTGAATGCATCTAACCAAGCATTCGTTCTTTCCACCAAAAATCTGCATTTGTAAAGCAATTCATCAAAAAGATAATCTTTTTCACCACCTTTTCTTTTGTTCACATCAATATTTCCAATG
>PLYN01000042.1 GCA_003151815.1 Bacteroidota bacterium | reverse complement strand
ATGGGACTTTAAACAACTTCATTAAATAGAATCTTTGTGTTGCTTCCAATTTCTGCTTCAACGCAGAACTCGCAATGAACGAACACACAATATGGCGCAATTAAATGTTACTAAAATTGAAAACTAAAATGTAATTTTATACTCATTTTACATTTACATAAAATAATTAATGAAGAGTTTTAACATTCCTGATTTTTACAAAAGTCCGATAATTTCGAAAGTAAAAGAATTTCAGAAAAAAATGTACCCTCGTAAAAAGGATTTCTGTCCCACTCTGCTTGACTTTGGACCTGTTCGCTTTTACATTGCGCGCCATTTTGGTTTTTGCTATGGTGTGGAAAATGCGATTGAAATTTCCTACAAAGCCATTGAAGAAAATCCCGAAAAAAGAATATTTTTGCTTAGTCAAATGATCCACAATCCTGATGTAAACAAAGATCTGCTTTCACGAGGGGTAACATTTTTAATGGATACTTCCGGTAACCAAATTATTCCTTTTAGTGAACTTACCAAAAATGATATTGTGATCATTCCGGCATTCGGCACCACATTAAAAATTGAGTTGGAACTCAATGCAATTGGTATTGAGGTGCATAAATACAATACCACTTGTCCTTTTGTGGATAGGGTTTGGAAGAAAGCGGAAAAGCTGGGTGAAGATAATTATACCATTATTATTCATGGCAAACATAAACATGAAGAAACGCGTGCTACTTTTTCAAGAAGCGAAAAGAATGCACCGTCTATTATTGTTATGAACCTTGAAGAGTCGCGTGTTTTAGGTGAATTTATTTTAGGCAACATTTCCATCGATGAATTCGAATCAGTTTTTAAAGGGAAATATTCTGACAATTTTAATCCAAAAGAACATTTGGAACGGTTGGGAGTGATTAATCAAACTACTATGCTTGCCACTGAAACACAAGAAATTTCTGATTATTTTAAATCTATCATGGCTCAAAAATACAATAGTTCAGAGTTGAAGAATCATTTTGCAGATACAAGAGATACGCTATGTTATGCCACCAATGAAAATCAGGAATCGACTTACGGCCTTCTTAAAAAAAATGCTGATCTGGCAATAGTAGTAGGTGGTTACAACAGTTCAAATACTTCACATATTGTTGAATTGTGTGAACAAAAATTATCTACCTTTTTTATTTCATCTGATGAAGAAATTATTTCAAAAGACCGGATCAATCATTACCATTTCCTGAAGCAGGAACATTTAGTGACCGACAATTATTTACCTGAAAAATCTCCTGTAGATATTATACTTACAAGTGGTGCATCGTGTCCGGATTCGGTTGTGGATGCTGTTCTTCAAAAAATACTTTCATTTTATCCAACCGCAAAAAAAGTGAATGATGTGTTAATCGATATTGAAAATTAACAAACAAAAATGTGACGAGAATTTCACAGATCAGTATGCAAAATTCGTATCATAAAAAAATGAAGAAGTGCTTTAATTTCCTATTTCTATTTTTCCCATTTACGATAGCTGCACAAAATAATTGCGTGGTAAACAATCAATCCTTTCAATCAGATGAACAACTTTTTTACAAAATATATTATAATTGGGGTGCAATATGGTTAGAAACAGGAGAAGCTAATTTTACTGCCACCTTAATTGATTTGAATAATACTAAAGTGTATCATTTTGTTGGATTTGGTGCAACCTTTCCTAAATACGATTGGTTTTTTAAAGTGCGCGACAAATATGAATCGTATGCAGATACATTAACATTAAAGCCTTTACGTTTTATCAGGGAGGTGAATGAAGGGAGCTATTTTGCACATGACGATTATGTTTTTAATTCAAAAAAAAGCAAAATTTATACCGCGGAATTAAGAAATAAAAAATCATTAAAACTTGATTCTATGAAACTTCAAGCATGCACCAATGATGTATTGACAGCGATTTCTTACGCTCGCTGCCTCGATTTTTCACTTTATAAACCGAACGATACCATTCCTATAACTTTTGTGTTGGATGGAAAAACATACCCTTCCTATATGCGTTATGTGGGCAAGGAAATCATAAAAACCGAATTATTTGGAACCATACGTTGTATAAAATTTTGTCCGAAATTAATTGATGGTACTATTTTTAAATCCGGAGAAGCAATGACGGTATGGGCTACCGATGATAAAAACAAAATACCTGTTTACGTTGAAACATCAATCACTGTTGGTTCTATAAAAGTGAAATTAATTAAGTTCAGTGGCCTGCGTAATAAAATTGATTGCGTTATTCCGATAAAAAAGTAAGACTTGGTTTTGTCATCCAGAGTCGTTTAGCTAAGCTCTGGACAGGCTCCACGAAGGATCTTAAAAATAAAATAATTATAGAAATGAAAGATGTTTCAAGCGTTCAACATGACGAGCTAAATGAAATTATTTTCAGATATTTGCATCCTAAATTAAATTAACCATGGAAGATAAAGAAGATTTTAAGAAATATTTCGACTCCAAAAATTACATCACAAAAATAATTGGGATAGATGATAAAATGGAAATACCTGTAAAGAGTGAAGATAAAATATCTAAACTTATTTCGCTTTTAACAGACCCTGCCAACAAAAGTTTTAAGGAGCAAACTTTATTAAATCTCAAAAAAGATAAAGGAGGGGACATTTTACTTTTATCTATTGCAAGTCCGAAGTCAGATAAAAACCGACATCAGTTAATTGCTGCTTGTTGGGAATCAGAAATTAATTTCAGCAAGTACCTGCCATTTTTTATATTGTTGGCACTTGATGCTGATTATTTAGTTTCATTGGAAGCTATGACCGTAATTTCAAACATGGAAGGACCTTTCAACAGCGACAATGTGAAAGATGGAATTGCAAAAGTAAAGGCCGAACAAAAAAAGATTACCTCCGAAAAAGCTGTTTTACTCAATGATCTAATTTACACGTTAGAGGGCTTTATTGAAAAGTAAATTTCTTAGTGATTCTGAACGCTTGAAGAATGACAGCAAGAGTTTCTTGAAACTAATAACCTCATTCAATCTCAGCAGTTAAGCCTCTATCCAAAAGGGCAGTACACATGGGTTCTAATTGTTCGGAAGAACCTTTTTTAACAGCGCATTTCCCTTTGTAATGAACCAGATAGGTACATTGTTCAGCTTGTAACTCATCATGTTTACAAACTTGTATCAATGATTCAATCACAAAATCAAATGTATTGAATGGGTCATTATACAGTATAATTTGTTTACCGGATATAAGAGCTTCTTCCACCTCCAAAAGCACATCCGATTCAGTATCGAACTCGTGTTGTTTTTTATCGAAATTTTTAGTTTTCATTTGTAAAATTAATCTGACACTAATTTCACGAATTGAACACAAAAAAATTAGTGTAATTCGTGTCTGTATTTTTTATACTATTCGTTTTTCTATATCGAAATGTTTTTTTGTTTTACAAGAAGGATATCAATTTTTAAAAGAAGGGAAATTTGTCCTATATCACTTTTTTGCCTCGTCCATCGATATTTTTTTACCGTTGCGATATGCCACTACAAAAGCATCTTTAAAACTATCTGCTACTAATTCCTGTTTCACCTTATTGGCGTCATCATAACTTTTAAAATCTCCGGCAGTAAAAATAGTTAAGCCATTTATATCCACATAATTTTCAACACCCAACTTAGAAATTTTTAAAAATTTATTGACGATATCAAGCGGAACTTCGAATCTAAAAGCACCCAACTGAATCTTAAATGCCACATCAGCAGCGAAAGTACTTGCATAAATTTGATTTTCGATGTTAGCCGGTTGTTTTTCAGCAGCAGCATTATTATCAGTAACAGATTTTTTTTCATTGCCTATTGCAGGTGTTGGATTGGTTTGTAACGATTGTTGTGCAGATGCTGTTGAACTTTCAGGAACATTTTGTTTCGGCGATCCAAAAAACGGCAATACATTTATATTAGGTGCCTTTGAAAATACCATTGCTCCTTCCTCCAATCCATGTTGGTTCGCCTCATTCATTGAAATACGCTTACCATTGTAATAAGCGGTAATATATGCATCTTTGAGACCAACATCAATCGCCATAAATTTTGCCTCCGTAGCGCGTGTCAGATTATTGTAAATTCCAATGTTGTAACGCAAATTACCGTTAGGCGCTGTTTCTGTGTATAGTGGCTGAATGTTAAATAACTTATTTGAAGGTACTGCCTGTGCAAATACTCCGACCTGCACGGTATAAAATAATCCACCTACACTTTTTACATTTTCAGTTGGAGCAATTTCTTTTTGTTGTTCTTCAACCGCTCTATTTGCAATCGTTGCTGGTGGAATATCTGAATAAAGTTTTTGTAATTGACTAACATTTGTAGGGGAAGTTGTTTCTGGTTTTGCTTGTGCATAAACAGCAGGAGTTGTTCCGGAAATAGTAGATGCCTCCTTCAATGGAATACGTTTACCATTATTAAAAGCAACTATAAAAGCATCTTTATAACCTAAACTTTTAATTTCATTTTTAATATTTTCAGCCGTACTCAGATTTTTAAATATCCCTGCCGTATAACGAATAAAACCTTGAGGAGTTGTTTCACCTGTTATCGGACTCATCCCTACAAATAAATCTTGTGGTATCGGTTTGCGAAATGCGCCAATTTGAACTTTGTAAATTAAACCTTCCGGTAATTTGTCATTTATAGGTATTGGTTTTTCTGCTGAATAGACAGGGCTTGATTTATGCTCAAACACTTCATCCGGAAGAAGTACAACTATTGAAGCTATTGTTGCATTCGGTTTTGTTGAAGGTGTCGCATTCGGTTTTTCTATACCTGTATTTTTCGGACTAAGCATTTCTTTTGAAAATTTCTCGGCATCAGCAATTTGCAAGGCTAACAAGGATTTCTTTTTACTGTCCGTTTCATCCCAATATTTTTGTTGAAGATCTACAGTATGAGCATCAATTTCTTCCGCCCACATTTTTAATGCGGCAGATTTTGCTTTTTCACGATCTTGTTTGTTTACAATTTTTTCAGCAACAGCTAAATCATCTGCATTTCCTTTGTTGATCTTGTCAAGGGCTTTGTCGTTTGTTTTTTTAGTTAATTGGGCAGTTTCATTTTTTGTATTATCAACTGAAGTGCTTTTTATATTTGGAGATGTGGGAGTTTCAGGAGAAGTATTATTAATAGTTGCTACTGAATTTTGTTTCAACGTTTCAATAGCAGCTAAACTTTCATTTGCTTTTGTTTGTTTTTCTTTCGAACTAACGGCTGCGTCGCTAATTTTTTTAGCTAACAATGCCTTGGATGCCACATTGCTTGTAGTGTCATAAACTTGTTTTTGTTTTACAAGATCTGCATCAATTTCTTTCGACCATTTTTGCAATACATCAGCCTTTGCTTTTTCACGATCAGATTTGTTCTCAATTTTTTCAGCGGAAGCTAATTCAACTTCATTTTTCTTATTAAGAGTTACTAATTCTTCATCCGGAGTTTTGGAAGTTGATGCTACCGGATTATTTAGCAATGATTTTGAATTATCGGACGTGGCTGAAACAGCTTTTGTTGTTGAAACTATTGGTGTTGTTTCCGCTTTAGTACTTACTGATTTTGTATTATCAGTAGTATTTGTAACAGGTTTAGCAGTTGATGCGATAGGTGTCGTTTCTGCTTTCGTATTTACAGAACTTGTATTATCAGCATTATTTGTAACAGGTTTAGCAGTTGATGCAATTGGTGCTGTTTCCACTTTTGTGTTAATTGTAGTTGTATTATCAGCATTATTAACGGCAGGTTTAGTAGTTGATGCAATTGGTGCTGTTTCCGCTTTTGTGTTAA
>PLYN01000016.1 GCA_003151815.1 Bacteroidota bacterium | reverse complement strand
GTTTATCTGTTCTCCAGCAATGCGGATAACTGTGTTCGTAGGTTTCTTTTTTAAAGAGTTTTCCTTCTTCCTGTAATTTTAAAACAATGCGTTCATCAACACTCAGATAGGCTTTCAACTCTTTTATTTTACCCGTTGCTTCTAATATTTTTTTCTGATTTTGAAACTCCGTTTCCTTTTCTGCATCGGTCAGATAAGCTTCCTTCACGTATTCTTCACCATATAAAAATACACCGTCTTTTATTTCCGGTAAAAATTTACCACGCCTGTCAACCAATGTTAATGAGCCAATGCCATTTTGTTTCGCCACTCTAAAATCGTCCGAACCAAAACTCGGTGCAATGTGAACAATACCTGTTCCGTCCGAAGTAGTAACAAAATCGCCTGTTATAACACGGAATGCATCGCCATCTGTTGGTTGTGCGAAAGGCATGAGTTGTTCGTATTGTAAACCTGCTAATTCAGAACCTTTTAATTTACTAATTGATAAGTATGGTATAAATCCTTTTCCTTGTTTAAACTTATCATACTCTTCTTCAAACTCATTTTCAGTGCTAACCTCTTTATAAATTTTAGAAGAAAATTGATTGTGTACTAAAGCTCCCGCAATAATTGCGTTTATTGGTTTTTTATTATATTGCTCGTATGATTTTATAACTTCATAGTCAATGTCCTTTCCAACGGCCAACGCTGTATTAGAAGGCAAAGTCCATGGAGTAGTCGTCCAAGCAAGGAAATAAACATCGCTATCCAACTTTAAACTTTCCAACTTTGAACTTTGAACTGCCTTAAACATAACCGTCGCCGTCCTATCCTTCACATTCTTATAACATCCCGGTTGATTTAATTCATGTGTGGAAAGCCCTGTTCCTGCTGCAGGAGAGTATGGTTGAATGGTAAATCCTTTATAGATAGAACCTTTCGCATATAGGTTATTTAAGAGCCACCAAACCGATTCAATGTACCGATTATCATAAGTGATGTATGGATCTGTCATATCCACCCAATAACCCATTTTACGGGTTACATCTTCCCATACATCGGTATATTTCATTACATCCTTACGGCATTCCAGATTGTATTGCTCAACAGTAATTTTTTTACCAATGTCTTCTTTGGTGATGCCTAATGTTTTTTCAACACCTAATTCTATTGGTAATCCGTGGGTATCCCAACCTGCTTTACGTTTTACCTGAAATCCTTTTTGTGTTTTATATCTGCAAAAAATATCTTTGATGGAACGTGCCATAACGTGATGAATGCCTGGTAATCCGTTGGCACTTGGAGGTCCTTCGTAAAATACAAAAGGAGTTTTTCCTTCACGCGTAGTAATAGATTTTTCAAAGGTTTTATTTTCATCCCAGATCTTTTGAATGTCTTTTGCCGTTTGCGAAAGATTCAGAGCGGTATATGTTTTGTAATTTTTCATTTCAAAATTCAATAAATAAATAAAGTAATTGGCTCATTAAACTTAAGCCAAGTCCTTAAATAAAGGGTGCAAATATAGTGGTATAAGGGGAGAAAAGCAACCTAAAAAGCATTACCTGAATCACTTGAATGTTTCGTGCAATACTATTATAAATTACATAATATTTAATTACATTTGCAATCCTTAAGGGGAATTAGCTCATTTGGCTAGAGCACTTCGCTGGCAGTGAAGGGGTGGTCGGTTCGAATCCGATATTCTCCACTTATAAAAAACCGTAAATAGTTATTTTAATATCTGTTTACGGTTTTATTTTGATGATAATAAATATTAATGGCTGATGCGATAAAATTGATTTACTTCATCGAGTAAATGAGACATCTTAGTTTTTGAATTTATCTTATCGGAATGACATCAAAGTCGCAAATTAATTAGAAACTATTGGCATTAATAATTCTGTCTTTACTTTCTAAAGCAGAGTGTCCCATTAAAAATTCATCTACTTTACGTGCCGCTTCTCTTCCTTCGGAAATAGCCCAGACCACTAATGATTGCCCGCGACGCATATCGCCGGCGGCAAAAACGTTAGATACATTGGTTTTGTAATCTCCTTCACGAGCTTTTACATTGGAGCGTTCATCCAATTCAATACCCCCTTTTTCAAGTATTCCTTCAAATTGAGGATGTAAAAAGCCCATGGCGATTAGCAATAATTGACAAGGGATTTCGCGTGTTGAATCAGGTACTTCCGTAAATTTTACCGGACGTCCGGTACCATCTATTTCCCAGCTTACATCAGAAACTACGATCGCTTTTAGTTGACCTTTATTGTCACCAATAAATTCTTTGGTATTTATTCCAAAGAAACGTTCGCAGCCTTCTTCTTGTGAAGAGCTTACTCTGAATATCATTGGATAATTTGGCCATGGCATGTTGTCATTCCTGTCTACAGGTGCCTTACCCATCAACTCAAATTGTTTGACGGATTTTGCTTTCTGACGGTTGGAGGTTCCAACACAATCTGATCCGGTATCACCACCACCAATTACTACCACATCTTTACCAGTAGCTACTATTTGATCAGGAACAACAGATTTGTAATCTGCTTTTGATTCAGAATTTGGTTTAGAAACAGGTTGCAAACCTGTTTTACTGTTTACTTTATTTTGTTGTTTTAAGAAATCCATTGCGAAATGAATACCGTTCAATTCGCGGCCGGGCATATTTAAATTTCTTGGAATGGTTGATCCACCTGCTAAAACAACTGCATCAAAACCATCAATAAATTTCTTTACATCTCCATCTTTACCCACTTCAGTATTGCAAATAAATTCAATTCCTGACTCTTTCATTAAATTTACTCTGCGTTCTACTACTGATTTTTCTAATTTAAAATCCGGGATTCCGTAACGCAAAAGTCCGCCCGGTTGATCATCGCGTTCGTAAACTTTAACGGTATGTCCAACCTTATTGAGTTGAGCCGCAGCGGCCAATCCGGCAGGACCTGAGCCGATAACAGCAACAGTTTTTCCTGAACGAACCAAGGGCGTACTCGCTTTAACAAGTCCTTTTTCAAAAGCAATTTCGATGATGTGTTTTTCTATTTCCTCAATGGCAATAGCCGGTTTGTTGATTCCTAAAACACAAGCGGATTCACACGGCGCCGGACAAATTCTTCCTGTAAATTCAGGAAAATTATTGGTTGAAGTAAGTATAGTATATGCTTCTTCCCATTTAGCATGATAAACAGCATCGTTGAATTCAGGAATAACATTTCCCAGCGGACAGCCGCTATGACAAAAAGGAACACCGCAATTCATGCAACGTGCCGCTTGTTGATTTAACTTTTCATCTGAATATTTCCCAACAAATTCATCGTAATTGTCTAAGCGTTTTGCAACTGATATTTTTGAAGGAAGTTCTCTGTCAAACTCTTTAAACCCTGTATCTTTTCCCATTATTATTTTGCTGATTGTTTAACCTTAGTTTGTTGTTTCAAAACGTTTTTATATTCTCTCGGGAATACTTTCACAAAGAATCCGGATTGTTGTTCCCAATCGCCTAAAATAAATTTAGCAACCTGGCTTTTTGTAAGCTTACTATGCTTATCAAGCAATGTTTTTATTTCCTCTGCATCTTCAGGAGAAAGTGGATCTAAGTCGACCATTTCGGTATTGCAATTGATGGCAAACGATTTATCCACATCGTAGATCCAGGCAATACCGCCGCTCATTCCGGCAGCAAAGTTACGTCCTGTTTTTCCTAGGATCAATACTTTTCCGCCTGTCATGTATTCGCAACCGTGATCACCAACACCTTCTACAACGGAAGTGGCACCAGAGTTACGTACCGCGAAACGTTCGCCGGCCATCCCTCTTACAAACAACTCACCATCAGTAGCACCGTAAAGCGCAACGTTACCGATGATCATGTTATCATGTGGTTTGAAAACAGTATTTGGTGCGGGATAAATAACCAATTTAGCACCAGACAATCCTTTCCCCACATAATCATTTGCTTCACCTGCTAATTCAAAAGACAAACCTTTGGTACAAAAAGCACCGAAACTTTGACCTGCAGAGCCTGTGAATTTATAATTGATGGTATTTTCAGGTAAACCTGCTGATTGGTATTTCTTGGTGATCTCGTAAGATAAAATAGTACCGGTGGTACGATCTGTGTTTTTAATATTGAAAGAAGCAGAAACAGGTTTTTTTGTTTCGATGGCTGATTTTGCTTTCTCAAGCAATTGCCAATCCAACACCTCATCCATTCCGTGATCTTGTTTCTCGCTGTTGTATAAGGTTAGTCCTGCGGGGTTTTCCATGGTATACAACAGATCGGAAAGATCGATATTTTTAACTTTCCAATGATCGATATCTTCACGTAGTTTCAGGAAGTGAGAACGGCCCACCATTTCGTTGATCGTTTTTAAACCTAATGAAGCCATTATTTCGCGTAATTCTTCGGCAATAAAGTGGAATAAATTAACGATGTGTTCGGGTTTTCCGGTAAATAATTTTCTTAGTTCAGGGTCTTGTGTTGCAACTCCAACAGGGCAGGTATTCAAGTGGCATTTACGCATCATGATACAACCGCCTGCAACAAGTGCAGCAGTTGCAACACCCCATTCTTCAGCGCCCAGCAAAGCTGCAATAGCAATGTCTCTACCGGTTTTCATTTGTCCGTCGGCTTGTAACACAACCCGGCTTCTTAATTTGTTTTTCACCAATGTTTGTTGCGCTTCGGCTAAACCAAGTTCCCATGGTAAACCAGCGTGAACAACAGAAGTTAAAGGTGATGCACCTGTTCCACCATCATGACCTGCAATTAAAATAACATCCGCATGTGCTTTTGCAACACCTGCGGCAATTGTTCCAACACCTGCTTTCGCAACCAGTTTCACACTGATACGTGCATGACGGTTTGCATTTTTCAGATCGAATATTAACTGAGCCAGATCCTCAATAGAATAAATATCGTGGTGTGGAGGTGGAGAAATTAAACCAACTCCCGGTGTTGCGTGACGCACTCTCGCAATCCACTCATCTACCTTGTGTCCGGGTAATTGCCCGCCCTCACCGGGTTTTGCACCTTGTGCCATTTTAATTTGCAACTCATCTGCATTGGCAAGATAATTTGCAGTAACACCAAATCGTCCGGAAGCAACTTGTTTGATGGCAGAACGCATAGAATCTCCGTTCGGTAATTTTACATATCTTATTTCATCTTCGCCACCTTCACCAGTATTACTTTGTGCACCAATTCTGTTCATAGCAATAGCCAACGTGCTATGTGCTTCATGAGAAATAGAGCCGAACGACATCGCGCCGGTTGCAAATCGTTTCATGATAGCCTCAACAGGTTCCACCTCTTCAAGAGATATCGGTTGTTTATGATGAACAAATTCCAACAAACCACGAATGGTATACATGGTATCTTTTTGGTTGTTGATCAGTTTTGCATAATTTTTATAGATCTCGTAGTTATTGGTACGAGTGGCATGTTGCAATAAATGAATTGTTTGAGGATTGAATAAATGCGGCTCCCCATTACGATTCCATTGATATACACCGCCTTCAGGAAGTAATCTATTGCTGAATTCATTTGGTTTGAAACCACTGAAATGTTTGATCAATGCTTCGTGAGCAATTTCATCCAAGCCCATCCCGCCAATACGTGTAACGGTACCGGTAAAATATTTGTCAATTACATTTTGTTGAAATCCAACAATCTCAAATACCTGAGATCCATGGTAGGATTGAAGTGTGGAGATACCCATTTTAGAGAACACTTTCAATAAACCATCACAAACAGATTTAACATAATTTTTTGTCAGGTATTTTATATCCAGTTTAGTATCTAATTTATCATCAACCAATAATTTGTTGATAGATGCCAGTGCCAAATAAGGGTTAATCGCAGTAGCACCAAACGCTACTAAACATGCGAAATGATGAACTTCCCAAACGTCTCCGGCTTCAACAATTAATCCTACAGCACCACGCAATCCTTTTTTTATAAGATAATGATGAACTGCAGATACGGCAAGTAATGAAGGGATTGGTGCATGTTGAGAATCGATTTTTCTGTCGGAAAGAATCAATACTTCAAAACCGTCGTTTACGGCATCTTCAGCGTATTGGCATAACCTCGCCAACCCTTTTTCAAGTGAGCCCTGCAGTCCATTTGCTACGAAATATGTTTGAAGCGTTTTTGTTTGAAACGATCCGGTATCTAAGCTTCTTATCTTTTCCAGATCAGAATTATTTAAAACCGGTTGTTTCAAAGCCAGACTATGGCAATGCATTTTGTCTTCATCCAACAGGTTACCGTTGTTACCCATAAATCCAACCAAACTCATTACTAATCGTTCACGGATAGGATCGATAGGAGGATTGGTTACCTGAGCAAAATGTTGTTTAAAATAGTTTGATAAATGTTGAGGTGTATCAGACAATACCGCCAAAGGTATATCTGTTCCCATTGAACCCAATGGCTCTTTGCTATCCAAAGCCATTGGTTTAATAATGGTTTCAATGTCTTCTCTTGAATAACCGAATACTTGTTGATACTTGAAGGTAGATGCGCTTGAAAGCTCCGTAAATACTACGCGTGGCTCATCCAGATCTTCCAGTTTAATTTTAAAGTTTTTCAACCATTCAGCATACGGTTGAGTGGATGTTACTTGTTTTTTTACTTCATCATCCGTGATCACTCTACCGTTTTCAATATCTACTACCAACATTTTACCGGGTTGTAAACGACCTTTTTTAATGACTGTTGCTTCATCAATAGGTAAAACGCCTGCTTCAGAAGCAACGATGATCTGATCGTTATTTGTAATTACGTAGCGCAATGGTCGTAAACCGTTACGATCAAGTGTGGCTCCGATTAGTTTACCATCAGTAAAGTTAAGTGCGGCAGGGCCATCCCATGGTTCCATCAACGTAGCGTGATATTCGTAAAATGCTTTTTTCAGTGGATCCATTTGTTCATTTTCATCCCAAGCCTCCGGAATCAACATCATCATAACATGCGGTAATGATCTGCCGGAGTGTACCAATAATTCAACTACGTTATCCAAACATGCTGAATCGGATTGATTATTATCGATAACAGGCAATAACATATCCATTTCTTCCTTGGTGAAATAAGGAGAAACGAAAGAACGCATGCCGGAATAGAACCAGTTTAAATTTCCAACAACCGTATTGATCTCACCGTTATGCGCGATGAAACGGAAAGGTTGCGCCAATCTCCATGATGGAGATGTATTGGTGGAGAAACGTGAGTGGATCATTCCGAAAGCGGATTTAACACCTACATTGGTTAGATCAGGGAAATAATGACGTACCTGGCCACTGGTGAATTGTCCTTTGTAAACAATAATGCGGGAAGAGAAAGACACCACATAAAAATGTTGAACTGCAGCGGTCTCTTTTTCACGGGCAAATTTGGTGATGTAATTTTTAAAAACGTATAATTTACGCTCGAAATCGTCAGAAGAAGTAATGTGTTTCGGTTTGGCAACAAAAATTTGTTCCATATCCGGCTCCATGGATAGAGCTGTTTCACCGATTCCAGTAATGTCAACAGGCACTTTACGAAAACCTAAAATAGTAAGACCTGATTTTTCAGCGGCTTGTACAATTGCTTTGCGGCAAGCTTCTTTAACGGTTGGTTTTTTAGGAAAGAATAACATTCCAACACCATATTCCCCAACTTTAGGTAATTTAATATTTAGTTTTGAGGATTCTGTTAAAAAAAAATCATGAGGGATTTGCAATAAAAGACCTGCTCCATCTCCTGAATCAGGATCACAACCGCAAGCACCGCGATGTTCCATATTTTCCAATATGGTTAAAGCATCAGAGACTATCTGATGGGATTTTCTTCCTTTTATGTCACATATATAACCAACACCACATGCATCATGTTCGTAAGCTTCCCTGTATAGGCCTTCTTTTGAATCGTTTAATCTGTTAATCATTTAATATAGTTGTTTTTATTAACGGTTTTTGTTAGTTATTAATTAGCGTTTGTACATGAACCACTAACAACTAAGCATTAACAATTAAATTTAGTGTTTCTATTTTGTCGCGAAGATACAAAAAATAATTTTTTTATTATATTTTTTTATTGCGTTTTTTCTATCTGGTAGGGTAAATGAATCAGAGAGGTTATGAGAAGCAGAAAAATAGATTACGGATGTTTTATTGTTGAATTTTTAAAAATAAAATATATTTCAGAAACGAAAGGATAATTTAATGGGCATTCAGAAGGATTGGGACTCAGAACTTGACTAATAGTGCATGATCACATGAATAAGTTCAGGGGGAGGATGTAGTCGGGAATCAATAAACTTTAAACAGGTTTAACTAATAAAATTAAAATGGAATATTCAGTTTTTTATAAATAAAGTGCAGAAGCCAAAGTGGTCCAATTAGTAGAAACTGAAGGTCCTTCAAGAAGGAAGGTTTTTTGCCTTCTATTCCATGCCCGATGAATTGAAATATCCAGGCAACAACAAAAACAACTGTTGAAATAAGCCATAGCGGAGGCGTTCCAAGTTTATCTAAATAATTATTTCCTGCTACAATCCCTGCTGCAACGAAGATCATCCCAAGGGTTAAACTTGGTGATAAACTCAAGTAATAGAGCATTGCAAGTAAAAGAGAGATGGTTCCGAAGTTAACCGGAAAATTAAATCTACTAAATGATTCAGGAGTAGGGATGGACCACAATAGGCCTATTATGACAAAAAATATAGCCGGAACACAAATCCAATGTATTAACTTATTGGTTTTATTTTTATGGCTTGCGCCATATTCTTCTAGCAGAAGGTCAACTTTTTTCATGGTAATTGTTTTTATGTTTCCAAATGATTAAAACAAAGCTAATTAAGAGCTAATCGTTTTGCTATCTAATCAACATAAAGTTATGAACAACAACTTAATTTGACAATGAGTTAATCCTTTATCTTAACAACGTTAAAAATCCTTTTTCAACATATTCCTGACCATCAATGCCTGTTGCTTTAACAATATAATAATACGTTCCATCATCGGCTGATTTACCATTTGTATAGCGTCCATCCCATTTACCATCGGGTGCATTTGTTTCAAATGCTTTAATTCCCCAACGGTTGTAAATTTCCATCTCTAAACTTGTGATTCCGGTAGATTTAATAGCAAAAAAATCATTGTTGCCGTCTCCATTAGGAGTAAATACATTTGAAATGACCAATTTATAAACAAGTACAATCGCTGTTGCTGTATCAGGACATAAATAATTGTTGGTTGCAACTAAAGTAACTGTATAGGTATTCGGAGCGTTGTATGTATGACTGGTGTCAGCAGCCATGCTTCCATTTCCATCGCCAAAGGACCATTTGTAAGTGTTCGAATTTCCACTGCTATTTGTAAAATTAACTACCAAAGGCGGCGTTCCGTTTTCCGGACTATTCGAGAACGCTGCAATAGGATGTGCAATAGTCACAATAACTGTTTGCGGAGTTCCTAAGCAAATTCCCGCCATTGAAGTTGGTATAACAGTATAGGTTATTGTTTGAGTACTGATAGTATTGTTGATGATGGAATCGTTGATGGTATCTGTTGTTTGGGATATAATGCTTTCACCGGTTGTATTCGGATTATCCGTTGTTTGCCAGGTAAATGTTGAAGCTACATTGGCTGATAATGCCATGTTTGTAGGATTTCCATTACCGCATATTAAGTCTGAATTAGCGCTCGTCATAGTTGGATTAGGGTTTACCATTACGTTTATCGTTTCAGCCGTTCCGACACAAGCCGGTGTATCTGTTGATGTTGGGGTTATATTATAAACCACAGTTTGCACCAATGAAGTGCTATTGTTAATTGTATTGGTTATTGTATGGGTTGTTTGCGGTGGTGTTATTGTTTCGCCCGTTGTATTTGCATTATCGGTTGCTTTCCAAGTATATGTTGAAACTACATTAGATGTTAATGGGATGGTTAAAACGGCTCCACTGCACATAGTTGCTGAATCGGCATTTGTCATTGCAGGTGTCGGATTTACTTTTACTGTAATTATTTGAGGTATGCTAACACAAGCTTCACCATTTGAGGTAGGTGTTGCTGTATAAGTGGCAGTTGCCGTATAGGTTATAGTTTGCACTGTATTAGCGCTACTTGTTATGATATCACCTATTGTTTGTGTTTTATGCTGTACAATGCTTTCGCCGGTAGTATTCGGATTGTCTCCTGCTATCCATGTGTAGGTAGGTTTATTTACTGGAGAAAATAAAGTAAGGGTTGCATTTGATCCGCTGCATATATCGGGGATTACGGAAGCGTTAGTCAGTGCCGGTTTTGGATTTACTTTTACATTTATTATTTGAGAGTTTGAACAACTTCCCGGATTTGAGGTTGGTGTAACTGTATAAGTGACCGTTTGAACCAATGTGGAAGTATTGATTAATATATTGATGAGCGTATCTGTTGGTTGTAATGCGGTACTTGCACCAGTAATATTTGCATTGTTTGTTGCAATCCATTTGAATGTTGAAGTAATATCGGTTGTTAATGCACGGTTAATGGTATCTCCGCTACAGATAGTGATTGAACTTCCACTGCTGGTCATTACCGGCTTTGGATTAACTATTACATTTATTGTTTGAGCAGTTCCAAGGCAATTATGTGAAGAGATCGGCGTTATTGTATAAGTTATTGTTTGCGGGATTAGTGAGTTATTAAGGATTACATCGTTAATAGTGTTTGTTATTTTGTTGGTGATGCTTTCTCCTGTTGTATTTGTATTGTTTGTAGCAACCCAAATTAATGTTGAGGATACACTGGGAATTAATGAAATATTTAAAGGGCTATTGCTGCAAACAGTAGTAGCTATAATTGTGTTGGTCATGAGAGGAGCAGGGTTTATTGTTACAATAACAGAGTCAGCCGTAGCTGAACAAATCCCTATAGCGGCAATTGAATTGGTTACTGTGTAAGTTCCGGGTGAGCTGGCTGAAAGATCAATTTCACCTGTTTGAGAAGTATCTGCACTTGTTATACCTGTATATACAAATTTCAAACCATTAGGGTGTGAGGTAAAAATACCGGCACTGGAGGTGTCCGGAATAAGTGTAAATATAGGATCAGGGTTAGGTGTAGCATATTGACAATAGGCTGAATTGCTATAACTGAAATTAGCGTGAGGATCTTGAGTTATTGTAATTTTAAAGGTGCTGGAATCAATACAAATTCCATTCGTAACATACGTTACGGTGTAAGTACCTACGGCACTTGTTCTTAAGTTGAAACGCCCTGTTGCAGAATTAAAACCATTAAGAATCGGAGTAGATCTAAATGTGCCATGTACGTTTGAATCCGCTACGATTGCAGTAGTATCGTGGGAAATATCATTTCGGCAATAGGTAGATAAAGAATAGTGAAATAAGGAACTATCAGTAGGATTTACAGTAATGGTTACTGTAAAAGGGTCTCCGGCACAACTGTAAATAGTAGGGGTTACGGTGTATGTTACAATTGCTATTTTGCTGTGTGTTGAATTTATTAAAGTTTGGCTGATGATGGTATCTTTTCCGGTTGTTGCAGCGCTATCGCCTGTTATTATTCCTGCAGGAGTTATTGTTGGCGCAGGCCAGGTATATGTTGTGCCTGTAGGTATTTTTGTAGCTGCTGTAGGCAAACCATTTTTAGGGATGATCGTAAATGTTTTTTTACTACAAATGGTTTGTGTATAATTCTGGATAACAGCTTCAGGATTTACCTTTACAATTACTGTATCTCCTTTAGGAGCATTGGTGCAACCATTTGCAGTAGACATATAAACATATTTTACATTCACGGGATTTAAGGTCGTGTCTATTAATATTTCATTAGGGTTGCCCGACCCTGAGCTATCAGCATTGCTGATACCTGCTACAGCAGCTCTTGTCCATAAGGATGTAGTACCGGAGGTTGTGCTTGTAGGGTTGTAATCAAAAGTTTTACCGCTACAGGCAACAGGTGTTAAGGAACTGTTTAATTCAGGGATTGGCTTTACTATTACAAATCCGGTTGCTGAACCTATTTTGCCTGAAGTAGATGTAACAACATAAGAAGTAGTAACCGATGGACTAACTGTTATATGATCTGTTGTTTCTCCGGTGTCCCATGAATAAGAGTCCCCGCCACTGGCTGTGAGCGTAATAGTTCCACCGGGACAAATTTCTGAAGAGTTAACTGTAATGTCACTTGTAGAAGCTTTATTGGTTATTTGAAACCTCATGGTACAAACCTCATGGGCGTAACCATCGTAAGCAATCATATACGTAGCACTTGGGGTTGGAGTCCAAACGGTAGTGATATTATTGTCTGTTTGAGTGTTGGATGATGTTCCTACGCTGCAATTGTTCCTAGGAGTGTTAGTAGTAGGGCTACCACATGTTATACCAGGGTTATAAACAGAAACCTGAGAACCTTTGGAACCATCACCTCCGGTACAATTTTGCTGATACAATTGAAAAAAAGCACCTCCTGTCCAAGTAGAAGGGACTGTCCATGAGAACCAAATAGTGTTATCTGAATTACCATCGCACAAATCTGGGGGGACGTCAGCAGTTGCACAATAAGTGGAAACAATGTATAATTGGTCGGCAGTTATGGTTTGTGCTTTTGCGCAATCATCATTTGCAGGTGGCGTACATCCTGTATTGCTTTTAACGCACATGTCAGTACGGAAAACCAATGCTCTTGAACTTCCGGTTAATGTTGTTAGAATTAAATATTTTTTTCCTATGGTTAACCCCGAAAAAGTGACATTCCCGGATGCCACTGCCGAGTCGCTGCTCACGCAAGTTAAATTGCTACAGTCATCAACATTTGGAACAGAAAAAAGAATATAATTGCGATTTCCACCGGTCCCAGATACTTCATTCGTTATAGTAATGGAATCGCTATTGGCGATGAAAGTAGTCCAGGTACCATATTGGTTTGTTTCATCATTATCTGTGCTACATGGATAATCGACACCTAATTGTCTATAAGACCCTAAAGGAGCTATTGCGTTATTTACTCTATTTCCATTATCATTACGATTAAATGTTGATGGTACTTGGCAAGTGAGATTATTGGGATGAACAATTTGCGCTTCACAAGCGCTTGATCCTGGAGTGTATGTATTAGAAACATTGATACAAAAAGTACCGGTAGCAGTTCCGGCTCCATCCACTCTTATAAAATAAACGTTTCCGGGAATTAAGGCAGCCATATTAGCAATTGAATTATTTGGTTCATTTGTTCCGGAATTATCGTCACATCCTACCTGGCTTAGTGTGCCTGTGCAAGTATTATCGGAAGAACTATAAATGGCAATTTGTGTATCGGTAAGGGTAAGACCTTGAACATCGGTACTTACAGTCATATCATGAACAGTGGCAACAAATTTAAACCAAACATCATTGCTAATGGCAGCACCGCCCCAGCAGGAAATTGTAAAAGTAGTTTCACTTATTGTTGCGCCAACATTAGTGGATTCGGAACATCCCAAACTAACGCTGATAGGTGTTGCATTGCATATTAGGTCATTAACAGGTTGAGCATAAGCAGCAACTTGGAGGATAAAAAAAGAAAGAAAGAAGGCAGGTTTCAAAAATTTTGTAAAATAGCTCATGTATAATTCAGTTTGAAAGTTGAAAGTTTGAAAGTTCAAATAATCACCTTAGGTAAAATTAGTATGTTATTTTCTATGAAGGATAAATCTTTAGTTTTTAAAAACATTTAATGCGATATGATTGATTGTCAGTATGCCAAAGATAGTTTTTTTTTAATATGTTACACTTTCGCAGATATAAAAATTCAAGAATGCTGAACTATTAGTCTAACCAATAGAACTTGGAACTTTAAACTTTCTGACTTTGAACTAATGAATATACACGAATTTGAAAAGAAAAAGGTTGGGTTATAAATAAGTTCAAAATTTGAATTTGAAAGTTCATGATTTGAAAATGATTTTATTCAATTACATTTGCAAGCTATTTAAGACAAATTAAATTATGGCGAAATATAAAAATTTTGAAACACAAGCGGTAAGAACACAAACTCCACGCACTCAGCAGAAGGAGCATTCTACACCGTTATTTCTCACCTCCAGTTTTTTGTTTGATGATGCAGAAGATATGCGTGCTATGTTTGCCGATGAGAAACCGGGAAATCTTTACAGCCGTTTCTCCAATCCAAATACAACGGAGCTGATTGATAAAATGAACTTGTTGGAAGGCGCAGAAGCGGGTTGGACAACAGCTTCCGGAATGGCCGCAATATTTACTACGTTTGCCGCTTTATTGAATACCGGCGACAATGTTCTTTCTTGCCGTTCGATATTTGGTTCTACGCATTCTATTTTTACAAAAATTTTCCCGAAATGGAATATCACGCATACATACGTAGATATCAATCATCCGGAAACATGGCAGCAATTTGTAAAAAAGGAAACAAAAATAATATACGTCGAAACGCCTTCCAATCCCGGAATTGACATAGTTGATCTGGAATGGCTCGGTAAATTTGCCAAACAAAATAAAATCATTTTAATAGTTGATAATTGTTTTGCGACACCTTACATCCAACAACCAATAAAATTTGGGGCTGATCTTGTTATTCATTCGGCAACTAAATATTTAGACGGGCAAGGAAGAGTGATGGGAGGAACGATAAACGGAAGAAAAGATCTGATCGATCAGATAAAACTTTTCGCACGTCATAGCGGTCCGGCTATGTCGCCTTTCAATGCATGGGTGATTTCTAAAAGCATTGAAACGCTTGCTTTGCGTATGGAAAAACATTCAGAAAATGGGTTGAATCTTGCAAAAGTATTAGAAAAAAATCCGGCGATAGAACTAGTGAAATATCCTTTTCTAGAATCTCATCCCCAATTTGAAATAGCAAAAAAACAAATGCGTTTGGGAGGAGGCATTGTTACATTCATTGTAAAAGGCGGAGTAGAAAGAGGAAGAAAATTCCTGAACGCTTTAAAGATGATCTCCATTTCTGCGAACCTGGGCGATACCCGTACTATTGCAACTCATCCGGCTTCTTCCACGCATGCAAAGCTTACAGAAGAAGAAAGAATAGAAGTAGGGATACTTCCCGGTCTTGTTCGTGTTTCGGTGGGACTGGAGCATATCAGTGATATTGTTTTTGATATTGAACAGGCACTTGAAGCAAGCACAAAGTAGGATTATATTTTATCAATGATTTGTGAAAGTTTGTTGAAATTCTATGAATGAATCGATGAAATTGTCACCATCACTTAGTAATCAAATTAATTTTCTCTGTTTGATTGAGTTTAACAATTGAGATCACAATCAAAACTACAAGAACTCCGAAGAGTATTATAGATGAACCTATTGTTCCAAAATCCAGCCCTCCTTTTGCAATTGGCTTTGTGAGCAGATCCCCAAAGGTTGCGCCAAATGGCCGTGTTAAAACAAATGCCAACCAAAATAAAATGATGGTTGATATTTTAGTAAAATTATAAGCCATTACAATAAGCAATAATAAACTACCAATTAACATTGCTCCGCCAAAAAATCCAAGTCCTGAATCGTCAGCCAAAAAATCACCTAAGGCAGTTCCTAATGTGTTGGAGAATAAAATGGCTGTCCAATAAAATATTTCTGCACGAGGAGACCTTATATTCGTAACTGACAATGATTTTTCTGTTAGCTGCCAAACGATAAGAGTTGTGATAAGAATACTAACCAATATCAAAGAACCTGTTGCATAGCCTAAGCCCAAGGTCCTGTCCATATAATCCGACATAGTAGTTCCGGCAGTACTTGTAGAAAGAATAACGGCCCAATAAATTAGCGGGTGAAATTTTTTGGAAAAAAGTTGAATTAAAAGTGTAATAAAAAAAATACTTATCAGAATAGCTGAACTCATAGCATAACCAACATGCAAGGTCATAGATAATAAATCGCCGGCTGTTTCGCCTAATGTGGTGGCGCATATTTTCATTATCCAAAATGAAATGGTTATTGCCGGAAGTTTATTTATTTCTTTCATTGTATTGAATTAAAAAGGCAGAACCAAATTTAGTTCTGCCTTTTATTAATATTCTTTTGTTTCTGCCCCGTCTTCGGTGTAAAATAATTCAGTGACCTTAGCACCTTGTTGAAACTCTATTTCGTAGATAATAACTTCTCTTGCCGTTTCAATTTTTGAAACTGCTTTTGGTACCACTCCTTTGTGGGACGCATTAAAAGCATTTTGTACCTTCTCAGGAAGTTGATCAAAAGAATATGGGATCTCGAGTTCTAACCATTCTCCATTTTCATTAAAATTGGCAGAATAGTTTACCCCTTTCAACTCAAACGATGCCTCATAATTGTGATCATTTTCTTTGTCCCATTTTACCTTGGTAGCATCCGGATATATTTTATTGAATGTTGTTACAACTGATGCCGGGGTTTTGCTTTGAGCAAAACTTGTTGCATAGGTAACTATCATAACTGTTGCAGCCAAAATTATTTTTTTCATTATTTTGTTATTTAACGTTATTGAATATTAAAGAATAAAGATCGTAAATTATAAAACAACATCTACAATAGAAGCAATTAAAAGATAAATACCTCCTTTAAGGCAAACATATTTATCAGTAACGGCCCAAATTGTTGTTTCAACATACGTAACGCCTTCTTTTGCATGAAAGATGATCTTACATTTTGTTTTCTCAATGTTACCCAAAAAGGCTCCATTCATGAGCTTTTTGTTTCTATCAATTCTGTGTTCACTGTTTTCTAACACATCATTTGGAAGAAAATTTAAATTAACAATTTCTTCTTTTTCTATTTTTTTAGGTTTCATAGTTTCCATAGTTTTAGAGGGTTTATAATTATTTTTTTGAGCCATTCATTCAAATAATTTTATAATCATAAAACGCAGGATTTAGATTGTTCAAGCAAAGTTAAATGTAAATTGACAACAGAATTGTTAATTTTTGGTAAGATAAAACTCCTTTAAATAGTAACTGAAATTTCAAAAAAAAATTGTGTGAGAAATTAAATTTCGAGAAGAGTTTTTCCTTTTTTAGAATTATAAAAACCCGAAAAAGTTGATTTTACAATAATCTAATAATAAAATCGGGGAAGATGCCTAAGGCGATAATGGCAACAGCAACAAGGATCAACAATAGCTGGTGGTTGTTTTGAACTACCACAACTTCGTCTGAGCTTTCTTTGAAATACATGGCAATAATTATTCTGAAATAATAATAAACTCCAATCAATGATGCAACAATAGCGATCAATACCAATCCTGCATATCCGCTTTGGAATGCGGCAGTAAAAATATAATATTTCGCAAAAAAGCCTGCTGTTGGAGGGATTCCTGCCAATGATAATAATGCAATGGTCATCACAAAAGCCAACAATGGATTTGTTTTTCCTAAGCCGTTGAAAGAATCAACTGTGTCCCCGCCCGACTGGATGCCGTCAGTCGTTCGGGCGGGGTTTCCTTTCGAATGAGTAACAATATTTAAGATGCAGAACGTTCCGATAGAACCAATGGAATAAGCAGTTGTATAAAATAAAACAGCGCTGTTAGAATAACTATTACCAGCCAATAAAGCCAACAACATATATCCGGCATGCGCTACACTTGAATAAGCTAACATCCGTTTGGTGCTTGTTTGCAGAACGGCTGAAATGTTTCCAATCATCAACGTCATCGCTGTCATTATCCAAATAATGTTTACATAGGTATCACTAACATTTGCAAAAGTTGTGGAGAATAAGCGCAAGAAAGCAGCAAAAGCGGCCGTCTTCACTATTGTTGCCATAAAGGCTGTTATCACTGTCGGTGCACCTTGGTATACATCGGGAGTCCAAAAATGAAATGGTGCAGCCGATACTTTAAACGATAACCCCACTAACATCATCAACACACCGGCATAAAATATAGGAGGAACATTTCCTTGATGTGAAGCTATAAAAACTTTTATTTCAGTTAAGTCGAAAGAGCCGGTAGCGCCATATATTAAAGCGATACCGAACAATAAAAAGCCTGTCGCGAAAGCACCCATAATTAAATATTTGAACGCAGATTCGTTGGAAGCCAGATCGCTTTTATTACTACCTGCCAAAATATACATGGAGATAGAAAGGATCTCAATACCTAAAAACAACATGGTCATGTTGGTATATGAAACCATGATAACGGTGCCTGTTAATGCAAACAATATCAATGCAAAATGGTCAGTAAGATTTTCGGATGCTTTGAAAAAACTTTCAGACATCAGAAACCATAAGAATGCGATAACCAGTATTACCGAGGTAAAGGCAACAGCATAATTATCATAACGCATCATGTTATAATAGGTGATGTTGGTATCCCAATCGGATAAATTAAGAATGAATGTGGTGATCAATCCTAATAATACAAGGGGATACATCAGTTTTTTAAAACTGAAGATCTCAGCAAGTAATGCAATTACACCTAATGAAGAAAGTAATACTAATGCTTTCATATAATTTACCTCACCCCCAACCCCTCTCCACTTGGAGAGGAGGAGGAAATTTCTTTTTAATAATATTCTTAATCTTTTACAACCCACCTATCGCCCCTCTCCAAATGGAGAGGGATTAAGGGTGAGGTCTTTTATTTTCCTAATGCTGTTTGCACTCCCTCAACTAATTTTATAACAGATGGTTCAGCAATATCTAACAATGGTTTTGGATATACTCCAAATGCAATAATTGCAGCACACAAGATTACCAATACAATTTTTTCGTTTCCTGATAAAGGAGCGAAGGCGGCAGTGATGGTATTTATTTCTCCCAACATAATGGATTGATAGCTGCGTAACATATAAACGGCTCCTAAAATAACACTTAATCCTGCGAAGGCTGCCATTGCTGCACTGTACTGATAAACACCGTTTAGCAATAAAAATTCACCGACAAAACCATTTGTTAATGGTAAGGCAACACTACCTAATAATATAATTAAAAACAAAACAGCAAATTGTGGATTCACATTTCTGATGCCGCCTAATGATGAAATTTCACGTGTTTGAGTGCGTTGTTGGATGATGTCAACGATGAAGAATAAACCTACAACGTTAACGCCGTGGCTTAGCATTTGTATCATGGCACCTTGCACACCTTGAACGTTGGCAGCTAAAATACCTGCTGAGATCAAACCAACGTGAGCAATAGAAGAATAGGCTATTAATCGTTTAAAATCTTTTTGTACGATAGCGATGCAGGATGCATATACAATTCCGATCACCGAAAGTAAAATGGCTAAATGTCCCCATTGCTGCAGGCCTAAAGGCACAACAGGCAATAACCAACGGATAAGTCCGTAGGTTCCCATTTTTAACATGATACCTGAAAGCATCATGGTTCCTGATGTTGGCGCGGTTGTATACGTATCAGGCTGCCAGGTGTGAAAAGGAAATATCGGCATTTTAATAGCGAAAGCCATGAATATGGCGACAAAAACATACCCTTGTTGTGTTGCACTTAGGCTTTGTCCGGCTTTGTAAAGTGCCTCCATGTTAAATGAGTGAATACCTTCAGTATGCTGATAAAGAAAAATCAAACCCATTAACATCAATAAACTTCCTGCCAGTGTATAAATAAAAAATTTGAAGGTGATCATTGCTCTGTTCTCTCCGCCCCATAATAAGCAAATGAAATAGATCGGTATCAATGCTAATTCCCAAAACACATAAAATAAAAATCCGTCAAGCGAAACAAAAACCCCTACAAGTGCCATTTGCATGGATAAGATCAAGGCGTAAAAAGCTGCTGGATTTTTGTAATCGTTTTTAAATGACGTTAGAATTATTATCGGGACAAGGAAAGTAGTCAATAAAACTAACAACAAAGAAATGCCATCCATGCCCACATGAAAGGCAATTCCTAAAGATTGGATCCAGGGAATACTTGCTTCGAATTGTACATCAGCGTTGTGTTGAAATTGTGTAACTGCGAAAATAGAAATTCCAAATTCAATGATCGCAGCAAAAAGGGCAATGTTCTTTGCGCGCTCAGCATTTACCAACAACAGCAAAAGTGCTGCAAGTAAAGGAAAAAATATCAATAGTATTGTGATCATATATTAATAAAAAATAAATTCTAAACTCTAAATTCTAATCTCGCACGTACGGGATTAAATCAGGCGTGTAAATAAAATAAGTACAATGCTTATCACCATCACAAAAATATAGAAGCCGATGTTCCCGTTTTGTATCAAACGGATTTTACTGCTTTTCCATTTTATAAGGCTGCCTATACCGTTTACAATGGCGTCTATCAATTCGTTATCAATTACTTTATACAATCCTTCTGAAATAAAATTCAATGGTTTGGTAATTACAGTTGAATAAATTTCATCGATCCAATATTTTTTATAAACCAATTTGTGGATCGGTTTTAATTCTTCGCTTTCAGGTGCGGGCAAAGTTTTGTTTTTCACATACGTGGTAAATGCGTAATACAAAGAAATACCCATTACAGAAATAGCAACAGCCATTAACATCAGTTCGGTGCCTTCAGATAAATGATGAACCATGCGGAAGGATGAATCTTCAAAAACAGGTTTTAAAAAATGGTCTAAAAAATGTGTTCCTCCAAGTACTTTCGGTATCCCAATAAATCCACCTATAACAGAAAGTATTGCCAATACAATTAAAGGAATGGTCATTGATTTTGGCGATTCGTGGAGGTGATGTTCCTGATCGTGGGTGCCTCTGAAATCACCTTTGAAAGTAAGGAAATACAAGCGGAACATATAAAAGGTTGTCATTGCTGCTGTTAATATTCCCAAAAACCAAAGTACTTTATTGTGTTCGTATGCATGTGCTAAAATTTCATCTTTAGAGAAAAAGCCGGAGAAGCCAGGAAAACCAACTATTGCCAATGTTCCTAATAAAAATGTAAGATGTGTGATCGGTAAATATTTTTTCAATCCACCCATGCTGCGTATATCTTGTTCGCCACCCATAGCATGGATCACACTACCTGCACCAAGGAATAATAATGCCTTGAAAAATGCATGCGTCATCACGTGAAACACAGCGCCAGTGTATGCACCAACGCCTAATGCAAGGAACATATAACCCAATTGAGAAACCGTTGAATATGCCAATACTTTTTTGATATCGTTTTGTGCCAAGCCAATTGTTGCAGCAAACAATGCAGTACAAACACCAACAACGGCAACTACTTCCATAGAGAATGGCGCTAACGTATATAAAATATTGGAACGCGCGATCATGTAAATACCTGCTGTAACCATGGTTGCGGCATGTATTAAAGCTGATACAGGTGTTGGTCCTGCCATAGCATCGGGTAACCAGGTGTATAAAGGAAGTTGAGCGCTTTTACCCATTGCTCCAACAAATAATAATAAAGTGATGGCAGTTAAAACTGGATTGCCCGTACTAAAATTTTTGGCTTGCATAAATACATCGTGGTAGCTGATACTTCCGAAGGTGACGTAAATTAAAATGATACCCAACAAAAAGCCTAAATCACCAATACGGTTCATAATGAAAGCTTTCTTCGCTGCATTGTTGTAAGCGGTGTTTTTAAACCAAAAGCCGATCAATAAATAAGAACATAATCCAACGCCTTCCCAACCTACAAACATGATCAAATAGTTGGAACCCAACACCAACAATAACATGAAGAAGATGAATAAATTCAGATAAGCGAAAAAGCGGTAAAAGCCCTCATCATGGCTCATGTAGCCTGTTGAATACAGGTGGATCAAAAATCCGACGCCGGTGATAATTAATAAAAATAAAGATGATAAGGGGTCAATTAAGAAAGAGAATGGTATGGATAATTTACCGGCAGTGATCCAGGAAAACAGATCAATGGTTATTGATTTTTCTGTTTGACCGATCAATTCAAAAAATATTCCCAGCGATAATGCAAACGCTCCTAAGATAGATCCACAGCCAATGATACCAATTAAACCTTTAGAGAATGTTTTGCCGAATAATCCAATGATCACAAAACCGATCAAAGGAAGTAAAGGAATTAAGTAAACTAATTTAATCATACCTTTTTATTTAAATTCAGAATATAATTCTGACATACTAACACTTTAATTTATTCGAAAACTAAAAGTCAGAGTACAATTCTGACATACATACTACCACTTTAATTTATTCAACACATTAATATCCGACGATTTAGTATTGCGATACACCATCATCAAAATTGCTAATCCCACCGCTACTTCAGCAGCAGCAACTGCCATTATAAAGAACACAAAAACCTGTCCTTTGCTATCAGATAAATAAGATGAAAATGCAACCAATAAAAGATTAACGGCATTCAGCATCAGCTCTATCGACATAAAAATAATAATGGCATTACGTCTGAAAAGGACACCCAACACACCAATGGTGAATAATATCGTGCTTAACATTAAATACCAATTCAAAGGGACTACTTCTATTGCACTCATTATTTTGAATTTATTTAATACTTTTCTTACCTAACAATACCGCACCCACCATCGCCACTAATAATAAAATGGATGATACTTCAAACGGCAATAAAAAATCAGTGAACAATGATTTTCCTAAATTCTCGATCAACCCTATATTCGGATCAAATTTATTTGTTGCCACAATTGTTTCTGCACCTTTTAATGAACCCACCAATACGACTAACAGTAATCCGGCAGCCACCGTTGCCGATGCCTTCAGCCAAACACTTTTATGCGGCTCGGTTTCTTCATTCAAATTTAAAAGCATGATCACGAAAAGAAATAATACCATGATAGCGCCTGCATAAACGATCACATGAACTGCCGCTAAAAACTGTGCATTCAATAAAACATAATGACCTGCAATAGTAAAGAAAGTCAACACCAAATAAAGAACACTGTGAACAGGATTTTTAGAAAGCACAACCATCAACGCAAACATAATTGCGAGGAAGGATAAAAAACCAAATAGGTAAGTAGTGATCATTTATTATTTCTTTTTAATACTTTATTGTGATCGTATTCTTTATGTGTTTTAAATTCAGCCACCGCAGCCGTTTCACGTTTGCTAACATCAACACGTTTATCCGGTTCGATGCCTTCAACCAAAATATCTTTACCATAAATAAATGATTTACGTTGGTAGTCGCTGTCAACTTTTCTGTCTGTTAAAAAAATCGCTTCCTTCGGACAAGCTTCTTCGCAATCTCCACAGAAAATGCAACGCAACATATTTATTTCATAAACGGCAGCATATTTTTCTTCACGGTATAAATGTTCTTCACCTTTTTTACGTTCGGCAGCCACCATGATGATCGCTTCTGCCGGACAGGCAATAGCGCATAATCCACAAGCAGTACAACGTTCCGCCCCTATCTCATCACGTTTCAAAGTATGCTGTCCGCGATAAATTTGGCTTACCGGGCGTGTTTGTTCAGGATATTGTATGGTAACTTTTTTCTTAAAAAGATGACTCAACGTGATCATCATCCCACTGAAAATTGCAGGAAGATAGATCCTTTCCTTAAAGGTCATCGTCTTGTTAGAAACAACTTTTGATCTACTTGTTAATTGCATTTTTATATTATTTTACAAATAGTTGAAATATCTCATGACGCATCATTACCGCTCCGGTTATTACAATATTCAGGAGTGATAAAGGTATCAATGTTTTCCATCCCAGATTCATTAATTGATCGTATCTGAAACGTGGTAATGTCCAACGTACCCACATAAAACAAAAGATGAAAAAGAAAATTTTTGCGAATAAAAACACAACACCTAAAATTGCCAAGGCGTTTGAATCATGAACAAAACGCGCTATCAGTGGCATATTGTAACCACCAAAATAAAATGTAGCGATCACTGCCGACGAAATAAACATATTAATGTATTCTGCAAACAGGTAAAAACCTAATTTCATGGAACTGTATTCTGTATGATACCCTCCAACTAATTCTGTTTCACATTCCGGGAGATCGAATGGTGCACGATTGGTTTCTGCGAAAGCACAAATAACAAAAATTAAAAATCCTAAAGGTTGGATCAGTATGTTCCAATGCCAGCCTTGTTGCTGTGCTGCAATTTCATTCAGACTCAAGGTGCCTGTTGTCATTACCAAAGCAATGATGGATAAACCCATTGCCACTTCGTAACTGATCATTTGCGATGAAGCACGTATAGCGCCCAACAGAGAATATTTATTATTGGAAGCCCATCCACCGATCATAATACCATACACACCCATAGATACCACACCAAACAAATATAATATCCCAATGTTCACATCTGCTATCTGTAAAGAATATTCAGAACCCATTATGTTAACTGCCGAACCCCAAGGGATCACCGCGCCTGTCAAAAACGAAAATAATATACTTATAGCAGGGCCAAGTATGAACAGTGCTTTGTTAGAGGTTCCGGGAATAACCTCTTCCTTCATAAACATTTTTACACCATCAGCCAATGGTTGTAAAAGACCAAAGGGCCCCGCTCTATTCGGCCCGATACGGTCTTGCAGAAAAGCCGCGATCTTACGCTCTGCGTATGTACTGTACATTGCAACTACCAATGTAATTACAAAAACAAGTACAACTAAAAGTGATTTATATATTAAATATTCTGATGTCATTTTAGCTCCCCGGTGTAAACTTTTCTACTGAATTTTTTATTGGTGCCACTGTTCTTAAATAGGTATAAATTGCTTCAAGATCTTCATTGGTCATTGTTCCATACATTGTCCAAGGCATCACACTATTAAAATCTCCTTTATTTATTTTGGTATTTATCATCGCAGAGTCGGAACGTGATTTGAACAAACTGATAAATTTATCCTTGTTCCAGGATCCAATACCTGTTTCCATATCGGAAGAAATATTACCTGAACGAACAAGTCCACCACTCGGAAGCGGGAACTCTCTACCTCCGCCAAATTCAGTACCTGCAACCAATTGTCCTTTTTCAAATTTAGTATGACATTCTACACAACCGGATGCGTTTGCCACATATTTCCCTGTTGCCAATACATCGCTTGCCGGTGGACGTTTTTGAAGCTCAGCTTTATGTGGAATAGTGTTCACAATAAAATTCATTGGAAAATCGGATATAGATGCTGCCGGATGACTTTCGATCGGTTTCAATGTTCTGATATAAGCGATAATGCATTTAATATCTTCCTCATCCATACGTCCATAATACGTATAAGGCATTACAGGAAACATGGCTTTTCCTTGTCTGTTTACACCTGTTGTTATTACTCTGAATAATTCACCATCTGTCCAGTCGCCAACACCAAAAGGGGTAATGTTTTTAGCGGTGTATGTTCCGGGGAAACCAAATTTCTGATCAAATACATCTCCACCTTTTCCAAAAGTTCCTTCCGTCGGAGGTCCTGAAAATCTTGACCAATCGCGGGTAGCATGACAATCAATACAAACAGTAACATGGTTTGCTAAATATTCGCCACGTGCAATGTTTTCAGGTGTCATCTCCACTTTCATGTCCGGAGCATCGCCAACATTGGGAAGAGCCAATTTTACGTAACTCAATAAGGCTACAATTCCAACTATAAGAATAATAACTAAATATTTAAAAAACTTTTTCATGTCTTGAACTCTTTAGTTTTTGTTTATTTTTTATCTGCTAATTGTTTTTGCTGTTTACCAATATCCAATTTCAACTTTGTTAAATTTTCATAGTGATTGGCTGAAATAACCGAATGGCGGTCGATGTGGCGTGGACCTTCAATGATCCAATCGCTTGTTTTTTTCTTTTCAAAACGACATTCATTACAGATCCATTCTTCTGCTTCACCCCATTTATCTTTACGAGACGTTACACGCAACACCTCATCCGCCTTCAACCAAATGGCTACTTTGCCTGAACATTTTTTACAGTAACGATGCGCATCCATTGGTTTTGCAAACCATACACGGCTTTTGAAACGGAATGTTTTATCAGTTAATGCTCCAACCGGACACACATCAATTACGTTTCCTGAAAAATCATTGTCGATCGCTTTTTCAATGTATGTGCTAATCTCAGAGGCATCACCACGGAAAAGCATTCCTTGAAATCTGTTATCTGTAATTTGATCGGCAACCTTAATGCAACGGAAACACATGATACAACGCGTCATGTGAAGTTTCACATAAGGGCCGATATCTATTTTTTCAAATGTACGACGTTCAAAATCGTAACGTGTTTTTGCTAAGCCATGTTCGTAACCCAAATCTTGTAAATGACATTCTCCCGCTTGATCGCAGATAGGACAGTCTAAAGGATGATTGATCAATAAAAATTCTACAACTGCTTTGCGCGATTCCAATACCTCCGGTGAAGTAATATTTACCACTTCCATTCCATCCATAACCGTTGTACGGCAAGACGCAACGGGCTTTGGCATTGGACGAGGATCTTTTTCGGAACCTTTGGTAACTTTCACAATACAAGTACGGCAATATCCACCACTCGTTTTTAATTTCGAATAGTAGCACATGGTTGGAGGAGCGATGTTTGCCCCTTCATAATTATTTGCATCGACAATCATTCGGGCAGCCTGAAGGATCGTTGTTCCATCAGGTACTTCTATGCTATGTCCGTCTATTGTTACTTTTGCCATTTCTATTCCTTTACAATTTACAATTGTGCTTCAGATACTTGTTGCACGCTGTAATAATGTTTAACATCTTTTATCCTTTCCGGATGATTTACGTATTCTTCAAACTCCGCGCGGAAGTGACGAATAGCACTTGCTACAGGCCACGCCGCTGCATCACCTAAAGGACAGATCGTGTTACCTTCGATCTTGCGTTGTATATCCCAAAGTAGATCAATATCACTTGGTTTGCCATGTCCTTCAACAATACGGTGAAGAATTTTTTCCATCCAACCTGTACCTTCGCGACATGGCGAACATTGTCCGCAACTTTCATGATGATAGAAACGAGCAAATGTATAAAGATTTTTTACGATGCTGGTTGTTTCATCATAAACAATAAAACCACCTGAACCAAGCATGGAGCCTGTTAAGAAACCACCATCACTTAGCGATTCGTAACTCATTAAACGAGGTTCGCCTTTCGCTGTTTTTAATATTAATTCTGTCGGTAGAATAGGAACAGAAGATCCTCCGGCAACAACTGCTTTCATTTTTCTTCCGTTGATAATGCCGCCACAATATTCATCCGAATAAATAAATTCTTCAACAGGCAATCCCAATTCTATTTCATAAACACCCGGTTTATTAATATGTCCGGAGGCAGAAATTAATTTTGTACCTGTACTTTTTCCGATACCAATTTTTGCATACTCTTCGCCGCCCATATTAATGATCGGACAAACAGTTGCAATTGTTTCCACATTATTTACAACCGTCGGACAACCATACAAACCCGCAATTGCCGGAAATGGCGGCTTGATGCGGGGATTACCGCGTTTGCCTTCCAATGATTCTAATAATGCTGTTTCTTCACCACAGATATATGCGCCGCCACCAACTTGTACAAAACAATCGTGAGAGAAGTCGGTACCTAAAATATTTTTTCCTAACCAACCTGCTGCATAAGCCTCTTCTATTGCTTTTTCGAGGATACGTGCTACATAAAAATATTCACCACGTATGTATATATAAGATGTTTTTGCGCCCAAAGCATAACTGGAAGTGATCATTCCTTCGATCAATGCATGGGGAATTTTTTCCATCAGATAACGATCTTTGAATGTTCCCGGTTCTGATTCATCGGCATTACAAACAAGGTAACGCTCAACACCTTCGGGCTTGAAAAGAAAGCTCCATTTCATTCCCGTTGGAAAACCTGCACCACCACGACCTCTTAAGCCCGACTTCTTCACCTCTTCAACAACGTCGTTTGGTGTCATCGTTTTCAAAGCTTTTTCCACAGAAGCATAACCGCCCATCTGGCGATATACAGCCAGTGTTTCTATGCCGGGAACTTTGTCGTTATGTATTAATAATTTTATGCCCATTTGTTTTTAACACCTCACCCCCAGCCCCTCTCCAAAGGAGAGGGGGGAGGATTTATTTTTAATAATACTCTTTTACTTTTGCAACCCACCAACCGCCCCCTCTCCAATTGGAGAGGGGATTAAGGGGTGAGGTCTACAATGTGTTTTTATAATCTAAATCTGTATAGCTCCTTTGTTTCCCTGCTTTACGATAATTTTCTAACAGTGCATCTACTTTTTCAAGTGTTAAATTTTCATGATACGATGCGCCACATTGTAACATTGGTGCGCTTCCACAGCTACCTAAACATTCAACAGTTTTAATAGTGAACATACCATCTTTAGTTGTTTCACCTTCTTTTATTCCTAATTTTTTTTCCAGATGTTTCACCACATCTTCTGCTCCGCGTGTCCAGCACGATGATGTGCGACATACCTCTAACAAGCATTTACCAACGGGTTTTAAATTATACATCGAATAAAATGATGCTACCTCGTAAACTTCAATTGGCTTAATATTTAAAACAGAAGCAACATAATCCATTGTTTCCGGACTTAACCAACCGCCAAATTCCGCCTGTGCAATATGCAAAATGGGTAACAAGGCTGATTTGTGTTTCCCTTCCGGATAACGCTTCATCATTTTTTGAACAGTCTGCATAGTGTCATCACTAAAAACAATTTTAGTGAGTTTATTTTTATCAAATGTTTGTGCTCCGTTCAATTGAGTACTCATTTTAATGCGATGCTAAAAATTTATATATGTTATATTTTATCAAATACTACTAACAGTGCGAATATTACCCCTGGTAACCAAAATAACAAAGTAAGGATTAAACTTATCCAAAAATTGGTTTCGAGTCCGCTTTTCAAAAATACGGCTAATGGTGGTAACAAAAACGACAAAATAACCAACAATATTAATTCTGTATCATCAGCACTTTTTAATTTCTTTATTTTTTTATTGAATTTTGAAGCCATAATTTTATTGAATTTTGATTCCTTAAAGGGGGCTTGGCTTTTAATTTGAGAAGCGGATGCAGTTGATGCAATAGTTTTTAAACTTTTCGTATTCTTTGAAGAAGGAATACAAATGCTATTATCCTTGCTTGCTGTGAGAGGATAACCTATATCTTTTTGTTTTGTTTTTGTAACAGTTTCTTCAACATTTGTTTTTTCAACACTTGTTTCTTTTTTAAGTTTCGAAATAGTTGATTTATCTTTTTCCGGTTTTGGAGAAGCTATAACATTTATGTGTGTTGTAAATTTTTTATTGCCCAAATCAACGTAATAGCCAGTATTGTATTTTCTCTTTAATATAGCTACGCTAGATGTTCCACAAGAAGAAAGCACTACTATAACTGTTAATGCTAATAATTTAATTGTCGTTTTCATTTTACTTTATTTGTTATTATAAAAATTTACGCATCTAATTCTCCTGCGATCACATTCATACTACTCATGGTAAGAATAGCATCTGAAAGCATTCCTCCTTTTATCATTTCGGCAAACGCCTGATAATAAATAAAGCATGGTCTGCGCAGGTGTAAACGGTATGGCGTTCTTCCGCCATCACTAATTAAATAAAAACCTAATTCTCCGTTACCACCTTCAACAGCATGATATACTTCACCTTTAGGGATTTCTGTTTCGCCCATCACTATTTTAAAGTGATAGANNCTTCTTCTTTTGGAGGAAGGAAAAATTCCGGAACATCAGCATGAAATACTCCTTCAGGCTCTTTCTTCACTTTTTCAATGGCCTGTTGAATGATCTTTACGCTTTCCCACATCTCATGTTCACGAACCATAAAACGATCATAGGTATCACCATTTGTTCCAAGTGGAATCATAAAATCAAACTCTTCGTATGAGCAATATGGGTTCATTACACGCACATCATAATNNGTGCGATCCATAAAAATACGATTGCGCATCAAAAGGTTCTCAAACTCTTTTAAGGCTGCCGGAAAATCAAGTAAAAATTTATTTAACAAGTCCCATGCTTTCGGAGTGAAATCTCTTTCTAAACCTCCAATCCGACCAATGTTTGTTGTTAAACGGGCGCCGCACAGTTCTTCATAAATATCATAAATACGTTCACGCATCTGGAAAATATATAAGAAACCAGTCATTGCTCCTGTATCTACTCCAATTACGCTATTGCATATAATATGGTCGGAGATACGGGCAAGCTCCATAATTATTACACGTAAATATTGTACACGTTTTGGTATTTCAATGCCCATTAATTTTTCAACCGTCATATGCCAACCCATATTATTGATTGGTGATGAGCAGTAATTCATACGGTCAGTAATTACTGTAAATTGATAGTATGGTTTGTGTTCCGCAATTTTTTCGAATGCGCGGTGAATATATCCAATAGTAGATTCGGAATCCATCACAATTTCCCCGTCCATCTTCAACACATTTTGGAAAATGCCATGTGTAGCGGGATGTGTTGGTCCGAGATTAAGCGTAGAATATTCGGGCTCTACTGGAACCTCTGCGGAAGAGATAGCGTTATTGCCTTTAATTGTTTTTTCTATTTTATTTGTACTCTTCATTCTTATATTTCTTTGTCAATTGTCAACTCTTTTAATTGTCGACTTCTTTTTTTATCTTCCAAACATTTTATCGTCTTTATCT
>PLYN01000045.1 GCA_003151815.1 Bacteroidota bacterium | reverse complement strand
CTTTGTCCGCTGCAAATAGTTGCATTATTTACAGAAACTGCTAAACTGCCGCCAACATTAACTGTAGCAATAGAAGTTCCCGAGCATGTTCCAGTAGTTCCTGTTACAGTATAAGAAGTTGTGGAAGTTGGTGAAACAATAAGCGGATTGGTGGCAGAGCTGCCTGGTAGCCATGAATACGAACTTGCACCACTTGCAGTAAGTGTTGCCGTTTGTCCGCTGCAAATAGTTGCTGAATTAACGGAAACAGCTAATGGGTTAACAGTTACTGTTATTATTTGCGGTGTTCCGGCAATGCAACCACCAACTGGAGTTGGTGTAACTGTATAGGTAATTGATTGAACAGATGCGAGACCATTATTAATTACATCATTTAATGTATTGCCAGTTTGGGTTGTTAGGCTTTCTCCGGTTGTATTTGGGTTGTTTGTAGCAATCCAGGAAAAAGTGGATGGAATAGAAGCGGTAAAATTAAGACCCACAGCATTACCTCCACAAATAGTCACCGCGTTGTTGCTGGTCATTGTAGGACTCACAGCAGTATAGTTTATAACAACCTGCCCCATTGCTCCGTTACCACCTTTTTGAGCTGTGCCAGCAAAGCCCCCGTCAGCACCACCACCACCGCCACCAATCGGAGCGCCCATTGTACCATTGCTTCCATCAGTTGGACCACCATCGCCACCCGTACCACCTCCACCCGTACCGCCTGAACCACCGGTACCAACGGATGAAACGTCACCATTGCCACCAGATCCGGAAGATCCGGCACCACCACCACCACCACCAGCAGAACCACTAGAAGGTGTTCCAGAACCTCCTGTTCCACCATTAAATGTTCCAATTCCGCCAGCACCGCCAGCACCGGAATTCACCACCCCACCTTTACCACCAGCACCGGTAACCAAGGTGCTACCACTACCGAATGTAGAAGAATTGGCATCTGAACCTGCCACTCCGAGAATAGCTATCGCACTGTCAGCAACAACAATTGTATAAGAGGTTCCCGGCACTACTGTAACAGTTGATTTAGTATATGCACCGCCGCCACCGCCGCCACCAATTCCATTAAAACCACCGGCAGATGTTGTTCCACCACCTGCACCGCCGCCACCCCAGCATTCAACAGTAACAGTATTAACTGCCGGAGGTGCAGTCCAGGTATAGGTACCCGGTGTGCTGTATGTTTGTGTGCCTGGTCCGGCTATCGTTGTATTCACCAATATATTGACTATTTGAGAAGCTCCCGGACAACTCCCTCCTGTTGGAGTAGGTGTTACTGTATAAGTAACCGTTTGAACGGACGAAGTATTGTTTGTGATCTTATCGCTAAGCGTAGTTGTTGTTTGTGTTGTAGTTGTTTCGCCCGTTGTATTGGCATTGTTTGCAGCTATCCAAGTGAAGGTGGAAGGAGCGGAAGCTGTTAAGGGTATATTGAACGTATTTCCGCTGCAAATTGTGTCTGCATTCGAGCTCGTCATTGTTGGGCCTGTACTTATGACGGTAATAATAACCTGCCCTATTGCACCAACACCTCCGCTATCACTATCGGTAGCACCGCCACCGCCGCCACCGGGAAACAAACCAGGAAACCCTCTTGAAAATTGAGAGTTTGAGCCACCATGCCCACCATTTCCACCATCTGTAGGAGCTACGCCTCCCGCTCCACCAAAATTAGTTTGGGTGGCATCACTGCCATTTACACCATCGGCAGCAGAACCTGCAGAAGAGCCACCACCACCGCCATATTCATTTTGATTATTACTACCCACATTACCTTTCCCTCCGTTGCCACCATTGTATTTTATTGTTCCAACACCAGCTGTTGCCGATCCACCAAGCCCTCCAGCACACCCGGAAGCACAGGTAATTCCACCCTTTCCTCCTTTTGCAAGAATGGTAGTACTGTCTATAAACCAGGAATCTCCACCAGGACCACCCGGACTAGATGTCGCAGCATTTAACCCACCCAAACCAAACGCCCCCGCAGAACCGACTTGAAGTGTATAGGTTGCCCCAGGAGTAACTGTAATAATCGCCTGGCTAAACGCGCCACCACCACCGCCACCGCAACCATCTTCATCTGACGAGTTGTTATCCCCACCACCCCCACCCCCACCACCCATGCATTGAACTGTAACTTGGGTAACACAGGTAGCAGGGGTAGTCCAGGTAAATTTGCCGGCAGTTTTATAAATGGTACTCTGCCCAAAAAGAAGGTTAGGTGTCAACAATAGCGTTAAACAAAATATAGGAAAAGCGAATTGGATAAATTTACTTATGAGAAGAATAAAACTTCTGATTGATAAAGAAAGATTTTGATTTGTTGTTTTCATTTGAATTTATTGAACCTATAACTATCAAATAAATGCCTTTTTTTTATCCATTGCCGCCTGTATATCCGCTAATTCACCCTTAGGAATGGAACTGATTAATTTTTTTGTATAATCTCTTTTAGGATTATTATATATTTCATCGGCATCACCAATTTCTTCTATCTTCCCCTTCTTCATTACCACCATTCTGTCGCTCATAAATTTTACAACAGAAAGATCATGGGAAATAAAAATATATGTAAAATCAAATTCCAGTTTTAATTCATTTAACAAGTTTAATACTTGTGCCTGAACAGAAACATCCAAAGCAGAAACAGATTCATCACAAATAATAAATCGGGGGTTCAGCGCCAATGCGCGTGCGATGCAAATCCGCTGACGTTGCCCGCCGGAGAACTCATGGGGATACCGGTAAAAATGGGATTTATCCATGTTCACACGGTGCAAAATATCGAGTACTTGTCGTTTTCGTGCAATGTCATTTCCTAAAATTCCATGAACCTGCATCGGTTCCATAATGGCTTGGCTAACGGTAATCCGAGGGTTTAGAGAAGAGTAGGGATCCTGAAAAATGATCTGTATGTCCTTGCGTAATGCTCGCATTTCTTCAAATCCAATGTTGGTAATGTCTTTTCCATCAAATACAATTTGACCGGCAGTAGGTTCTATCAATCGTAAAATAGTTCTGCCCAATGTTGTTTTTCCGCACCCCGACTCGCCCACCAATCCAAGGGTTTCGCCGGGAAATACATCGAAACTTACATCATCAACAGCAGGTACATAATCTGTTACTTTACCCAATATACCTTCTTTAATGGGAAAATACGTTTTGATATTTTTTACCTGAAGTATCGGTTCTTGAACGTATAACTTTTTTTGAGAATTGATGCGCTCTTCTTTCGTGATAACAAGTCGTTGGGTTACATCACTCACTGATTCTTTGTTTTCGATCATGTTGCCCTCATCATCTGTTTTCATGAAATCAGCAACAGTCGGTAATAAGTGCAAGCGGTTATTTAAAGGAGGGCGACAGGCTAACAATCCCTTGGTATAAGGATGTTGAGGGTTTGAGAAGATCTCTAATACTGTTCCTTGCTCAACAATTTTTCCTTTATACATTACCATCACCTTATCAGCAAGTTCAGCAATAACGCCTAAATCGTGGGTGATGAAAACAATTCCCATGTCGTGTTGGCGCTGCAGTTTACGCATCAGATCTAAAATCGTTGCCTGAACAGTAACATCCAATGCAGTTGTAGGTTCATCCGCAATTAAAATGTTTGGATTACAACTCATCGCCATCGCAATCATTACACGTTGCTTCTGACCACCGGAAACCTGATGTGGGTATCTCTCAAATATAGAAACAGGACGAGGTAATTGAACTTCATTAAACAGGGCTAATGTTTTTTCTTTCGCTTCTTCTTTGGAACATTTTTGATGTAATAAAATAGCTTCCATCACTTGATCTCCGCAGGTATACACAGGATTCAACGAAGTCATAGGTTCCTGAAAGATCATCGCAATTTCATTGCCACGCAATTTGCGCATATCTTTATCCAAAAGGGTTACGATATCAACAGGAACATTTGATTTGGAGTGATAAATAATTTCGCCTCCGGTAATTTTTCCCGGAGGATTAGGAATCAATCGCATGATGGAAAGTGCCGTAGCTGATTTTCCGGAGCCGGATTCACCAACAATACCAATGGTTTCGCCACGTGAAAGTGAAAATGAAATATTGTCAACAGCTTTTACTGTTTCACCATCACTGCGGAATTCTGTTACTAAATTTTTTACTTCAAGTAATATTTCTTTTGCCATCTTCCTTTAAAAATATTCAAGGTGTCTAAAATACATATTGTTATTGAAATATACAAGACTATCATGGAATAGAACGCTGATGACGCAGATTNNAATCTGCGTCATCAGCGTTCTATTCGTTTGTTTATTAACTGAGGGTTAATTGAAAAGAACAATGGAAGAGGAGGAATAAAATATTAATTATTATTCGGATAGATCCATAGAGAAATTTTTCCGGGAGCTTGATCAGTTGTGAAATCAGCACTTTCATCGCTAATGCTGATTTTTATTTCATCGTATTTTTCAGATTTCACTGACCATACATTAAATCCCATTTGTGATTCACTTGCGCCATAATGCTGATCGAAATAGGTTTTGAATTTGTTAAAAATGGCTTCTGACTGATCGGCTTTATTGATGAAAATATCAGATTGAATTTCATTCAGCCCTTTATCATCAAAGTTATAGGTAACATTGAAAGAACCAACTGTATCTAATTTATATTCATAATACAAATATCCTTTATCTTCTTCAACAGGCTTGCCGGTTTCGTTTTTTTGAACCTTCTCTTGATTGTCGCCCAGATTAAAACCACGAAAAACACCTTCATCGCTAAGCACTACGCTTTGAAATACGGGTCCATATTCCTTCAGTTTTGATTTGGAATCTGAGCAAGAAGAAATGATAAAAAGAAGTGGTAAAAATAATAGTACGATTTTTTTTTGTTGCAGTCTGAAAGATAACATAAGGATAATTTATAGAACAAAGATAGTAAGAAAATAAACTTAAATATAAACGATATTTTCCGTTGCAATTAATTGTTCACCTTTAAATTTTAATAACAGTTGTGCAACGGTGATAACATCTTTCTGACAATAAATGGCGATGCGTTCGAGGTTCCTGTCTTCCCAATATACACGGGCAACATCACTTCCGTCAATATCGTCTTTTGGTGTGGGGATATTAAAAATATTAGCAAGCAAATTTAATGATGTATAGCTTTTATAATCTCCGAACTTCCATAATTCCATTGTGTCTAAATGATTAATCTCCCATGGTTTTTTGCCAGCAATATCCAACATTTTAGGGAGCTTAACGCCATTAACTAACATGCGTCTGCATAAAAAAGGAAAGTCGAATTCCTTGCCATTATGAGCACAGAGCAAATGTTCTTTACCATTGTAATGCGTATTTAAAAGTGTGGAAAAATCCTGCAATATTTTTTTTTCATTATCACCGCAAAATGATTTAATACGAAAATTTTCTTCATTAAAAAAGCCAACAGAAATGCAAATTACTTTTGCGAACTCTGCATAAACGCCCGCCTTTTTGTATTGCTCTTCAGGACTTTCTGATTGCTGATATCGAAATTTTGTATCCCAGAGTTTACGGCTATTGTCATCCATATCTTTATATTGATAAACAACCGGAGCCGTTTCAACATCAAGAAATAGAACATTGGAAATTTTTATATTTTCGAGCATGGAAAAAAAATTAAGAAATAGAGGGCGAAGGTAGAAAATCCTTTTCGGATTTTTGTGTAAAAAAATTGGCAATTTTGTTATCCAAAATCGCCAATTTTATAATTTCTATAAACAACTTTAATGATGATGTCCGTGTTCACCATGAACATGTCCGTGCGCCAGTTCTTCTTCAGTAGCTGCTCTTACTTCAAGAACTTCGCCTTTAAAATGCAGATCATGTCCGGCCAAAGGATGATTAAAATCCATTTTAATATGTTTATCAGTAATTTCCATTACCGTTCCATATAAAGGGTTTCCTTCATTATCCACCATAGGAAGCGTTACTCCTAATTTTACATTTTCTTCATCAAATTTTCCATCTTCACCTAAGAAGGCTTCGATAGGGATGTTTACAAGATATTGCTCATCACGAACACCATAACCGCGCGCATGGTCAATAAAAAAATCAAACGTGTCGCCTGCTTTTTTGTTGATTAAATTGGTTTCGAAGTCTTCCAATAAACCACCGGTACCAAAAATAAATACAAAAGGATGCTCTACACTGGTTTGTTCCACTTGTTCACCTGTGTTTTTTTTCGTTAAAAGGTAGTTTACAGAAACTACTTTGTTGTTTTCTATTGTCATTATATAATGTCTTTTAATTATTAATTGCCGACAAAAGTAATTTAAATCGAATAATTAAATAGTAAAAAAGAAGGTTTTATTTTTAAAATTTGGTTATCGCATATTTATATACCTTATTTTTGACGCGCAAATATAGCGGACTAAAAAAATTTATGAATTATCCGAATTTTATCAATAGCAAGTTGCCGAATGTGGGCACTACCATATTTACAATAATGGGTAAATTGGCTGCTGATAATAATGCCATTAATCTTTCTCAGGGGTTTCCCGATTTTAGTTGCAACGAAGAATTGATTGGTCTTGTAAATAAATATATGATGACCGGTCATAATCAATATGCTCCAATGGAGGGATTGATGAGCCTTCGCAAGATATTGGCAGAGAAAACGGAGGATATTTATTCTGCAAAATATGACCCTGAATCAGAAATTACAATTACATCTGGCGCTACACAAGCTATATTTACTGCTATTACAGCCATTGTCCGGGAAAATGATGAAGTAATTATTTTTGAACCGGCGTATGATTGTTATCAACCCGCAATTGAATTAAATGGTGGAAAAACAATGTACGTTTCACTCAAAGCACCCAATTATTCAATAGATTGGGAAGAAGTGAAAAAGATGATCAATCATCGCACCAAGATGATCATTATTAATACGCCACACAATCCAACCGGAAGTATCATGTCATCAAGAGATATGGCAAAGTTGGAGAAGCTAACACAAGGTACTGATATTGTTATTATAAGTGATGAAGTATACGAGCATATCATTTTTGATGGATATGAACATCAGAGCATAGCGCGGTTTCCAAAATTGGCAGAGCGCAGTATTATAATTTCATCATTTGGCAAAACATTTCATGCAACAGGATGGAAAATGGGGTATTGTGTGGCACCTAAAAAGCTGACGGCGGAATTTAGAAAGGTTCATCAGTTTTTGGTGTTTTCCTGCAACACCCCTATACAATATGCTTTGGCTGATTTCTTAAAAAAGAAAGACAATTATTTAGAACTTGGAAATTTTTATCAGAAGAAGAGAGATCATTTTATTGAATTAATTAAAAATTCAAAATTTCAATTTGAACCTTCTGCCGGGACTTATTTTCAGTTGCTTCGGTATAAGGAGATCAGCAAGGAAAAAGATACTGATTTTGCGGTTAGATTAATAAAGGAATTTGGTATTGCATCCATTCCCATTTCCGTATTTTATCATGAGGCGGTGGATAATCATGTATTGCGTTTTTGTTTTGCCAAGAGGGAGGAGACTTTAGAAAAAGCGGCAGAAATATTAAACAGGATTTAGAATAGAACATAGGTGACGCAGATTTTTATGATAAAAAAAGATAAAAAATTTATGTATCCAAATAACTATAGGAACATTTTATTATTCAAACAAATAAAAAATCATTCCTTATCTTAATTATCTGCGTCATCTGTGTTCCATTTTTTTATTAATGTCTCTCCCGTGAATAAAAATTTTCAGAATTGGTTTATCCTTGTATTACTTTCTCTCATGTGGGGAAGTTCTTTTATCCTGATGAAACGTGGGATGGAAGTATATTCCAGCAATCAGGTTGCTGCATTACGAATATTCATTGCTTTCCTTTCTATAATTCCTTTGGTTTTTAAACATGTAAAAAAGTCGCTTCTGAAGCATTGGAAAGGCTTTTTGGGGATGGGGATGTTTGGTAGTTTGATTCCCGCATTTTTATTTACTGCCGCCCAAAATGGCATTAGCAGTTCACTTACCGCAATGCTCAACTCTCTAACTCCCGTATTTACATTGATAATGGGCGTCTTTTTTTTTAAAGAAAAACCCGGCTGGATAAATATAGTGGGTATTTTTATTGGTTTTTGCGGAGCAATAGGTTTATTGATAGTAAGCAAAGGCGGAGCCATAAATACCAATGTGTGGTATGGTTTTTTTGTAGTGTTGGCCGCTATTTTTAACGCATTGGCTGTAAGTGTCATTAAAAAATATTTAGGAGGCATCAATGCGATATCCTGCACAGTTTGGTCCATGGTGTTGGTTGGTCCCATTGCAGGAGCATATTTATTTACAACCGATTTTACATACCGGCTGTCAAATAATCCGATGGCATTGCAAAGTTTGGGTTATATAACTGTTTTAGCCGTGTTTAGTTCGGTAATATCGGTGGTGCTGTTTAACATTTTGATTGGTAGATCAGGTACACTATTTGCAACTTCTGTAACTTATTTATTGCCGATAGTTGCCATGGGTTGGGGTCTTTGGGATAATGAAGTGGTATTGCCATTGCATCTTGCATGGATAGGTTTAATTTTAATCGGAGTGTTTCTGGTGAATAAGAAACGCGAATCCTTATCGTTTTCAGAAGTAAAAGAAGAGCTTTAAGAACTCCTTTTATTCAAATCCGAAATTGCTTTTTTGAAATAATATTGCTTTTAGCAATTAATGCTTTTTTGCATGTAATTGTTTTTTACTTTTGTACTGAAAAATTTTAAAATAAAATCAAATGAAAAAAGCGCTCCTTTTTGTATTACTCACATTAACAATTAATTTTTTTGCACAAAGCAAACTACCAATATTCAAGGTTCATTCCACAATAAATTCGGAACACATCCAACATCCAACATCTTATCTGCGATCGTTAACTCAGGTAATCGACAGTACGTATAATTGGAAATGGGATTCGCTAAGCCTTGGATGGAAGTTGAATAGTAAAGATATTGCTTTTTATGGTGCCAATGGTAACGTGACAAGTGATGTAAACAAAAGTCGGATCAACAATTCCTGGGTCGATTCCACTAAATATTCCTATACCTATGATGTGAACAATAATTTAACAAGCCAGGTATATCAAACATGGAACGGCAATGTTTGGGTGAATTCCTTTCAAGATGTATATACTTGCGATTCGAATAATAATCGGACAAATGATTTGTATAAAACTTGGAATGGAAGTATCTGGGTGAATTCCTATCAGGATAACTATACCTACGACGTCAATGGCAACAGGACAAGTGACATAGGTCAAACCTGGAGTGGTAGCACTTGGGTGAATTATTATCAGGATAACTATACTTACGATTCCATCGCCAAGCAGGTAACAGACATAGGTCAAAGTTGGCATGGCAGCGTTTGGGCAGATTCTCTGAAAGATATCAATTCATACGATGCCAGTGGTAATCAGTCAGGTTTCTTAGAGCAAAAATGGAACGGTAGCACCTGGGTGAATGCCTCTCAAGGAACTTATATTTATGATGCCAACAATAATCTCACAAGTGAATTGGACCAAAGTTGGAACGGCAGCGCGTGGGTGAAATCCTTTCAGGACAATTCTACCTATGATGCCAAGAATTTCATCATAACTGATTCATATAAAAATTGGAATAGCACCGGCACCGCAATAACGAATGGTGATAGCACGTACTATTTTTCTCAAACTGCGACAAGCATAAATTACATAATGAAAAGGAATGAACTGCTGATAGCGCCAAATCCTTTCAGTTCACAAACCACCGTTACTTTTACTGAAGAACAAAAAAATACAATCATCAAAATAATGGATGTGTTGGGTAAAGAAATAAAAACGATCAATCTTACCGGTAAACAACTGACAATAGAAAAAGGAGAAATGAAGGAGGGGATTTATTTTATTCAGGTAATTGATAGTAATGAGCAGGTGGTTAATAAAAAAATAGTGGTGCAATAAAACTTCTGCATATAGTTTTCAAAACGGAAGAATGGCCAAATTCACTATAAATCCAACAAATTTTCAAAAAAACCTTTGCCACAATCAAATAAATTCTTAATTTCGTCGCCCCAAGAAAAATTTTCTTGGATAATTATTAACCCAAAAACTTAAAAAATGTACGCAATCGTAGAAATAGCCGGGCAACAATTTAAGGTAACACGTGGAACGAAAGTTTATGTGAACCGCCTAGAAGCTAGCGAAGGGTCTAAAGTTGAGTTCGACAAAGTATTGTTGATCGACAACGATGGAAAAGTTCAAATAGGAACTCCTTCAGTAGATGGTGCAAAAGTAGCTGCAACAGTACTTGCCCATCTGAAAGGTGACAAAGTCATCGTATTCAAGAAAAAACGCAGAAAAGGTTACCAAAAATCAAATGGTCACCGTCAGCAATTGTCTCAGATCCTTATCCAAGGTGTTTTAGCGAAAGGCGAAACATTGAAAGATGAGATCAAGGTAGAGAAAAAAGCTCCAAAAGTTGCTGTTGTAGAAACTGTTGAAGCTCCGGCTCCTAAAAAAGCAGTTGCGAAAGCAGCACCTAAAAAAGCAGCAGCACCAAAGAAAGCAGCGGCACCTAAAAAGGCAGCAGCGAACAAAAAGGCTGAATAATTAGCTAACAGAATGGCTGAATAATTAGCTAACAGAATGGCTTAAAAACTTTTTAACTTTTAATTTATAACTTAAAAAAATGGCACATAAAAAAGGAGCCGGTAGTACTAACAACGGTCGTGAATCACATAGCAAACGTTTAGGCGTTAAAATATATGGTGGTCAGTTAGCTATCTCAGGAAATATTATTGTACGTCAAAGAGGTACATTACACCGTCCGGGCGCAAACATGGGTATTGGTAAAGATCATACTTTGTTTGCTTTAGTTGATGGAACTGTAGAATTTAAAAAGAAACGTGATAATAAATCGTATGTTTCGATTGTTCCGTTTCCCGCAGAAGCATAATTTATTCTAAAATTTTGATAAGATCTCCTCAGCTTCAACCGAAGTTTAGGAGATTTTATTTTTTAAAACTATTGATTTTGTAGTTTTGCGTTCCTGTTAATTTGAGAATATATTCAGTATAATTGGTAATTTTCACATTAGCACATCTTCACATTAATAAATTAGCACATTAAAATATTTATGCTACAACTCAATTATATACGCGAAAACAAGGAAGAAGCCATCGAACGTTTGGCCATTAAAAATTTTGATGCAAAAGTGATCCTTGATCAGGTTCTTGAATTGGATAATGATCGCAGACGCACCCAGAATGAGTTGGATTCATTGTTGAATGAAGCAAACATAATAGCTAAACAAGTTGGAGACCTATACAAACAAGGCAAAAAGGCGGAGGCAGATGAATTGAAAAATAAAAGTGTTGCACTTAAAGAAAGCTCTTCTGCACTTGCAAAAAATCTTTATGAGATAGAACTAAAGCAACGTGAAATATTGGAAAAAGTTCCCAATACACCAAGTTTTAAAGTACCAAAAGGTAAAACTCCTGCTGATAACGAAAATGTTTTTCAGGAGGGGGAAATTCCAACATTACATAAAGGTGCAAAACCGCACTGGGAGCTTGCTGAGCAATATGATTTAATTGATTTTGAATTGGGCGTAAAATTAACAGGTGCCGGATTCCCTGTATACAAAGGTAAAGTAGCTCGTTTACAACGTGCTTTGATTAATTTCTTTTTAGATAAAGCAACAGCAGCAGGTTATTTAGAAATACAGCCACCAATCATGGTGAACGAGGCATCCGGTTATGGAACAGGCCAGCTGCCGGATAAAGAAGGTCAAATGTATCATGCAACTATTGATAATTTATATTTAATACCAACAGCTGAAGTTCCCATCACAAATATTTATCGTGATGTGATCGTAAAAACAAATCAGTTGCCAATTAAAATGTGTGGCTATACACCTTGCTTTCGCAGAGAAGCAGGAAGCTACGGGAAAGATGTTCGTGGATTAAACCGTTTGCACCAATTTGATAAAGTAGAAATTGTACAAATTGCTCATCCTGATAAATCATATGAAACATTAGAGGATATGCGTGAATATGTAGCAGGTTTGTTGCGTGATCTGGAATTACCTTTCCGCATACTTAAACTTTGTGGAGGTGATATGAGTTTCGGATCTGCTTTAACATACGATTTTGAAACGTTTTCTGCAGCTCAGGAAAAATGGTTGGAAGTGAGTTCTGTATCTAATTTCGAAACATTTCAAAGCAATCGTTTAAAATTGCGTTTTAAAGAAGGTGATTCAAAAGCTCAATTGGCACATACGTTGAATGGTAGCGCTTTGGCATTGCCACGTATCGTTGCAACAATGTTAGAAAATAATCAAACACCTGAAGGAATAAAAATCCCGAAAGTATTGATACCTTATACAGGCTTTGATTTGATAAATTAGATTTGTGCGTGCGCTGCCATTTCGAGCGTAGTCGAGAAAGTGTGCGGTTGTGGTCATTCTGAACTTGATTAAGAATCTGCGCCAAAGTATTACCATTTTAGTTCCGTAACAAGAATGAAAATTATTTATGGTTGAAATTCCTTTATTGTTCACCTAGCAACTTTGCTATAATTTGCGTTACCCCCATTAAAATAAATGCAATTCCTGCTACCCATCTTTTCATATCCGATTGATAACCTGTATCACTTTTTGAGGATATTTTATAACCCATAAAATGAACAAACCTCCAAACAGAATAGATAAAACCCCTCCCAAATATGTAGTTGATAACAATTTCCAAAAAGTCATTAGTTTATTTTTTATATTTATTACTCAAGACTTGTTGCATTAATTATTTAATTTCTGAAGGCAAATCTTCGTTAGTTCGAAGGTGTGATTTATAATAATGCTGGTTTGTAAAGGTCAAAAACAAATATTAAACACCCATATACTCAAACCTCTTCATCTCTTTCCCATCAACAACAACCATTTCTGTAAACATTTTTAGCGGACGCACCCATAAATTCTCGCCTTCTTTTTGGTAGAGGGCTTTGTAAACAACAAGCTCTTCAAGGGTTTCGCTATGCTTTGCTAAACCAATCACTTCATATTGTTTGCCTTTATAGTGTTGGTATTTGCCTGGTTTAATTTGCATTTTTTAAAAATAAAAATAAAATTTCACTCAATTTTCTTATTCATTGAGGCAACCTATATAAATTATCTTTAGCATTTATTTGACTATTTGAAGGACAATCAGGATCATATTTAATCATAAATTTAGGTAGCCCCTCAGCAGATGTCAATTCTCCTAAAAATTTTTGATAGCTAATGGTATTGGGCACAATATCTTTTCCAATAAATATTTTCTTATTAACCAAATATGAATATGTAATTTCAAAACCAGATGTTGAAATATGATTACCTGTTTTGCCCTGCGTCATACCTGATATTCGGTGCCATGTAATAAAATCGGCTTGTGTTGTGTGTGTATATTTTTTTGAATGATTTGAACGGAAATAGTCGGGTAAAATTTCCCAATAGTTTATGAATAAAACCAATCCTATAAAAAATAAAGTACAAAAAATTATAGTTTTCCAATCCCAAAATTCCCATTCGTGAAACTTCCTCATATTTGAATTATTTTGGTGCTAAAGTCAAATAAATAAATCTTAATCCAGAAACGGATTATTCTTTCTCTCAAAACCAATCTTGGTAGAAGATCCATGTCCATTATAAACAACATATTCATCACCCATTGGAAGTAATTTATTTTTAATACTGCTGATGAGTGTATCATAATGTCCGCCGGGTAGATCAGTGCGGCCAATGCTTCCATAAAATAACACGTCGCCAACGATCATGAATTTTTGCTCTTTGTTATAAAAGGTAATACTGCCGGGTGAATGGCCGGGTGTAAAGAGTATTTCCAATGTTGAATTTCCAAATTTTATTATGTCTCCTTCATTTAAAAAAACAGAAGGTGGAGGTGAAGGCTCTGCATTTAAATTATACATTTTGGCAACCATCATCAATGAATCAAGTACCGGCAAATCGTTTTTATTTATTTCAAGTTTCAATTGATATTTATCGGCAATAAAGCGGTTGCCAACCACATGGTCAATATGACAATGCGTGTTGATCAATTTTACGGGTTTTAATTTGTTGTTATCGATAAAACTAGCTAATTTATTTCGTTCCCGGTCATCATAACACCCCGGGTCAATGATAATGCATTCCTTTGTTTCATCATAAAGGAGATACGTGTTTTCCTGAAAAGGACCAAAAACAAAAGAGTGTATCGTGATCATATTAAAAAAGATATTAATTCTCTGTAAAGATAGCAAAATAAGGATTTTGAAATTTACAATAAGCATTCCGTTTTTTTGTTTCGCCGAAGAAAGAATTGAGCTTTGTGCCGAATTTCTTTAAAAAAAATTACTTTGAGCATTGACACTTATTTAGTTGCATATTTTAGTAATTTAGCATTTTAAACATTGATAATTGTGGGTATCTTTTTTTTCTCTTCATCTAAAAAGTTGACAATCGGTTTTATAATCCTATTATGCATTTTTGCTAATAGTTCTAAAGTCTTTGCCCAATTTTATACAGGGTCACAAATGGACTTTGGTAAGAACCGCATGAAATACGAAAACTTTTTTTGGACGTATTACGCTTACGATCGCTACGATGTATATTTTTATGAAGAAGGAAAAGATCTCGCCAATTATGTTTCCAAGTCTGCTAAAAAGCAAATTGCATCCATCGAAAAACTTTTTGATTATTCAGTTGACGACCATTTTCAATTTATTGTATTTAATAAACAATCCGATTTTAAGCAAAGCAACATCGGATTTTCTGCCGATGAGCAATACAATATAGGAGGCGTTACGCGCATTGCGGGTACAAAAATTATTTTGTATTACGAAGGAGATCATGCTAAATTAGACGCACAAATACGCGAAGGAATTGCTCAAGTGGTTATCGATGAAATGATGTATGGCGGAAGCTTGCGCCAAATGCTTAAAAATAATACGCTTTTGAATTTACCTGATTGGTATTTAAAAGGATTAATTTCTTATGTATCTACTGATTGGAATTCTGATATTGATAACAAGGTAAAGGATGGAATTTTAACCGGAAAATTTGACAATATTAACCGCTTGACAGGCAATGATGCAGTATATGCAGGTCATGCAATGTGGAAACATATTGCCAATAATTATGGAGAAGCAGTTATTTCCAACTTATTATACATGACCAAAGTGAGCCGTAATATTGATAATTCTTCAGTATTTGTTTTAGGTATGTCAATGAGTACTTTATGGGATGAGTGCCTTTCTACTTTCACCAACAGGTATAATGAACCTGATTTTACAAAAACTCTACCTCAACAGCCTCCGGTGCTTTACAGACCTAAATCAAGCCGGGTTTATGGTCAGGCAAAAATTAGTCCTGATGGAAATAAAATAATTTATACTACCAATGAAATGGGGCAAAATAAAATTTGGTTATTCGATATTAAAACAAGAGAAGCCAAACGCATCCTCAAATCAGGACAAAAGTTAGACCGTATCAATGATTATTCATACCCTTTATTGGCTTGGCATCCAAGCGGAAAATTATTTTCATACATCATTGAACGTAAAGGTTTTTTGGTGATGGTAACATATGAATTAGAAACAGGAAGCACTTCAGAACGAAATATTACAGGCTTCGAAAAAATATTGGATTATTCATATAGCGATGATGGCAAAAAGTTGGTGATGTCGGCGGTGCAAAAAGGACAAACAGATATTTTTATATTCACAGCTTCTTCAAGTGCTTATTATCAAATTACAAAAGACATCTATGATGATCTAACTCCCCGTTTTGTTCATGGTTCCAAAGAGATCGTTTTTTCTTCTAATCGTCCGGATGATACACTTTTTTTTGATCCCAAACATAAATATGAGGATGCGCAACCGCGCAAAGATTTGTTTGCTTTCGACAACGTAAATAAATCTCGTGTTTTAAAAAGAATTACCAATACTCCTTCTGTCGATGAATCGTATCCTGCCGATTATGATAGTACACATATTTCTTATCTGAGTGATTTTAATGGAATTCGAAATCGATTTATAGCTCGTTTCGACAGTGTTATAGCGTATGTTGACACATCTACACATTATAGAACTGTTATTACATCATTTCCGATAACTAATTATTCGCGCAATATCTTAGAGCAAGATGTAAATATGAAAGCCAACATGCTAAGTGAAATTATTTTCCAAAATGGAAAATATAGAATGTATGTATCACCTTTAGTTAGCCCTGAAAAACTCGCCCCGATCAATTTAATTAACACATCTTATCGTGATTATAAAAATTTAATCGAGAAAAAAGAAAAAAACGAAATAGAGGAAAAAGAAAAAAAAATAAATCTTACGCCTTCAATTGAAGGTGTAAAAGAAGTTGTTAATAACCCCGAACCGGTAAAAAAAGATTCATTGCAAATTGATATAAAAAATTACACGTTCGAGAACGAGCAAAAAAAATCGGAAAAAAATCCTGAGTCTATTCAACAACCTTTAGCCATCAGTGATTCAGCTTCAGTAACTGCAAAAAAAGCGAACGATTTTAAGCTCGCCAAACAGCGTAATTACAATACCAGTTATTCTGTAGATTATGTCGTATCGCAATTAACCAATTCTTTTTTGAATCAAACGTATCAGAAATTTTCAGGAGGAGGAAGTCCTATTTATTTGAATCCGGGACTCAATGCTTTATTGAAAATCGGAATGAGTGATTTGTTTGAGGATTATCGTATCACAGGTGGAGTGAGATTTTCGGGCGATTTAAGCAGTAATGAGTTTTTTCTGAGTTTTGAAGACCGTATGAAAAATATAGACAAACAAATTGTTATCCACCGTCAGAGTCTGGAAACTGGTTTAGATGATAATACTACGGTTAAAATACAAACAAATGATGTTAGATATATTTTGAAATATCCTTTTAGTGAAGTAGCAAGTTTAAGAGGCTCTGTCTGCTATCGTAATAATAGAAATGTATATTTGTCGACCGACGATGCTAATCTTCAAAAACCAAACACCTATGAAAACTGGGGTTCCCTTAATCTTCAATATGTGTTTGACAATACTATAAAAAAAGGGTTGAACTTATACAATGGAATGAGGGCAAAAGTATTCGGAGAGTATTATGATCAGGTTGATAAAAAGAAAACGAATTTTTTTGTGGTAGGAGTTGATGTAAGGCATTATCAAAAAATTCATCGCGATTTTATCTGGGCAAACCGTTTTGCTGCAAGTTCATCTTTTGGCAACGAAAAATTAATTTATTATATGGGTGGAGTGGATAATTGGTTTATGCCTAAGTTCGACAACACAACCAACATTGCAACCAATCAAAATTATGCTTTTCAAACATTGGCTACCAATATGCGTGGGTTTTTTCAGAATGCCCGTAATGGAAATAGTTTTGCCGTAATTAATAGCGAATTGCGCTTTCCTTTATTTAAATATTTTTCTAAAAACCCGATTCGTTCCGACTTTGCTCAAAATTTTCAGGTAATAGCATTCACTGATATAGGAACAGCATGGACAGGTTATTCTCCTTATTCTGACAATAATTCATTAAATACTACAACAATTGGAACCCCTCAAACTCCTTTAATTATTACTTTGAATACGCAGCATAATCCTATTATTGGTGGTTATGGTTGGGGTGTGAGAAGTCGCATATTTGGTTATTTTATACGTTTGGATAGAGCTTGGGGTGTTCAGGATGGTGTTGTACAAAAACCTATCACCTATATATCTTTAAGTCTTGATTTTTAATTAAAGAGATTTAAGGATATATAAAATCATTAGACAAAATTAATTGGTATGAAAAAAAATTTTACCATGGAGGCAATGAGAACACCGAGTTTCACAAAGAAATTTTTTTCGTGTTTCTTTTTATTCTCCTTGCCTTTGTGGTTCATTATTTATGAATTAATTTATTAGTTTACTAATTTACATTGATAAATGAAATACAAACAATTAAATATGGAAGCAATTTTTATTTTACTTACTCTTGGCCTGGTTGCAGGAATACTTAGCGGTATGGTTGGTATTGGAGGAGGGATAGTCATAGTTCCCGCATTGGTTTATTTTTTCGGTTATACACAACATCAGGCGCAAGGCACTGTTCTATTCATGTTTTTGTTGCCAATTGGTATTCTGGGCGTTTTTAATTATTACAATGCCGGACATATTGAATTTAAAACCGCATTTATCATCGCAAGTACATTTATTATCGGAAGTTATTTTGGTTCAAAAATTTCTATTGCCATTGATCAGGCTACTTTAAAAAAAGTATTTGGTGTAATTTTATTTTTACTTTCATTAAAAATGATCTTGGGTAAATAGAATGGAACGCAGATTTTTATGATCGTTAAGATTCAAAATGATTTTTAATTTGTATTATTTTCGATGAAATTTTTATCCTAAGAGATCAATAAAAAAATCAGCGTTCCATTTAAAAATGCCATTCGAATAACAGGAAATAAATATGCAAAAGCTGAAACAGCAAATTCAATCATTGGCTAAGGAATATCTCTCTGAAACTACTGAAATCAGAAGACATTTACATGCACATCCTGAATTATCGTTTGAGGAATTCGATACATCCAATTATATTGTTTCAAAATTGAAACAGTATGATATTCCTTTTACTCAAGGCATTGTAAAAACCGGAATTGTTGCATTGATAGAAGGTCAGAATCCTTCAAAAAAAGTGGTGGCTTTGCGTGCAGATATTGATGCTTTGCCGATCGTTGAAGCAAACGATGTGGAATACAGATCAAAAAATATTGGTGTGATGCATGCTTGCGGGCATGACGTGCATACTGCATCATTGTTGGGTGCTGCAAAAATTTTGAATGAATTGAAAAATGAATTTGAAGGTACAATAAAATTGATCTTTCAACCCGGTGAAGAAAAATTACCCGGTGGTGCATCCTTAATGATAAAAGAAGGTGTTCTTGAAAACCCCCATACACAAAGCATTTTTGGGCAACATGTATTTCCGAGTATGGAAGCAGGTAAAGTTGGATTCCGCAGTGGAATGTATATGGCAAGTACGGATGAAATTTATGTTACTGTTAAAGGTAAAGGCGGGCATGCTGCGATGCCAAAGGATTATAACAGTCCCTTATTGATCGCTTCTGCAATTTTATTGGAATTAAATAAAGTTTTTATGCAGGATCAAAACTCCCTCTCCTTTGGAGAGGGCTGGGATGAGGCTTTACCTCCTACTGTTTTAGCATTCGGGAAAATCATTGGTAATGGTGCTACCAACGTTATTCCTGAAGAGGTGCAGCTGGAAGGCACTTTCAGAACAATGAACGAGGCATGGCGTAAAGAAGCGCATTCAAAAATGAAAAAGATTGCGGAAGATATCGCAAAAAAGATGGGTGGAAGTTGTGATTTTAATATTATATCCGGTTATCCGTTTTTAGTAAACGATGAAATTACAACCGGACGAGCGATAACAGCAGCTGAAGATTATTTAGGAAAAGAAAATGTGGAAGCACTTCAAATGCGCATGACTGCCGAAGATTTTGCTTTTTATTCTCAAAAGATCCCTTCTTGTTTTTACCGTTTAGGAACTGGAAACAAATCAAAAAATATTGTTAGCGGAATACACACGTCTACTTTTGATATCGATGAAAAAGCCCTTGAAATTGGCGCAGGATTGATGGCTTGGCTGGCGGTGAATGAATTATCAGAATAAATTAATTTCCAAATTCACTCATAAACCGAATGCGCATTAAACGTATTTCCGTTTCAGTATAATCTTCTTCACCTAGCTCATTTATTGCTTCTTCAATCGAATCGCTCTGAGACTCTTTAAAGTATTCTAACGCTTCCTGTTGTTTATCATCATCTATAATATCATTTATATAATAGCAGATGTTCAATTTAGTTCCTGAATGCACGATGCTTTCAATTTCACTTATCAGATCCTGTAAGCTCAATCCTTTTGCGCTTGCAACATCTTCTAAAGGCAGCTTCCGGTCAATGTTTTGAATGATATGTACTTTTAAACCTGATTTGTTAACGATTGATTTTACTACCATATCCAATGGTCTGTCGATTTCATTTTCTTCAACATAATTGGCGATAAGATCCAAAAATGGCTTGCCAAATTTTTGTGCTTTCCCTTGCCCGACACCGGTAATGTTAACCAGTTCATCCATTTTGATCGGATACTGAATTGCCATTTCCTCTAGTGAAAGTTCCTGAAAAATAACGTATGGTGGTAATTTTAATTTATGAGCTGTTTGTTTTAACAAATCTTTTAATGCAGCAAACAAAGCAGCATCAGCACCTGAACCACCTTTATTTCCCCCTTCTATTTCTTCACTATCAGATTCTGTTCCTTCATAATCATGATCCTTTGTAACCATGATACTGCTGGGCTCATCCATAAATTTATTACCTTCTTTGGTAACTTTTAATAAACCATAATTCTCCACATCTTTTTCTAAAAGGCCTGATACCAATGCCTGACGGATAATTGCATTCCAGTATTTTTCATTTTTATTGTCTTCTGCACCTTTGCCATAGCATTCCAATTCGTTATGCTTGTATGCTTTTATTGTAGAAGTAACATCACCTAATAATATATGAATGATATCTTTTGTTTTAAATTTTTCTTTCACATCCAATATGGCTTCAATGGCCAATGCCACGTCGTCCATACCTTCAAATTTTTGTTTTGGATTGCGGCAATTGTCACACATTCCACCACATCCTTCTTCATTAAATTCTTCACCAAAATAATGTAATAAAAATTTTCTGCGACAGCTGGATGTCTCCGCATAAGAAACTGTTTCATGTAAAAGTTGTTTGCCAATTTCCTGCTCTGCAACGGGTTTGCCTTTCATGAATTTTTCCAGCTTCACAATATCGTCATGACTGTAAAAGGTAACACAATTTCCTTCACCACCATCGCGGCCTCCACGTCCCGTCTCCTGATAATATCCCTCTAACGATTTTGGAATGTCATGATGAATAACAAAACGAACATCCGGTTTATCAATGCCCATACCGAATGCGATGGTTGCTACAATAACATCAATGTCTTCCATCAAGAACATGTCTTGTGTTTTAGCGCGTTCTTTGGCTTCCAAACCTGCATGATACGGCAATGCTTTAATACCATTTACGCGTAATGTTTCTGCAAGTTCATCCACTTTTTTGCGGCTTAAACAATACACAATACCTGATTTTCCTGATTGTCCTTTTATATATTTGATAATTTCTTTTATCGCATTTTGTTTAGGACGTACTTCATAAAAAAGATTGGAACGATTAAATGACGATTTATATAAATTGGCACTTGTCATACCAAGATTTTTTTGAATATCTTGTTGTACTTTAGGTGTAGCGGTTGCTGTTAATGCAATGATAGGCACTTTCCCAATTTCTTCAATGATGGGGCGTAATCGGCGGTATTCCGGACGGAAATCGTGTCCCCATTCTGAAATACAATGTGCTTCATCTATGGCAAAAAATGAAATTTTTATTTCCTTGAAAAATGTGATGTTAGCTTCTTTTGTTAAACTTTCGGGCGCAACATATAAAAGTTTGGTTTTTCCATCCGTGATATCCTTTTTAACTTTTGTTATTTCAACTTTTGTTAAAGATGAATTCAAAAAGTGGGCGATCCCGTCTTCGTTACCAAAGTTACGTAAAGCATCTACCTGATTCTTCATCAGCGCTATAAGCGGAGAAATAATAATTGCTGTTCCTTCACTCACCAAAGCGGGCAATTGGTAGCATAATGATTTGCCGCCACCGGTTGGCATTATTACAAATGTATCTTTACCTTCCATAAGGCTGGTAATGATTGCTTCCTGCTGCCCCTTAAAACTATCGAATCCGAAAAATTTTTCTAAGCACTGAGTAAGGGATGTTTCTACCTCGAACATTATTTTGATCTGTTTTTGTTAATTATATTGGTACTCTAATCAATAGTTAAATAAAAAAACTAATTTTATCCCGTATTAAAACATTAATAATTTGATTTTTTATGTTTGTAATGTAAATATATAACAAAAAATTATTGCAACCCCTAACATCACTGTATTTATTTTAAATCTCCTACGAAGTGAATAAATCTATCGATAAAATAATTGAACTTGCTAAATCAACTTTAAATATTGAGGCAGATTCGATACGTAATTTGCAAAATTATATCAATACTGATTTTGTTGAATGTGTTAAATTGATTTATGGATCAAAAGGACGCGTTGTTATTACCGGTATTGGTAAGAGCGCGATCATTGCTCAAAAAATAGTGGCCACTTTAAATTCAACAGGTACGCCTTCCATATTCATGCATGCCGCTGATGCGATACACGGAGATCTGGGAACACTACAACAAAATGACACTGTGATCTGCATTTCTAAAAGTGGCAGCACACCGGAAATTAAGGTACTTGTGCCGCTATTAAAAACAGGTGTTAATAAATTGATAGCATTGGTTGGCAACATAGATTCTTATTTAGCGCAACAGGCAGATTATATTTTAAATTGTACGGTAGAGAAAGAAGCGTGTCCGAATAACCTGGCTCCAACATCAAGTACCACTGCGCAATTAGCTATGGGAGATGCATTAGCCGTTTGTTTGCTTGATTACAGAGGATTTTCCAGTAAGGACTTTGCAAGATATCATCCCGGCGGAGCCTTGGGTAAGAAATTATATTTAAAGGTTTCAGATATTTCCATTCACAATCAAAAACCACAAGTAAAGCCCGATGATTCAATAAAAGCGGTTATTATGGAGATCTCTTCCAAACGTTTGGGAGCTACTGCTGTTATAGAAAATGATATTTTAGTAGGTGTAATTACCGATGGCGATTTGCGTAGAATGTTGGAAAGTGCTGATTCTATTGCGTCTTTAAAAGCATCCGACATTATGAATAAAGATCCTAAAAAAATAGAAGCGGGTGAGTTGGCTTTAAATGCAATGCGATTGTTGGAACAATATAGTATTACACAACTTGTTGTTACTGATAAAGGAAAATATCAGGGCTTTGTCCATTTGCATGATTTGCTGAAGGAAGGAATTATATAAATCAGTTTAAAGTTCAAAGTTTTAAAGTTCAATTTATTGTACGAAGATGTTTATGAGTATTCAATTAGCCAACTTCCAACTTTAAACTTTAAACTTTTTAAGGCAATAACACATTATTGTAACCTAAAAAGATGAGAGTTAATTTTCCGCTTATTTTGAAGGCTTTATTTTGCAGGACTGGAAGAAACTAAAATCTTTAAAGTTTCATTAAACTTTTTCGAAGACAACTTTAAATGGTCATGCTTTTTTAGTTCTTTTTTATCAATCTCATACCAACTTAGTGTTCTAAATTATACATTAAATGATTTCTCCTTGTCAACGAAGATAAATAGTTTTTATCATTTTTTAAACGCTTTATCCCTAATCGTCAGCATGACATACTAAATGAAACTCTGTATTAATAAAACTTCTAATAAGAAATTATTTTTGAATAAAATTTAAACAGGCTCTTAATAAACTCAAAAATTATTTTGCAATATTTCAATGATTATTTTGTAAGTTTGCCCGTCTGATTATCATTGTAATTGGATTTAATGATAAAATACATATTCATTTTCGGAATAAATTTATCGTTTTTAAATTGTTAAAATCTTGTTTTGTTAAGAAATTTTATTATCAATGATTTTTGTGAAATTTATTGATTATGAGCAATTTGTATTATTTTGAAAGAGTAATAAAAAAAATAATTAAATTGGATGCAACCTTTTTGAAAGCTGTTGCATCTCAAGTATTAGAATCTACCAAATTTTATTGATAAAATACCATTAGCTATGAGAAACTACAAAAACTACTTAAAAGCGACAGAAAAAAAATACGTATTAAAAGCGACGGCATTAATACTTCTTGTATTTATTCAGTTTTCAACCTTTGCTCAACTCGGAGGTTTGTTGGGTTGTGATGGAAGTGGTGGAGGTGGAGTTCCGACTTTATTTACCGGTCCAGGTAAAATTTATCCTAAAGCCGGAGATGAGCCTTGTACGGCAACTTATCTTAAAACAGGACTTTCTTGTACTCAGTATTCTATTGATACCGCAACTGCATCTGCTGCACCACCTGTACCTGCATGTTGGAGTGCAGCAAATAGGGATCAATGGTTGACTTTTACGGCGAGTGCTCAGGATATGACCATAAGTACAGATGCTTTATTATTTAATCTTGGCGGAAGTGAAGGCTCTGGTTATGGTCTTTTTAACTCTGAACTTGCGCTTTATTCAACTCCGGACGGTAAGGGTAATTGCGCCGATCCGCTTACTTATATGGCTTGCGATCAAAATTCGGGAATAAATGCTGCTACCAACGTTCCTCTTACAGCTAATTTTTCAAATCCAAAGCAAGCAGTTATAGAAATAACCGGCTTAACTCCCGGTTCTATTTATTTTATTCGAATTCAGGGAGCCGGAGGAGGAGCTACCGGCGGAAATTATTGTATCTCCGCTTTCGATACCTATACGCCCGGATCTAGACAATGCGAACCCCAAAATGTTCATCCGAATAGTTCAGCTTGCGGTATGAGTGCCGGCAACTCGGTAATTAATTCAACCTCATCAACAACAGCTGTTGTTAACGGAGTACAGCCGAATGCATATGTTCCACTTGGGCAAAGTTATTGCGGTGGTAATGCTCCGGGTCAATACGGAACATGGACTGATTTTGTTAACGACAGTTCAGCTACTTCTATAACAGTAACAAATAATACTAGTGGGACCAGGGTTTATACATTTTTCTCCAGTACAACTTGCCTTCATTTAACTTGTATGACATTCGCATCAGTTGCCTCAGGTGCCAGCACTACTTTTACAGGTCTTACTCCGGGTGGCCATAATACAGGCACTACCTATTACATTTTAACTACCTTACCAACAGGCGATTTAACTGCAGAATTTACTACTGATTTGTGTGTTACAAATAATGTAGTTGCTTTCCACCCGCCAACTCAAAAAAATGTAGGAGGTGTTGCAGGTGCAGGTGGTACTGTAAATACAGACCTTTGCTCAAAGGCTTATGGAATAACGCAAAAGCAGCCATATCAAACAAACACGTATAATACAACTATGGATGGTTCCGCGGGTAGTTGTGGCGTTGGTAATAATGTATGGTTTTATTGGGATGTACCGGCTACTGTGACGAGTCCGGCGTCGGCATTTTTTCAGATGTGGAACAAAAATTGTACAGGTGGCCCTGCAACTCGCGGTACCGACCTTATTGTTGCTCTTGGACCCACTCTTGGTACTGCAGACCCATGCGCTTCAGGTAATGGATGTTATGATATAAATACTCCAACGGCTAATGTTCCTAGTTCTGCAGGACACAACGACTGGTCAACCAATGTAGGTTGGGATCCCAGTGCGTATTCATGTAGATATTATGGAGTTTTTACCGGAGACCAAAATGCAATTTGTGACTTTAGTTTTGAGGTGAATGATTCACCCAGTTTACATGGTGTACAAGTCAGTGATGCCACTATTTGTCAGGGACAATCTGCGGTTCTTACCGGATCCTATGCAACTGGCTATGAGTGGGCAACAGGCGAAACTACCGCTTCTATAACGGTAACTCCTTCTGTCACTTCAACATATACGGTAACGGCTACTGCAGGTGCCAGTGGCTATGACGTAGCGAAGGTGACAGTTATTCCTTATCCCTTTACCATTACGGCAACTCCGGGTGCTATTTGTACGGGAGTTACTACTACAACTTTAACTGTTTCCAGTACAAGTACATATACTGTTCCACCCGAATATGCCTGGACCCCATCAGCATCTTTAACGCCGGCAACCGGTACCAGTGTCGCGGCCCATCCTGCCGGGCCACAAACCTATACCGTCGTCGCTACAATTGGACGAGGTGGAACATTTCCGGGTTGTAAGGCATCAACAACAACTGTCGTCACCCAGGGTGCTACTCCTATTTCGGTTAATGCCGGAGTAGTCTGTCCGGGGCAAAGCGCCATACTTACAGCCTCCGGTGCCAATACGTATACCTGGGCGCCAAATACGGCACTTTCCGCTACTACGGGTGCATCAGTTACTGCTACTCCCGGAGTCGCCACTACCTATACGGTTACCGGAAGTGTCAGTGGATGTACGGGTACAGCAACTTCTCTTGTTACTCTTAGTCCGACGCCTACAATAACTGTTAATAGTTCAAGTATTTGTACCGGACTTACAGCTTCTTTATTAGCCTCGGGAGGAGTTTCTTATGTTTGGTCAGATGGCTCAACTGCTAATCCTTTTATTACGCCTGCCTTAAGTGCGCCCGCTTCTTATACCGTTACAGGAAGCAATGCGAGTGGATGTTCTGCTACCGCTCAAGCCAATGTTACCATTCAAGCGGGTTTATCAATTACCGTTAGTGGTAATACAGGTGTATGTATTGGAGGATCTAATACCCTGACTGCTGCTGGTGCTACTAATTATAATTGGTCACCTCCTGATTTTCTATCTGCAGTTACAGGTGCTAGTCCTACCTCAACCCCAACTGTAACTACAACCTATACTGTTGTAGGCGATGCCAATGGATGTACAGGAACTCAAACTGCAGCAGTTACGGTTAATCCTTTAGATGATGCTTCATTTCACTATTCAAGTGCTACTTTTTGTAACGTAGCAGGTACCTATACACCTACTTTAACGGTTGCCGGAACGGGTTCTTATACCATTTCGCCTGCCGGAAGTTTAGCTTTAAATGCTGCCGATGGTACCATAAATATTACCACAGCTACCGCTCTCGGACCTTATAAAATAATGTACACATCTACTACAAATTGCACGAATACATATACGGTAACGGTTACTGTTGTTGGTATTCCCGATGCTACATTTAGTTACCCTTTACCTGCGTATTGTAAAAACGGGACCCCTAATCCGGTAATAACACAACCCGGTGGATCTACTCCCGGAACTTTTTCTGTGACACCGGTAGGTTTAGTTTTTGTAAGTCCAACTACAGGTCAAATTGATTTGACAGCAAGCGCTCCAGCGGCAGGTCCATATACGGTCACTAATTTCATTGCTGCTGGTGGAGGTTGTCCGGCAACTAACAAAACTACTACTGTTACCATAAATCCTATACCTGTTGTAAGTGTTACCAGTAATACCCTTTGTTTAGGAGCTCCGGCAGTAACAATAACTGCTACAGGTGCTACAACCTATACATGGGCAGGCGGAGGAACTCCTGCAGGTGCAACATTATCAGATAGTCCTGGATTACAAACTACCTATACTGCTACGGGTACAACAAATGGTTGTTCTTCAACAGGATCAGGAACTATTTACGTTAATTCGCTTCCAACCTTTACTGTTACCAGCCATGCGGATTGTGCCGGAATACCACAAACGATAACTGCAACCGGGGCTACAAGCTATACCTGGACAGGTGGAGTAGCGCCGGTACCGGGAGGACCCGGAAATCAAAATTTAACAGATAGTCCCTTAGTTCCATCAACTACTTATGTTGCTACAGGTACAACAAATGGTTGTTCAAGTACCTCACAAGGTATCATTACAGTTACCCCTAGCCCATCGGTTACAGTTACCAACTCGGCTACTTGTCTTGGTTTTCCTGCAACATTAACAGCTACTGCTGTAAATCAAACTTCGATAACTTGGTCATCTGGTGAAACTGCCGTTTTTTCTATTACTAAAAATCCGGGTGCATTAGGTGCAAACACTTACACTGTAACAGTGACAGGAGCTAACCCTGCTTGTATTGACACCGCTATTGCAACAATTTTTGTTAATCCTAATCCGGTTGTTACTGTAACGTCTTCACCAGATGTTTGTTTAGGACAGACCAGCACATTAACAGCAACAGGTGCCGCAACCGCTTATTCATGGTTACCCGGAGGTTCTGCATTAAACCCTTTAACTGTTGTTGCACCATTAGGATCAACTGTATACACGGTTACAGGAACGATAACTGCAACAGGTTGCACCGGAACTCAAACTGGTACTATAACTGTTAATCCGATACCACTTGTTACCGTAACTCCACCACAAACTATTTGTCAGGGCGGAACCGCAAACATTACTGCAAGTGGTGCTCAAACCTATGTTTGGTCCCCTAATATAGGAGCGACAGGCGATGTAACTCCTCCGGTAGGATCAAATAATTCTTACACTGTTACCGGTACTCTAGCCAACTGCTCTAACACAGCTGTTACAAATGTTGCTGTTAACCCGTTGCCGACGTTTACCGTTAGTTCTACAAGTGTTTGCGCAGGGGTATTAGCAACATTAATAGCCAGCCCATCGGGTGGAGGTGTGACTTATACTTGGATTCCAGGCGGTTCAATTGCCGATTCAATTACAGTTTCCCTACAGTCATCTACCACTTATACGGTAACCGCAACCACTACTTCAAGTTGTACAGCAACAGGAACAGGAGCCATTACGGTTTTCCCGAACCCTAGTCCCGGTTTCGATGCTCCGCAAAAGATAACGTTGAGTGAGGCAAATTTAACTTTCAGTGATAAAGAATCTACCAACGCAATCATAAAAGCATGGTTATGGAATTTCGGAGATTCCACAACCTCTATATTGCAAAATCCGCAACACATTTATGCTGATACAGGATTGTTCAATATTTGCCTGAACGTTGTTTCGAATGGTGGTTGTGTCGGTAGTATTTGTAAAGACATAATTATTATTCCTGATCTTTTAGTTTATATACCAAATGCATTTACACCTGATGGCGATGGCTTGAATGATGGTTTTGGTTTTAAAAATTCAGGATTAACTTCTAAAGGCTTTGAATTCCGCATCTTTGATCGTTGGGGTGAGCAAATGTACTATACAAATGACATAAGTGGATTGTGGGACGGTACTTTCAAAGGAGCTCCCTGCCAACAGGATGTTTATGTATATACGATACTAGTGGTAGATAATTTTGGAAAAGAGAAGAAATATCTTGGAAACATTACATTAGTGAGGTAATTAATAAAATAATATCTTAGAGAAAATGCTCGGACAATAAAATGTCCGGGCATTTTTATTGATATGAAATTCGTCAATCATTAATCGTAATTCTTAAATTTTTTTAAATTAACTTTGCGCCCATATTAATGGCATTATTCGGACTTTTAAATAATTCAAAAAACACATCTGGGGAAATGTCCTTTTGGGGACATATTGAAGCACTGCGCGGTCATATTATTCGTTCGGTGATCGTAGTATTGGTGTTAGGTACTATTTTGTTTTGTTATCCTGAGTTTATATTTGATACCATCATTTTTGGTCCCATAAAAAGTGATTTTATTACCTATCGTGTATTTTGTAAATTATCGCATCAGCTTAATTTAGGCGATCAATTATGTTTTGGTCATTATACGTTTAAGCTTCAAAGTCTTGGTTTAGCCGACCAATTTACCTCTCAAATGTGGATCGCTTTTTTAGGAGGATTAATTATTGGGGCACCTTATTTATTGTGGGAGTTATTTCGTTTTATAAAACCGGCTTTGCATGATAAAGAAAAAAAAGCATCCGCCGGCTTTATTATTTCATCTACTTTTCTTTTTTTGATAGGCGTATTTTTTAGCTATTTCATTATTGTTCCGCTTTCCATTAATTTCTTGGGTAATTACAAAGTAAGTGAAATGGTAGAAAATAATTTCACTATGGATTCTTACATCTCACTTGTAACAACACTTACACTTGCTTCAGGTATTGTTTTTGAGTTGCCGATCATTGTTTATTTTTTAAGTAAATTTGGTTTGGTAACACCTGATTTTATGCGTAAATATCGTAAACATGCCATTGTTGTAATATTGGTTGCGGCTGGTATTATTACACCTTCTCCGGATGTTACTTCACAGATGTTGGTTGCCTTTCCATTGTATTTTTTGTATGAAGCCAGTATATTTGTTTCCGCCTTTGTGGTAAAACAGAAAGCTCAATAAGAGGTGTTTTTCTATAGTCCAAAAGAAATCCGATTTAATATAAAGGGATTGCTGCAGTTCACATTTTTAATACAAACAATATGATTTTACGAACAGAAAATTTAGTTAAGAAATATAAGAGTCGCACCGTAGCAAAAAATGTTACTGTTGAGGTGAAACAGGGAGAAATTGTGGGGCTGTTGGGGCCTAACGGTGCCGGAAAAACTACATCCTTCTATATGATAGTAGGAATGGTAAAACCAAATTCCGGTAAAATATTTTTAGATGACAAAGATATTACTGATGAACCGATGTATAAAAGAGCACAGCTTGGAATCGGTTATTTACCGCAGGAAGCATCGGTTTTCAGGAAATTGAGTATAGAGGATAATATACGCGCCATTCTTGAAATGACGAAACTTTCTAAACAACAACAAGCCGAAAAATTAGAAGAATTATTAGAAGAATTCCATTTACAACATATCCGGAAAAATTTAGGTGATAGATTGTCGGGAGGCGAACGAAGACGTACAGAAATTGCACGATGTCTTGCAGCCGATCCTAAATTTATTTTGTTAGACGAACCCTTTGCAGGTGTTGATCCTATTGCTGTTGAAGATATTCAAGCCATTGTTGCAAAACTAAAACAAAGAAATATTGGCATGTTGATCACCGATCATAATGTGCAGGAAACATTGCAGATAACTGATCGCGCTTATTTACTTTTTGAAGGCAGTATTTTAAAAGCAGGAACAGCAGAGGAATTAGCCAATGACGAACAGGTGCGAAGAGTTTATTTGGGTCAGAATTTTGAGTTAAGACCGACTAAAAAATCGGAAACAGAATAAAAAATTTATGAAGTACAAAAATTCGATAATCATTATTCGTAACCCGTCAATATTTTTGTTCCTTCACTTCCCCTATTTGTAAAATGTGTCGATTGGTATGAGCGATCATAAAATGGATCCAATCAACCTTCGTCATTTCTCCTAACATAGGATGTTTTATTGTATGAGTTTCTTCCTCAATTTTATTGATATCAATATGATTAACAATTTTATCAATGATGGAATTTATTTTTTCGCTGGCATCTGTAGTAGTTGTAAAATTACTTTTTGGATTCGAAAAATCAGGGGCAGTTACTTTAAAGCTTCGGTTAATTATTAAAAGCTTGTTTATTTTTTGTTCACCAACTAATTCGTTCAGCGTATTTTCTGTTTTTTCTGTTGGAGGAGGCGTGGCAAGAACTTTTAGTACAGCTTTATTTATCAGAAAAATATGCTCCAATATTTCCAGTATGGACCAACTATCTTTAGAAGATTTTAATTCAACCTCCTCTTGACTTAAGGTATGAAAGGACTTTAATAAATATAGAGTATTGGCATGTATTTTTTCTTGCAAGCTCATTAATTTTCAAAAATTTCGAATTCGTAAAATTCCATAATTTGATTTGCCAACAATTTTTTGCAGGCTTCATCAACCTTAGTGGATGCAGCATCTTTAGAAGCGGCATCAATCTCTAAAGTAATGTGTTTACCAATACGAACATTTTCGATTTCGGATAATCCAAGATTTTTCATGCTTCCTGTAACGGCTTTCCCTTGAGGGTCTAGTAATGCTTTTAGAGGCATCACATCAATTTCTGCTCTGAATTTCATATTAATTATTAATTAGTTATTAGCGAATAGTTATTAGTTAATGGTAAATAGGACTGTGCTGTTTTTTATTTGCGATTAGCGAATTTATAGTAAGGTAAACACTATTCCCTATTTATTATTCGCTTGTTTACTATTAAGGATAAAACGATGTACAAAAATAGATTAAAAGGTATTGCAATGAACTGAAATAGTATTAACAATAGTATTGAAATTATTAAAAAAGAATAGCGCAATTTATTATTGTTCCATTCAAAATTTTTGAATTTAAGCGCGAACAGCGGAATTTCGGCAACCATTAAATAGGAGAGCAGAATTGTGAGACCCAATAAAAACCACGGATTTTCTATAAATTCAATCATATTATAATTGCCTATTTGAGGCTGAAACTTTTCAATGAGAGGTAATGAACAAATTAAAATACTGGAGGCCGGTGTAGGAACGCCGATAAAAGAATCATTTTGTCGGCTGTCGGTATTGAATTTAGCGAGGCGAATAGCAGAAAAAATGGGTATTAAAAATGCAACATAAGATAACCGATAATTCAATGTATATAAGTGATGATAATCGATTGCATTCGACATCATCATAAAAAGAACGATGCCCGGCACCACTCCGAAAGTAACCATATCTGCTAATGAATCCAATTGTTTGCCAATTTCGGAATGAACCTTTAGCAAACGTGCTACAAACCCGTCAAAAAAATCCAGGATAGCTGCAATGCCAACCAGGTAAGCTGCATAAATTAAATTACCGTTAAAAGCATTAACAATCGCCAGACATCCGCAAAACAAATTTCCACAGGTGATGATGTTGGGTATGTTTTTTTTAAACTTCATTTGTAAATTATTTTGCAGCTAAAGAAGTGCTAAAATACTGTTTAAATTTAATATTTTCGAATTTCAAACCTGCACTTCCTAACTATTAATTGTTAATACATTTTTTGTCTGCGAGATTAAATTCATCCTCTAATGAATCATTTTTATTAACTTTGTTTGATAACATAATTCACATCTATGCTTAAATATTTTACGTTTGTTATTTTTCTTTTTGCTATAGAATGTTCCTTCGCGCAGGATTTATCAGCTACGCTAAAAATGCCCGAACTAGTCGCTCCGGGGGATGATTATGTTGTAGAAATAACAATCACAAAAGGCGAAATAAATAGTTATATAAAATTTTCGCAGAAACTACCTCCACATTTTAAGGCAACAGAAATTGATTCGAAGGGAGGGGATTTTACTTTTGAGGATAGCATAATCAGAATTGTTTGGTTTTTCCCTCCGGCTAATAATGAACTTATATTTTCCTATAAAGTGAGTGTTCCTAAAGATGCTTCGGGGCTGAAAAAAATTGGCGGGAAAATTTATTATTTTTTTAATACCAATCGCGAAGTTTTTAATTTTGAAAAAAAGTACATCACCATTGGTACCGCAAAAGATTTGATAGTTTCAACACCGCCAAAAAAAGTTCTTGATTCAATTTCATCAAATAGTCCGCCTTTAAAAAATGTTGAGTCAACTCTTACCAACACATTAGTTATTACAACAACTGATACAACAGTATTACATATTACTTCTGCTTCCTCTGCAACAAATATATTAACAAAAGCAGTTCAACCGAAAGACACCATAGCTGTTTCTGATACAAATTCAATAACAAAAGCAGAACCCGTCAAAAATAACCTTATTGCTCCAATAATCAAAGCAGCGCCAATCAAAGATACAGTGGCGCTGACGATCTTAAACAATATAACCAAGGAAATAGCAATAAAAGATACATTGCCAATTTCAACTGCGGCAACCCTGAGTAAAGCAATACCAGGTAAAGCTGCCTTAACAGATACAACTACTGAAAAACTACCAAACACAACTAAAATCAAGGAAGAACCTGCCACCGGTGAATTATCCTATTGTGTGCAACTTGGCACCTTTAAGGAGGATGTGCCTTTAGAATTAGCCAATAAATTTTTAAAAATTTCGGCAAGAGGAATAAAAAATTTTAAAGACAACAATGGGTTTACAACTTTTACTGTTGGTAATTTTAAAACGCATGATGAAGCCATTAATCTTAAAAAGGAGATGCTTGAAAAAGGATTTCAAGGAGCCTTTATTGTTGCATTTCCAACAAATAAAATTTCCAATTCTTCAATGAAAAATAAAATAGCTGAAACAACAGGTCAAATTAATAATTCAGATCCGACTTCTCAAACAATCATAATAACCAAGGCGATACCGTCAAATAATACAGGCGCAGAGCCAGTCACAATTAAAGACAAAGAACCGATAGTAAACAATCCGCCTGTCGCTGCTTTACCGGTTAAAATCGAAACAAAAGCAATTTCGAAAGAAGTTATTGCAAATTCCAAAGTACCCGTTAATACAATTTCCTCATCATTAAATAAATCGTACCGAGTACAACTGGGTGCATTTAAAGAGGAGGTGCCATTGGAAACGGCCAATAAGTTTTTAAAAATTGCCGCGAAAGGAGTAAAAAACATGAAAGACAACAGGGGTTTTACTATTTATACTGTTGGTAATTTTTCAATACGTGATGAAGCTGTTAATCTTAAAAATGAAATGATTGAAAAAGGATTTAAAGATGCTTTCATTGTTACATTTGAAAATGGAGAACCTGTGAAATAATTTATCTTCAAAAACAGGAATAAAAAACTATCCCACATTAACAGAGAGAACACATTAGGGAACACGGAGAAAAATACTCTGTGAAACTCCGTGAACTCTTTGGTAAAAAAATAACAAATTGGAAATATTTCTTTCACTTCTCTATACTGCCATTTTCATCTTTTTAATTTATAAGATGAGTTTTTTTGATGTTGAAGGGCTTTCCCGGAAAACAATATCCATTTTTTTTATAATTAAGATTTTATTCGGACTGGCTGTCTGGTGGGTTTATACGTTTTATTATACCACCAGATCTTTTAATGATATTTTTAATTTATTTGACGATGCCGCAACTATGTATAGCGTCATTCACCACCATCCTATGCATTATTTTCAGATGGTTTCAGGTATCAATTCCGATGCACCTTACCTGAAACCTTATTACAATCAGATGAGTAATTGGAATCAACCATCTGCCGCAGCTATGTTTCATAACAATCGAATACTCATACAATTTAATGCTTTCGTATATCTTTTTTCATTTGGTTATTATAACGTACATACCGTATTTATGTGCTTTATATCCCTGATAGGATTAACCAGTATTTATAAAACGTTTATCCCGCTTATGAAAAATAAAATCAAAGAACTTGCATTTGCGGTGTTCCTGATACCTTCAGTATTATTTTGGGGTTCAGGAATATTAAAAGAAGGCATTATACTATTTGGGTTAGGGATGTTAATTTATAGTTTTTATCAATTCCTTTTTTGTAAAATTTCTTTAACTGGTTTTTTCTGGATTATTTTTAGTTCGATTGTTCTTTCCCAAACTAAAATATATGTGTTTGTTGCGATTGTTCCTTCTTTTCTTTCTTTGATTTTATTGAAATGGACAGGTAATAAACATATTTTTCTAAAATTTTTAGGAGTTCATTTGCTGGTTTTTATTTTGGCGGTGAATATGTATAGAGTAAATGCGAAATGGGATATGCTCGATGCTTTGCAGTATAAGCAATGGATTTTTACGGTAATCGCAAAAAGGTGGCATGCCGGGAGTTTAATTGAAACCAATACGCTTCCATTCCACCCAAATATAATTAGTCTGATCAAAAATGCTCCGGAAGCAATTGTTAACACTTTATTCAGACCTCATCTTTTTGAATCGAAAACATTTTTTATGTTATTGTCTGCCTTAGAAAATATGTTTCTAATAATTTTGATTTTTACAAGTTTTTTGTTTTTTAAAAAACCGGATAAAGAGAGTCTTCCATTATTATACACAAGTGTATTTTTTGTTTTAACCCTAGCTTTATCCATTGGATTTGTTAGTCCTGTTTTAGGCGCTATTGTGAGATTCAGGGTTCCTCTTTTGCCATTTTTTGCCATTATTTTTATCTTATTATCAGATAAAGAAAAAATGATTAAAAGAATGCCTTTTTTGCAGCGTATTTTAAAATCGGATAAATAAAAATTTCGGAGCAACAAAATGATCCAAAATGCGTTTCTAAAAAATTTTGTGTATTGCTTTAATTAGTTTAATTTTATAGCCTTCTATGGGTAAAAAATATAGTATAGCAATAGTTTTCGCACTTTGCATTTGTGTAAACGGTTTTGCTCAAGCTCCTAAATACAGCAATGAATTTTTAAACATTGGTGTAGGAGCAAGGGCATTGGGGATGTCTAATTCGTATATAACATCTGTAAACGATGTTACAGCGGGATATTGGAACCCGGCAGGTTTGTTGGGTATTGGTAACCAGCATCAGGTAGCGTTGATGCATAGCGAATATTTTGCCGGTATTGCTAAATATGATTACGGTTCTTATGCTACCCGTTTAGATAGCACCAGTGTTTTAGGTTTTACAATGATTCGTTTCGGAGTAGATGACATACCCAATACAACCGAGTTAATTAATGCAAATGGAAACGTTGATTACAGTCGAATAACTACCTTTTCAGCTACCGATTTTGCTCTTTTAGTTTCGTACGCAAAAAAATTAAAAATTCCCGGTTTACGTATTGGAACTAATGTAAAAATTATTCGTAGAAGAGTGGGTGATTTTGCAGGTTCCTGGGGTTTCGGATTGGATGCAGGAATGCAATATGCATATAAAAAATGGAAATTTGCAGCGATGACACGTGATATTACAACCACATTTAATGCATGGACATTTAATCTTTCGGATGATATGAAAGCTGTTTTTGCTGCGACAGGCAATGACATTCCGGGAAACTCAGTGGAAATTACTCTTCCTAAATTATTACTGGGAACGGCACGAAAATTCGATTTTACTAATAAAATATCTTTACTTGCCGAAGTAAACTTTGATGCAACATTTGATGGCAAACGCAACGTTCTGATACAATCGAAAGCGGTAAGTGTGGATCCACATTTTGGCTTGGAAGCATCCTATATGAATATTGTATTTTTAAGAACAGGGATAGGGAATTATCAATCGTATACGGATGATACAGGTAAAAAAATTAAAACTTTTCAGCCAAATATCGGGATTGGTGTCAGGATAAAAACGATTACCATCGATTATGCTTTAACCGATATTGGAGACCAATCAGTAGCATTATATTCTAACGTATTTTCGCTTAAAGTGGACATCAATAAAAACAAAAGATGATCAAACGTTTATTTATAATATGCTTGTTGACATTCATTATTACAGGGCTTAAGGCGCAGCCATTCGGTAATGAATGGATAAATTATTCCCAAAAATATTATAAAATAAAAATTTCTCAAAACGGAGTTTTTCGTATTGATTCTGCTACGTTGGTGTCTGCCGGTATTACAAATAGTATTGACCCTCGCAATTTTCAACTTTTTAATAAAGGAGTAGAGCAATACATCTATGTGCAAGGTGAAAATGATGGAGTGTTTAATAATGCTGATTTTATTGAGTTTTATGCACAAAAAAATGATGGAGTTTCGGATTCAGCATTATATATAAACACAGCATTTGTTCCTAACCCCTATTATAGTTTAATAAACGACACAGCAGTTTATTTTTTGACATGGAATAACTCCATAAGCAATAAACGTATGGTACCCGAAACCGATGTATCTTTTGGTTCTTACGCTCCGAGCACTTATTTTTTTAAAGAAGAAATCCAATCAGTAAAAGAATGGCCTATTGACCCTCCTCCTGGTTCTAATGCTAACCCTAGTAACTGGATTTACGGTGCTTACTACGAAGGTGAAACGGATGCTGCCGGAGGAACCGACTGCCGTTATACCCGTTCGGAAGGTTGGTTTGACTTTAATGTTATCAACTTGGGCGGCAATCTTCAGTATTCGGTAAATACTCCAAATGTATATACTTCGGGACCTGATGCAACAATAGAAACAGTTGTTGTCGGTGCTTCTCAAGATGCAGGTTTTATATCCCAAAATATTCCTGAACATCATCTAACGATACAATATAAACAAAGTTCTTCGAGTGTTTTTTCAACGCTATCCGATACCCTCTTTAAGGGCTACGAATCAAACAGGTTTAGATACATTATTGCATCTGCTTTATTGGGCAGCACCTCAACCAATATTAATTACACCAGTGTTCCGGATGCCGGCTTTACATCCAACAGAACAGTTGTTTCATACATAAATATTAAATATCCACACACCTTTAATTTAGAAGGGCAAAGTAGTTTTTTATTATATATGCCGGATAACCCCTCCCAATCAAAATCGTTTTTGGATATAAGTAATTTTGCGTCATCCGGAACAGTCAGGTTATATGATATAACCAATGGAAAACGAATTGATGTTATCCCAAATGGTGCTAATTTCAATGCATTAGTACCAAATACCGGGAATGAAAAAAAATGTTTTATAACTTCAGAAGGTCATATTTCGAAAATTATATCATTACAACCGGTTACCGTTTCAGCGCAATTTACGGACTATTCAACCCTTGCAGTAGATTCAGCTTTTATTATTGTTACAAATAAAAAGCTATTGTCATCAGCCAACGATTATAAAAATTACAGAAGCACTAATATATATGGCGGATTTCATAACGTGGTACTTGCCGATATTGACGAACTCTATGATCAATTTGCTTTTGGTATTGTAAAAAGTCCGCAATCTATTAAAGGTTTTTGCAATTATTTATTGCATACCTATCCGTCAAAACCTCACAATTTATTTTTATTAGGGAAGTCCTTGCACTTGAAATTATTTCGTCAGGATCCAACCCAATATATGAACTGCCTGGTTCCATCATTCGGTAATCTTTCCAGTGATAATTTGCTTACTGCCGGATTAAACGGAACCATTTTAGAACCCGCTATACCAACCGGCCGATTAGCAGCAAAAAATAATGCTGATGTTACAGTTTATCTGGATAAAATTATAGAATATGAAGATCCGGTAAATAATCCTCCTGCAGAGTGGAAAAAAAATATTTTGCATTTTGGTGGTGGATATTTTGACTATGAACAACGTGATTTTAAAATTTATTTAAATAATTACAAAGACACAATTCAAAATATATATTATGGTGGAATGGTGACATCGTTTTTTAAAACAAGTTCGGAACCTATACAACTTAATACCTCTTCTAACCTTAAAACCCTTATAAACAATGGTGTTTCATTAATGACCTTTTTCGGACATGCCAGTGCAACTACCGGTTTTGACCAAAGCATAGATGATATAAACTCTTACAATCCTTTACCCGGACACTACCCGTTTTTATTAGCCAATGGGTGTTTTGTCGGGGATATTCATGAGGAAGCAATTAGCTCAAGTGAAACCTATTTGCTAACTGCAGGTAAGGGATTGATCGGTTATTTGGGGACCGATGGATTAGGAATTCCGTATGCATTAAATGTTTATTCACAGGAATTTTATAATCAGCTGGCTCGAAAAAATTACAACAAAAGTATAGGCAGCACCATACAGCGGCTTGTTAATACTATTCAGCCGGGTGCTATTGGCGACCCATTGATTGCTGAAGTGTGTCTTCAAATGAATTTGCATGGCGACCCTTCATTAAAATTAAACATGTATAATAAACCCGATTATGAAATTACAGATGATAAAGTGTATTTCGATTTAAAATCTTCAGTAGATTCATTTACCGTGTATATTGTTAGAACCAATATTGGCAGACAAACAAATGATTCGATCGTTACTGAACTAATCCGGACTTTCCCAAATGGTGATACAGAAGAATATCATACATATAATCTTGCACCCGGTTTTAGGGATACCATTTCATTTAAACTTTTTATTGATCAATCAAGAGGACTTGGATTGAATAAAGTGAAAGTAAATTTAGATGCATATAACCAGGTAAATGAGTTAAATGAAAATAACAATAGTACAGATAACATTGATGTGCTTATTGAAGGAGCCGGAGTTATGCCCGTTTACCCTTATCCATTTGCCATTATTCCTAAAGACACCATTACATTAAAAGCAACAACCATTGACCCTTTTGCCAGTCCTAAAAATTACATTTTCCAATTTGATACTACGGATACTTATAATAGTCCTTTTATGCAAAGCACTACTATCAATGTCCGGGGAGGAGTTTTAAACTGGAAACCTCCGGTTACATTTACCGATAGCACTGTTTATTATTGGCGTGTAACTCCTGATTCGGTTAGCATTACCGGTTATCATTGGAAAGAAAGCTCGTTTCAATATATAAAAAATAAAACAGGCTGGGAACAAGCGCATTTTTTTCAGTTTAAAAATGATTCATACGAGTATGTGAAATTTAACCGACCGCAACGTAGATTTGATTTTGTGAATGATGTAAAAACAGTCTCTTGTCATGATGGTATATTTTTTAATATAGCGGGTTATTATACCATCAAATGGTTCTTGAATAATTATGAGGAAACATACTGGCATTGTAACGGGACAGATCCTAGCATTAGTGTGGCAGTTATTAGTCCTATTACCGGTGAAAATTTAACAAGTCCGATTATAGCAAATCCTGCATCTAATGCGAATAATGGAATATATGGAGAGTGCCATTGTCGTGATTATGCTCAGAATACGTTTGAGTTTTTAGTGAATACATTCGGGCAGAGGGCTATTTTGACTACCTTTTTAAATAATAGTTCGGCCATTCCTCCCGGATCGTATGTACTTGCTTATTCAATAAATCGGGTCAATTTCTCCTCTTTCGAAACACCATTGATAACTGCGTTTCAAAGTATAGGCAGTACACAAATAGGAAACCTTTCTGCATCTTCTGCATATCGTCCATATATTATATTTGGCAGAAAAGGTGCCGCTATTGGCTCTGCAATTGAAGTAGTGGGAAGTTCACAAAGTGATATTATCGATTTGAATACAACCTTTACAACTAATTTCGACAGAGGAACAATATCGTCACCAGTTATCGGACCAGCTAAAAATTGGGGTTCATTTCATTGGAGACAGCATAGTGCAGATGGTCCACATGTGATTAATTGGGACAGTGTAGAAATTGAATTAATAGGTATTAAACCGGATGGTACAGAAAAAACACTAACCGTTTTTCCGAAAGATTCGATTGATGTTTTAGACTTAAGCACATATGTGGATGCGAAAGTATATCCGAATATACGCTTAGTGGCATCCATGAATGATGATTCACTGCATACACCACCGCAAATGGATAGATGGCAGATAATTTATGACCCCGTTCCGGAAGGTGCCATCAATCCTCCACTTGGTTATTATTTAAGTAACGATACGGTGCAGGAAGGTCAGAATGTAATCATACGCATCCCTTTCCAAAACATCAGTGATATAGCGTTTCCGGATAGTTTATTGTTTTCCTATTGGAGTGAGGATGCAAGTGGAGCGAACACTACTTTGTTTTCTAAAACGAAAAAAAATTTATTAGCGCCTAATGAAGTAATCATTGACACAGTAAATCTCAGTACTGCAAGTCACGTGGGAATAAATGCCTTGTGGGTGGAGGTAAACCCGCTTAATCAACCCAAATCGCAATTGGAACAGTTCCATTTCAATAACATTACCAGGATACCACTTGTTATTTCTTCGGATCATATCAATCCATTACTGGATGTTACGTATGATGGTATTCATATTTTAAATAGAGATATTGTATCGGCAAAGCCAAATATTTTAATTAAACTCAAAGATGAAAATAAGTTTTTAGCTCTGAACGATACTAACGATTTTCAAGTGTTTCTTCAGAGTCCCACATCGGTTGCGGCAACGAGAGTTTATTTTGGGAAAGACATGACATTTGTGCCTGCTATATTGCCCAATAATAGTTGCCAGATAAATTACGCACCTACTTTAGCCAAAGATGGTGTATATCAATTGATAGTTCAGGCAAAGGATAAATCGAATAACCAATCAGGAGCTATCGATTACAAAATGAGCTTTGACGTAATTAATAAATCAAGCATAACCGAGGTGATGAATTATCCGAATCCATTTTCTACTTCCACCCGGTTTGTATTTACAATAACAGGAACTGAAATTCCTACTTATTTTAAAATTCAAATCTTAAATATTACAGGTAAGGTGGTTCGTGAAATTACACAGGATGAATTAGGTTATATTCATATTGGTAGAAACATAACGGAATATGCATGGAATGGCAGAGATGAATTTGGCGATCAACTCGCAAATGGTGTTTATCTGTACCGTGTTGTAACATCCATAAAAGGTTCAAATATTGACCGACTCGAAACGGATGCAGACCAGTATTTCAAAAAAGGATTTGGTAAAATGTATTTAATGAGATAGTGAAAAACCATGACACAAATTTTTAATTTTTAATTCGTGAAATTCGTGTCAATTAAGTCATTTATTAGTTCTGTTTTCATAATTCTTTTTTTCTTTTTTTCTTTTTTCTATTCACCTGCACAATCTTCTATAGCAGACGAATTTTTTAAACTCTCCCGACCCGAAAAAATCTGGGTATTTGCACATCCTTTCAAAGCTAAAAAAGCATTTTTAATTACTAAAGATGTGCAACAGGATGTGGACTCAATAAAAAGAGCAGGAACAATTGGAAATGATAATAATGGTGGTAAGTTAGATGCATTCAAACATGCCTATTGGATGGCAACTTTAGCTCTTGAAATTGGAAAAAGGAGAGCTGAAAAATTAGGCATTGCTCATGAAAAAAGAAATAAAATTCAATTTAAAAAACATCAGTTGGAAGAAAATAGTTTGCCTGACTCTGTTAGTTCTATGATGGATTTATATAATAACAAACAAGGAATAGAAGCGGTTTCAAAATATAAAAATGCATCTAAAAAAGAAATGCAAAAAATAATTATGGATGCACTAAATAATGGGAAACTTCGAATGATAAAAAAAGATTTGCAGGGAAATTTTTTAAACTGCGATGGTTCAATAATAAGATTACAGGATTGGTACGGCAAATGGAATATCCCAAAATGTTTAGTTAGTTCTGATGAAGGCTAAAAACTTTCGTATTTTTGTTTTTAAATCAAGTATGTGAAAACCTATCAACTTTTTTTACTCTCTCTTTTAAGCGGATTGCTATTAACATTAGCATGGTTTCCAAATGGCTTTGTTCCTTTATTATTTATAGCCTTTGTTCCTATATTGATAGTAGAACATACGATATTCAAAACCCCTCAATATTATAAAACACTTACTCTTTTTGGTTGTAGCTTTTTAACATTTTTTACCTGGAATGTTTTAACAACCTGGTGGGTAAAAAATGCTTCTTTCGGTGGAGCTGCTATGGCTATTATATGTAATTCTTTATTGATGACAATAGTATTTTTATTGTTTCATAAAGTTAAAAAACGATTGGGTAAAAAATGGGGCAATATTATTTTTATCTGCTTTTGGATCACTTTTGAATTTTTACATTTGGATTGGGATCTAACCTGGCCCTGGCTTACATTGGGCAATGCATTTGCAGATACGCCTGACTGGATTCAATGGTATGAATATACGGGAGTATTTGGTGGCAGCTTATGGGTGCTTGTTGTTAATTGTTTGGTGTTTTCATGTTTTCTCTTCCCTTCTCCTTCGGAGAAAAAGTCGAAGGAGGATGATGCCTCAAAGAAAGGGGTTGAGGTTAAAACAAAAATTATTGCTATAATTATTTTAATTATTCTCCCGATAATTATTTCTGTTGCAATGTTTCCATTTATAAAAAATCCAACAGGAAAAAAAGTAACAGTGGTGATTGTTCAACCCAATGTTGATCCTTATAATGAAAAATTTGTTTCCGGATTTGAAGAGCAATTGCAAAAAATGTTGCAAATGGCCGCAGAAAAAACAGATTCGAGTACCGACTATTTAGTATTTCCTGAAACAGCTTTAACAGAAAATTTATGGGAGGATGTGTTATATCAAAGTAACAGCATCAGAACGTTAAAACAGTTTTTAAAACCCTTTCCAAAACTTAAAATAATTATTGGAGCATCTACTGCAAAAGCATATAAAAAAGGAGAAGCTTTATCATCAACGGCTCGCAAATTTACGGATGACGATGCCTATTATGATGCTTATAATACCGCAATACAATTGGATAGCAGCAGTATCATTCAAATTTATCATAAGTCGAAATTAGTGCCGGGTGTTGAAAAAATGCCCTTCCCGTTTATATTTAAATATTTTGGAAAATTAGCAATTAATTTAGGAGGAACAATTGGAAGTTTAGGAATACAAGATGAACGCAGCGTATTTGTTTCAAGGGATAGCGCAATAAAAACAGCTCCTGTAATTTGCTACGAAAGTATTTATGGTGAGTATGTAAGTGGGTATGTAAAAAATGGTGCTCAATTTATTTCCATCATCACCAATGATGGCTGGTGGGGCGATACTCCCGGCTACAAGCAACTTTTAAAATACGGTGCATTAAGAGCAATTGAAACGCGAAGATACATTGTACGTTCTGCAAATGTTGGCGTTGCTTGTATTATTGATCCGAAAGGCGAAATACAACAACCTACGCAATGGTGGACTCCGGCTGTAATAAAAGGCGAAATAATATTGAATAGCGAACAGACGTTGTATACGCGATTTGGCGATTATATCGCACGCTTCGCGATGTATCTATCTTTTATTTTGGTTCTCTATTCCTGGTTTATTCGTTTTAAAATTAGAGCTTATAACGAATAAGTTTCTTAAAGTAGGATGTCAAATACACATTGAATTATCTCCTTCTGCCACCGCCTCCGCCATTTCCATCACCGCCTCTGTTACCACCACCATTATTACCACCGCCAATATTTCCACCACCACTTGGTGAACGGCTGGGTTGAGAGACTGGACGAGCAGCAGGTTGAGAATTGTGTTGCTGAGATTGCCCTTGTTGCCATGTACTTTGATGAAAATGTTGAGCATCCCTTGACTGGTTTGTATTCGAATGTTGTGCCCCTGAAGGAGATGGCGTAATCCTATTGTCAGATTGATTTCCCCTCATTTGTTGATTTTCTCTGGGTTGTGATGTGTTTCTTTGTTCCTGAGAATTGGAGTGTGAACTTTCCTGATGAAGTGAAGCCGGAACATTTACACGGGGATTGGCACTCTGGGTATGCATTTCAGACCTTGACCTTTCGTTGGAGACTGCTGCAACTTTGATGGTAGGATAACTACTTCTGTTCTGATTAACGAATTCTGAACGTTCCATCGGATGCTTTGGGTTGCTTGAATTGTAATTATTCCTGTTGGTTTCCATTTTTCCGAATTCACTGAAACGTTGCGTGCGACCTGCTTTGTCCCTGTTCCAATCATCATTCACAACATCTCTGTTTCTGCCTCGCCATTCGTTCACACTTCTGCTTACATTGTTGCTATACCGATAACCGGGATGATTGTCGTAGTATGTATAACAATGGTTTCCAAACTCAGGGTATCGACTCCAGTTTGTAGGATTGTAAAAATACCAATTCATAAAATGTGAAGAAGGCATTCCGAAAAAAACAGGTCTTCTACCCGGACCATAATAAAATCCAAGGTCATACCAATATGGATATGGATCCCAGTAGGAATAGGGATACCAGGTAGGATAACCATACCACCAATTATAAGAATAGGTTGAGTATCCTGATATATCTGTGTTGTAAGGTGTTGTATAATCAGTGGGTTGCACATTATTGTCTTGCGCATATTGCTGCGCTGCGTCTGTATATTCCTGAAGCGCCTGAGGATTATCGTTCAGACTTTTTTGCCAATCTGTCGCCGCCTGCGCATTTTGCTGAGTTAATGCCTGATTCAGAGAATCGGTTTTGTATAATACCCATTTAGGATCACTTCTGTAAAGGTCTCCGATAAGCACTGTCATTTGCATATTGTCGGAAAGCGTATTTAATATCTCTGGTTGGTCAATCAAATTGTGATAAGCGCTAACAGTAACCGGTGGATAATTGCGCATCAGATCTTCAAAATTAGTTTCGTAGAGTCTGTTTTTTTGTGCGATCTTAAGAAGTAAATCGTAATTTTTCATCCCTTCTTCTAAGGCGGTAGCATGTATTTCTTCAGGGTATTTAAGAAGAATGGTATTTATCTCTGCTTCCGATTTAGGATGATCGAATGCGATATCAGATATAAGTGAAGGGTAGCGGGTCATGTTCCATATTTTTTCCTGTTCCTCTTTGCTGTATGGAGCTAACAGATCAGTAAATTTTTCTTTTGTTTTTTTCTGCATGGCATCCAGACGAACAACCACTTCCGGAAATTTGGCTGCCTCTAAAATGTCAACCCTGGTTTGGGCGGGATACATGGCAATTGCATCAATCGCCGTTTGATCGTCCTTTTCAAGCTGCTGAAGCATCGCTTCTTCATCCTCTTGTGCAAAGGCTTTGTGACCCAAACAAATAAGTATTCCTGAAAGGGCGAGTATTTTAAAAAAGTTTTTCATTGTATTTTTGTTATTGCTTACCTACAAAATTAGGTATTTAAATGTAATATCTGAATTGCAAAAAATAGCTTAACAAAATTTAACAGTTTCACAAATCAATTTATTTTTATGAGTTCTGAGCACTTGTTACTGAACAAATACAATACTTTCACTCCAATAACGATACTTTAATTAATAAAATACTCTACAAACTATTTACTATATTTGGTATAATATTCGCAATTGGTTAAATTAACTATGTTATATGCGAGTTACATAGAATTTTTATTTTAAACAATCTAAAACAAATCAAAATGAAATCGAATCGAATTATTCTAATTGGCTTTACTGCCATTGTTGGTCTTGCATCATGCAAGCACACAAAAAAAATTCAAAAAGTTACAGGAGCGCAAGAGATTACCGTTCCTTTCTCTGAAAACAAATACAAATCGGATAAAGATTATTTCAGAGCAAAACAATCCGGAAAAAGTCCTGATCTGGCAACAGCAAAAAAAATTGCGTTGCAAAATGCAAAAGCCGAAGCAGCGGGTAATATAAAAGCACTCGTTAAAAGAGTTACTGATCAATATACCAATCAAAGAACTGTAAGTAACAAACAGGATTTTGAAAATAAGTTTGAAGAGTTATCTCGAGAAGTTGTTGAACAAACATTAACAGATGTACAAGTGATGGACGAAAAAATCTTTAAAGAAACAGATGGAGGTTTTACGTATTGGGCAGCTGTTGAGATTTCAAAAAAATCCATATTAGATGGAGTAAGCGATAAAATTTCAAAAAATGAAGCACTTAAGTTGGATTATGATAAAAAGAAATTCGAAGATATCTTCAACAGTGAAATGGAGAAGATGTCGAAAGAGCAATAATTTTTTTCTGTGTTTTTTAATTCTGCTTAGCGCGAATAATTTACTTGCACAAAAAAGTATCGCGTTAAGTGGAATTAATGGCGCAGCTTTCATTGCAGGTGATGTAAGCCCCAACCAGGCGAAAGCGCAGGCATTGAACGATGCGAAAATAAATGCTTTGAAAGCCGCAGGAATAGGCGAACATATTAATTCCTATGAATTGCTTTTTACAAGTCAGCAGAAAAATGATTACTCCCAATTTTTCAGTTCTGATATCCAATCGGAAATACAGGGAGCCGTACAATCCTACGAAATAAAAAACGAAAAGATATATTGCAAAAGTGAGTTTGAAATTATTTACGAAGTTACGATAGATGCCACTGTAATAAAATATGAAACCAAGCCTGATATAACATTTGATGCAAACATTGAAGGTATAAAAGGTACTTACAACAATGATGATAAATTAACGTTTACTGTTAAAGTAACTCAAGCCTGCTACCTGACTATTTTTAATATTACAGACAAGGAAGCATTTGTAATGTATCCGAATGCATATGAGAAACAGGCAATGTGCAAGCCTCTGGAATCATGCAATTACCCGATTGCAAAAATTGATTACACACTTCATACCGAATTAAAACAGCAGGAAACCAACCGTTTGATTTTTGTTTTTACGAAAACGCTTGTCCCATTTATTAAAATGGATAAAGAGCAAATGACAACGAACGAAAACATTTTTACTTGGATTTATTCTATTATGCCTGACCAACGAAAAGTGGAATATTTAACATTATCTATTCAGAAATAACTACATTCTGTGTTTAACTGTAACAACTTTTTCAATGAAAACTAAAAAAATATTATTTCTGTTTTTTTTATCGTTTTCTGTTCTATGTTATTCACAGGACATAAGTAATGTAGATTTTAGCATTGAAAAACATACACTATTTGTTACTTATGATTTTAATTGGAATTATAAAAAATGTGATAATGGTTTTGAATCCAGAGTAACTATTATCGATGAAAACGGTTCTGAAATTTCAGTTAAGAGGGAAATTCATAATGGAACTGAAGTTGATTATGGGGGTGAATGGCAACACATAACAAAAAAAACAGATTTATCTGAAGCCGAGTTTTCGCGAATTAAAGGAAAGATCAAAGTTAAAGTTTGTTCGTCTTGTGCAACGCTTCCTGTATGTACACATTTTTCCGAAAGTGCTTTTAAAACAATTAATAATTCAAAAACTGAAATAGCTGAAGAAATAACAATACCAAAGCCTTCGGCTCCTGCCGATTTAATTGTATCAAATATTATATTCAATGACCAAAAAGGAAATAACAATCAACTGTTAGATGCCAATGAAAATGCGGAAATAAAATTCACTATATTAAATAATGGGAAAGGTGAGGCATATAATCTTGTTGCGGAAATAGAGGAAGTAAATAACGTTAGAGGAATTCAGTTTTTAAAAGAGCAAACCTGTGGAAATTTGATACCTGGCAAAGAAATGCCAATATGTATCCCTGTTTCCGGGAATATGCAATTAGGTTCCGACAAAGCTGAATTTCAGATCACTATTAGGGAAGGAAATCATTTTGATGCCGATCCATTTAAAATTTCTTTGAATACTCAGGAATTTAAACATCCTGATGTTGTTATTGCCGATTATAAATTTACTACCAATGAAGAAGGAAAAATAAAATTAGGTAATACTGTTTCGTTAAACCTTGTGATACAAAATAAAGGTCAAGGTGACGCCTCAGATATTAACATTGGTTTTGTAAATCCAGAAAACGTATTTCCTGCAAACGAAACACACTATAATATTCCTATTCTAAAACCTAATGAAAGCAGAGTCATTAATTATGAGTTTTTTGCCAATAAAAGATATAATGGTTCTGATATTCCAATACGGATATTAATGTCGGAACACTATAGAAAATATGGTGATAACAGAACATTGACAGTGTCTTTAGAGCAAACATTATCTAAAACTCAACATATTGATGTAAATTCGCAATACGATAAACCAATTAGCATCGACAATGTTTCATTGACATCAGATGTAGATAAAAATATTCCGGTTAATAATAATATGGATGAAAATAAATTTGCTTTAATTATTGGCAATGAAGATTATTCAAGCTTTCAACAAAACCTTACAAGCGAAATGAACGTTGAATTTGCCGGTAATGATGCCTTGGTTTTTAAAGAATATTTCCTGAAGACTTTTGGTGTTCCTGAAAAAAACATTACTTGTTTATTAAATGCAACTGCCGGTAAATTATCACAGGCAATTGATAAGATCAATAAATTAATTCAGGTTACGAATGGTAAAGCAAATGTGATAGTTTATTATGCCGGGCACGGGCTGCCTGATGAGACAACAAAGGAACCTTATTTAATTCCCGTTGATGTGAGCGGAAGTAATATTTCATCTGCCATAAAACTTTCATCTTTATACCAAAAACTGACGGAGTTTCCTTCACAGCAAATAACTGTTTTTATGGATGCTTGTTTTAGTGGCGGTGGTCGTGAGGCAGGATTATTAGCAGCCAGAGGGGTTAGGATAACACCAAAGGTAGATTACCTGAAAGGAAATATTGTAGTATTTACAGCAAGTTCCGGTGAAGAATCATCTTTACCTTGGAAAGAAAAGCAACACGGCATGTTCACTTATTTTCTTTTAAAGAAATTTCAAGAGACGAAAGGTGATGTTTCTTTTTCAGAATTAGATTCTTTTTTAAAAGAAAAAGTAGGATTGGAATCGATAAGAACAAATAGTAAAAAACAAAGCCCGCAAGTTTTGTTCAGTCCTGAAGAGATTGATAAATGGGGCAGTTTTAAGTTGAAATAATTTTTAACTCAATGCTTTTTTCGATTATTCATTAATAGTTACACAGAGTTTCACGGAGAATTCACAGAGTTTCACAGAGTAAAACAATTATGGAGATAAACCAAATTACTGAAAAAATAATAGGATGCGCTATTGAAGTACATAGATGTCTTGGACCAGGATTATTGGAATCTGCTTATGAAGAGTGTTTGGTATTTGAGATGCGAAATTCCGGTTTAATTGTTGAACAACAGAAACCCGTTCCCGTTGTTTACAAAGAAATAAAATTAGATTGTGGCTACAGAATAGATATTTTAGTTGAAAATACTGTAATTATTGAATTAAAAACAGTTGATGCCTTCAATCCTGTTCATGAAGCACAGATTCTAACCTATATGAAATTTTCGAAAATGACGATAGGTTTGCTTATAAATTTTAATGTAACATTACTTAAGAATGGACTAAAAAGGTATAAACTTTAAACTCTGTGGCTCTCTGTGAATTCTCGGTGGCTCTCAGTGTAATAAAACTTCATACAAAATTAAATTGAAAACTATTAAAACGTATTTAAACTTTAAGAATTATTCAATGAAAATAAAGCTAATTATTTTCTTGTCCTTTTTATTTTCTTTTCACAGCTATTCTCAGTACATAACCAATGTGGATTTTAGCGTTAAAAAACATACCATATATGTTTCCTATCATTTGAATGAGTTTGATAATAACTTATCCAACTCTTATCAGACCAGTATTACATTGGTTGATGAAAGTGGGGCTGAGATTGTCTCGGTTAAAAATGATGGTTATTTAAAACACTGCCAGAAAAAAATAGAATTATCTGAGGCAGAGTTTTTGAAAATCAGAGGGATGGTTAAAGTTGAAATCTGCTCCTCTTGTGCCACTGTTTATTGTAAAATTTTGGCAGAAAGTGTTTTTAAACCAGTTAATAATTCAAAATATACACCAACCGAATTCGTACTTGATAAAACATCATTAAATTCAAATAGTAATAAAAATACATCAGACATTGACTTTTACAACATCAAAACAAAAAATAAAAATCCAAATGCTTTCGCGGTTATTATTGGAAACAAAGATTATCAGCATACTAAAAAGGTTTCTTTCGCTTTAAATGATGCACAATCAATGAAAAATTATTTAATCAATATGTTAGGATACAGCGAAGGAAATATTTTTTACCTGGAAAATGCTACAAAGAGTTCCTTTGAAACTTTTTTTGGAACAAAGGAAAATCCGCAAGGAAAATTATTCAACAACATGAAGCAAGGAATTTCTGATGTGTTTATTTATTATTCCGGGCATGGTGCTCCCGGACTGAATGACAAAAAAGGTTATTTTGTTCCCATTGATTGTGACCCGCAATATGTGGAGCAGGGAGGTTATTCCCTCGATTTATTTTACAATAATATTTCTAAACTCAATGCAAAAAGTATTACCGTTATAACGGACGCTTGTTTTTCAGGAGCAGAAATTTTTAAGAATATTAGTCCGATTACCATAACCATCTCTAATCCTATTGCTGTTGCTGACAATTGCGTTGTGCTAACTTCGAGCACCGGTACACAAGTGTCTTCCTGGTATACTGAAAAACAGCATGGAATGTTCACCTATTTTTTCTTAAAAGCCTTACAGGATAAAGATAAGAGCGATAAAAACAAGGACGATAAATTATCTTTCACAGAAATTTTTGAATATGTTTCCGACAAAACAGAAGGCGTTCCTTACTATGCCCGCAGTATTCATGGAGTTGATCAGACACCAACCATGCAAGGAACCGGAGCTGAAAATGTATTTATAGAATACAAATAGGGAACACAGAATGCTAAAAAAATAGTAAATTCGTTGTTTAGAATTTGCCAATTTTTTAGTTTCATTGTGAAAAATAAACAAAACTTAATATTTTTATTTTATGGAAAAATTTGATGTTACAATAATCGGTTCCGGTCCGGGAGGTTATGTTGCCGCAATCCGTTGTGCACAATTGGGTATGAAAACGGCAATCATTGAGCGTTATAATACCTTGGGCGGAACATGTCTGAATGTTGGATGCATTCCTTCAAAAGCGCTGTTGGATTCATCTGAGCATTATTACGATGCAACACATAAATTTGCTGAACACGGAATTGAACTGAAAGATTTAAAGGTGAATTTAAAACAAATGATCAAGCGAAAAGGAGATGTTGTAAAGCAAACATGTGATGGAATTAATTTTTTGATGAAGAAAAATAAGATCACTGTTTTCACCGGTCATGGTTCGTTTGTAAATAAAAACACCATTGAAATTGCAGGTGCTGATGAAAAAAAAATACAAGTAGAAACATCAAAAACAATCATCGCTACAGGCTCAAAGCCGTCTTCATTACCTGGAATTGAAATTGATAAAAAACGTGTCATCACTTCAACTGAAGCATTAGAATTAACAGAGATTCCAACGCACATGATCATTATCGGCGGAGGAGTAATTGGTTTGGAATTAGGTTCAGTATATGCGCGTTTAGGTTCAAAAATTTCAGTAGTTGAATTTACCGGAGGAATTATTAGTACGATGGATGGCGCATTGGGAAAGGAATTACAGAAAAGTTTAAAAAAGTTGGGATTTGAATTTTACTTCAATCATAAAGTTACAGGAGCAGTTGCAAAAGGAAAAGAAGTAACCGTAACAGCCGAAAATACAAAAGGAGAGAAGCTGGAATTGAAAGGAGATTATTGTTTAGTTTCCGTTGGACGTAAGCCATATACCGATAATCTTGGTTTAGATAAAGCAGGAGTGAAGTTGGATAACAAGGGGAGAATTGAAACGGACGATCATTTACAAACGAATGTGCAAGGCATATACGCAATTGGTGATGTTGTGAAAGGTGCAATGTTGGCGCATAAAGCAGAAGAGGAGGGAACCTATGTTGCTGAAACTATGGCTGGACAAAAACCGCATATCAATTATAATCTAATTCCGGGTGTGGTATATACATGGCCGGAAGTAGCTGCTGTTGGCTATACCGAAGAACAATTAAAGGAGCAAGGTAAAAAATACAAGACAGGTAATTTTCCATTTAAAGCAAGTGGAAGAGCCCGTGCATCAATGGATACCGACGGTTTTGTAAAAGTATTGGCTGATGAAGCAACAGATGAAATATTGGGTGTTCACATGATAGGTCCCAGAGTTGCTGATATGATTGCCGAAGCGGTAGTTGCGATGGAATTTCGTGCAAGTGCTGAAGATATTTCACGCATGAGCCACGCACACCCTACATACACCGAATCCTTTAAAGAAGCCTGTTTGGATGCCACAGGTAAAAGAGCTTTGCATATTTAGGAATAGTTAATTCGGTATAGTATGATGTCACTCTGAGCTTGTCGAAGAGTGTGCGATGGAAAGAGTGGATTATGAAAACAATGTATGTTTATATTTTAGAATGTTCAGACAAATCATATTATATTGGTGTTACAAATAATTTAGAAAAACGATTTAAAGAGCATGAAAATGGTATAAATAGAAATTGTTATACATATACAAGACGACCATTAAAAATTGTTTTTTATGAAATGTTTAATAACCCCAATTCGGCAATTATTTTTGAAAAGAAAATAAAAGGTTGGAGTAGAAAAAAGGAAGAAGCTTTAATTAAAAGGGAATTTCATTTATTACCAGAATTATCTAAATCAAAATCCAGCCCACGGTCTTCGACAAGCTCAGACTGACAGCGCAAAACTATATGAAAACAGGCGTACTACTTATAAATCTGGGAACACCCGACAGTCCAAAAACATCGGATGTAAGAAAATATTTAACACAATTTTTAAACGATCCGCGTGTGATTGACATCCATCCTGTTGGACGTTTTTTATTAGTGAACGGAATCATTGTTCCTTTTCGTGCACCTAAATCAGCAAAACTGTACGAAAAAATTTGGACTAAAGAAGGATCACCACTTTTGGTGAATAGCAATAAAATGAAAGTGTTGTTACAAAAAGAATTGGGTGATAATTTTATTGTTGAATTGGGCATGCGTTACCAAAGTCCAGATTTAGAATCGGCTTTAGAAAAATTGCGATTAGCGCAAGTGGAAAAAATAATTATGATTCCATTGTATCCTCAATACGCTTCTTCCAGTACTGGTTCATCAGTTGCAGAAGCAATTCGTTTAATGCAACATTGGGAAGTAACACCATCGGTGGAAGTGATTTCTAAATTTTATGACAATCCTGATTTTATTTCTGCTTGTGTTGCTGTGGCAAAAAAGTACCTCACCCCTAACCCCTCTCCACATGGAGAGGGGGACAAAATGATCTGGGATTACGATTATATTATATTCAGCTATCACGGTTTGCCCGAAAGGCACATTATGAAAGGCGCAGCACACTATGGTTCCAACTCTTGCAAGTTGGGGGCTTGTTGCGATTCTATCACAAAAAATAATCAATATTGTTATCGTGCGAATTGTTTTGAGACCACCCGGCAATTGGTAAAACAGTTAAATATTCCGGAAGGAAAATACGAAACAACTTTTCAATCACGTCTGGACGATAAGTGGATAAAGCCTTATAGCGACAAGGTGATTGCCCAAAAGGCAAAAGAAGGAAAAAAGAAAATACTGGTTTTTTCTCCCGCATTTGTTGCTGATTGTTTAGAAACAATTTATGAAATCGGAACAGAATACAACGAAATTTTTAGAGAACACGGTGGTGAAAAAATTACTTTGGTAGAGAGTTTGAACGATCATCCGAAGTGGATAGAAGCCTTGAAAAATATGGTGTTAAAGGCTGCTAACTAAACTTTGAACTTTCCAACTTTAAACTTTCAAACTATAATACCTCAACCACTTTTTCCAGTTTGATTCCTCTTGAACCTTTTATTAAAATAGCAGTGTTTTTTATAGGATTTTGTTTCAGATAATCGACCGCTTCCTCAGCAGTCAAAAATGTTTTGGCATTTATTAATTTACCTGATTCTTTAAAAAACGGACCAACTAATAGTACATTAATTATATTTTTTTGCTTTAATAGATTAACAATAGCGTCATGTTCTTTTGCGCTATCAGAACCAAGTTCAAGCATATCGCCCAATATTACCATTTTGTTTGCTTGTTGCATTTGTGCAAAATTTTCTATAGCAGCATTCATGCTGGAAGGGTTTGCGTTATATGCATCTAACAATAATAAATTACTTTGCGTTTGCATCACCTGCGAACGGTTATTGGAAGGAACATAATTTTCCAATCCATTTTTTATCTGCTCTTCCGAAACATTGAAATAATGGCCGATACAGGCTGCTGCTAAAATATTTTCGAAATTATAATTACCGATCAGTTGGGTGCTGATGATGGGTTTTGCATCGAGCGATTGTGTATCGTTTTTTGCTTTGCATTTTAATTTTACAAACGGATTGCTTTCTATCAATTTACCTGTAAAATCAACAGTTGAGGAAGTTCCAAAAGTAAACTTGTCGATACCTTCCGAAAGTTCTTGTAATAATTTGTTATCGATATTTACAAAAATTTTTCCGCCTTTTTGTTTGATGAAATGATACATTTCACTCTTCGTTTTCACGACACCTTCAAATCCTCCAAATCCCTCCAAGTGTGCTTTTCCAATATTGGTGATCATCCCGAAATCAGGTTCAGCGATCGCGCAAAGCATTGCAATTTCTCCTTGATGATTCGCCCCCATTTCAATAATTGCAATTTCATGTTCGGGCTTAATAGTTAAAAGTGTAAGCGGCACACCAATGTGATTATTCAAATTGCCTTTGGTGGCAAGCACCTTGTATTTTTGTGACAGCACTGCATTAAGTAATTCTTTTGAAGTGGTTTTTCCGTTAGTCCCTGTGATGCTTATGATGGGAATCGATAACTGTTTGCGGTGATAATTTGCCAATCCTTGTAAGGTCGTTAACACATCGTTCACCAATACATAACGTTCATTCCCGCCTGAAGTTCGGGCAGGTTTTTTGTGTTTTTCTTCATCGATAACTGCTATTGAACATCCTGCATTCAATGCCTGTTCAGCAAATTGATTGGCATTAAAGTTGTCGCCTTTTAATGCAAAAAACAGGGAGCCCGGTTTAATATCACGTGTATCGGTACAAATGACAGGATATTTAAGAAAGTGTTGATATAATGTTTCTATCATAAAAAGTTTTTCGGGATAACACATACCGGAATCGGATTCATTTTATGTTGATTCGTTTTATGCATCCGGCTGTAAATATCTAATACAATTTCTTGACGTTCTGTCAATTTCGTAAAATCTCCGGGATTGCTCAAAAAAATCATCGCCCACTCCAATTCATCATAAGAAGCGCCAATTTGGTCCTCATCACTTCTGCTGTCAGCAAATAAACCATCAGTTGGTTTAGCAATTTGAATGGAGTTAACTATTCCTAACTCCTTCGCTAAAGCAAATACCTCCGATTTCATCAAATCCGCAATCGGGCTTAAATCAATACCTCCATCACCATACTTGGTAAAAAATCCAACGCCGAAATCTTCCACTTTGTTCCCTGTACCTGTCACCAGCATTTTTTTATTGCAGGCAAAAGCATATAAGGTTATCATTCTTAGTCGTGATCGTGTATTTGCCATTGTCAGCCAATCCTGAATATCCGTAGGTAATGCAGCACTAATGCTTTTGAATGTTTCTGTTAATTCAACTTCATATGAACTTACATTGTTGAAATTTTTCTTTAACCAATCAATGTGTTCATGTCCCCTGTCGTATTCAGCTTTGTGCTGATGGATAGGCATATTCAAACAAATAACAGGCATGCCGGTTTTCGCACAAAGTGTGGATGTAAGAGCGGAATCAATACCTCCGGAAATACCTATTACAAAACCATTTGTTTTGCTTTGCTCGCTATAATCATTCAGCCACTGAACGATATGATTTATTATTTCTTGATTTTTCATTTTTAATCCCCCTTGCCCCCTTTGAAAGGGGGAATAGACTTTGTTACGATTCTATTTATAAATAAAAAATCCCGATTTCAAGATAAATGAAATCGGGATTAAATATACTAAATATTATTTTTTAAAATAATATCCCTATCGTTAAAACGATTGCATTCGATTTAATTTGTTGAGGCATAGAAGTAAATGTAGCATGCCCATTCGCATCATTCGCTTTTCTTCCTAAATATTCTGAATTATTTTTAACAACATTGGTGAAGCCTGATAAATAATTTAATCCGAAAGTTAAAGATGTGGTTCCGGAAAGATTCATTTCCGTACCCAAACCTATGTTTAATGAAGCGGTATAAAAACTAACATCATTTGTAACGTCTATTTTTGATTTTGTTTCGACAGCTCCTAAACCACTCGCAGTGATCTGCTGTACTTCATCATTCGCCGATGCTTTCCATCTGAATGAATTATTTATTCCGAATTGGCCGAAATATATAAAATTGCCGATTTCTTTGGTTTTCATTTTAAAACAAATCGGAATGGTAAGATAAGTGATATTATAGCTGCGGCTATTTAGCTGGTAATGATTATTAGATGCCGGCGAAAGCGTTGAATCATATTTTGGAATATTATCATCTTGAACATTATAAAAATAATTAACTGAATTTGAATTGGGAGTGCTTAGATTTTCTCCATTGTTATATTTTACTTTCCCTCCACCCATATCAATTTGTAATCCTGTTTGAAATGACACCACTTTTGCCATCTGATATTCTAAAGTCAATCCTCCTCCAAATTTCATGGCAGCTCCATTAGGCGCAATAATTTTACCATCCGGTTTAAACCAATTTACAGATGGTGTTATCTTTAAACCAAATCGAAAATTTCCGGGTTCGTTGTTAGCGGCCTGAGCAAATGCGAAATGACTTATTAAAACCATAAGTGTTATTGTAAGAATCTTCTTCATATTTTTCATAAATTTGGATTTTTATTATTGAGTATAATTGTCATTATGCCATGCAATATTAACCATTATTTTTAAAATGAATAATTTTTATATGAAAAATTACATGGCATTTGCAGTTGCGGTATTGGCATTGTTTTTTGCATCATGCGGTGGCAATCGGTTGAATGTTGATGTTTCTGATATTAACGTTGGAGATGTTAAAATAAATAGGTTGGAGCAGGATGTTTTTATGATGGACACTTCACAAATATTAGCAGCTACAGAAAAATTACAAACTAAATACGGACATTTTTATTCCGGTTATATTTCAGGAGTTATTAATAATGGCGTTCTGACTGATTCCTCTTATTCGTTTCGCATGAAACAATTTATAAACGACAAAGATATGCGTGAAGCCTACGCTGATTGTCAAAAAATCTATCCCGATCTTAATTTTTTAGAGGATGAATTAACAGGAATTTTCAAGCACTTTAAATTTTATTTTCCCGAAAAAAATTTACCGAAAATCGCCACCATGATGTCGGGTTTTAATTACCCCGTTGTACTTATTGATAGTACGCTTGCAATTGGACTCGATATGTATTTGGGAAGCAAAAGTAAATTTTACCAGATGCTTGCCATGCCTCATTATAAAAGTTTGTTTATGAATAAGGAAACGATAGCTCCTGATGCAGTGCGTATCTGGATGTTGTCAGAATTTTCTTACCACATGGATAAAAGTGATTTTTTAAGTGAGATCATTTACATAGGTAAAATTTTGTATCTTGACGATGCCTTACTTACTGGTGTTCATGATTCATTGAAGGTGCAATACACGCAAAAGCAAATGATGTATTGTATGCAAAATGAATTTAATATATGGAGTTATTTCGTGTCACAAAAATTATTATACACCACCAATCAAGCTGAAATAATAAAATATACCAGCGAAGGTCCATTCACTTCTGCATTTAGTAAAGAGTCGCCACCGCGTATCGGATATTGGATAGGCTGGCAAATTGTTAGGCAATACATGAAAAATAATCCTGAAATTACTGTTGAACAATTGATGCAGGAAAAGGATGCTCAACAACTTTTAGCAAAATCGAAATATAAACCACGGAAGTAGTTCAAAGTTAGAAGGTTCAAAGTTTGAAATTTTTTTGCGAATAAACTTTCGGGATAGTTGTTTTGAATTGATCTTGGTAAATAAAAATTGTAATTGAGACGGCAGTGATGTGCCAACTTTAAACTAAATAACTTTGAACTTTAAACTAAATTGAAATGAAAAAATCTGAAATTAAATTTATTGTTTCTCTTGATGAAAACAATTTGCCGGAACAAATCGATTGGAGTGCTTCCGATGCAAATGAAGAAAGTACCAGCAAAGCCGTAATGATTGCATTGTGGGATGCCAAAGAAAACAATACTTTGCGTATTGATCTCTGGACCAAAGACATGATCATTGATGAGATGAAACAATTTTATCATCAAAGTCTTTTATCCATGGCGGATACGTTTGAGCGTGCTACGGGTGAAGTAGAAATATCCAAAGAAATGCGTGGTTTTGCACAACATTTCGGAGAAAAAATGAATCTGATAGAGAAAAAGTAATACAAAGTGCTTTACATTCAGTCACCCCTCTCCTTTGGAGAGGGGCTGGGGGTGAGGCTTTAGACGAAGAAGGGGGATTTGTCGTACACCCTTCTATAGCATTCTCAATTCTGTATTCCTTATTTCCTCTGATTAATTTTTACCCGAACCGCTTCCATAAAAGCCGGATCAATGGTTTGTCCCAATTCTTTTGCTTTTTGAACATCTTTCAATGCAAGTTGAAATTTTTGAATATTGAAATACGCTCTTGATCTATTGTTATAAGCGTTTGCAAAATCAGGCCTGTAAGAAATTGCAGAAGTATAATCTTTGATCGCCATTTCGTAATTTCCTTTTCCATAAAAGGCAGTACCCCGATTGGAATATGCATCCGAAAATTTTGGATTAAACTGGATTGCTGATGTATAATCTTTTATCGCGTCATGATATTTTTTAAGATAATAATATGCGAGTCCACGGTTATTGTATGCCTCTGAAAATTTCTTTCTATTACTGATCGCAGAAGTGTAATCGATTATTGCTTCACTGTATTTATTCAGCGCATAATAAGCGTTTCCGCGATTGAGGTATGCATTTGCATCAATTGGTTTATATTTGATTGCAACAGTGAAATCTTTTATTGATGCTTCATTTTTTCCAATACTATAATTCGCGAATCCGCGATGATAATACAAATCAGGATATTCATATTGCGCCAATGCATGATCATAATCTTCAACTGCTTTTTCGTATTTTTTTGCAATAAAATATTCTTCACCTCTCATTTTATAAGACCGGGGGTGTTCCTCAAATTTTTCAATTGCATCACTCCATAATCGAATACCATCGTGCCAAACCTTACTGCGTTGAAATGTTAAAAAGCAACATGAAATAATAAAAAAAACCAAGCCCGACAAAGCAAATATTTTTAAGGGTTTTATTTTCTCCGCTTTATTCGCTGATAAATTATCGATCCATTGTGCTAAAATAAAAAACAATCCAATATAGGGTAGGTAGGTATAACGGTCTGAAATAATGGTGCCTCCAACCGGGAGTACTTGTGACACCAATGCAATGGTGGTAATAAAAAATCCAAATCCAAACCATACATCTTTCCCGAAATATTTTGCTTTACTTTTTAGAATAAGATATGCCAAACCAAAAATTACAATAGGCGCGATATAAAAAATAATGGGAAACATTCCTTCACCCTTTGGAGGGTAATTATAGAAGGCTGATAAATGTATTGGCAAAATAAGTTTCCATAAATACATCATCAATCCATAACAGACAAACAGAAAGCGGTCGAAAAAATTGTATTCCGCCATCTCATGCAATGCGTTGATAGACTTTTGTGCTTCTATGGCAACGTATCCGAAAATGACCGATAACAAAAGGAAAGGCACTTTTTCAAAAACAGTTTTCAAACTGATTTTTCTTCCGATAAAATAATCAACAACAAAAAAAGCTATAGGAAGGCTCACTGCCATTGCCTTAGATAAAATGGCGAATACAAAAAGTAAAAAAGTAAAAGCATAAAATAACCATTTTCTTTTTTCTTGTTGTAGGTAAATAAGATACATACATAGGGCAGCAAGATAAAAAAATGAATACAACACATCCTTACGTTCCGCAACCCAGGCAACCGATTCAACATGCATTGGGTGAATTGAAAAAAGCAATGCAGTGATAAATGCAACCCATTGTTTCCGTGTCAGCAAAAAAATAAAACAAAAAACAAGTAGCGTGTTCAGTAGGTGTAGAACAAGATTGGTTATATGATATGGTTTCGGATTGAGTTTAAATTTTGAATATTCTATACTATAGCTAAGCATAGTAAGAGGATGGTAATTTCCACCAATAAAATTCCTAAAATAATAATTTATACTAAAGGGTATGCTGTCGCCATGAAAGGATTTGATGATAGGGTTTTCAGTAACATACACATTATCGTCCCAAGAGGATATGAATTGATTATTCAGGGACTTAAAATAAATGGCAGCAGGAATCATAATAAGTGCCAACAAAAAAAATGTTAAATACGAATTTGGAAACGTTGCATTATTCCTTGGCATTGCCTTCTAACTTTTAACTTTTTTCTTAAACAGTTTATTACTATCTTCAATAAAAGTCAACAGTTCTTTCTTGCCATCTTGTTTTTCTGCGGAAGTATAAAAACATTGTGGCAATTCATCCCAATGTTTCCCCATTTCTTCTTTATAGCTGACTATTCTGTCATTGAATTGTTTTTTTGAAAGCTTATCTATTTTTGTAAAAACCATTACAAAAGGGATCCCATGTTCACCCAGCCAATCCATAAAATCCAGATCCACTTTTTGCTGTGGAATGCGTGAATCCAAAAGCACCATCAAGCACATTAAATTTTCTCGTTGCAGAATATATTGTTCGATGAATTTGTTCCATTTTTCTTTTTGATCTTTCGAAACCTGTGCATATCCGTAACCGGGTAAATCCACTAAATACCAATTTTCGTTGATGATAAAATGATTGATTAGTTGTGTTTTACCGGGCTTACCGGATGTTTTCGCCATATTTTTTCTGGCACATAACATATTGATGAGCGATGATTTCCCAACATTGGAGCGCCCTATAAAGGCATATTCAGGTAAAATAGGTGCAGGACATTTCGCCACTTCCGTATTACTGATAACAAATTGTGCTGTTTTTATTTCCATTATTATTAGTTCAAAGTTTAAAGTTAGAAAGTTTAAAGTTAATTAAAATAGGAGATAATATCAGAAAACTGAAGGGAGAAAAAAGATGATTTTCAATTCAGAGAAAGACAAATTAGTTGAAAAAAAACTTTAAACTTTCTAACTTTAAACTTTGAACTATTTCTTATAAGTCGCTATATGTCGTTCCGCCTTGGTATCATAAATATCCTTAATCGTAACCATAATACCGGACTCTTCTACATCGCCAAAATGAGCATTGCTGGATGTTCCAAAGCTTTTCATAGTAGGAGAAATATTCATATATGAATTTACTAATGGTGGAATTTGTTCACCAAGATCACGCACATTTTTATTTAATATACGATGCCCGTCTTTATAGCTTAAACCTTTTATAGAAGTTAAAAAATCAGACACATCTGTTGTTATTGGCAAAGGTATGATTGGTCGAACTAAATTTTCGGGATCAGGAAAATAGGATTTCATGAATGCCAAAATCATATCTCTGGCATGAACATTAAAATGAGTATACATAGTTACTTTGCCAAAAAAATAGTGGATGTCGGGATTGTCTATAATAAGTGCCCCCAAGCCATCCCATAAGTTATCCAATGAAAATAATCCTTTACGGTTTTCCAGTGAAGGTTGAAATTTTGGTTGAACAAAAGATCGACCCAATTCAATAGTATAAGGCAGATAATCGTTCATAAATTTTTCGGAAAATATAAAAAGTTCAGTAGTGGCGAGTTGAACAATACCATTGACATCGATAGGAGCATCTTTACATTTAATATAGCGGTATCCACCCACAATTTCATTATCCTCGGGGCTCCATACAATTAATTGTTTGTAAGGAGCATCCGCAGTATCAAATTCATCAATATCAATGGAATGACCTGTTCCGCCACCGGAAGCACGAAAAGTAACTTCACGCAAACGTCCTATTTCCAGCATCACATTTGGCGAATCGTGATGAGTGATGACGTAAATTTCATTCACTCCATTATTAGTAACACGCACAAATTTATCAGGCGTAAGTTCCGCTAATAATATGCTTTTTGCTATCGGTTCTATTATTTTTTCTTCCATATTTTAGTTCAAAGTTTAAAGTTTTGTTAGTTTAAAGTTCGCCCGTTTTCTATACATTCTAAACTAATTTTCAATTTTTTCTTTTTTTGAATCCCACTTTAAAGAAGGCTATGGGGATTGTTTTATTGTTCCTGAATTAATTATCTAATTTCTTTGCCTGTTAATTAACCATATTTGATTTTCGTAACAAAGATCCCAAACTTTGAACTTTGAACTTTCTAACTTTGAACTCCCTTTACCGGTAACATTTTCAATTTATCACCTGATTTCAACGCATACACATGTTCTTTCACCTTTTCCGACCAGTATTCAGCAGGTTTGTCTGTCGTAAATGTTTCCCATGAAATAGGTTTGCCGAATAGGAAGGAAATTGTTTTTCCATTTTGTTGATACATTTCGTCCACCAGGTAAAACATTTCAATATTCGTTTTAATACCTATTTTTTTTCTCCAATAGCCCAGCTGATAAAAAAAGTTTGAGTTTTCTGCTTCAATAAAAACAGGGTACACATCTTTTTGATATTGAATGGATTTGGCGATAAAACTTTTTTTCCAAACAAGATCTTTCACTTCTCCTCCTTTGCGACGCCTCGAAACCATACCTGCCGGAAATAATAACAAACACTCATTGCCGGCAAAAACCTGTTCCATTGTTTCTTTATATTCAGCCGGGTTTTTACCAAGCGTATTGACAGGAACAAATATTTCTTCGAAATTCTTGAACGACAACAGCAGATCATTCACAAAAAAACGGATGTCTGCACGAAACTTCCCAACCACTTGAATAAAAGCCACTCCATCCAAACCACCTAAAGGGTGATTGGCAACCATAATTACACCACCATCTTTGGGGATATTTTCTTCACCGCTTACTTTGGTATTCGGACCAAATACTTCCATGGCAGCATCAGCAAAATCCAAACGATAACGATGACTGTGAAAATTAACAGCATCGTTTAACTCTTCCTGATGAATCACTTTTTTTATATAATTCAGCAAAAAGAGGGGCATGATTTTTAACAACCGGGGATTTTTATTTCCTATTGCTTTTTCTATATCAATAAATCTTTTATGCTCTTTAGCAGGATGTGATTTATGCGAATCTTGACTCATAAATGATTGTTAGGAACCCATTTTTTTTAGTAACAGGTTGCAAATTTTTGTAAGTATACGGATAATGAGATTTAAAGTTTTACAAAAAACAAAGTTAGAAAGTTTAAAGTTAAAAGGTTCAAAATTTGCAACTAATTCTGCTGGTTATTTTTCCTGTTTTCATTCGACTTATTGTTGGATTGCTGTTTAACGATTTCAACATAATAAATTTAATTTTTCAACTTTTAACTTTCAAACTGAAATATGTAACCTAATTTGTTATTATTACGTAAGATTGTTGTGTTAATAAAAAAACTAATTATTCCAATTGGATTTAATGTAAAAAATGTAAAAAATCACACAATTTTTTTATATTTACTACTGCTTCAGAATAAATAAAATACTTTTAAATTAATAAAAAGCCATATAATAAATAGTTTGGAGTTTCAAAGGCAATGCAGTTTTACAAATTAAACCTCAAACCTCAAACTTTAAACTTTCAAACTTTGAACTTTCAAACTTCAATAAAATGAATACAACCTACTCTAAAATCAGGTGTTTTTTCAGAGAAAAAAACGTTGGCGATGTTCCGGGAACCCACAACAGTTTAATATATGGAAATTCTGCTCCTGCATCTTCTGTGGGGAAAAATTTCAGTTTGTCCTTGTTCAGCATTTTGTTGTTTTTTGTATTTACTTCCAATCAAATTTTTTCTCAAAGTACAATTACAGTACCTGATTTTACTACAACCGGATTATCTACATGGACTGCACCTGCCGGTGTAACTTCCATAACAGTTTACGCATGGGGTGGCGGTGGTGGTGGTGGTGGTGGTAAAGGTGGTCTTTTAGGTGGACCTGCCGGTGGTGGTGGTGGTTCTGGAGCTTATTCCATATATACCAATTTAACGGTTGTTCCCGGTAGCATTTATAACATTGGTGTTGGTGGTGGTGGTGGCGCCGGCTCCTCTAATAATAACGGAACTGCTGGAAATAGCTCCTATTTTAGTTCGCCCGGAACTTCAGGAACTCAGTTGGTAGCTGCTGTGGGTGGTAATGGCGGTGTTGCCGGTGGTGCTGCCGGAACAGGTGGAGCCGGTGCTTCAGGTATAGGAACTACTTTGACGAGTGGAGCTAATGGTTCAGGTACCACAGGAGGCTCATCTCCCAGTGGAGGTAGTGGTGGTGGTACTAACAATGTAGGTAATTCTCCGGGTGGCGGTGGTGGCGGTGGTGCCGGTGGCGGATTTCTTAGTGGTGGCGGACATGCCGGTGGCAATGGTGGGATAGGGACAGTTAGAATTACTTATTCCCTACCGGGTACTTTAGTTATTGGAACCAACGCAGCAGTGACAGCGGCTAATATTTGCCCAAGTACTACTACCGTTCCTTTACATAGTTTTTCTTTAACAGGTGCCAATAACCCCGGAACTTTCACAGATTATAGTATAATGTTGGGAGGTACCTATAAACAAACCGGTACCGGACCCGATATTGCTAATTTAAAATTATGGACCACAGGTACTACTTCTACGTTTACTGCACCTGTTTTACTCGCTACCATTGCAGCTCCTTCTAGTCTCGCAACTCAAACGTTTCCTGCTTTTTCCCAAGCTATTGGTAATGCAACCATTTATTTTTGGGTAACATTCGATGTTTCGCCTTCCGGAACTGTTGTCAATGGGCATACGATATTCGCAATAGGCACACTTCCTGGAAACATAACTGCTGCGCAAACTCCCACTGGGTTCAGTAATTTAAGTGGCACGCAAACATTAGGCGTTGGAGCTACTCCCGCAGCTCCTGTGGCAACCGCAGCAACCAATGTTGCCTGTACTTCTTTTAGTGCTAACTGGAATGCCTCCGCGGCTACCAGCGGTTACTTTTTAGATGTTTCAACTGTCTCCACTTTTACTGCCGGCATGGTTGCAAATAATGTAAGTGTTTTAGATGTTCTAACTTATAATGTTACCGGTTTAACTACAGGAACTACCTATTATTACCGCGTGAGAGCGGATAAATGTGGCAGTACCAGCGCGAATTCAGGAACAATAACAGTTGTAACAGTTGCTATTCCGGCTGATCCCGCTAATCCAACTTTTGCTGGGACATGTAATCCTGTTACAGGTACCTTAACTCAAAACACTACCGGTTTGGTTGCACCTAATGCCTTGTATTGGCAAGGAACAAATGCTGCCGGCACCAGTACCGCTCTTCCTGCTACAAGTACTTATGCAACAACAGTAGCGGGAATGTATTATATTAGAACCAAGACTACCGGTGGTTGTTGGTCTGCAGGCTCAGGCTCATATAATGTAATCATTAGTGACGTAACCGGTGGTACCATTGCTGATAATCAATCCATTTGTGGAAATCAAACTCCTGTTGCTTTTTCCTCAACAGTTGATGGAACAGGCGCACCTTTATCATATACATGGCAATATGATGCAACAAGCGCTTTTTCTGCTCCTACCACCGTGGGTGGAGCTGTATTTAATAACTATGCTCCACCTAGTTTTGCCTCAACTAGGTATTATAGACGTGTGTCAACCTCGGGTTCATGCTCTGCATACAGTAATACCTTACAAATAGAAGTTGCCCCAACTCCTACTATAGTGGCAAGTGCCAATGTTACTATTTGCTCCGGATCAAGTACCCATCTTTCTGCAAGCGGAAGCAATACAAATACATATTCCTGGTTGAATACTCTTGGATTGGGAAGCCCTTCTACATACAGCACTACAGCTAATCCTACTGTTACCACTACTTATACCGTTACAGGTTGGGGAACCAGTACAGAAAAGGTGATAAATGGTAATTTTAATTCTGTATCCCCAGCCGGTTTTACTAGTGATTATGTAAATTGGCCGATTACTACTACCGGTGATATGTCGGAAGGAAGGTATTCAATTGTGACCATGGGGCATAAAGCAACAGCGGCAACAACCACAGGTCCGGGTGTGCACTCGCTTTTTTCTACCACTTTAGATCACACAGGAGGTGCTACACGTAATCAATTGGTGGTAAACGGTGCCGGTAATCCAGGTGCCAATGTTTGGTGCGAACCATTTACTGTTGCACCCAATAGCGATTACGCTTTTTCAACATGGGTATCTACTCAACACCTGGGTGATGGGACAGTAAACGCTCTTGCAAAACTTCAGTTTTCCATCAATGGAATTGTGATAGGATCACCATTTCTTGCGCCAAACACAATTGGACCCTGGCAGCAATTTTTCGCCAATTGGAACTCTGGTAATAGTACTACTTGTACTATTTGCGTAGTGAATTTGAACACTACTGCAAATGGTAATGACTTTGCCATGGATGATATGAGTTTCGCGCCTTATTGTTCAGGAACGTCCACAGTAACCGTTACGGTGCCTTATCCGGTATTAAGCAGTAGTAAAACACCGGCAGCAGTTTGTAGCGGTACAGCATTCACGTATACAGCTACCAGTACATTTCCATCTCCTACATTTACATGGAGCCGCGCTGCAGTTGCGGGTATTTCAAATGGCGCTGCGGCGAGTACAGGAAATATAAATGAAACATTAATAAATACAACTACCGGTCCCATCAATGTTACGTATATTTATCATACAACTTCACAAACCTGTGTTGGGGCTGCTGAAAGTGTGGTGGTAACAATAAACCCTAAACCAACATTAAACAGTGCCTTAACAGCAACAATTTGCAGCGGTACTGCATCGGGTTATCAAGCCACCAGTGCAACTACAGGAGCTACGTTTGCCTGGGCGCGAGCAACTGTTGCCGGTATTACAGAAGCAGGAACATCAGGTGCTACTAATCCTTTAACTGAAACGCTTACCAATACCACCGGTGTTCCGATAAATGTTACGTATACATACACTACAACGGCAAATGGTTGTGTGAGTTCAACTCAAAATGTTGTTATAACCGTTAAAGCCTCAGTTACGTTGAGCAGTTCATTAACACCCCCGGCAATTTGTAGCGGTGCAGCATTTGGATACACGGCTACGAGTGCCAACGGAAGCGCAACATTTGCCTGGAGCAGGGCAGCCGTTGCGGGTATTTCTCAAGCTTTGTCATCAGGAACAACAAACCCTGTAAGTGAAACGCTCACCAATACAACAGCTTCTACCATTAATGTTACCTATGTTTATACAATAACAGCCAATGGTTGCAGCAACACACAAAATGTGGTTGTTGCTGTTAACCCCGGACCAACATTAAACAGTACCTTAACGGGTGCGGTATGTAGCGGAAGCACATTCGGTTATACTCCTACCAGTGCTACCTCACCTATAACCTATGCATGGACGCGTGCTGCCGTTGCCACCATTAACGCAAACGCCGCCGGTTCAGGGGTAGCTAATATCTCCGAAGTTCTTACAAGTAGTTCAACCAGCACAGTTACCGTGAACTATGTGTATACAGCAACTTCCAACGGTTGCGTTGGTCCTGCACAAACGCTGGTAGTTACTGTAAATCCATTACCTGCAATAAGCGTATTAACTGCAGCAGTTTGTAGCGGGGTTACGTTTACGTATACTCCAACCAGTGCCACTACCGGAGCAACATTTTCATGGAGCCGTGCTGCGGTGGTTGGCATCACACAAGGAGGGACAGCCAATACCGGCGGGATAAGTGAAGTGTTAGACAACACCACTACTGCGGCTATTCCTGTTATATATAAATATACTACAACAGCAAACGGTTGTACCGGTGCTGTTCAAAATTTAACCTTAACCGTAAATGCATTGCCAATAATAAATAGTACGTTAACACCCTCTGCAATTTGCAGCGGAACTGCTTTTAGTTATGTTCCTGCGAGTGCTACGGCTGGCCCTCCTACTTTTTCCTGGACAAGAGCTGCAATAGCCAATATCACCCCTGCAGGTCCTACATCTGGTGCCGGTAACCCTAATGAAACACTTACCAATAGCTCTACTTCACCAATAAATGTTACTTACGGATATATTTCAACGTATGCAGGTTGCTCCGGAACACAAATAAATATGGTAGTAACTGTAAATCCTTTACCCAATGGTATCTTCTTTGGTAATACGGTTTGTACCTCTACCGGCGATGTCCCTCAATTAACATTTCAGTCAACTGCAGGTACAGGACCATTTACTTTGATTGAAAACCAACAAACTCCAAGCGTTGTCGCACAAACAGTCCCGAATCCTATTACTACAAATGTGCCATGGGCACCTAATGCTGCACCGGTTACCACTTCTTCAGGAGTTTATACATATAACCTTACATCTATTACCGATGCTAATGGATGTGTTCGCACGGCTGCAATTGCTGTACCTACCGCAACCATTAACATCACAAGCGCAGCTATTAGCGCTGACCCAACCACACCTTCTAATCAGATAAGTTGTACCAATTCGCCCTCTACTTTTTCTGTAAATGCTACCGGTGTTCAAACATGGAGCTGGGAGGTAAATACTACAGGTGCTCATGGCGGTACGTATAATCCCGTTGGTCCATGGACAGCTATTACCGGGTCAGAACCTGCTCCTACCTATAATGGGGTTACTTCTCCAAGTCTGGTGGTGAGTAATACGGATTCTACGCTAAACAGCGGGTATAGATTTAGGGCGAATATGCTTGCTGCTTGTGGTTCCAATGTGTATAGTTCGATAGCTAAGTTAACCGTAAACCCTGTACCAACATTTACCACTTCTTTGGCACCTACCCCGGCAACGTGTAGCGGTAATAATGTTATTTATACTCCTGGAAGTGGAACCGGTGGTGTAACCTACGCCTGGTCAAGGGCGGTGGTAGTTGGTATAACACAAGCTTCAGTAACAGCAACCGGGTCAGGGCCCATCAATGAATTATTGACAAATATTACTCCGGATCCAATCAATGTTACTTACAATTATGCTGTCACCAATCCCGCAAATAGCTGCGTCAGCTCGCCCAATAATGTAGTTGTTACCATCAATCCTGCTCCGGTGTTGAGCAGTATGACGGGTAATATCGCATCCTTGTGTAGTCCGGCTACGCCTGCTTACACTCCCGCAAGTGCCTCCAGTAATCCAACATTTGCATGGACACTCTCTGCTCCCGGGCTTGGCACAACTGTAACATCCGGTACCGGTAGTATTAGCGGTGTACTTACCAATACCACTACCGCAAATATTGATGCTACCTATTCATATACAACAACTGCTTCCACTTGTCCGGGTTCGTCTCAAAATGTGGTGGTAACTGTAGAGCCGTTGCCAACATTGAGCAGTGCAAATCCGACATCCGTATGCAGTGGAACTACATTCGTATACACTCCTGCTACCGCAACACCCGGAACAACAACCTATTCGTGGAGCCGTAATCAGCCGGCGGGCATTTTAGAACCGGCAACATCCGGCAATGGCGGGGTTAGCGAAACACTTACCAATGCTACCTCTGCCATCATCCCTGTTACTTATGTTTATACAGTTACTACAAATGGTTGTGCCGGTGTTGCAATAAATGTTATTGTAAATGTTTACCCTACACCTGTATTAAGTAGTAGTCTTACACAATCTGTTTGTAGTGGTGTTTCAAATACATATACACCAATAAGCGGAGTAACAGGTACTACTTTCATCTGGGCACGTGCTCATGTTGCAAATATAACCGCTGGCACAGATCCAAATTCAGGAACTGGAGCTGCAACCGAAACATTAACCAACGGCACCACAGCTCCAATCAATGTTATTTATGTTATTACTCCTTCTGCCAATGGTTGTGCCGCTCCGGCTCAAAATGTAGTTGTAACGGTAAATCCGATCCCAATTTTATCCAGTACTTTAACCGCTGCACCTATGTGTAGTGAAACAGCTGTAGATTTTTCATATCTGCCCACCAGTGCTACTCCGGGTGCTACTTTTGCCTGGACACGTGCTGCCATTGCTTCTATAAATGATGGTGTTACTCCAGGTTCAGGAGCAGGTGTTGTAAATGAGGTGTTAACAAATACGTCTACCGGAGCAGTTACCGTAAATTATCTATATACCACTACAGCTAATGGTTGTAGCAATACTTCTCAAACCGTTGCGGTGTCTGTTAAACCTCGTCCTGTTTTAAGTAGTGTGGCAGCTAAAACCATTTGTAGCGGTTTGGCGGTATCTTATACTGCTCTTAGTGCAACAGGAGCGGGTGCGGCTACTTTTGCATGGTCGCGCGCTTCATTAGCCGGTATAACCGCAGCTACAGATCCAAATTCAGGTACAGCTAATCCTATAACCGAAGTGCTAACAAACACCACAACTTCTCCTATTGATGTTCCTTACCTTTATACAACAAGCTTTAGTGGTTGCAGCAGTGCCAGCCCAAATACGGTAATTGTTACTGTGATTCCAACACCTGTTATGACCAGTGCGGCTGTAGCTACCATATGTACTGGAACATCACTTGCCACCAATGGAACCCTGGTGTTTACATCTAATGTACCTTCGGATTATGGTTGGACAAGGACTAATACGGTAAATATTGGACCGGGGTGTGGTCCAACATGCACAGGTATAAGTCCGGCAGCTAATCCAATTACTGAAATATTAACCAATGTAACGGCGGCATCATTACCAACAACCTATAATGTAACGCCTACATCAAACCCGGGTGGTTGCCTTGGTTCCGCACAGCCTGTTATTGTATCCGTTACGCCTGTGCCTGCTCAGCCCAACGGAATTAATGGGAATCCGAATTAATTCGATGTGCTAATTTGAAAAAGAAAAATATGTTTTAGAACAATGTCAGCTTTCTCATCATAAATGAATTTAAACAAAAAAGCACAATAAACGGGATAGTTCCTTTATTGTGCTTTTTTGTTACTAACTCAATAAACAGGCAAACTTTGCAGCCATTTCAGGTGTTCTTTCACCTGCAATTTATTTCGCAGATGTTGTTCTTAACCAATAACAATTTCGTTTTAGAGTTTTGTTGCTGAAATAATACCAACAAAGGCAAAAAAATTCTTGTTTTTTTATCGAGGAATAGATCGCAATAGTTCATCTAGTTCCTTGTCGGTTAGATTTTCTTTTTCGGATTTATCGTATATAGACAACAGATAAACAGTAGCATCTGTAACTACAAAATTAGCAATAACCCTTGCGCCGCCGCTTTTACCTTTACCTTTAGATGCAATTGCAATACGAATTTTGAAACAATTTTTGCCAATAGTGGTACCTTGTTTGGGATCCTCTTTGAGTTCTTGAACCAGTTCTAAAAGTTCCTTTTTAAGCGATGTATATTTTTTGATAAGTCTTTTAGCCTGCTTTTCAAAAACATCAATTGTTTTTACTTTATAATTCATTCAAAAAGTCTTCGGCATTGCGAGCCTTTTTTTTACCTGCTCTGATTAGTTTCATCTCTTCCACAGCATCTCTTATTTCTTCCATTAGTAAAGCCTTGGCATCAGTAAGTTGCTTCGCCTTTACATAAGAAATGCTTCTTAAAACTTCCATTAGCGAAGAAGCTTTATTGTCCGGTATATCTAATAATACTTTCATTTTATTTATTTTTGTAACACAAAGGTATGAAAAATTTATGGCTTTCAATGTTGAAGCCATTAAACTTTATCATTATGAATTTCAATTCGCGTACTTTATAAATCTCATCCATCCCCCCTGTTTTATTAACAATCGTAACCTGATCTATTTCAATTTCGTTAATGCTTACAAGCCTTATAGAAACAATGATGAACCTATAAAATTTATTGACAAAAATGGAAGGAGGCATGCTTTTTTGGTTTATTTTGGTTTAAAGAAAGTTTTATAGTTTGAATTTAATAGTAAAAACACCCCTTATGTTATTAGATAATTTTAAAAATCAGATAAAGGATATTTTAAAGAAGTATCCCATTTCTAAAGCTGCTATTTTTGCTTCCTTTGCAAGAGGAGAAGAAACTAAAAACAGTGATATTGATATTTTAATTGAAACGAGTAAGCCTGTTTCCATGTTTGTAATTTTAAAGTTGGAGAAGGAGTTAGGGCAAATTACTCAACGATGAACTTGAACTTTGTATTTCCGATGAATTATTTGCAGAATATTTTGATGTTTTAAACCGAAAAAATAATTGTACATTTGCATATGTATTTGCATCTATAAAAAATCATTCAAATGACTTTCAAACAAGTTTGTAAAATTAGTAACAATCAAGTAATTATTACTTTGCCTCCCGACTTTAGTAATAAAAAGCTCGTTACAGTATTGATTGATGACCTTGTTGATACAAAAAATCAAAAGTTGGAACAACTCAAGGAGGCGCTTAACGATCCTTTATTTTTAGCAGATGTAAAGGAGGTTCACAATGATTTTGACTCCATAGACTATGAAAATTTATGAAAGTAAAAAAATGGAGTATTTATCGAGCTAATCTTGACCCTATTATCGGATCTGAACAAGGAAAATCAAGACCAGTATTGATAATAAGCGAAGATGAAATAAATAGTCTGCTAAATACAGTTAATATTATTCCACTTAATCTCGTAAATCCGGTAGGTGTATTTATCCCAATGAAGTTTTAATTTTAGCAAATAATTTTGGGCTACCTAATGAATCCATAATTCTTTGTCATCAAATTAGAACTATAGATAAGCAAAGACTTTCTCTGCAATACGGATTTATAAGTGACACAAATATGCAGGTCAATATTATTGATGCCTTATGTTTTCAAATTGGTATAGATCGTACACTTTAAAGTTAAAAATCCTTTTACCTTTTAATTTTTCCTTTATCTCTGAAACCTTTATCCTTTTCTACCGTAAAATGATTTAGAAAATTGAGTTCAAAATTTATTTGCAGATGAAATCATTCATCGTATATAAATTTTGAACTTTAAAACTTTAAACTTTGAACTAGAACTACCTAAATAAATTAATACATACTCTAAAAAGCTTATTTAATGGGCTTTTTGCCAATTCATTATTTCCTATTCGCTTTTTGCCTATAACTTTAAACTTTCTAACTTTAAACTTTAAACTTACACCTGTTCGCTATTCCCTACTTTATATAGATAAGTCTAATTCTTTCCAAAAAAATATTTTCAATTTACTTCTTCTTACTTCTTTCCTACTTTTTAGTACAATATCAAATAAATTATCTGCGCAATGTAATACGGCTCCGCCAATTGGTGGGTCCACTTCTGTTGCTATTGGGTCTACAATTAACTTAACAATAACTGCTCCTTCAGGGGGGATGTAATAAGTAGTTCGCCCGGTACAGCAACGGGTTACAGAGTTCATAAATTTACAACTGTTGGATCTACATCATTCATTACACCTTCTGGTTTTACACCAAGTAATTTTGAGTATTTGGTTGTTGGTGGTGGTGGTGGTCAGAATGGTGGAGGTGGAGGTGGTGCTGGTGCTTATACAACTAATACTAATTATCCAATCGCTGCTAATACTACATATGCAGTAACAGTTGGGAACCTTGGTGCTGCTGCTACCTCCGGCTCAGTTCAAGGAAGCGATGGTGGAGCTTCAGTTTTTGGGACAGGAACTGTTATTACCTCTACTGGTGGTGGTGGTGGTGCTAGTAGAGACGGTGGTGGTGGTGGTAGAACAGGAGGTTCCGGAGGTGGAGGAGGTGGAGGTTCTGCTTCGCCGCAATGGAACGCAGGTGTTGCTGGTGGATCAGGTACATCAAAGAATAATGGAGGTGGTAGTTATACAACCGATAAGGGTTGTTGGGCAATAGGTGGTGGTGGTGGTGGTGCTGGAGCAGTTGGTGGTGCTGGAACTACTAATAGTTCTAACTCTTCTGTGGCGGGTACTGGAGGAGTTGGGTTATCTAATTCTATATCTGGAACCGCAACGTTTTATGCCGGTGGCGGTGGCGGCGGTTGGACAGGATTTGCAGCATGCTGCTGTAGTATGACTGCCGCTATGTTAACAGGTGGTGCAGGAGGTAATGGTGGTGGTGGATCAGGCGAGAGTAGTGTAGGTAGTGCCAATACCGGTGGTGGTGGTGGTGCCGAACGAGATGGCGGTACCGGAATTGTTATTGTCCGTTATGCGGATGTACTTGTTGGTACTTGGGTAAGTAGTAACACAGCAGTAGCAACTGTAAGTTCAGCTGCAGGCAGTATTAGTGGTAATGTGAATACAGTTACTATTAATCCTGTTGCTTGTGGAAGTACAACTATATCCTATACATATGGTACAGGAACTCCATGTTCAGCAAGCCCTACAACTAATACTATAGCAATTACGATTACAGGTACTACTCCTACCATTACGGTGCAACCCGTTGCTCCTTCAGCTTTTTGTTCAGGCGCAGGTTCGCAAAATATTAGTGTAACGGCTACAAGTGCAACAAGTTACCAATGGAGAAAAGGTGGAGTAAACCTTTCAAATGGTGGCACATTTAGCGGTGTTACAGGGGCAACATTAACCATTGCTAACCCGGCAGTTACAGATGCCGGTAGTTATGATTGCGTAGTTTCAAACCAATGTTCAGTTGTGAGCAGTGCCGTTGCGGTTACCGTTAATGCTACTCCAACTACTCCACCAGCTATTACAGGAACTACATCTATTGCATGTTCAGCTACATCAACTTTAACAGCACCGGCTCCAACCGGAGGTACAATTAGTTATAGCGGTGGCAAAAGAATTCATACATTTCTTTTAGCCCAATCTGGAACTAACTTTACAACCCCATTAGGTTTTACCCCTGGTACTGTAGAGGTATTAGTAGTTGCAGGTGGTGGCGGTGGCGGTGGATTTGGTGGTGGTGGTGGTGCAGGTGGTTTAGTATATAATGTCGCTTTAGCAGTAGCTGCCAACACACCTTACACGGTAACAGTTGGTGATGGTGGTAATGGTGGCGCTTATAATACAGTTGGTGGAAATGGATTAAATGGTGGCAATTCAATATTTAGTTCTATTACAGCAAATGGTGGTGGCGGAGGAGGAACAAGAGTTTGTGGTTCTCCTTGTTATGGCGTTGCTGGAAATGCAGGTGGTAGTGGTGGTGGTGGAAGTCCCGCTGATGGAACAACGAAAGGTGCAGGTGGAGCGGCTAGTCCGGCAGGTCAAGGTAATGTGGGAGGAACAGAAGGCGCTTCTTTTGGTTGGGGAGGTTCCGGTGGAGGTGGTGCAGGTGCTGTTGGTGCTTCCGGAAATGGTAATGTTGCAGGAGCGGGTGGAGATGGATTAGCTTATTCGATATCCGGAGGCTCTCTTACTTATGCCGGTGGTGGAGGTGGTTGTGTTTATAATGCTGGAAGCGGTCTTTCTGCAGCAGCTGGTGGTTCAGGGGGTGGTGGAGCTGGTGGTACTAATACCACCGGAGTCGCTGGTACTTCAAATACTGGCGGCGGCGGTGGTGGTGGTGATGCCGGTTATTCTGGAGGAAAGGGCGGTTCAGGTATTGTTATTATCAGTTATCCGGATATTACTAACGGTACTTGGACAAGTAGCGTACCGGGAATTGCTCAGGTAACTTCTCAAACAAACTCATCTTCACCCGCAACAGATTTAGGCTCTACAGCATTAATAACAGGTTTAACAGCCGGTACTTCTATCATAAGTTATTCATACACAAGCGCAACTGGTTGCGCTTCCGTTTCCGCACAAGTTAATCCATTTACGGTGGGAGGGTGTTCAACAATAACATTAGCCTCAAACACTATATCTGCAGCTTGTAAAGTGCCATCCACCTTAAAAGTTCCTATTCAAAGTTTCAGTGGGGCAATCACTGTTGGTACCGGGAATTTAACAAATGTTCAATTTACTACTACAGGAAGCTATGCACAGGCAGACATTACCAAATATCAATTATGGTATAGCTCTTCAAATACTTTTCCCGGTACAGCAACTCAAGTAGGTGCTGATTTACTAACAGCCGGTGGTGGCGCAGGTACCCGTTCATTCGCTGCTTTTACAACTCCTACACTCACATCAGGAACAACATATTATTTTTGGATAACAATAGATGTTGCTGCTGCACCAACAAACGGTAATACCATCGCTTGTAATGCAACGGTTACTGGCGATCTTACCTATGTAGGTACAAAATCAGGTAGCACAACTGCAGGGGGCATACAAACATTACAGGCTATCCCTGCCGCCCCTACTTCAATGAAAAGTCATTAGTTTTTTTTAACTTAGCTTTTAGCCATTGCAGGTATTATTTCACCTGCTTTGGTAGGGCAAACTTTTAATAAATAATAAGAGTTTTATTGTGGACTTCATTCTTTTAACTAATTTTTGTTTGGATTAAATACTCAATTGCAATCTGTTCTTAACATGTTTGCTTTCATTTTTTCTGGTGGCGGTGTTGGTTAAAATTTCATGTTCTTTTTCTTTTTCTAAAAGTCTATACCATATAATTGCAGGGATAGTTTTATTGGAATGGATTTCTAAACGTATCATTAACTTTTGGCTTGGTGTACGGTGTTTGTTAAGTATCTGGCTTAACTCTGTTTCATTAATATCTAAATCACTTGCAAAGTCTTTGTTTTTCTTATTCAGTGATTTCAGATATTCTCTAAGAAAGAAACCAAAAGAACGGTTAATATCATACGAAGCATTATTTAAATAATCTTCTATCTGAAACTTTAACTGCATGATCCGGGATAAAAGCAGTTGCTTTGGAGTAACCTCTTTCCGTATTTTTTTACGCATCTCGATGAGTTGCATATCCGATTCTTTTTTCTCTTTCGTAGTTAATTTTGTTCTGAAAACAAAAGAGTCTGCCAACTCTTTTGGAGTGTATTTGTCTACTATTTTATCTGTTTTCATAGTTCGTAATTATTTAACATTTTTAGTAATGGTAATCCTTCTAAAAAAATTTGTTTTCCTGCATCCATCATTTCGTACTTAATAATATAATGGGCTTTGATTTCTGTTTTTGGTACAAGTGAAACACACGCTTCAATTCCATAACACTTCATTGCTTCCCGACATGCAAAACCTATCAATGTTCCTGCTATCCTTTCATATTGTTTTTTTGTACCCCTGTTTTCAATTGAAACACCCAATAGTTTTATTTCAATCCGCTTTTCCTCTGCATAGTTTATAAATGATATTAAGCCTAAAATAGTATCACTATCTGTACGTCTTAATTTATAAACCTCATATTTTTTTTCTGTTTTCCAGTTAAAAAAATATCTTTTTTTAGTAATCGTTTTATAATCATCACTAATAACAGGTTCTACAATAACCTTATGTTTTTTCCCTGTTGATTGTTCGATAATAAACATATGCAAATATACAAAAATTTCTTTACAAAATATGTAAACTTTACATTTAATGTAAAGTTTTTTATCAGTCAGTTTACTGAATTGGCCTGTTGTCTGATGCAATGTATCAAGTCTCTGATACAACCGTTCAGGTATCTGATACATCAGGTATTTAATATTTTTGTCAGGTTTATAATACTACCAATCAGATGTTTTATATAACCGTTCAGGTGGATAACAATAGATGTTGCTGCTGCACCAATAAACGGTAATATGATCGCTTGTAATGCAACGGTTACTGGCGATCTTACCTATGCAGGTACAGAATCAGGTAGCACAACTGCAGGGGGCATACAAACATTACAGGCTGTTCCTGCTGCGCCAACTTCAATGAAAAGTCATTAGGTTTTTTTTAGCCATTGCAGGTATTGTTTCATCGGTAATAACATCAACAAATATTTTTATTGGCTCCTCTTCAGAAAATGATTTTTTCGTTTTTCTATTTAATTTAATTGGTATTTGGCATAGAATGCTCTTATCTTTGTGCAACCGCATTAAAACAATGCTGGTTTTTACTCCAATAAAAATCTATACCCATGAGTACAACGCAGATACGTCACTGGCTTTATGAATATATCCGTTTTGCCGACGAAAAAAAAGTAAAAGCCATCTACACGATAGTAGAAGAAGAAATAAAAGAAAAACATGAGATATGGAATAAATCTTTTACAAAGGAAATGCAGCATAGGGCGAAGGATATCGAATCAGGAAAAGTTAAAGGAAAAACCCGTGAAGAAGTATTGAAGGCAGCGAAATTACTGCTTTCTAAATAAAATGATGGAAAGCCGCTACCAGATTGTTTACCATCCTATAGCCGAAAAAGAGTTTTTAGATTCCATATCATGGTACGAAGAGAATAGGACTGGTTTAAGCGTTGACTTTATCTTCGAAATAGAAAAAGTGTTAAGCCATATAGAAGACAATCCATTATTGTATTCCATTAAAAAACTAAAATACCGTGAAGCCCCTGTAAAAAAATTCCCCTATATTATTGTTTACAAAATCAATTCTAAACAAAACCAAGTAATTGTATTATCTGTTTTTCATACTAGTCGGAAAGCAAGTATTAAATACAAACGATAATCTACAAAAAACGCGTCGAAAGTTTTATAGTCACGCAAATAATATTTGTCTTTCCTTTTGATCAACTCTAAAAACTATCGTTTATTATAGAAAAGTAAATTCATAGTTTACTGAATTGGCCTATTGTCTGATGCAATGTATCAAGCCTCTGATATTACCGTTTAGGTCTCTGATACAGCAGGTTTGGCAACTGATGCAACATATCAAGTCTCTAACATAACTGTTCAGGTGTATGATGTAATATATCAGGTATTTAATATTTTTATCAGGGTTCTAGTACTGCCAATCAGATGTTTTATATAACCGTTCAGGTGGATAACAATAGATGTTGCTGCTGCACCAACAAACGGTAATATGATCGCTTGTAATGCAACGGTTACTGGCGATCTTACCTATGCAGGTACAGAATCAGGTAGCACAACTGCAGGGGGCATACAAACATTACAGGCTATCCCTGCTACTCCAACTACTTTAAAAAGTTATTAACGTTTAGCTTGGCTGATAAGGAACTCTAATTTTACAATTTTTATCCTCGCTTATTTCATTATTTAACTATCCTATAGAAATGTTCAGCCATTCCAGATGATCCAACCTTAACAATTTTTAACACGTTTATTTTCCTAAATCCTACAATATAGCAGTTTTTACTGTCGTTATTGCTATAAATAACATAACAACTGATGTTTGCAAACAAACCGAGGGAGTTCACACATAAGCTACCAATGTTAATAAAAAACCGAAGGGAGTTCATCAACAAAGAAAAAGAGCGCAATAATAACTTACTGAAATAATTAAAAAACCAAAATAAATTCATCAACAAATCGAGTAAGTTATAGAATAAGCTACCGATGTTAAACGAAAATTGAAGCGAGATCATAAACAAAGAGAGGGAATTTAAGAATAAGTTACCGACCTTAATCAAGAACCGAAACGAGTTCACAAACTATGAGGGGGAATTTAAGAACAAGCCACTGATGTTAATAGGAAACCGAAAGAAGTTCGTAAACAAGCTACCCGAATCTACTTTTAAAGGGAAACAATAACAAGGTTCAGATTTATATTTACAAAGCAATTAATAAAATTAAAAACTCAAACTGAAAATGATATACCACTACTAGATTCAAGTAATAGCTGTCTGCAGACAGGTTGTTTGGGTCCTAACCGGTTCTGTTTTTTCTGATAAACAAACATGTTTGTTTTTTAAGAACAAGCAGAACGCAACAACAATAAATTATGAAAAAAGTAGTAGTGGTATTGAAGCTATCGCGTTTAACAATACCTCAAAAAATTGCAAAAGCAAGGTTCATTGTAACCTCAATGACCGGTAACGCGTTTTTTATTGCACCTAATCCACTTCCTAACCCTGCATTATCGGTTATTACTACCGATGTTAATGCGCTGGAAACAGCAAGTATAGCAGCGCAGGGTGGTGGAAAAGATGAAACAGCCGTTATGCATGCCAAAGAAGAAATACTCGACAGAGACGTTTCTATATTGGCAGCTTATATACAAATGGTAGCAAATAATAATCTAGCCAATGCTGAACCAATAGTGTTTAGCGCAGGTATGGATATTAAAAGTGCAGGAGTGCATACGGCGCATGAATTTGCTGTTATCAACACCAAAAACCCGGGGGAGGTTAAATTGGTTACACAATTCGAAAATCGTTCGGTATTTAACTGGCAAATGAGTACTGATATCAGTCTGGATACTAATTGGCAAACAATTGGTATGGCAACACAGGCAAAACTGCTAAAGAATGGATTAATAAGTGGCAAGCGGTATTATTTTCGTGTTGCCAGTATTAGTAAAGATGGGCAGCAACCCTGGAGCAATGTGTTAAATATCATTGTGCTATAAATAGCCTGTTAATGCTGTAAATTCAAGCCCTGCTTCGGCGGGGCTTGTTTTTTATTAAAAAATAAAACCAAATTCATTTCAATTTCGTAGTAGTTTCCTTGCTGTATCCTATAACCATCGCGACCTTTTAATTTTTTACAACCGTTCGGTCTTGGATTTTTTGTAAGTACGGCAATTGCATCTATAATAGGATTAGCAATGTTATTGGAAAGTTTATCTAATTGTTTTTGAGCCGTTTTAGTCAGGAAAATAGTATAATGCTTTGTCATTATTTTCTAGCCTTGCTTTTTTTTACATATTGTTCAAAAGGCAGATAAGGTTCATTCTTCTCTTTTACTGAATCGTAAAGTTTAATGTCTTCAAGTTCTTCCAATTCATCTAGTAAAAGATTATATTCCTTGATAGGTAATACCACAGCGTGTTTTTTTCCTGTAGTATCAGTAATCTATTGAGGATGTAAAGTCATATTTCAGATTTTTATTTATGAGTAAAATATATGTTTTCAGTCGCATTAACCTTTAATCAGCGTGGTATTTATGTCGATTGCTTTCATATTGTTTCATTTTAATTATGTCATAAATGTAAGAAATTTTTAGTGCAATCATTGTCAGATTCAAATAACTCCTTATTAATTTGGTCACTATTTTTCAACTATTTCCACCTTTGCAGGTATTATTTAACCTGCAATATATTTCGCAGATGAGTGTTCTTAACCAATAACGATTTTGTTTCAGAGTTTTGTTGCTGAAATAACACCAATGAAGGCAAAAAAATAGTGTACATTTGTTTTATGAAAATGGATAGCAATAAAATAGAGACAATAAGAAAATATTTCCAAACACGACCTGTTTTGAAAGCCTATTTGTTTGGATCCTATGTACGTGGTGAAGCTGATAGCGAAAGTGATATTGATATTCTTGTTGATTTAGATTATTCTCAAAAGATAGGTTTACAGTTTATTCAAATGAAATTTGATTTGGAAAAATTATTAAATAAAAAAGTGGATATTGTTTCATCTAATGGTTTATCAAAATACATAAAACATTTGGTAGATAATGAAAAACAATTGATATATGCGAGGTAAATTAGGCGATAAGGTTAGGTTACAGCATATCTGGATGCAATCAATGAAATAGAAGGCTATGTTATAGGAACTGATTTGTCTGGTTTTATAGCAAATTCAATGATGAAATTTGCATGTATTAAACAAATGGAGATTATAGGAGAAGCGAGTAATCATATATCTGACGATACTAAATCGAAAATTTCCAGTGTTGCATGGTTTCAAATTATTGGAATGAGAAACGTATTTGTTCATGAATATTTTGGGATAGATTCAAGTTTGGTATGGGAAATTATAAATAGCGACCTACCTGATCTAAAAGAAAAAATTTCAGATATATTTAATTTAATCGATTAAGCCATCTTCATGCTCCTAATAACACCACAAAGGCAAAAAGGAAATGCATCGCAGAGCGAAGGATTTCGAATCTGGCAAAGTTAAAGGAAAAAGTCGTGAAGAAATAGCGAAAGCAGCGAAATTGATACTTTCTAAATAAAATGATGGAAAGCCGATACTATATTATACCATCCTTTAGCCGAATTCCTTTAATTTATTTGCTATTTGTCGTGTAATGACATTACCTTTGTATCGTGAAAAAAAATTATCTACAAATGAAAACATCTGACATAATAATTGCTCATCCTGGTAGTGATGATAAATTCGAAGCTTTAAAGGCTTTTATGAAGGCATTGAAAATAAAATTTGAAATAACAAAGGAAGATAATTACAATCCTGAATTTGTTGCCAAAATTTTACAAGGGGATGAAGATATAAAAGCCGGTAAAACTACCAAAATAAAGGTTAACGATATATGGAAATAGAGTTAACCAAACATGCTAAAAAGGATTTGGAATATTGGCAAAAAACTGGAAACTCCAAAGTTTTGAAACGCATTAAAGAATTGCTAAATTCTATTGTTGAAAACCCTTTCGATGGCATTGGTAAGCCTGAGCCTCTTAAATATCAACTTTCTGGAAAATGGTCGAGAAGAATTGATAGAGAAAACAGACTGATCTATTCAATTGAAAATCAAACTCTTTATGTTTATTCTTTGAAAGGTCATTATTAATCAAACCTTACCCGCTAGGCATCAGTTAACTCTCAATCGCTTAATATATAATCTGTAAGTCTGAAAATACAATGAAAAATACAGCAATAAAAAAGTAGCTAAAAACCTATTTACCTTTATTAACAACAAAACAACAAGAGTTGTTGTTGGAAATGGCAAAAAGCATTTTACATATAGATACTTCCAGCCAGCGCATAACTGTAAAGCAATATAATAAAGAAATTGCAGAATCAGAAAAACAAATATCTCGTGGCGCTTTTACAACTCAAGAAGACTTGGAAAAAGAAGTGAAAGGATGGTAAAAAAGAAAATGTATCAGATTGTTTGGTCAGATATGGCTAAATGGCAATTGAAAGAAGCTTACAAATACATCAAAAAAGACTCTGAAAAAAATGCAAAAATAGTAAGAACCCGGATTATAGAATCTACACGTATATTATCTACGAGGACAGAGTTGTTTATCTAAACCCAGCCTACTTCCTCTTAATTTTTTGATGTTAACCTTTCGCAAGTAATTTTTTTAGATATTCTTTTTCTTGTTCATAGGTCATTCCTAAAATTTCCTTTGTAAGTTTAGCGCGGATGTCTCGCATCATTTTTACAGGATCGAAGTCTGTGACTTCAGTTTTTTTTTTCTTTGTTTGTGTTTTCATGTTGCAAATATTTCTTTTGGTGTTCTTATTTCAAGTAGTGGATAACCATGTCGAAGATTAATGGAATTATATCCGCGAATTCGTTCCAGATTTACAATATGTTTAAAATTCCAACTTGCAAGAACGTCTGCCCGACAAATTGTTGCTATCGCAATATGTTGACAATCGATTAGACTAGTCTTTCCAACCACCTTTTCGGAAATATATGTGTCCGCCAATTTAAGTGCTTCACTTGTCAACTCAAGTCTTTCAATTTGAGACTTTGGTAACGATTGCAAATAATTCTTAACATGAATAGGGGCTCGTAATAATTCTGCTTCAAGAAGAGTTGAAACGAGAATAGTAGCTTCCTTATTGATTACTCGGTCAAACATCGGTTTTGTGTCGACCGAGAACACTTTCGCAAAAACGCCGCCAATAACTGATGTGTCTAAATATATGCGCATAGTTTGCAAATATATACATTTCATTATTAATTAATAACAAAAATACTCCCACACATTCGTCCCCTTCCAATTTTTATTAACAAACGCAACCTGATCCATTTCAATTTCGTTAATACTTACAAGCCGCATAGAAACAATGATGAATCAATAAAATTTGTTTATAAAAATGGAAGGAGGCATGCTTTTTTGGTTTATTTTTGTTTAAAGTTTTATAGTTTGAATTTAATAGTAAAAACACCCCTAATGTTATTAGATAATTTAACAAATCAGATAAAGGATATTTTAAAGAAGTATCCCATTTCTAAAGCTGCTATTTTTGGCTCTTTTGCAAGAGGGGAAGAAAACAAAAACAGCGATATTGATATTTTAATTGAAACAAGTAAGCCTGTTTCTATGTTTGTAATTTTAAAAATGGAGAAAGAATTAGGGCAAATCACTAAACGGAAAATAGATATTGTGGAATATTCAGCAATCAAACAATCTATCAAACAAAATATATTGAATGAAGCAATACCTATTTTATGAAACAGCGAGATGATAGAGTTTATTTAAATGACATATTAGAATCTATCAGTATTATAGGCGATTTTATTGGTAATCTGACAGAGTTTGAGTTTTCATCGAATCTTTTAGTTCACGATGCTGTTATCAGGAGGTTTGAAATTATTGGCGAGGCGGCATCAAAAATAAGTACTCCGTTGAAAAATCAATCATCCAATATAGAATGGGGTTTAATGAAAGATATGCGAAACAAATTAATTCACGAATATTTTGGAGTTTCTTCTGTAACAATTTATCAAACAGTTAAAGCAGATTTGCCAATCTTGAAAGAACAAATTGAGGAATTGCTAAAAGAAATGAAATGATTTTTATTTAAGAGGAAAACTCCAATACGAATAGAAAAAAACCGTCAATATGGCAATAAAGCTATTAAAATTAACCATTCGCTATTAACTACATAAAAAAACGAAACCTTACCTGTATATAATTATGAACACCATACCTGATATATCTAAAAGAACTTTTTGGGATGTTGATATTTCTGAAAATGATTTAAAAAATTCTTATGAATGGGTAATAACGAGGGTGTTTGATAGAGGTACATTAGCTGAGGTTTTAATGATAATTAATTATTATGGATTTGATTTTGTTAAGCGGATATTACAAACAACTACTGACAATTTACCAAATCACACTATATTGCTGGCTCGGGCAATTTTTAAACTAAACTATACTGATTTTAAATGCTCAGAAAAGAAACCGTTTGTACTCTATTATTAGAAAACCTTGCTGTGCTGATGGAAATGAAAACCATCAAAACACATCGTTTAGTTGGGGGGACAGCTCTATCCCTTCAAATAGGTCATAGGATTTCAGTGGATATAGATTTATTTTCTGACCAAAAAAACAATTATGAAGAGATACTACAGGAGCTTTCTGAAAAGTTTGGAAAGCAATTCGAGAAAGCGAGAAATATAAATAGTCCACTAGGAAAGGGAGTTGCAGTGTTTTTAAATGATGTTAAGACTGATATTTTAGATTGGAATATTAAATTTATTCGTCCGCCATTTATTGATTCCACCATTAGAATGGCAAATAAAGAGGATATAATACCGATGAAATTTAATACATTTTTATGTAGTGCTGAATATGCGCGTTATGAAAAGAAGGATTATATAGACATAGCAAATTTAATGAAGGAATTTACTTTGGAAAGGATGATTGATTTATACAAGGAGAAGTATCCAAATGAATCAATGTCTGACAGATTAATGATAGAAGCATTACAACTTAATGAAATGGCAGATAAAAAAATAATGCCAACAATGTTAACCGGCGAAACCTGGGATGATGCAAAAAAGCAAATTGAAAAAGCTATTGCCATATTCATTGAAAAGAAATTAGCTTAGCAACAAAACTTTAAACTTAATACACACCCTTGGTTTTTGACTTTTAACTTTTGTCTTTACTTTGAAACCTTTATCCTTTTTTACCGTAAAATCGATTAGAAAAAATTATTTGTAATTTTAAATGCGAAAATTTCCCTGATAACTATTCGCTATTGCCTATTAACTATAGTAAAATGATAAAACAATACTTAAATAAATTGATAATTGTTGTAAAAAGCCTGTTCATGGGAGTTATTCCTTGTTCTTTTTTTTCTATTCGAAATTTTCTCAATTCTTTAAATTTTCTAACTTTAAACTTTAAACGTAAATCTATTCGCTATTCGCTATTGTCTATTATCTTCCTTTTCAGTTTAATGCCTAATAAAACTTTTTCACAATGCAAACAAGCACCGTCAATTGGTGGACCAGCAGCTGTTGTGGTTGGCTCTACAATTGCCCTAACTATAACAGGTCCTTCCGGTGGTGATTTAGTTAGTAGTTCACCCGGTACAGCAGCAGGTTATAGAGTCCACAAATTTACAACTGTTGGATCGACATCATTCATTACTCCTGTTGGTTTCATACCAAGCAATTTTGAGTATTTGGTTGTTGGTGGTGGTGGTGGCGGTGGCGCTAATGGTGGTGGTGGTGGTGGTGCGGGTGCATATACAACTAATACAAATTATCTAATTGCCGCGAATACTACTTACCCTGTGACTGTTGGTGATGGTGGACTTGTAGGGACTAATTCAGGCGGTGCAGGGGTATTTGTTGGCGGGAGTTCCGTATTTGGAACGGGAACAGTTATCACCTCTACCGGTGGTGGTGGTGGTGCATCCAGAGATGCTGGTGGAAACGCTCTTTCAGGTGGTTCAGGTGGTGGTGGTGGTGGTGCTAGTACTGCTGCACTTTCTACAGGTGTTGCTGCAGGTGGTTCTGGTACGTCAAAAAGTGCAGGTGGTAATGGTAATTGGTTTATTGCCACAGTTGGTGATAAGGGATGTTATTCAGCAGGTGGCGGCGGTGGTGGTGCAGGTGCTGTAGGTGGTAATGGTGGATTTGTTGCCAATACAAGTGCGACTGGTGGTAATGGTGGGGCAGGAATATCAAGTAGTATTTCCGGAACAGCAACATTTTATGCGGGTGGCGGTGGCGGTGGTATTACATGTTATCCACCGGCAGCAGGGAAAACAGCAAATAATGGATCTGGAGGTAGCGCAGTTGGAGGTGCGGGTGGACCTTCAGGAGGAGTGGGTACAGCAAATACAGGTAGTGGTGGTGGAGGTGGTAGCGCTGGTGGTGCAGGAGGTACTGGAATAGTAATAGTTCGCTATGCAGATGTAACTGCAGGTACTTGGTCAAGCAGTGCGCCAGCGGTAGCAACCGTAAATGCATCTACAGGAGTTGTTACGGGTGTTGCATATGGAACAACCACCATTTCCTATATATATGGTGGTGCCGGTTTTCCTTGTACTGCCAGCCCTGCACAGACTAAAGTAATTACAGTTACCGCCCCATTAACCATAACCGCCTATAATATACCTAAATGCCAGGGATCAACTTATACATTTGCCGGAACTGAATTTGCCACAAGCGGGCTCAAAAATACAGATGCTGTTACCAGCGCAACATTTGCGTGTGCCGGTGCAGCAGCAGGAGCAGGAGCAGGAGCTTCCACAATTACTCCCAGTGCTGCCGTTGGGTCAGGGCTAAGTAATTATACAATTACCTATGCAACAGGAACAATGACGGTTTATACTTTGCCAGCCCCAGATGCTATTACAGGAACAACTTCTATTAATTGTGCAGCTACATCAGTATTAACTACAGCAGGGCTTCCTACCGGTGGTACCATTACTTCTTCGGGAGGGTATCGAATACATAAATTTACTACCGATGGACAATCATTTACAACTTTAGGTTTTAACCCTGGAACTGTAGAGGTATTAATTGTTGCGGGTGGCGGTGGTGGTGGCGGTTTTGGTGGTGGTGGTGGTGCAGGAGGTGTAATATATACTACATCATCAGTGGCTGCTTCTACCGGATATGCAGTTACAGTGGGTAGTGGTGGCAATGGTGGTGCTTATAATTCTACAAATGGAAACGACGGCCAAGCTTCAGTTTTCAACGGAATAACTGCTGCAGGTGGCGGTGGCGGTGGCACAAGGATTTGTGGATCACCCTGTTACGGACAGGCTGGTGATAATGGAGGTAGCGGAGGTGGTGGAAGTCCGGCGGATGGTACAACATTGGGTATCGGTGGAACTGCAAGTCCGGCAGGTCAAGGTAATGACGGGGGAACAGAAAGTAGTTTTGGTTGGGGAGGTTCGGGTGGCGGTGGTGCCGGTGCTGTTGGAGTTGCAGGAAGCGGTAATACTGCAGGAGCGGGGGGAAACGGTAAAGCTTTTTCGATCTCGGGAGCTTCTGTTACTTATGGCGGTGGCGGTGGTGGTTGTGTTTATAATGCCGGAAGTGGTCTTTCTGCAGCAGCCGGTGGTTCGGGTGGCGGTGGAGCGGGCGGAACTAATACTACTGGAGTTGCCGGCACAGCAAATACTGGTGGTGGTGGTGGTGGTGGTGATGCAGGTTATTCAGGTGGAGCAGGAGGTTTAGGTATTGTTATTATACGTTATCCCGATCCAACAGGTGGCACCTGGTCAAGTAATAATGGACAAGTAACCGTTGGTACTACTACTGTTACTGCAACAAGTTCTGCAACAACTATTACAGGTGTTTCGGCAGGGAGTTCAGCTACAATAAGTTATTCATACCCCGGTGCTTCCGGTTGTACCTCTACTGCAGTTACAGCACCTATTACTGTTGGTGCTTGTTCGGCAATTGCATTAGCTTCAAACACTATATCTGCAGCTTGTAAAGTTCCATCCACCCTAAAAGTTCCTATTCAAAGTTTCAGTGGGGCAATTACAGTTGGTAATGGAAACTTAACAAATGTTCAATTTACTACCACAGGAAGCTATGCACAGGCTGACATTGTTAAATATCAATTATGGTATAGCGCTTCAAATACTTTTCCCGGTACTGCTACTCAAGTAGGTGCTGATTTGCTTACTGCCGGTGGTGGTGCAGGTACTCGTTCATTCGCCGCTTTTACAACTCCCACACTCACATCAGGAACAACCTATTATTTTTGGATAACAGTAGATGTTGTTGCTTCACCAACAAGTGGTAATACAATTACTTGTAATGCAATAACAGCCGGCGATCTTACATATGCCGGTACGCAATCCGGTGGGCCAACAACTGCGGGTGGCACACAAACATTACAGGCTGCCCCTGCCGCGCCTACTTCAATGAAAAGCTATTAGTTTTTTTCAACCCTTGCATTTATAGCATCTAACGATATTGAATATGGCTTTAAAAATAAAATACCATTATGGTTATTTGGTTTTTTGTATTAACTCCCTTCGCTCCTCCCTCGCAATGGCGCTCTGGTTTTGAATTATGTCTATCCCTGAAATAGCTTGACACAATTTGAGGACAATAGTGGAGGAAGAAATAAAAGAAAAACACGAAATTTGGAATAATGTGTTTGTAAAGGAAATGCAGCGTCGGGCAAAGGACATTGAATCAGGGAAAGTAAAAGGAAAAAGCCGTGAAGAAGTGGTGAAAGCAGCGAAATTGCTAGTCACTAAACAATTATGATGGAAAGTCCTTATCAGATTATTTATCACCCTTTAGCCGAATTCATTTAATTTATTTGCAATTTGTAGTATAATGACATTACCTTTGTATTGTGAAAAAACAAATTATCTACAAATGAAAACATCTGACATAATAATTGTTCATCCGGGTAGTGATGATAAATTCGAAGCTTTAAAGGCTTTTATGAAGGCATTAAAAATAAAATTCGAAGTTCCTAAAAATAAGTCTCCTTATAATCCTGAATTTGTTGCGATGATTCAACAGGGTGATAAAGACTTAAAAAATGGGAAAGGAAAAAAAATTACCCTCAAAGAATTGGATGATTTATGGAAGTAGTTATACTCCCAAAGGCTCATGAACATTTAGTTTATTGGAAAAAGACTGGAAATAAAATTATCCTCAAACGTATTGCAATGCTTACAAGAGCTATTGTTGAAAACCCTTTCGATGGCATTGGTAAGCCAGAACCTCTTAAACATCAGCTTACAGGTAAATGGTCAAGGAGAATTGATAGAGAAAACAGGCTGGTCTATTCAATTGAAAATCAAACAATTTATGTTTATTCTCTCAAGGGGCATTATTTATAAACTTTCCTACATCCAAAAAAAAATTTAATTTTGTCGGGAATTCGTTTACGACAAAAAAGTCTAAAACTTTATTTCACTTCTATTGATCCTACATTTAGGGGTTTTGACAAAATAATCTTAATTTGCGGAACAAGTAAACGAAGTGTAAGATATGAATTGTCAGTCGCATTTAGAACCAATACGGGAAGCGAATATTTGCTAAAATTTTGCTGATATTGAAGATTTTTGTCAAAAGTAATTAAAACCTCAAAACTATCCTCTAGCATCAGCTTTAAAAGTTCCCCGTTTTTCTTTCCGTTCCAACCCTTATCTCTGACGGTGTAAGTATCATGTTCTGAAAGATCTATTTTGAGCCTTTTGGGTAGATTTTCGTCAAGCAGCAGTTTCATATAACTTAGCAAAGTTTTTAGAAGTTAAAACTTTTTCTGCAACTTCAAGAATTGCAACAGCTTGATCTTGGGTTACGGTGGGAAAGTCCTCTAAAAACTCATTTAGTGAAATGCCTTTCTCTAAATGTAAGAATAAAGTCTCGATAGGTACTCGGGTACCCTTAAAAACAGGCTGCCCACCAAGTATTTCACTATCGATTGTAATAAGGTTTCTAATCGTTTCCATTGTTCGAAGTTCCATCTAATTTGTTATGCAAATGTAAGGAACATTTACATGTATTCAATGTCTTTAGTCAAAAACATTCTTTACCAGTCGAAATGCAAGTATTAAATACAAACGATAATCCATAAAAAACTCCTTCAACGTCTTTATCCGTACATTTGAGTTTTAATTCGTGAAATTCGTGTCATTTGTCTTATCCATACAACCTTCAATTTTCCAATCTGCAATCTGTATTTTTTTAATCTCTAACTTATCAACAAATGCAACCCAATCCTGTTCATTTTCGTTAATCCTGATGAATCCTTAAGAAATGATAACAGATCAATGAATTTTGTTGATAAAAATTAGAGAAACCAAGCATTTTTGGCTTATTTTTGCTTGTTAAGTTTATACGATAATTCTAATTCGAACATCTATTTATCAACCTTCGAATGTTTAAAATTTGAAACCTTGATAGGAGAATTTGCGTAGAATTGCTTGAGATAATACTATTAATTTAAAACTTTTTAGCAGAAACTGATTTTTAAAATGATAAAATCTTACCCAAATAAGTTTTTAGATGTTTCAAAAAGCAAGAAGGAGAAGGCCTCTGGTGCTTCTTTGTTGCGTTCGAATACGGGTAAAAAAATAATTTCATCCTTCCTTTTTTGCATTGTGGTTCTTCTTGCGGCAATCCTACCCAATAAATTATTTGCACAAACTACTAATTTTTCTTATACAGGCGGTACTCAATCATTTACTGTTCCTTGTGGTGTTACTTCAATAGTTGTTAAATGTTGGGGTGCCGGTGGTGGTGCGGGTGGTGATGGTGGAAGTAATAGTAAAGCAGGTGGTAGCGGTGGTGGTGGAGCTTATGCAACAGCTACTTATGCAGTAAGCCCTGCTGATGTTTTAACAGTTGTTGTTGGTGGACATGGTGGGAATGGTTGCTGCGGTGGTGCTTGTGTTGGTGCTGGCGGCTCCGGATATGGAAACGCAACCCATGCAGGAGGGGGCGGAGGAGCAGCAACTGCTTCTCAAGCTGGCGCAGGTGGGGGTGGTGGTGGCGCTTCTTATGTTTTAAATTCAACCACAAGTACAACACTTGCTATAGCTGGTGGTGGTGGTGGTGGTGGTGGTAGTGTTAGTAGCGTTGGTGGCGCTGGTGGTGGTGGTGGTGTTAATGGTAGTAATAGTGGGGGCGCTGGTGGTTCAGGAAATACAGGTACAGGTATAGGAGCAAATGGGGGAGCTTCCGGTACTAATGGTGGTGGTGGAGGAGGTGGTGGTGGTGCCCTTGGTGGTAATGGTGGTGTCAATAATGGTACTGGCGGTGGTGGTGGTGCTGGTGGATCCAGCTCAACGAATGCAGGAACAGCTAATACAATAACAAATGGTGCTGGTACAGTACCCGGTAATGCTGGAGGTGCTGCTGGTAATGCTACTGGTGGAACGATTAACAGTACTTGTACTTCTGTCAATGGTAAAGATGGCTATGTAGTAATTACCTGGACAGTAGTCAGTCCACCGGCAGCACCCACAGGTAGTGCTTCTCAAAGCTTTTGTAGTAGTTCGAGTCCAACCGTAGCAAGCTTAACAGCAACAGGAACAGCAATACAATGGTATGCCGCATCAAGTGGAGGTACAGCATTAGCAACTAGCACCGCTTTGGTTACTGCAACTCATTATTATGCAACCCAAACGGTTAGTGGTTGTGAAAGTACAACAAGGTTTGACGTAACGGTAACCATAACTACAGCGCCTGCCACACTGAGTGCTATAACCGGAACTGTTCAGCAATGTCCCGGTGCAGTGACTCAAGCATATAGTATTACTGCAGTTGCCGGAGGTCCTACTTATACTTGGACAGTTCCTACAGGATGGACGCAGGCTGGTGGAGCAACCAATTCAATGACAGTATCAACCGTAGGTACTGCAGGTCAAAATGGAAATGTCAGTGTTTACGCAGTTGTTGGTGCTTGTACTACTCCTACTCGTATATTAGAAGTGTCATCTACTTTACCGCCCACTCCCGCTTCTATTACAGGTACCACCTCTGTATGTATTGGTAGTACAACAACATTGGCAAGTACTCCTCCTGCAGGTGGTACTACTTCAGGTGGATATCGTACGCATACTTTTACAGGAAATGGAAATTTTATAACCCCGGCAGGTTTTAGCGGCAATATAGAGGTATTAGCAGTTGCCGGTGGTGGTGGTGGTGGTGGAAATGGCGGTGGTGGAGGAGGTGCCGGTGGTTTGGTTCATAATGCAAGTCAAGCAGTTGCAGCTAATACTACTTATGCAATAACTATTGGTACCGGTGGCGCAGCCGGTGCTAATGCTAATGCAGGCTTTGTGGGCTCAAATACAACATTTGGAGCATTGATTACGGCAAATGGCGGTGGTCGTGGGGGAAGTTATAATAATCCTAATGGTTCAAATACAGCTGGTGCCGGAGGTTCCGGTGGTGGAGCTGCTGGGGAGTTTACTGCTGGTTTATCAGTTGCTGGTACGAATACTGCCGGTCAGGGAAATTCAGGTGGATCAGGACAAAATCCAACAATTGGTTGTAATACAGGTGCTGGTGGTGGTGGTGGTGCAGATAAAGCGGGAACAACTGGAGCTACCGGAGCAGGTGGAGCAGGTGGAGCAGGATTGGCTTATGCTATTTCCGGTTCATCTGTATATTATGCCGGTGGCGGTGGCGGTGGTGTTGTTTGTGCGTCAGGGTCGGTTGGTGCTGCTGGTAATGGTGGTGGTGGTGCCGGATCTACAGGTGCAGGTAATAATGGAACAGCAAATACAGGTGGTGGTGGTGGTGGTACCGGAATTGGTGATGGTACACTTGCCGGTGCCGGTGGTTCAGGTATTGTGATTGTTCGATATCCGGATGCAGCAGGAGTTTGGGCAAGCAGTAATACTGCAGTGGCAACGGTAAGTGCCGGAGGCGTGGTGACCGGTGTTGCAGCAGGATCATGTACAATTACCTATTCTGTTACAGCAGGAGGTTGTAGTTCCGGACAAAGCGCGACAGTTACTGTATCAGCCGTTCCTTCTGCTGTATCAGCAACTCCTAATACCAATCCAATATGTTCGGGAAGTAGTTTATCAATGACCGGCGCTGCAACCAATGCAACCAGCTATAGCTGGACAGGTCCCAACGGTTTTACTTCTACTTCATTAAGTCCCGGAGTAGTAAATGCAAGTGTTACAACAGCAATGGCAGGGAATTATTCAATAACGGCAACAAGTCCATGCGGTTCTACAATAAGTGGTGTTGCTGAAACAGTAAACGCTTTACCTACAATAACTGTTCAGCCGGTCGCTCCCGCTGCATTTTGTGCCGGTTCAGGATCAGGTACTATTAGTGTGACCGCAACCGGCACGGGCTTAACATATCAATGGAGGCTAGCAGGTTCAAATATCGCTAATAATGCCACTTATAGTGGTGTTACCGGAGCTACCTTAACCATCACAAATCCTGCTGTTGCTGCTGCAGGAAATTATGATGCGGTTGTAACAGGAACAGCACCTTGTACTTCTGTTACCAGCAGTGCCGTGGCAGTTATGGTAAATGCATTGCCTGCTATTACCGGTCAACCGGTCTCATATTTGGTAGATCCAACAGCAACACCGGCAACACCAAATGGTATTTTTACAGTTACTGCAACAGGTGCAGGTCTTAGCTATCAATGGGAGGAAAGCACCGATGGAGGAGCCACTTTTGCAGCCGTTCCTGTTAACGCAACTTATACGAATGGAACAACGGCAACATTAACAATTGTCACTCCTGCTTCAACCAAGAATGGTAATTATTACCGTTGCAAAGTTTCCGGTACTTGTACACCTTTTGTATATAGCAATGGATTGGCTTTATTAACTGTTAACACGGCAGGTATTCAATATCCATGCGCCGGCTATTCGCAAAATTATAATATAAATCCTGCTACGGCGGATCATTATCGTTGGACATTTCCTACAGGATGGGTTCAAATTTCGGGTGACTCTACCAGCTCGATTTATGTAAATCCAAGTACCACATCCGGTAATATTACTGTGACACCGGTTAATTGTAGTGGTGCAGGTACTGCCTTTACATTTTCGGTTACGGTTGCCTATGTTACTATTGCGGCAAGTACTTCCAATAGCATTTGTGCAGGAACCAATGTAACATTTACAGCCACCCCTTTTCACGGCGGAACTACACCAACTTATCAATGGACAAAAAATGGTGTGAATGTTGGAACAAATTCTACAACATATAGTGATGCAACACTTGCAGAAGGAGATGCTATCGCTGTAAATATGATATCTAATAATGCTACCAATAATTGTTCGTATATTTCTACGCCTATCTTTATGCACATTACTCCCTATGCTGTAATCAGTTTAACATCAGTACCCGGTACTAACAATCAAAATTTATGTTCCGGCAACACCATTGTACCTGTTACTTATACACTCACCGGCAGCGGAACAGGCGCTTCAGTGAGTCCTGCATTACCTACGGGCATTACAGGTTCATACTCCAATGGTGTTTATACCATCAGCGGAACCCCCACCACCGGTCAGGCATTAACTGTTTATACCTTAACTGCAACAGGAACATGTACAGGTGTTGCATCAACAGCAACATTTAGTTTAACTATTGGTACCAGTGTATCGCCAAGTGTAAGCATTGCTGCAACTGCAACTGCTATTTGTAACGGTACAGGTGTAACATTTACTGCAACACCAAGTGGCGGCGGAACTCCTGTTTATCAATGGAAAAATGGTGGAGCCTTGGTTGGAACGAATAGTTATACGTATGCTGCTACTACGCTTTCAAATAATGATGCTATTACCGTTTTAATGACTACCAGCTTGGGTTGTGCTACTCCATGGCAGTCAACATCCAATACCATAACCATGAGCGTTAACAGTCCTATTAATAACAACGTAATAAGCACTGCACAGGTTATTTGTACAGGTTCTACACCTGCCGGTTTAACAGGTACTACACCCGGGGGAGGTAATGGATCCCCTTCTGCTCATTGGCAATGGTCAACAACAAGTAGTACTGCCGGTTTTGTTCTATTTGGTGGAATACAATCCCTCACCACCCGTAGTCTTACGGGTGGCAATATACCAACGGTAACAACCTGGTATAGAAGATATATAACATCCGGCGTTTGTGCAACAGATACTTCTGCCGTAATTGCAATAACAGTAAATACCGCCATAACTAATAATATCATCAGTGCAACACAAAGTATTTGCTCAGGAGCAACACCTTCGCCATTGGCAGGTGGCCTTCCTGCAGGCGGTAATGGAGCCTATACATATGCATGGGTATCATCTACTACAAGTAGTACCGCAGGTTGGGGTGGAACTATCGCCACAACACCGGATTATTCACCGGGGGCCTTAGGAGCCAATACCTGGTATCAACGAACAGTAACATCCGCTCCTTGTCCGCCTACTACATCGCCTGCAATTGGAACATTCTCTATTACGCCTTTAAATCCATCTGTTACAATTGCGGCATCACCGTCGGGAGCTATATGTGCCGGAACCAGTGTGGTATTTACTCCTACGCCTACCAATGCCGGTACTACTCCATCCTATCAATGGCAAAAGGCCGGAGTAAATATTGCCGGTGAAATATATTCCAATTATACCACTTCAACACTCGCCAATAACGATAAAGTAAGTGTAGTGATGACTCCTGATGTGGATGTTCCGGCTTGCGCATCGGTAGCTGCTGTAAATTCGAATACCATAACAGCAACTGTAAATGTAATACCTCTGGCAACAGTTACTAATAGTGGTCAAACAATATGTTCTACCGGAGGATTTGCAACAATGGCTTTAAGCACAAGTAATGGCGTTGCAGGTACTACTTATGCATGGACGAGGGATAACACAGTGGGCGTAACAGGTATTGCTGCCAGTGGTACCGGAGATATTACAGGAGTGGTATTAACCAATTCAACATCCTCAGCTATAACGGTAACCTTTACCATCATACCAACAGGACCTACAGGTACTTTCTGTGCCGGTCCTGCTATCACCGCAACAATTGTTGTAAACCCCGCTGCTCCTGCTGCACCGGGCGCCATTTCAGGTATTGTTACCACATACGCAGGGTTTGTTGAGCCTTACAGCATTGCCCCGGTAACTAACGCTACAACGTATACTTGGACGGTGCCTGCAGGTTGGGGTGCAATAACAGGCCAAGGAACCACTTCAATATCGGTACCTGCGGGTGTCGCCGGTTCAAATGGAAACATAACCGTAACTGCCAGCAGTGGCTGTTCAACAAGTACAGCATCAATACTTGCTGTTACTGTTCTTGCAAATATAGCTCCCAATACTACTCCTTGTCAAGGTACAACACAGGTATATACTACACAAAACAGAACTGCAGTGAGTTACCAATGGTCGGTACCCTCCGATTGGACAATTACAGGAGGTGGCAATTCCAATTCGATAACGGTAACAGCAGGAGCTGTAGCAGGAAACGTTCAGGTAATCGAATATAATTCATGCGGCGATGGAACAGCACGTACTTTAGCATTAAATCCGAATCCTCGTCCGGCAGTAACAACTACAGTAGGATATGCGTGTAGCGGAACGGCTCTGAACATTCCATTAGCAAGTACCCCGGCAGCGGCTTCAACGTATGCATGGATTGCGGCAGACAATGCCAGCACAACTGGTGAAAGTTTAACGACACAAAGCGGTGCTACCATTAATAATACAATAACAATTAATACAGGTGCTATAACTACCGTAACCTATTCTGTAATACCTACTGTTACGGCAACAGGTTGTGTTGGAACAGATGGTGGAATGTCTCCTCAAATAGTAACGGCAACTATCAACCCAAGTGGTTACTGGACAGGGCTTGCTAATCCCGATCGAAGTTGGTTTACTGTCGGTAACTGGTGTGGCATCCCTTCTTGTACTGCTGACGCGTTTATTCCTACTACTCCTCCAGGTGCTCAATTCCCACAAATTGGGGCTGCGGGTGCGGTTTGTAGAGATTTGACGATTTCAACAGGCGCTTCCCTTGAATATTTGACTACCTATGGTTTAAATGTATGTGGTAATTGGTTAAACAATGGAGCATTTACGCCTGCTTCCGGAACAACAACGTTTCAGGGCACTACAAACACATCCATAGGTGGTATTGCAGAAAACTTTTTTTATAGTGTTACGATGAACAAAACAGGAGGCTCCGGTAGTAATAATGATACGCTTACTCAGCCGGCTACTATTACTAATACGCTTAAGCTGACGAATGGCATTATAATTTCGAGTACATCTAACCTGCTAACCCTTACCAGTACCGCAAGTTCAGATAGCGGTAATGTTGGTAGTTTTGTTAGCGGACCGATGAGGTGGAATGGATTACACGGGGTAGGTCCATATGTTTTTCCTACCGGAAAAGGAACAAAATGGGCAAGAATAGGTATAAAAAATCTGGATACTATTTGTGATTTTCAGGCGGAATATTATAATACCTCGGCTGCAAAAGTTACCCCGGCATATATGGCTGCAACGCCTTCGCCGGTACTTAAAAAAGTAAGTGCTGTAGAACGTTGGGACTTTTTCAGAGTAAGTCCTGTTAATACAGTTCATGGAGGAAAGTTAACGTTATGGTGGCAAGATGCCGGCTGGAGCGGAATATCAAATTGCAACACCTTGAAAATTGCGCATTGGGATCCTTCTAACGCTACTAATGCAGGCGGCACTATGGGTTCATGGGAAGATAATAATCCGAGGGTTACTACTACAGGAAGCTGTGGAGGAAGTTCTTCCGGTTCCATTACCTCCAATACATTGGTTACCGAATTCAGTCCTTTTACGTTCGGTGATACTACAAATACGAATCCATTGCCTATTGAATTGCTTTATTTTAATGCTACATACAATGGTAGTACGGTTGATGCTACCTGGCAAACAGCATCGGAGATCAACAACGATTATTTTACTGTTGAACGTTCGTTAGATGGGATCCACTTTTTTGCTGTAGGTGTTATCGTTCCTTCTAAAGCAAAAGGCGGAAATAGCACATCGGATCTTTCTTATTATTTAAATGACGATAATGTGACTCCGGGTGTTTATTATTACCGCTTGAAACAAACCGATTTTAATGGGGAGTTTAAATATTCGAATATTGCTGTAGTGGAGATTAAAGGAAACGCGGACTTCTCGTTTAACATTTCACCCAATCCAAGTGATGGTACAGCACTTAATTCTATCATCACTGCCGAAAAAGGTCAGGAAGTTGTGATTGTGGTGTATGATGTTTTAGGTCAGGAATTATACTCTAAAATAGTTGTTACTGAGCAAAAAGGAAACGCTGTTTATGCTATTGACCTACTTCAAAAATTAAGTAAGGGAGTGTATATGATCACTGCTACTTCTAACCAAAAAATATACTGCAAGAGGCTGATCGTGAATTAAGGCAAGGCAGTTTAAAAAGGGAAGATAGTTCAAAGTTTGAAAGTTTAAAGTTTAAAAAGCATCCTGCAAATACTGCGGGATGCTTTTTTTATGGAGCATCTTTCTTAGATGACAACTTCTTTAAACTTATTATTTATTTATTAAAATTAATCGCTAAACCAATAGTAAATGGATATACCTGAGGTCCTTGATTTTTTAGGAATAACCGGTTGATTCCATAATTTGCAAATAGTGTAATGTTCTTGAAGCCCAAACGTGCAACAGCACTATAACGGAAAGGTTGTAGATTAAAATCGTCCCGTATTTTTATTTTATATAATTTATCGCCCAATTCCTTTTTCTGTTTTTGGACTGCATGTATTCTCCAGGCAAATTCAAAGCCTATAGCAATATGCAAGTTGTTTTTTGAATTTTTGCTTGTGTTCAATTCCAATAATAAGGGTGCTTTGATATAACTTACATTTAATTTATTTTTTTTATAATAAAAAGAGCTATCCACTTGTGCGGATAAAAAATCGGTGTTGGTTGATAATGTAACATCTTTTTGAAGTGCATAATGATTAAAATCGAAACCAAAGCCCGTTACAATGTTTAAATAATTTTGGAAGATGTGAAAATCTTTTTCCAAAAGATTGATTCCGAATTGAAAAGATCTTGAATAATTCAATTTTAAAAACTCAGCTGATGGAGGAACATCCAAACTGTTTTTATTATCGAGCAAGCCATTGATGCCGAATTCAATTCCCGTCCAGTTTTTAAACGTTCTGTTATATTCCTTGAAAAACAATTTTTTATTTCGATTGATTAAATCATTTCCATCGTGAATGATACTGTATTTTTTTTTGCCAAATTTTAATTTAGTGGTATCATTGGTAGTTTCTTCGCCGTTTCCGCTTTTGCTTTCACGAACAGAGCCGGTTCCGGTAATGGTTATGTTCCGCACAACAGGTTTACCTTTGTAAATTATTGAGCCGGTCCCTGTTATATCAGCATCTAAAGTTTGTTTAACATTTATCTTTGCATTTCCCGTTCCCGATACGTTCACTTTTGCTTTATCAACTTCCAGGTTAGAAGCTCTTAAATCACCCGCACCCGATACATTTGCATCCAGTATTTCTGCACTGCCGGTTAAAGCAACATCACCTATACCGTTAATTTGTGTTTTTATTTCATCTGCTTTCACATCCAAACTCACATTACCGGCACTACCGGATTCTATAAATAGTTTACTGCAATTTAATTGATTGGCGGTTTTTATATCTGTTGAGCCTGAAACATTCAAACTATTCAATGATTTTATTGCAATGTTGATTATGATGGGGTGTTCATTTTTGATGTTGTCTTCAGTTCTTATGTTTAAAATACCTTCAGTGATTTCAGTTTTTATTTTTGGTAGTAAAGTTGTGTCAGCATTAATTGTAACAGTATTTACATCGCTTTGCGAAATAATGATTGTAAACGAATCAGTTATCTTAATTCCATTAAAATCATCTACCTTTCTTGTTTGTTGCCCCTTTGATAATGGTGCAAAGAATGCTGAAAAAGCAAGCACCAACATTTTTGTTTTTAGTTTTTTCATTCGGCAAATCTAAAATTATAATGGCTTATTATTATAAATTCAGACGATTAAAAAGAAATGATTGTAATCATAAAAAAGAAAAATTGAATAAACAATATTTAACGAAAGAGTTATTTTTATTGTAAAATCGAATGATTTTTGAAACATTTTTTGAAAATAAAATGTATAAGCAAAACGTATTGTTATGCATAATCAGGTGAAGGGAATTCCCATGTTTTCATTTTAATAAAGGATATTATGAACGTATCATCGTTTATAAAAAAATGTTCTATTTTAAAATTCTTGGTTGTTTAAAAAATAAAATAATATCTTTGAGCAGTAATTTTATCTCAAGCACTATGAACATTTAATTGAGATACGGATAAACTAAAAACCGGATAATTGAAAAAAAGTCTTACAATAAAAATTTTAAAATCTCAAACATTCGGCTGGAAAGGTTTACTACAGCTAATATTTTTATTGTTTTTTTCTATAGCTTCACAACAAGTTCATGCTCAGGTTACAGTTAATTCCGTAACTATTTGTAAAGGAGATGCTAATCCTATTCTCACAGCAAGTGGCGGTTCCGGCAGTTATACTTGGTCAACAGGTGAAACTGTAAATCCTATTACGGTTGCTAGTCCCAGCGTTACTACTACCTATACAGTAACTGACACCAATGCTCCATTCACAGTTGCCACTGCAACAGTTACAGTTGGTCCCGTAGCAACAGCAACGCCATCGGCTCAAACCATTTGTTCCGGATTGCCTTCTAATGCTGTAATTACGTTATCAAGTAATTTAGGAAGCACCACTTCTTTTACATGGGTAACAGCTGCAATAAAACTAAATGGTGCCAATTCAGGTAGCATTGCTGCTCCCGGGGATATTATCCAGACTTTGAATTGCTTTCCAAGCAACTCCGTTGGATCTGTAACTTATACCATTACCCCGAAGGATGGTGCTTGTACAGGCAGCCCTATTACAGCGACTATTTTAGTGAATCCGAAACCAACAGTTAACACAAACAGTGGTGGAACCAACTCTCAAACAATATGTTCCGGAAATCCTAGTGCCATTGATTTAACATCTACATTTTCAGGTACAAAATTTACATGGGACACTGCTCAGGCAAATACATCCGGAGCGCTTCCGGGATTAGGGTTTGATAATGTTAGCATTGTACAAATGTTATATTCCGATGCAGCTCATGGTAATGGATTGGGTGGAGGCTCTGTTATTTATAGCATTATTCCTACTGCTAATGGTTGTGCCGGCAATCAGGTGGATTTTGAGGTGGACGTGACTCAAACACCTATAATAACAAACAGTCCGATGAGCCAAACAATATGTTCCGGTCATAGTACCACTTTGGTAAAACTTACGTCGGACATGATAGGAACCTATTATGACTGGGCGGCAACGCCACATTTGCCTTTCCTAAGCGGGTATGATACAATAGGTTCTATTAACAATCCACATCCTCCGGGAGCGGAGATGGATTCTATACCAATACAAAATATTTCAAATTCGAGCAATGTCCAAAAAGTGGTTACCTATAGCATCACTGTTAACGGTTGTCCCGGTCCTATTACGGAGTATAAGGTTTATATTAATCCTGCTCCGCATTTAACAGGCTCTTCGGAGCAAAAAGTCTGTTCCGGTTCAAGCACCACTTTGGTTAATTTAACGTCAGATGCGCCACCTGCCACTACGACTTTTAAATGGAGTACATTTGTAGTATATCCATTATCAGGTGGATTTTTAAGTGGTCGGAATCCAACATTCGACAATGGACCTACAACCACAATACCCACTCAAACTTTAACAACTACAAGTATAGCATCTGATACTGTAGTTTATCTTATAACCATTTCAAATTCTGCGAATGCTTGTAAAGGCTCAGCTGAATATTGGACCATTGTAAAACCACTTCCCGATGTAATTTCAACGCCTCACACTTCTGACACCATTTGTTCGGACAGCACTTCTTTTATCGAATTGTCAAGTAGCTTAATAGCAAATACAACATTTGCCTGGACAGTTAATCCTTCAGGCTTATTGGGGGCTTCGAATTCTCCTTTTCCTCTTGTTGGCAATAACGACAGTATAAAACAAACTTTAATTAACAACGCTTTTGTAGCGGATTCTGCTGTTTATTCAATTACCGGAACTTCAGATGGCTGTACTGGTCCAATCTATACAGATACGGTTAGAGTAGAGCCAACACCAGATGTCACAACACTGAATACAGCTACGATTTGTTCCGACAGTACCACATCGATAGTATTAACAAGCCATGTTGCCGGAACAACCTATAATTGGACAGTGGTTCCGGATCCTAGTTTAACAGGTGATTTTTCACCTGGAAATAAAGATACCATAATAAGAACATTGCATAATCCAACTCCTGCACCGCTTACAGCCATTTACACAATTACTCCCACCGCCAACGGATGTCTCGGAATTCCTTATAATATTACATTAACTGTTAATCCTACCCCAAGTGTTACGGCGATTCCGGCTGCCCAAACAATTTGTTCGGACAGCACTACATTGATAGTGCTAACAGGTGGTGTGGCCGGAACAACCTATAGCTGGACAGTAGCTGTTTCTCCATTGGTAACAGGTGCTTTATTAGGAAGTAACGATAGCATTCAGCAAACATTAACAAATACAGATATTACCGCCGGTTTCGCTATTTATACCATTACACCATTAGCAAATGGGTGTCCGGGAAGTCCAATTACCGTTACCATTACCATAAACCCTACTCCGGTTATCACCTCAACAATTACCACACAAACAATTTGTTCAGATAGTACTACATTGGTACCTTTACAAAGTGCTGTTGCAGGAACTACATTTGCATGGACGGTAGATGCATCAGGATTGGCGCTTGGCGCTTTTCCAAACAATAATGATACTATACAACAGCAATTATCAAATGCAACTACTACCCAACAAACAGCAGTATATACTGTTACACCAACCGCAAGTGGTTGTCCGGGAGCACCATTTACCGTTACCATTACAGTAAATCCCACTCCGGATGCAAGTGCACTACCTTCAACTATTTGTTCCGGAGAGGTAAGCAATGTAATTTTTTCTACTCATGTTGTTGGTACTGTATTTAATTGGACAGTAATAGATTCAACCGGGGTTGGCGGTGCCTTACCGGGTAGTAGCTTAACAGCCATCACGCAAACTTTAACGGCAAAAGGTATTGTTGCCGGAACTGCAACGTATTCGGTTACGCCAACAATAAACGGTTGTCCGGGGATACCAATTACTGTTATCGTTACAGTAAAACCATTACCAAATGCAACTGCAACAAATGCATTGTCAACTATATGTTCGGGTACAAATACCAATATAACATTGAATAATGATTTAGGAGCAGGTACAACTTATGCATGGACAGTTTCCCAAGTTGGCGCATCAAATACAGGTCCCTCATCCGGCACAACAAACCCTATCATTGAAACATTAACGGCAACAGGACCTGTTAATGGTACCGCTACATACACTATTATTCCTACAACAAATTTATGCGATGGGGCGCCTTTTTTAGATACAATTACAGTAACACCAATACCGGACATAATCGCAACGCCTGCGGCATCAACTATATGCTCGGGTGGAACTACAAGTATTGCTTTAACTTCCCTGGCAGGTTCTTCTTTTACATGGACCGTAGATCAAGTTGGTGTAAGTGGTGCTATATCAAGTGCCGGCTCAAATATTACTCAAACATTAACAACAACAGGAATTGCTGCCGGAACAGCAACTTATTCGATTACCCCTTCATTAAATGGATGTGTTGGACCATCTTTTTTAGTTGTTGTTTCAGTAAATCCGCTTTCTGTAACAACACCCGCTTCTCCAACAATATGTTCGGGTACTTCACCTAATGTTTTATTGACAAGTACGATTCCGGGCACCACCTTCGACTGGACCATAGTTCAAACAAATGTGGTGGGTGCCAGAGATTCTGTAAATATTCCCAATAATGGCGATATCAGTCAAATTCTAACGGCAACAACTACCTCAGCAGGTTCAGCAGTTTATACTGTTACGCCATCAGCAAGCGGATGTTCCGGTTTACCGGTTGATGTAACCATCACTGTAAATCCGTTACCTGATGTTATAGTATCAAATATAACGTCAACGATTTGTTCGGGCATAGCTGCAAATGTTGTATTGACAAGTAATGTGGCAGGTACGTTATTTGACTGGACGGTAGTTCCTACAGGTGTTTCCGGTGCTTCGGCGGTTATTGATACCATCGGACCCATTGCTCAAATTTTAACATCGACACTTACTGTTGCCGGAACAGCGGTGTATACCATTACTCCAAAAATGAACGGATGTCTTGGAACAGACGTTACCAGTACTGTTACTGTAAATCCGGTTTCAACAGCAACGCCTGCCGGTCAAACTATTTGTACCGGTACTGCTCCCAATATAATATTATCAAGTCCTGTTTTAGGTACTACTTTTAATTGGACTGTTGTTCAAAATGGTGTAAGTGGGGCTTTTGATACCATTAATTCAAGTTTTATTGATCAAGTCTTAACATTAACAGGGCTAACATCAGGCAATGCAGTTTACACCATTACTCCTTCTGCGAATGGATGTGCGGGGACAGCAATTACAGCAACTGTTACCGTAGACCCTTTTGACGATCCTTCATTTAATTATTCATCTTCTACTTTTTGTAAAACAGATCCTAATCCAACAATTCCAACATTCATAGCCACAGCAGGCGGAATATTTAGCGCTACCCCGGCAGGTCTTGTTTTTATATCTACTTCGACAGGTGAAATTAATTTGAGTGCAAGTACTGCCACAGTTTATACTGTGAAATATGTTACTAGCGGTACTTGTCCGGATTCAAGCACTTTTGGGCTTACTATTACAAATTCACCCAAGGCGAATTTCATTTATTCGGATCCGTTTTGTCAAAACAGCGCCAATCCATTTCCAGGTTTTGTTGGGGGATCAAGTGCCGGCGTTTTTACGACTACCCCGGGTTTAGTTTTTGCTAATAAATTTACCGGTGAAATTGATTTAACCGCAAGTTCTCCTGGAACCTATACTGTTACCAATACTATTCCACCATGTTCTATAGGAGGCGCACCTTTTGTGAAATTCAGTTCAGTAACAATAAACCCAATAGACGATGCTACATTTAATTATTTATCTTCTACTTTTTGCAAAACTGGTATTAATCCTACTCCAACATTTATCGCCAAAGCAGGTGGAACGTTTAGCTCGTCTCCAGTAGGTCTTGTTTTTGTATCTACTTCAACAGGTGAAATTAATTTGAGCGCAAGCGCTCTAAAAGTATATTCAGTAAAATACGTTACGAATGGTACTTGTCCCGACTCAACCATTTTTGGTGTTACTGTTTCTAATCCTCCGGTACCTAATTTTAGTTATCCAATTGCTGCATATTGCAAAAATAGTACTCCTAATCCAACTCCGACTTTCACGGTTGTTGGATCGAGTGCCGGTGTTTTTACAGAACCCACGGGAGGTTTGGTGTTTGCAAATAAATTCACCGGTTTAATTGATCTTACAGCAAGTGCGGCCGGAACCTATACTGTAACTAATACTATTCCAAAATGTGCGGCAGGCGGAGTTTTCACGTTCACTAATACTGTTACCATTAACGCTGTGGACGATGCCTCATTTAATTATTCATCCTCTACTTTCTGCCAATCAGGTATAGATCCAAGTCCAACAATTGCAGGATTAGCAGGTGGAACATTTAGTTCTGCTACATCAGGAATCGTTTTTAATGCAGTAACAGGTCAAATAAATTTATTAGCAAGTACTTTAAATATAGGCTCACCTTATGCTATAACATATACCACTAACGGTGCTTGTCCTACTTCGAGTACTTTTGGTGTTACTATAACAAACTCCAGTCCTCCAGGCACTGGTTTTAGTTATGCCGGTCCTTATTGCAAGAATGTTGCTGATCCAAGTCCAACTTTTATTCCAGCACTTGGAGCGAGTGCCGGAGTTTTTTCTGCCCCAGCAGGTTTGGTATTTGCAAATAAATTTACCGGATTAATTGATCTTTCAGTATCCACAGTAGGAATCTATACTATAACCAATACGCTTGGTTGTAATGGTGCTACTCCTTCCACTAATACTGTTACAATTAATCCTGCAGAAGATGCCTCATTTAATTATTCATACTCATCTTTTTGTCAAGGAGCAATATTAAATCCAACGCCGACTATAACAGGTGTTTCAGGTGGGGTATTTAGTGCTTCTCCGGCAGGCATCGTTTTTGTATCTGTTTCAACAGGTCAAATAAATTTAAGCATAAGTAACGTTGGTACGTATACCATAAGTTATACTAATGTTGGCGGTACTTGTCCTAATACCGGTACTTTTGTTGTTAATATTACCAATTTACCAAGTCCAACTGCATCCTTTAGCTATGCCGGACCATATTGTCAAAGTTCAACACCCAACGCTTCTCCTACATTCCCTGCAGGATCCTTCCCTGGAGTTTTTACGTCATCGGCAGGTTTGGTTTTTTCAGATCCTTTCACCGGATTAATTGATCTTACAGCAAGTGCTCAAGGAACATATATGGTTTACAACACTTATGATTGTTCAGGTACTTTGATCAAAGATTCGAGTATCGTTATAATAACAATGTTTCCAAGCTTTACAGTTCCTGCCAATACAGATGTTTGCGATGGTGATGCAGTTGTAACAACATCTTTTGTTAATATTCCAACTTATACCTGGACAAATTCCAATCCGGCAATTGGATTAGCTGCAAATGGAGTAGGAAATGTTCCCGGTTTTACCGGTACAAATAATACAGCATCCACCCTATCGGGACTTATAACTGTTACATCTACCTTAAATGGCTGTGTTGGTTCCGTTTCCAGCTACAACATTTCGGTAGAACCTAAAGCTACTGCAAATGCGGGAGCTGACATTAGCATTATTTCCGGTGCAAGCATTACACTTGGTGGCAGCCCAACAGGTATTGCAGGTTCACATTATATTTGGAATCCTTCGGCAGGATTTATTGATAACACTTATGCCAATCCGGTTACGAAGCCAACAAGTACAACCGTTTATACAGTAATTGTTACCTTAGGTAGTTGTAAAGCAACTGATTCGGTATTAGTAAAAATACTTCCTCAATTCGCACCTCCTGGAGGATTTACACCAAATAGTGATGGAGTAAATGATACATGGATAGTTGATTTCTTGGATTCTTACCCTAATAATAATGTGGAAATTTATAATAGATGGGGTGAGTTAGTATTCAGGTCTCCGGGATACACAGAAAAATGGGATGGTAATTTTAAAGGTAAACCTTTGCCTGTTGGAACCTATTATTATATAATTATTTTAAATGATCCTGCGTTTCCTGATGCATATACTGGTCCGGTTACTATTATGAGATAATGGGTGTTATATTATAATTTAAGTGAATTTTTTTAATACAATTTAGAATTGACAAAAACTGATATTGATATGTTATCACGGAAAAGCATTCTTTCCATCGTATTGTTAATTTTTATAGCTATTCAGGTTAACGCGCAACAGTTACCTCAATACAGTAATTATATGCTTAATAATTTTGCGATGAATCCTGCTGTTGCCGGAACTACTTCCTATTTCGAAGGGATATCAAATAATCGTTATCAATGGGTCGGACTTACTGACGCACCACGAACATATATATTAACTGCGCAAGGTCCAACCAAATCTTTAAATATGGGACTAGGAGGTTCAATATATACCGATATAGTGGGTCCAACTAGGAGAATTGGTATGTCTTTTTCTTATGCCTATCAAATCAGAGTTGCCGAAAAAGTTAAAGTCTCTTTGGGTTTATCAGGAGGTGTCGTGCAATTTTCGGTGGATGGCTCACAAATCGCTTTGCGGGATCCTTCAGATATAGTGATTACCAATGGTCTTCAATCTGTTATTGCACCCGATTTCGGTGCAGGAATTTATGCCTATTCAACAGATCACAAATGGTATGTTGGAGCAAGTGTTCCTCAAATGTTTCAGAGTAAAATAAATTTTGTTAACATTTCTACGTCATCTTTAAGTACATTGGCAAGACATTATTATTTTACAACTGGATATAAATATAAGTTGAACTCAGATTTTGTATTAGAACCTTCTGCTTGCATTCAATATGCAAATCCGACTCCTATAACATTTAATTTAGGTTTACGGGCAATTTATCATGATAAAATATGGATAGGTACAATGTACCGTTATTTGGATGCTGTTTCGGCAATGTTTGGGTATAAGTTTCAGGAAAATATTTCTTTTGCTTATTCATACGATTTTACTACCAGCAACATTAGAAGATACAGTTCCGGAACGCATGAATTAATGATCGGTATTAAATTCCACAAAGTGGTTCCTAAGGCAGAACCTATTGTTATAATAACAAATTAGTTTAGTCAAGAAAAATTTAAAATCCTCCCTAGGAATTGTAGGGGGGATTTTTTTTATAAAAATATTTTTTAAAATGAATGTTCTGAATTTACTCAAAAGCATTGTTAATTTTAATAAGCCGAGTTTTTTAAATAATCAAATTTTTCGTCCCCTCCTCGTTTTATTTCCTCTTTTTTTTATGATCACTTTCAAAGGATTCTCTCAACCTTTTATTGATGTAACTAGTTTTAGCTATCAAACATTTTCCTCTCAATATAAAGATAATGCAAAATCAAAAAATAAAACAGATGATTATTTTTTCAATTTATTTTTACCCAAACAGTATAAAAACGGTAATGTTTTATTGTTGGGATTAAACAGTGAAATGATGAATTCGTCAATTATGTCTGACTTGGCTTATTCATCAAAATTATATATGTTAACATTACCGATTGGTTTTAGATTTGTTTCAACAAATAAAAAATGGAATACTGTGGTGATGTCTCTTCAAAAGCTTTCATCGGATTTTAAAGATGTTATTGACAAGCACGATTATCAATATGGAGGAGTATTTTTACAAACATATATACCTAACGAAAAGCTCAAAATAAAGGCAGGTTTATATTATAATCGCGAATATTTTGGTAATTTTTTTATACCGCTAGTTGGAGTAGATTGGAGAATAAATGATAGAATTAATATGTATGGCGTTTTGCCAACAAATTATAGAATAGAAATTAATGCTATAAAAAATAAGTTATACACGGGCTTTGGTTTAAGATCTTTTACACGTTCTTTTCGATTATCTAAATTAGAAGGGTATGATTATGTGCGTTACAATGAGATACAATTAAAATTATTTGTAGATTATTTTGTATATAAAAAAATATTATTGTTTGCTGAACTTGGGTATAGCCTTGGAAAAAATCCCTTACAGTATAAATATAACACGAAAGAATTGGAAACGGTGAATAACCCTGTTTATGGCCCAATAAAAAATTATCCGGTCATTAATATTGGCTTGGCTTATCGAATTCGGATGGATCTCGAAAAGAAGGAATAATTTAATCAACGACAAATAAATCACTTGCAATTTTATCGGCAATTAATTTTCCTTTATCATTTAAAAATAATTTATCGTTTTCTTTTCTGATATCACCTAAGAGAATATATTTATCTGCTTCTATTAAACAGGAAGACAAATAATCGTTTCCGAAAACATTTTCAATATACTTCAAATCTGTTCCCCACATGGTGCGCAAGGTGGTTAAAATATATTCGTTGTATTGTTGTGATGTTGTTAATGTTTCTTCTTCAAATCGCGATTGCTTGCCTGCATCAAAATCTTTTTCAAATGATCGAATATATAATGCATTGTTAGCAATATTCCATTGTCTGCTTGTTCCATTGTATGAATGTGCAGAAGGACCCAAGCCCAAATAGTTTTTTTTTAGCCAATAATTACTGTTGTGTTTTGAATAACAATTGTCTTTACAAAAATTTGAGATCTCATATTGTTCAAAATTATTTTTCCGCATTTCCGCTAACATTATTTCAAAATGTTCGGCACTTTTTTGCTCGTCTACATTATTTATTTTTCCTTCTTTCACCAGGTGAGCCAGAGTTGTTTTAGGCTCTATCGTTAAGCAATAGGCTGAAATATGTTTAACATTTAGCTCAAATGCAGTCTGTAAATTTTGTTTCCAATTTTTAGTTGACAAAGTAGGGATTCCGTAGATCAGATCGATTGTAATGTTTTCAAACCCCTTATCTTGAGAATCTTTTACAACCCTTAATGCTTCTTTTGAGTTATGCGCTCTGTTCATCATCTTTAGATCCTCATCATAAAAACTTTGGATCCCGATGCTTAAACGATTGACAGGAGTGTTTTTTAGCTCCTTTATTTTAGCTATTGTTAAATCATCGGGATTGGCTTCCAATGTAATTTCTGCATCTCCGCTAATTGTGTAATGTTGGTGAAGTGAATCAAAAATGTTCATCAATTCTTTTTGAGAAAGGATAGATGGTGTGCCTCCGCCAAAATAAATCGTATTTATTTCAATCGGCTCTTCTGCTTTAATGATAGGATTGCTGAGGTAATCTTTCTGTAACACTATTTCTTTTTGCAGCGCAAGCAAAAAGGCATCTTTGTTTTTCAGTGAAGTAGAAAAATGGAAATCGCAATAATGACAGGCTTGTTTGCAAAAAGGAATATGAATGTAAATGCCTGCCATTGGTTTGATATGCTGATTAATTAATGTGCTGATTGAAAAAAATAATCCCCCAGCCCCCTTTAAAAGGGGGAATTGCTTCGTAAATGAAATTATTGTTTAATTAGCACATCGAATAATTAGCGCATCAATATCATTTATTCAACACGATCCTAAAGGTTGTTCCTTTATCGATTTCGGAATTTTTTACAAATATTTTTCCTGAATGATAATTTTCTATGATCCGTTTAGTGAGTGACAAGCCTAAGCCCCAACCGCGTTCTTTGGTAGTGAAACCAGGCTCGAAGATGGTTTTGTATTTTGATTTCGGAATTCCTTTGCCAGTATCTGTAATATCAATGTATACATATTGAGTCTGGTCAGAAAGTTTAATGGTAATCGATCCATTTCCATTCATCGCATCGACAGCATTTCTACATAAATTTTCAATCACCCATTCAAACAGGGGGACGTTTAATTGTGCTAACACTTCTGTTTGATTGTCTGTATCAATTGTAAATAGTACATTTTTTGAAGTTCTTAATTTAATATAATTTACCGACTCATTTAATACCGGAAGAAGATCAACATAATCTAATTTAGGAATGGAACCAATTTTTGAAAAACGTTCAGTAATCGTTTCCAAACGTTTAATATCTTTTTCTATTTCGGTTGCTGTTTCAGGATTCAGTCCGGTGGATCTCAAATATTCAAGCCAGGCAATTAAGGCAGACAGCGGTGTTCCCAGCTGATGGGCTGTTTCTTTTGCCATTCCTACCCATACCTGGTTTTGTTCTACTTTTCGTGCTGTACTGAAAAGTAAATAGGCAATTAATAAAAACATACCAATAGTACCAAACATCACATAAGGATAATATTTTAATTGTGTTAAAAGTTTAGACTCCTGATAGAAAATATAACTTTTACTGCCATCGCCAAACTCAACTTCAATGGGCTGATTTTGGGAGCTCATGGTTATTAAGGTTGTTTTCAAGAAAGTGGTGTCATGTATTTTTGATGAGTCGATATTGCCGGAAGCAATCACATTCATTTTGGTTGAATCGGTATAAATAACAGGGACAGATGCAGAGTTTACGGCAACTTCAGAAATAAATGATTTTACCAGATCATCCAATACTGTTTTTAATTCTGAAAAAAGTTTAGAGTCTTTGTAGTAGAGATAATTTTTTTTTCCTCGATAGACATCTATCTTAATAGGCTCTTGAACTTCGCGCATTTCCTTCATTTGTGCTATTAAATAAGCTTTATCATTCTCTTTTTTAGGATCTAAATTTCGGGAGGTGAGCGGCGTTCTGTTTTCATCAGCAAGTATAACGGGTACGGTTGTATTATCGGAAACTACTTTTAATACAAAACTGTAATCGCTCAGATCTTTTGATAGTTGTTTGGTTGCTTCTGCCCACAGTTCTACTTTTTTTCGCTCGTCTGTTTTTATCTTATTAAATAATTCGTTGGTGTATTTTACAAGATTTGCTTTTTTCTGAATAGCATCCGCCCATAATTTTACTTTTTTACGTTCTTCTTTCGCAATTTTATTCACCAAAACATTGGTATACCATAATGAGGCACCAAAAATAATTACAGCAGTCATAAACAGCCATAACTTCCATTGTTGTTTTTTTGAATAGATACTCACGAGGATAAAATTTATTTTAGTATTACGAATTTAGTATTTTTTTATTGAGTTGGGTTGGATTTGCAAATCAAATTGAATAAGTTTAAGATCTGTTTTTTAATTTATACTTGCAGATTTCAAATCTGCAAGCTCTTTGGTCAGGATTATAAATCCTGACCAGCGGTAGGTACAAAATTCTATCGAATTAAAAATCGTCGTCTTCTTTCTTTTTCGGCAATTTCAATTCTTTTTTTTCTTCTTTTTTATCGACTTCGTCCCATTTGATAATGAATTTAGTTTCTTCTTTTTTAGTTTTTCTATTTAAGGTTGTATCTTTTTTAAAGAGTCCGAACTCCTCTTTCAATATGGTTTTTAAGGTATTCTTTTCTTTTTTTAACTCAATTTTCATATTCTGAATTGCTCCTTTGCTGTCATATTTTATAATTGGATGTTCAACAGTGCCGGTCATTGTTAAAAAAATATTAGTGCGTCCAAGCCCATCATCAGCCAATTCTCCAAATTCATTATTTTCTTTTTTTGCTTTCTTCGCTTTCTTAGATAATAGATCATTCAATGATAGTTTTATTTTATAATTAATATCATTGTTAAAGGTATGAGTTCCGGAAAGGGTAATATTTATAGCACTTGATTTAATTTCCATTTTTGGGAATGAAAGGATTTGATTTTTTATTTCGAAGGAATTTTTAAGTGTTGCAAAACGAATGCTGTTCAATTCTTTCAATTCAATAAAACGCGACAAACTTTTCATAGATTCTACATTGTTCAACTCTCCATTTTCAATTGTCATATCTATAGTTGCGATTAATTTACTCATATCTGTAGTTAATTCAGGGCTAAGCACCGATGCAAATTGAATTTTAGCGGTAACCAATCCTTTGATATTTTGATCTGTGATGGATGATTGGGTGAAATTTTCGAAGGATGTAAATAATTTAGAAACATTTATTTTATTGACATCAGAAAAACAGGTGATCAATAATTTTGTTGAATCACTTCCGTCCACTAATCCGCTAACAGTGATGTTTCCATTCATGGTAGAAAGTTGTATCGGGTCAGCCATCAATTTTTTATCTTTTAGAATAATGATCCCCCTGATATCGGTTGCATCAAATTTCCTGAACGACAGATGCTCAATTTCACTAACCAGATTTACATTCAAATGTTCCGAAAATTTAAGTTTATATTTACTTGTCGATTGTTTTTTTTCTTCTTTGTTTGCAAGCAATTCATTAAGATCAATATTTTTTGAATGAAGAGTAGCTTCTATAGTGATGTCCTGATTTTCGTTTAAAGCAAAGCCGATACTATTCTTAAAAATTCCTTTCAGATCAAAATCACTATTTGCAATATTTCCTTTCAATTCATTTACCATTAAATCATTGTTATTGAAATTAAAATCCCCATTGATATTGGTAAACTCCAGGGAATTGTTTTTCAACTTTACGTTCATGTCTGTGATTGCCAAATTACCCTTTGCAGTGATGTCTTGATAGTTTGTAGAATTAATATTATTCCATTTCCCGTTAAACGAAGCGTTCATTTTTAATTGCCCGGTGATACTTTCGATAGTGTCAATTTTTATAAATTTTTGTAATTCTTCCAAACTGATATTTGCTTTTATTTTTGCCTCAACAGAAGGATCATTTAAATTATTGATTAATAATTCACCTGCAACAGAACCGTTATTTATGGTGGCAGAAAAAGCGGTTAATTCTAATAATGATGTTTCAGCATTGGCTTTGTTTCCGTTAGAATAACGAGCTTTTAAATTCACATCATGCAAAACAATGTTGTTTTTTATGTGTGTGATATCTGCATTTTTAATTCCAAAATTAGCTTCAATGAATGGCATTTTATTTTCAGATAAACTACCTTTTACCACTGCATCAAAATAAAATTCACCATTACTTTCGTAATCATTAATTCTGTCTTTATACTGATTTGGGATGATAGACAATACAGATCTTATATCCATATTTTCACCCCGAACGCCAATGTTCACGATCAGTTCGTTGCCAGCCTGACTTTCGTTCATCACATTGCCCACGACCTCGAATAGTAAATTTTCTATTTTAATTTTCCCTTTTTTTATTTTATAGGATTGAATTGTATTATCCACTTCCAATGCAAGTTCGACTTGAATATTTTTTTTGCGTAGATACGTTCTGCCGTCTGTTACAATTCGGTTTATAAGGATATTACTTTCGATTTCCAATGAATGTTTTTCGGTAGAGAAATGTCCGGATAGTTTGCTATTGTTAATTAATACATCGGCGCTTTGTTTTGTTCTGTAATTCTTGAAAGAAAATTGAATGTGATTTAAAATGATTTCTTCCAGTGCAAAAGAAAAAGCGGTAGAGTCTGTTTCCGGTGATGATCTCCAAAAATGATAATTATCATTTCCGTTTTTATCTATTCGGATTTTCAGATCAGCATCATCAATTTTTATTTTTTTTACATGATAGTTTTTATGAAAAACATCAACAATATTAAATTGAAGAGATATTTTTCCTGCTGTGAATAGGGTGTCTTTGTCTTTTGTTTTTACCGCATCCAGTGCTTTTACATTTTTGAAGTCGACCGAGGCATAAGGAAAATTTTTGATAAGAGTAAAATCAATATCTTTGCCATCCACAATGATTTCGGTATTGAGATGTTTGTTCAATTCCGAAATCACATATCCTTTTACTTCATCCTGGTAATAATAACCAACTAGTAAGGCTCCGGTAAAAACAAAAGCAAATAAAATAAATAAGAAAATAATGAACCGCCACAGCATACGAAATATCAGTGGTGATTTTTTATTAGAAGGTAATTGAGGATCTACTTCGTTTTCGTTATTCATTCGAATATCCTTTTTACAATACAAAGTTTATAAAAAAACAGTGTCAACTTTTGTATAGTCGAAAGATGTTATCAATAACGAAAGGTGGATAAGTTTAGTATGTTAAAAAATTAATCAGCGCTGATCATCTTCAACATTCCCACTTCAGCGTCAGAAAGTATTCTCCAGCGGCCTCGAGGCAGATCTTTTTTTGTTAATGAACCAAACATTACTCTATCAAGTTTTCTAACGTTGTAACCCATGTGTTCAAATATTCTGCGAACGATACGGTTTTTGCCTGAGTGTATTTCAACACCTACTTGTGTTTTGTCTGCGCCATCGCCCACATAGCTAACTTCATCCACTTTGATAGGACCATCTTCCAGTTCAATGCCTTCCGAAATTTTTTCTAAATCCACTTTTTTTAGTGGTTTATCAAGTTCAACGTGGTAAATTTTTCGAACACCGTAACGTGGGTGAGTTAATTTTTTTGTTAGGTCGCCATCATTGGTGAACATCAGCAAACCTGTGGTAGCTCTATCTAAACGGCCAACAGGATAAATGCGTTCTTTGCAGGCATCTTGTACTAATTCTAAAACTGTTCTGCGTTCTTGAGGATCATCAACGGTAGTGATATAATCTTTCGGCTTGTTTAAAATTAAATATACAAGGCGCTCTTTTTTTAATGTTTGACCACCGTATTTAACAATGTCAGTCGGCTTTACCCTGTATCCCTCGGTTATCGTTTTTCCATTTACCTGAACTACACCTGAAGAAATCAGATCATCAGCCTCTCTGCGTGAGCAAATACCCGCATTTGAGAGATATTTATTAAGACGAATCAAGCCATCATCTGTTTCTCTTTGAGGAGTTGAAGATCCTGATTTTTTGTTGGTTGATGGTTTCGATTTTTTAAATGGTCTTCCGCTATTACCGTTGTATTTTGGTTTTTCATTGTCATATTCAAAATCACTTTCCTTCAAATCATTGGAATTCACTCCGTCGCTTTTTCTAACAAAAGCAGGCTTCTCAGAAAATGGTTTTTTACCAAATGATCTTGGTGTGTTATTTTCTCTTTCTTTTAAAGATGGTTTGTTATCACCATCATCACGCCTTTTCTTGAAAGCAGGCTTCTCAGAAAAAGGTTTTTTATTAAATGATCTTGGTTTGTCATCACTGCTTTCTCTGAAAGAGGGTTTGTTATCGCCATCATCACGCCTTTTCTTGAAAGCAGGTTTATCTGAAAAAGGTTTTTTATTAAATGATCTTGGTTTATCATCGCTTCTATCTCTGAATGATGGCTTTTCATCACCATCGTCATATTTTTTCTTGAAAGGCGGTTTATCTGAATCGCTTTTTTTGTGGGAATCGTTATAATTGGATGTGCCACGATTTTTAGAAGTACCAAAATCAGAGGGGCGTGAATCATCGCGGAAACGTTCAAAAACAGGTTTGTTATCACGTTTATCTATTCTGGTTTTTTTAGATTCAGGTGCTTTATCGCTGTTGAAGCCTTTTTCGTCCTTAGCTTTAAATTTTCCGGAAGGGCGTGAATCATCGTTGGGACGACTATATGAAGTTTTTTTCTCTGAACTATCGCGGGGATCTTTTTTTGCACTGAATTTGCTTTTGCCTTTTCCTGCTGAACCTTTTGCAGAAAAATCTTTGCTACCGCTACGTTTGAATACTTTTGCCATCTTTTTGTTTTTTGCAAAGATACGCAAAGCCAATAGAATAGAACTATAAAATGAACTGTATTTAATTAATGAACCTTAGGGTAAAAGGCATCCTCAATGTGATTTATTGTAGTTTGATTGTTGCCTGTAGTAACCGAAATAATATCAAAGCGAACTTCCAGATCCAGGTTGTTGCGTTCAATATAACTTTGCGCAACTTTGATCAGATTGCTTTGTTTTTGTTTGTTAACGAATGTTTCGGGCTCTCCAAAATAATTGCTTTTGCGTGTTTTCACTTCAGCAATAATTAATGTTTTAGAAATAGTTGCTATTATATCGGCCTCCAGATTTTTAAATCTCCAGTTTTTTTCAAGTATAATATATCCCTTGTTTGCTAAAAATGTGGCGGCCAATTCCTCTCCTTTAGTGCCTGTTTCATTATGTTCTGCCATTATTTTAAGTTCAAAGTTAGAAAGTTCAAAGTTTAAAGTTTTTTGTAATAAAAAAAGAAATCTTTACTATTCCACGATCTCATTTCCCGGTTCCACATCTTTAAAATCACCTTCGTTTGTTGTTGGCATTGAGTCTCCAACTTTTGTTAATCGGAATACTTCTTTACTCACAATACGTTGCATAACAATATCAATTAAAGTCGTGTTGTTGGGACTTAATGCTTTTTGCAGGAGGTCGGCGTTTGCTTTTATTTTGTAAGGAAGGTAACGCATGAATCCGTTATCCGGACGAGGGTAAATTTCTAATCCCATGCTTTCTGTTTTTTCAATTGCATCGCGTATAATTTCTCCTTTAGAATTTTTTATGGCGGGAAATCCATTCATTATATTGTAATTAAAAAAGTAGGTTAATGTTTCAGGAGTGACATAATTTTTTTGTTTATCTACAACGAAATCTTCAGGAAGATGGTTGGCATCATTCTGAGGACCTGCAGTTAAAATAAGATCGTAATCAGTAACAGGATAACCTTCGGTATCACGCACTCTAAAAATTACCTGTGAAAATTTATCGTGTATAAAATCTCTTTCTTTCAGAAATATCTCTTTTTCTGTTTCCACTAATTCTTGTTGTTGTACTTGTTCTGTTTCATTTATAAATTGCAATGTTAATGCATTGTATTGAGCATTATTTGTTACCCGAATACAATTGATAATTGCCTTAAGTGTTTCGCTGCTATCGGAATCGCTCAGTTCTTTTTTCACACTTTTCATTATTCCTATATCATCTCCACTGTGTGATTTTCCTGAAATTACTCGTGTTGCTGTTGCAGGTGCCTGATTATATTCGATAACTTCAAATCCATTTTCATTTTTTGTCGGTATTGGCTGCATCAATTTTATATAACGTGCATTCAAATTGGTAGTGGCAACACGTACTACACCATCTGAACCCAATTCGCCGGTATAGGTATTTAAGTGGTCGAACAACTTGCGGTCAATGGTTTGTCCGGCTAGTACAAATGGAAAAATTCCATCGCTTCCTATTTGCTTACCATTACTTATAATCCATTCTTTGTTAAGCTCCCAAGCTTCAGCGCTACCTAATTCCAACCAGTTTAAAACTCCCTGACCAGGCTCTACACCATCAAACCAGGATTTTAAACGACTTAATTTCCCTTTGCCTAATTGGGCTAATGCTGAACCAAAATTAGCCGGTGCCAGCATAATTAAATGGCTCATAGGGCAGGGTTTGTCGGAGTTTTTACAATAACGGCTCCACCAGTTACGAATAACAGGTCCACCGGTAGAATGGGTGATGCATACAAAACGATTGCCGGCATTCAACATATCAGATAACTGTTCGTTTACTGCAGTTTTAAAGGCTCTTGAAATATCATTTAAACGCACGTCGTCATTAAAACTAATATAACGCCCGAGAAAAATTTCTTCTACTTGGATGTTGAGTCCAGCTTGTTTTGCTTCTTCGCGCAAGCGTATAGGAAGTTCGCCATATGTGTTTAGATTGGTAACACTATAGCCATGGACAAATACGATGGTTGTTGCCATACATTTTAATTTTTAAATAAAAAACAAATATATTCTCTAATTTCAGGAGGACAAATCTGCAAAATCCAAACAAATAAAAGAAGTTAGTGATGAAATTTAATTTTTATATTTGTTCACAGATTTATTTTAATTTTTAAATTATAAACCCAACAATAAAATGTATCAAGAAATCTTGTTTTCAACGGCCAATGGAGTTGCTAAAATTACACTCAACCGACCAACAGTATTAAATTCACTTAGCCCTATAATGTTAAAGGAATTAATTGATGTTACTAATAAAATTGCAAAAGACGATTCAGTAAAAGTGGTGATTGTTACTGGAGCCGGTAGAGCATGGTCGGCTGGTGTAGATTTAAAGGCGATCAATGAAAATATTCAAGGAGGACAATTTTCTAATTTTGATTTCATGGAAAAAGGTGCGGAATTTATTGAGATATTACAAAAGATGCCTCAAGTAACGATTGCTATGGTTAACGGGCATTGTTATACCGGAGCTACGGAGTTTCTGTTGGCTTTTGATCTGGCGTATGCAGCGGATGAAGCACAGATTGGTGATACACATTCCAAATGGGGGATTGCTCCCAAATGGGGGATGACACAGCGATTGCCATTAAAAGTAGGATTGATGAAAGCGATGGAAATGTCGTTCACTACGCAACCTGTTTCCGGCAAGGAAGCTGAGCGTATTGGATTAGTTAATAAATCTGTTCCATTGGATAAACTAGAGGAAACGGTGAATCAAGTGGCTGAGAAAATAATTGGAAATTCGGCACAAACGATAGCAGCGATGAAAGCATTTTATTATTATGGTGCTTCCCATACCTTACAACAAGGATTAGATCATGAATTTAAAACAGAAGTTAGCATTACTGACCGCGAAGAGTTTTTGCGAAAATTTGCAGAAAATAAGAGCAAATAGACCTCACCCCCAGCCCCTCTCCAATTGGAGAGGGGGCAATACTTGAAGTACGAAATTAAAAATAAAAAAACCACATAGCGCTTCACACATAGTCTCCCCTCTCCTTTGGAGAGGGGTTGGGGGTGAGGCTCTTAATATAAAATAAAACGATGAGTTTAAAATATCCAAAATTATTCGAACCTCTTGATCTGGGTTTCACGACTTTAAAAAACAGAGTGTTGATGGGTTCCATGCATACGGGACTTGAAGAAGAACATGGCGGTTACGAAAAAATGGCTGTATTTTACGGAGAGCGAGCCAAAGGTGGAGTAGGATTAATTGTAACAGGTGGAATTGCTCCGAGTATTGCCGGTTGGGTTGGTCCTTTGTCGAGTAGAATGAGCAATAGCCGAACAGCTAAAAAACATAAAGTGATCACGGATGCAGTGCATCAAAATGGTGGTAAAATTTGCATGCAAATTTTACATACAGGCAGATATGGCTATCACCCGTTTGCAGTGGCGCCGAGCGCTATAAAATCACCTATCTCACCATTTAAACCATGGGAATTAAGTTCCGGAGGAGTGGAAAGAACAATTAGAGATTATGTTGATTGTGCCGGTTATGCGAAGGAAGCCGGCTATGATGGAGTAGAGATCATGGGAAGCGAAGGCTATCTGATCAATCAATTCATTGCCTCAAAAACAAATAAAAGAACTGATGAATGGGGAGGCAGCTACGAGAACAGAATTAAATTTCCATTGGAAATATTAAAACGTGTTCGAAAAGAAGTAGGTCCAAATTTTATTATTATTTATCGTTTATCAATGATTGATCTGGTAGATGGTGGAAGTTCATGGGAAGAAGTTGTTCAGTTGGCAAAAGAAGTGGAGAAAGCCGGGGCAACAATCATAAATACCGGTATAGGCTGGCATGAAGCGCGTATTCCAACAATCGGTACAATGGTTCCGCGAGGAGCATTTGCATGGGTGACAAAAAAAATGAAAGGGGAAGTTAAAATTCCGTTGATCACTACCAACAGAATTAATACTCCTGAAGTTGCAGAACAAATAATAGCGGATGGCAATGCGGATATGGTTTCGATGGCTCGTCCGTTTCTTGCTGATCCGGAATTTGTAAACAAAGCTTTCGCAGATAAAGCGGATGAGATCAATACCTGTATCGGTTGCAATCAGGCTTGTTTGGATCATATTTTTAATAATAAAGTAGCCAGCTGTTTGGTAAATCCAAGAGCTTGTCATGAAACAGAATTAAATTATCTACCTACAAAAAATCCTAAAAAAATTGCAGTGGTGGGTTCTGGCCCTGCCGGTCTTTCGGCTGCAACTATTGCTGCTCGAAGGGGACATAACGTAACTTTATTTGATTCAGCAAATGAAATTGGCGGACAGTTTAATCTTGCAAAACAAATTCCCGGGAAGGAAGAATTTTATGAAACGCTTCGTTATTTCGGCAAGCAAATTCAAATCCATAACGTGACGCTTAAATTAAATACAACGGTTGTAGAAAATGATCTGAATGATTTTGATGAGATCATTATTGCAACAGGAATATCAGCACGTTTGCCAAAGATCGAAGGAATAGAAAGTCCTAAAGTATTATCGTATATAGATGTGCTTAAATATAAAAAACCGGTTGGTAAAAGAGTTGCCATTATTGGTGCAGGAGGGATTGGATTTGATACTGCCGAATACCTGACACAGGAAGGAAAATCAACATCATTGGATATTCAGGCATTTTTAAAAGAGTGGGGCGTTGACCCTAAAAATAATGTTAGAGCGGGAGTGGAAGGAATCAGGCCGGTGCCGGAACATTCACCTAGAGAAGTTTATTTGTTGCAGCGTAAAGATTCAAAAGTGGGTGATGGTTTAGGAAAAACTACGGGCTGGATTCATAGAACATCGTTGAAGAATAGAAAGGTGCAAATGATCAGTAGCGTTCAATATGATAAAATTGATGACCAAGGGTTACATGTTACCATTAAAGATAAACCGCAACTTTTAGAAGTGGACAACATTGTAATTTGCGCCGGACAAATGAGTAAGAATGAATTGTATGAGCCATTGAAAGCGAAAGGGAAATCGGTTCATTTAATTGGTGGAGCATTTATGGCGGGTGAACTGGATGCTAAAAGAGCAATTGATCAAGGATGCAGGTTAGGGGCAGCGTTATAATTGAATAAAAATAAAACAAGAAAAAAAGCGAAATTAAAATCTGATAGTACTCAGTTTTTAATTTCGCTTAAAAATTCCAAAGGTTCACAGATTGAAAATTCACCGCAGCCTTGACTGCGGTGAATTAAATTAAAACGAATATCCTTTATAGGCTTTTGTAAATTCTTCTTCAGTAATACCAGAGTTGATAATAACATCATGATATTCATATTCACCAACAACACCTTTCAGGTCTGTCATTTTTTGATATATAGGCAGGAATGTTTTTGTATCAACATACATTATAACAGACTTCGTGAACGTTTCCGGTATTTTAATAACCTGACCGGCCTTTACAGAAGTATAGCTGCTGATGGAAGGATTTAACTCACGTATATTATATTCATCCAATTTTAATTTCCTTGCAATTTTTACCAGGTCTTCACCGGCTAATACAGTGTAATCTTTAATTTTGTATTCTTTATTATCAAGGGTAATTTTGTATACATCACGGTTATCCCATTTAATAATTCCTCCATAAGTAGAGTATTCGGCTGCTTTGTTTTTATATCTATGATAAGCATCGTTTATCAAATCGCCGGTATAAGCAAATCCAAGTTCAAACATGGTATGTCTTTGCTTTTCATTAACAAGAGAACCTCTAGGGTCAAGACTAAGAGTTGGCAAAAAAGAACTTGCATTTACATATGCATTCCCATTGTTTGCTCCTTGTATATAAAGAACTTCGGCGCCACTGTTCGGACCTTTAGTTATCTTCATGTAAATTTTCAAGGGGTTAACATTTTGTTTAACTAATTGGTCACTTTGAACAATTTTCCCATCATATCTCTCATTTTTCACCATTCGAAATTTTGCAGTTTTAACATTGCTGATGGCAACCATCATTTTATCGAAAATTATTGTCATTTCTTCCAACGTAGGAACATCTCCTTTGGGAGTTAATTGTGCAAACGATGTTGTATAACATACAGAAACAAATAGTAGGATCGCAATAGATTTTTTCATTTTTATAATTTTTAAGGATTTTGAAGCATCAAAGATATATTATAATTTTGCTGAAACAGTATTCAATTTAATTATATAATGGTAAACTTACTATTTATTTTATGTTTTCAACCTGTCAATTGCAAGAAAATAAGATTATGGAAATGGAATGCATAGTTTGCTAAAAATTATTGTTACGACAGTTGATCGGTTAACAATTTCATTTCAATGGCAGGAGAAATTTTTTCATATAAAATGTTATACACTGCATTCGTAATAGGCATATCTACCTTATATTTTTTATTTATTTCGTATACGCATTTTACTCCGTAATAACCTTCAGCAACCATATTCATTTCTAATTGTGCCGATTTTACGGAATATCCTTTACCAATCATTCCACCAAAAGTTCGGTTTCGGCTAAACTGCGAATAGGCTGTTACCAATAAATCTCCAAGGTAGGCCGAACTTTTTATGTCACGATCAATGGGATGAACATCATCCACAAAACGTTTTATTTCTTGTATTGCATTGGAGATCAAAACAGCCTGAAAGTTGTCGCCATAGCCTAAACCATGACAAATTCCGCTGGCGATAGCAAATACGTTTTTTAATACAGCAGAATATTCTGTTCCATAAATATCATCCGATACCGTAGTTTTAATATATCTGCATTTTAATTGAGAAGCCATGAATACGGCATTATCATAATTTTGAGAAGCGACAGTCAGGTATGATAATTTTTCCATCGCCACTTCTTCTGCATGGCAAGGACCGGTGATTACGCCAATGTTTTCCATCGGCACTTTGTATTCAGTATTAAAAAATTCACCAACAATTAAATTGTGTTCCGGAACAATTCCTTTAATTGCTGAAAATACTTGCTTATTTTTAAAATTTTCCGGTGTTAATTCCGAAAGGGCATCTTTCAAAAATGCAGAAGGCACTGCCATTATCAATATATCGGCTTTTGCTATAATTTCTTTTAAATCAGTATTCAATACTAATTTATCCGTATCGAATTCAACAGAAGTCAGGTAATTCGGATTGTGTTTGTATTTTTTAATATGTTCGACCGATGCTGCATTACGAATCCACCAATGTACTTGATCAGAATTGTTGCAAAGCATTTTTACAATGGCTGTAGCCCAACTTCCACCACCTATTACTGCAATTTGTTTAGTATTTGTCATTCTTGAAATTTAATGCATTTGAGATTCGAAAAATACGCTTTTTATTTATTATGCTTATTGTATTTCAATAAAATACCAGTTATTTTCTTATTTGATTTGTCAAAAAAAAACTACTCTTATTCTTTTTCCATACTTTTATTGGCAGTATTTTTAAATTGAATAAAACTATGAAAAGATTTTATTTCTTGTTTATCTTATTAAACCTTATCATAAGTATTTTTTATATCGATTTATGGAACAATGCAAATACCACTTCCAGAATATTACCCATCATCTCTTATTTTGAAAGTGGAACATTTCAAATAGATAAATACCATGAACTTACATGCGATAAAAGTATAATAAAAAATCATTATTATTCTGAAAAAGCCCCATTGCCAACTATTATTGTGTTCCCATTTTTTGGATTATTAAAATTAATCGGGTTAATAAAAAGCCATAATGGTTCCCTTTATGGAAGACATGTTTACGCTATCGGTTCTTTTTTATGCAGCATGATTCCATTTGTTTTGATCCTGTTTCTTACGTTCAAAAAAATTTACAAAAATAGTAGTTATTCACCTGTTTTATTGACCATGCTGCCTTTTTATGGTTCTTTTATTTTTATTTTTTCAGGTACATTTTTTAATCATTTATCTTCCTCAATTTTTCTTCTTTTCTCCTATATACTTCTCAAAGAAAAAAAATATTGGATTGCCGGAGTATTTGCCGGACTCGCCTTTTTATGCGAATTTATTATTGCATTGGTAATTTTTATTTGGGTTTTTCAGATTTTATGGAATGAGCGCAACATTAAAAGTGTTTGTAAATTTATTCTTGGCGTTTTTCCGTTTGTAGTTTTCATTATGATTTACAACTATATTTTTACCAATTCCCCTTTCACAATGATATATAAATTTCATAATTTATCACCAGAGCTCCATGTAAACTATGCGTTTGTTCATCCAACAGCCGAATCATTGTGGGGACTTATTTTTAGTGATTACAGAGGTTTGTTTTTTTATGCACCGTTTCTCCTGATTATTTTATTTTATTTTATTAAAAGAGTCAGAATGTTTCCAATTAAAAAAATTGTTTTAGAATTTTGTTCAAATTATCTTTTTCTTATTTCATTTACAATTATTATTGCAACCTCATCTTATTTGGGATGGTGGGGAGGCTGGTCTTATGGCCCTCGCTTACTTATTTTTATTACAGTGCTTTTATTTTATGAAGGGATCATTTTTTTGTCAAAACAAAATTTCTCTAAAATCTTCTTTTGGATAGTAATAACATTTGGAATTACAATCGCATTTATGGCTAAATCGGCTGTCCTCTATTGCCTACCGACAGAAATAAAGCATCCTCTTTTTCAAATAATTATCCCTGATTTTATTTCTTGTAAATTTAATTCCAATAATTTATTGACCTTATTTTTAGGTGTAAATCCGGTTGTTTCTTTCTTGGTGTGGCTTGTTTTATTTATTTCTTCCCTTTTATTTTTAACAATTTATTTTAAAAAAAACCATATAAAAACAAGTTAAAATAATCTTAAATTATTTTAGTCAATAGGTTCATAAAGTGAATAGATTAAATGATTGCCTTCGTTGGCATCTATTTTAAAATTATCTATCAAAATCTCTTTTTTATTTCTGTTCCAAATATAAATTTCAGCTTCTGCATTCGGATGTTCCTTAAAATTAAAGCCGGTAAGGTCAATAGATAAAAAAATTGTATTAAATGTTTTTGGATTATTATTATAATTAAAATAATCAGATCCTCTCCAGTCTATAAGTTGGTTGTTATCTTTTATATTCATTACCAATACAGGGTTAGAAGAACTGTCAGGAACCAACAGCCGAGCACCAATATTAATAATAGTATGTCTGTCGTTTATAATCTCTTTTAATTTAAATCGATATGATTGACTATATTCTGTTGTGCTATCTATTTTTTTTATGACGAAATTGAACTCAGTTTTTCGATCCAATAGAGGATATTCAGAGGGCCGTGATAAATTTTTATTTTTTGAAAAACAGAATGTTGAGTAAGTAAATCCTTCCCCTTTGCTTATTATATAAGGATACTTTTCTTTAATAATTTGAATATATTCCAAGGGTAAATTTCCTGTTATAAAATAATTTGTCGTTTGTTTCTGTACAAAATTTCGAAATGCTTTTGTATCAAAAAGGTTATAGTCAATGAGTTCAAAACGTCTGTTATATTTTTTAAAATAATATTCTTTATAATAAGATGGAATCATTAATTCAATAGTAGCATCTTTTTTATTTTTTAATCTATCTAAACTTTTATATGTGTTTTTTACTTGCTCCTGAAAGGGCTGTTTGTAAAATATCTGGAAATGTTTTCGGACAAAAATTAATGTATATGTTCCTGTTATTAATATGGATGAAACAATCAACATTTTAGCATTCCGATTTAGTTCACCGAACAAAGAAAAAATAAATATTAGTAAAAAGGGAAATACAAAAATCAAAGTGGAATATTGAATAATGGGATTAACAAATAAGGAATAATAATATTCAATAAAAAAGACTGAAAAAAACCAACAGACCGATATAATTCTAAATTTTTGTTTTGTTTTTAAATCCTGTGAATGAAAGAAAATGCTAAATAATAAGAGAAAAAAAACCAAAGCATACATCAAAAAAGAATAGTGGAACAGGTATTTAAGATAACCTGAGAACCAATCGTGTTGGGGTTTTCCTAACCAACCGTCCGGCCCTCCTAATCCACCTTTGTTTAATTGAAAAAAGAAAATGTTGAGGTGAGGAATGTATAAAATAAAAATTGAAATTCCGGCAAATACATAAGCTTTCCAATTGTCGGCATTAATAAAAAAAAGTCCTGTAACTCCAACAGTACTGGCAAATAACAAAGCAAAATGATGATCGTAAGCACACAATGCAGATGATAAGACATAACCAAGCAGCCATCTTTTTTTACTCTTGTTATTTTCATCAAATAGATAATTACTCCAACACCAAACCATTATCAATGAAAAAAACATTCCGCTAATGTATGGTCTCGCTATCTGGCTATACATTACCATATATTGCAAAACAGCCATGAACGAAGCAACAATAAGTCCAACGGAACTGTTGAACCATTTTTTTGAAATTTTATACGCGACAATTATAGAGAATAGTCCAAATAAAATAAATGGCAGTTTGACAGACATTTCACTTATGCCAAAAATTTTGATCCAATAATAAATAAACAATTGTACTCCCGCCGGATGTGTATCGTTCAGGGCGACACCATAAGTCAGAACATCCTGAAAATTAGAATAATTTGTTCTAGACAATGCACTTAACTCATCATGCATGAAAGGGATTTCATGAAAATTCCAAAAACGAAGAAGGGCGGAGACAATAAGAATAATAAATAATAATAGCGTATCGGTAGTGATTCTATTTTTCAAATGATCTTTTAATTTATATTTTCAGACTTGAATTATCTAACTATATTACCTGAAATACAGGCCCTTCTCTTTTCACTAAATTTTTTTCGGTCAAAGAAGTCAATATTTTCTGCAATTGATTTTTAGATATTCCCGTTGCTTCGTTTATAGTAGTTACTGTAGCTTGATTTAATTTTTTCACTTCTTCTAATACTATTTGCTCATCACCTTTTACTTCAACAATAACTTTCTTAACCTCTTCGGGGCGCATTTGCGGGAAAAATAAAACATCCTGAATAGATACATTGTTGGTCATGATCATTGCCAAACGATCGATACCAATACCTATACCGGATGTTGGCGGCATACCGTATTCTAAGGCACGTAAAAAATCATGATCAATGAACATGGCTTCGTCATCACCGCGTTCCATTAATTCTATTTGTTCTTCAAATCGTGCCCGTTGATCGATCGGGTCGTTAAGTTCAGAATAAGCGTTTGCCAATTCTTTGCCGTTCACCATCAACTCAAAACGTTCTACCAATCCGGGTTTGCTGCGGTGCTTTTTCGTAAGCGGACTCATCTCCACAGGGTAATCCGTAATAAATGTAGGTTGCATATAATTGCCTTCGCATTTTGCTCCAAATATTTCATCAATTAATTTCCCTTTACCCGAATGGGGTGCAACTTCTATTTGCAACTGTTTACAGACCTCACGCAATTGATTTTCATCCATGGCGCTGATATCAATTCCGGTAAATTCTTTGATAGAATCAAACATGGTGATACGTTTGAACGGACGCTTAAAATCAATGATCTTATCTCCTACCGGCACTGCGGTTGTTCCATTCAGATCCATTGCAATTTTTTCGATCAATTCCTCCGTAACATCCATCATCCAATTATAATCTTTATAAGCCACATACAACTCCATAACCGTAAATTCAGGATTATGTGTTCTGTCCATCCCTTCGTTACGGAAGTTGCGGGAAAATTCATACACGCCATCAAAACCTCCAACGATCAATCGCTTTAAATACAATTCATTTGCAATGCGCAAATACATTGGTATGTTCAGGGTATTGTGATGCGTGGTGAACGGACGGGCAGAGGCTCCACCAGGGATAGCCTGTAAAACAGGGGTATCCACTTCTAAATAACCTTTCGCGTTATAAAAATCACGAATGGTATTTACCATTTTGGTACGTTTGATAAATGTTTCTTTTACAGAAGGATTTACGATCAGATCAACATAACGCTGACGGTAACGAAATTCCGGATCCGTTACTTCATCAAATACATTTCCCTGATCATCACGCTTTACCGAAGGCAATGGGCGCAATGATTTACTTAACATAGTAAAAGAAGTGGCATGAATTGATATTTCCCCCACTTTCGTGATAAATACAAAACCTTTGATCCCAATGATATCACCCAGATCAGTATGCTTTTTAAATAATAGATCAAAGGTGCTCTTATCTTCTCCTGTGCAAATATCGTCTCTGCGGATATATACCTGAATACGACCCGTTGCATCCTGCAAACTCACAAAACATGCCTTTCCCATATCACGATTGCTCATGATACGTCCTGCAATGCTAATGTTTTTATATTCTTCAGCATTTTCAAGGGTGAAATTTTTTAAAATATCTTTTGCTGTGGCATTGATTTCAACCAAAGCCGCAGGATAAGCATCGATTCCCATTTTGGTAATCTCTTCCAATTTTGCTCTTCTTATTAATTCTTGTTCGCTTAATTCAATGATCATTTTGTTTTTATAAATTTTGGGCAAATATACGTTCAAAGTAATAATAAATAATGGTTAATATATCGGATTTTCTATAATTATTTAACCAAAATATGTATTTTTACCCACTAAGAGTGATTTTTATACGAACATGAAAACATTAATATCAAACTTTTCAAAGCAATTAACAGAAGCGATCAACATTGGCTGCAATGCTAATCTTAGCCCTTCTATGCAAAAGATTTCAAATGTTTTAATTTGCGGGTTGGGTGGTTCCGGTATCGGGGGAAGTATTGTTTCGGAACTTGTAATTGCAAACGCAAATGTTCCTATAAATGTTAGTAAAGGCTATTTTATTCCTGCATTTGTGAATGAAAATACGTTGGTCATCATTTCTTCTTATTCAGGCAATACCGAAGAAACGCTTAATTGCATGGAGTTGGCGATTGCAAAAAAAGCAAAAATTGTTTGTGTTACCTCAGGTGGAAAAGTTCAGGAATTAGCCAAATCAAATGGATATGATTGCATAATGATTCCCGGAGGAATGCCTCCCCGTTCATGCTTAGGCTATTCGCTGACTCAACTATTTTTTATACTTGATTTTCATAAAATTATTACCAATGATTTTAAAGCAGAACTTGAAGCAGCAATAAAATTAATTGACCAGGAAGAAAACAATATTATTACAGAAGCAAAAAATATTGCTAAAAAGTTGAAAGATAAAACTCCGGTTATCTATGCAACAACCTATAATGAGGGAATTGCAATTCGTTTCCGTCAACAGTTAAATGAAAATGCCAAAATACTTTGCTGGCATCATATCATTCCGGAAATGAATCATAATGAATTGGTTGGATGGACTCAAAAAAATGACAATCTTTCTGTTTTAATTTTCCTTGATAAAGATGAATATTCCCGCAACATGGCTCGTGTTGAAATAAATAAAGAAATAATCAAAAAATATGCTTTCAACATTACTGAAATATATTCCAAAGGAATTTCTGCAATTGAAAAAGCAATTTATTTTATTCATTTAGGTGATTGGATTTCTGTTTTGTTAGCAGAATTTAGAGGAGTTGATGCTGTAGAAGTTAATGTTATCAATCATTTGAAATCAGCCCTGTCAAAGATTTAAGAGAGAATTCTATTAGTAAAAAATTTTTAACCACATAGAAACATAATCATTTTTGTTTGTAAACATTATTACCAGAACATTAAAAAGAGATGTTAGATAGAAAAATAAATTTTTAACATAGATTTAAGAACATCTTTTGAAGCGTAGCTTCAAAACTATGAAAACTTCTCAAATATTCCCAATAGCTACAAAGAACAACTATCAATAAAACTATGTTTCTATGTGGTTTAAATTACCAAAACATATCATATAGAGCCTGCAATAAACAACCAAAATAAAATGCAACTAGTAAAATTGATAGACTTAGGGCTCATAGATTATAAACAAGCTTGGGATTATCAAGAAAAATTATTTGATGAGGTTGTTCAAATTAAAAGTAACAATCGTAAACTTTCTTCTGAGTTCGTTTTGCAAACACCAAACTATTTACTCTTTTGCGAACACCCTAATGTATATACTCTTGGTAATAGCGGGGACAAAAAAAATTTGCTGATTAACGAACAGCAACTGGAAGAAAAAAATGCTACGTTTTACAAAATAAATCGCGGTGGAGATATCACCTATCATGGTCCTGGACAAATTGTTGGCTACCCTATTTTAGATCTTGACAATTTTTTTACCGACATCCATAAATACCTTCGTTTTTTAGAAGAAATAGTAATTCGAACATTATCGGAATATGGTATAGAATCGAGCAGAAGCAAAGGAGAAACCGGTGTATGGATAGATGTTGAAAACCCTTTGAAAGCAAGAAAAATATGTGCAATGGGTGTACGCGCCAGCCGATGGGTTACCATGCATGGCTTTGCGCTAAATGTAAATGTTGATCTGGGGTATTTCAATAACATTATACCTTGTGGCATTGTTGATAAAGCTGTTACATCTATGAATAAAGAGTTAGGTAAAAAGGTGGACGATGAAGAAGTAAAACAAAAATTAAAAAAACATTTTGCTGATCTATTTGAATGTGAAATAATTTAGTTCAAAGTTAGAAAGTTTAAAGTTGCAGTAATTGAAAAATCATTATCAAAGTGCTTGAGAATAACGATATAAGAAATAAGTTATTTTAAACCGTTCAACTTTGAACTTTCTAATTTTGAACTTTAAACTAGTTTAAAAAATGAATTACTACATTATCTATAAGCCTTATAAAATAATTTCACAATTCACCTCTTCACACAAGAAGAAGTGTTTGGATTCATTAAATTTTATTTTTCCAAAAGATGTTTATCCCTTAGGGCGTTTGGATGAAAATAGTGAAGGCTTATTGATTTTAACCAATGATAAAAGTCTTAACTTTAAATTACTGAATCCGGAATTTGAACATAAACGCATCTACCTCGTTCAGTTACAAGGCATCGTTACTCCTGAAGCGCTAAAACAAATTGAAGCTGGTGTAACCATTGCTTTGGATGCTGGCGAATATAATACAAAACCGTGCAAGGTAAAACAAGTAAGAGAACCAGAAAATCTTCCCGCGCGCGCGCATCCAGTCAGTGAAAATTTACCAACATCATGGATTGAACTCACTTTAACCGAAGGTAAATATCACCAGGTACGTAAAATGACCGCCGGAGTGGGCTTCCCTTGTATTCGGTTAATTCGTATTGCTATTGAAGATATTCGATTAGAGAGTATGCAGCCCGGTGATGTTCGCGAATTAAAACGGGATGCAGTTTATAAAAAATTGCGAATTATTTCTGACCTCCCCAAAAACCCTTCTCCACGCAGAGAGGAGCGCATTTAACTAATTTATATCAATTGAAAATTACAAAAAAAGCCCCACAATTTTGTGGGGCTTTTGAAAAAAAATTGAGTTTCAGTTTTTATTTTTTATGAGTTGGGGGAGTTCCTGCAGGAGCATTAATAGGAGTAGGGGTAGCGTTTGGCACAACTCCAAGTTTTTTAATAACAAGTGCAATAATATCATCGGAAGGTTCAGAGAAAAGAACAATGCCTGTACTTGTATCTAACACATATTTATAACCGTTCTCCCTTGCTACCTGATCGATGGCTCTTTTCGCTTTTTCGTAAACAGGTTTTGAAAATTCAGCGCTTTTCTTTTGATAATCGGCTTGCGCTTGTTGTTGGAAATCCTGAATACGTTGGTTCAAATCATTTAATTCTTTTTCTTTTGAAGCACGCACCAATTCAGCCATATCTTTTGATTTTTCCTGAAATTCGGCATATTTGGTTTGCAACTCTGCTTGCATTGCAGTAACTTGTTGTTCCAATTGCTTAGCATATTCCTGAACACCTTGTTGTGCAATTTTCGATTCAGGTAAAAGGGTAATTAACGAGTCTAAATTAACGTGTGCAATTTTTTGTGCGGATACATTAGTAAATGAACATGCTGTTATTACAACTCCTATAATAACTAGTTTTAATTTATTCTTCATGGTGATGGATTTTTATTAATTATTAATTGTTAATCTATTTATTTCTTTAGTAATCCCAATTGCTTTAATACTGCATCACTCTTATCAAGTTTTGGACTTGAGTAAAGCATTGTTATATCACTTGCTTTATCAAAAATTATCGAATACGCACCTTTTTCGGCAATTGCTTTTATTGCATTATATACTTTATCCTGAATAGGTTTTACTAATGACTGGCGTTTTTTAAATAATTCGCCATCTATTCCGAAACGCTGTTTTTGTAAATCTTTTACCTCGTTTTCTTTTGAAGCAATATCTTTTTCCCGTTTTGATTTCATATCGTCAGTGAGCAAGATTTGTTCGGCTTCATAAGCTTTATTCATCTTATCAATTTCGGTATATTTTGCTTCAATCTCTTTTTGCCACTGAATGGATATGTTATCTAATTCTGTTTGTGCCGTTTTGTATTCAGGAATTTTACTTAAAATATATTCCGTATCAACATATCCAATTTTTTGTGCAAATGTAATAACATTTGTTGCAAATAGAAAGACTGCAATTAAAATTAATTTTTTCATTTCAATATCCTTTAAAATTAAACTTATACATTACAATTCTCCGATTGAGGCTCCAATAGTAAAGTGGAATTGTCCCTTTTGCATGTTCGGAGCGGTTGGCAACGTATCCATTCTCCAGCCGTAATCAAATCCAAGTAACCCGAACATTGGTAAAAATATTCTTACACCCGCACCCGCTGAACGATATACGTTAAACGGATTAAAATCTTTTGCATTAGCCCATGAATTACCTGCATCGGTAAAACCAAGAACGTAAATTGTTGCTTGCGGGTTAGTTGTTATCGGAAAACGCAATTCCATTGAATATTTTGCAATGAAAGCCGCTCCGGTCCGTGGAGACATTGATTGATCATCATAACCTCTTAATGCAATAATTTCTCTACCACCTAATGAAAATCCTGTCAATCCACTTCCCCCTAAATAAAAACGTTCAAAAGGCACAGCTCCCACTTTGGTTTGATAGGGTGCTAACAAACCAAAACCTGCTGATGTGTATAATATCAGGTTCCTTGCCTCCTTGCCTTCAGCCCCGCGTTTATTTGTAATTGGAGTATAAAATTTCGCAGTAAATTTATATTTTTGAAACTCTACAAATTTGTATCGTTGCTGATCTGTCAGCAACGGATTTGAATAATCTTTATTATTTAATAATGAATATGGCGGAGTAAATAGACCTGTTAAAGCTATTTGTGAACCACGTGTTGAAAAAATTGGTTTATCAATTGAATTACGTTGTAAAGATGCTTTGTAAAAAATTTCATTTGAATAGCCTTTACTAAAAGAGAAAAGAGTAGTACCGCTACTGTAATTATTTAATGTATAATACTCATAATCCACCTCTTGGTATAATGTAAAATAATCATCCGGTTTTTTCAGACGTTTACCTAAACCAACCGAGACGCCCAATATATCAAGGTCAGTACGTGGATTTTCGCTCGTTGAGTTTTTCTTTGATATTCCATTTGATTGTACAGAATAATATGCAGTTACACTAAATGCGTTTGGTTTTTTACCACCTAACCATGGTTCGGTAAACGAAATATTATAGGATTGATAATATATTCCGGTTGATTGTGCACGAACGCTCAAACGCTGACCATCACCGGATGGCAAAGGACGCCACGCATTTTTCTTTAAAAAATTTTTCCCGGAAAAATTATTGAACGAAACACCTAACGTTCCAACTATTTGTTTATTACCATAACCTCCTGAAAGTTCGATTTGGTCAGAAGGTTTTTCTTCCACTTTATATTCAATATCAACAGTACCTGTAGCTTGGTTGGGAGTGGGCGTAACATTCATTTTTTCCGGATCAAAATAACCTAATTGAGATAACTCGCGTTGGGTACGAATAATATCTGACCTGCGAAACAATTGACCGGGTTTGGTGCGTATTTCACGAAGAATAACATGGTCATTGGTTTTGGAATTGCCAACAATGGTTATTTTATTGATGGTTGCTTGCTTACCTTCAAAAATACGCATTTCAAGATCAATAGAATCATTTACAACTGTTGTTTCAACAGGTGACACACTAAAAAACAAATAACCATCATCCATATATAGTGAACTTACATCATTGCCGTTGGGATTCATGAATAATTTTGATTCCAATTGAGTCTGATCGTATATATCACCTTTTTTGATGCCAAGAATATTACTAAGTTCCCTGTTAGAATATTTACTATTACCTACCCAGGAAATGTTACGAAAATAATATTTGTGTCCTTCATCAATAACTATATCAATATTTATACGGTTTTTTTCAACACGATAAATAGTATCTCTTACAATTTTTGCATCACGAAAACCTTTCTCATTATATTTTGCAATAAGTGATTTTTTATCTTTTTCATAATCCTCTTCTTTAAACTTGCCGGCATTAAATGGATTCCACCATCGTTTGGGTTTGGTTTCCTTTAATGTTCTGCGCAGTTTCGATAATGGAATGGAGTTGGTTCCAATAATATTAATATTTTTTATTTTTATTTTTGATCCTTTATCAATAGAAATGGTAAGTATTACAGTATTCTCAACCTTTTCATCTTTATCTTTTGCTATAACAACTTTAACGTCCATAAATCCTTTTTTCATAAAAAATTCTTTCACTATTAAGGAAGTAGATGAAATTAATCCATCCGTTAGCACTTTTCCTTTTATCAATTTTATTTTTTCACGTACATCATCGGCTTCACTTTTTTTCAAACCTTTGAGTATGAATTTTGATAAACGTGGACGTTCGAGAACAGTAATATTTATGTAAATAGTTGAACCTTTAATTTTTGTAGCGGTAATTTTCACATCTTCAAAAAGTCCTTGTTTCCATAAGTTTTCAATTGCCGTAGAAAATTTATCTCCCGGTACCTGAACCTTATCTCCAACACTTAATCCGGATAATAATGTTAATACATTTTGATCTAAATGATCGGAGCCGGATACAAAAATGCCTCCTATTTCGTATTCTTTCGGGGTAGAAAAATCAAAGGATGTGGAATCCTTTCCAGCAGATGGGTTTTGAGCTTTTAATACAGTTGTAACTATTGAAAAATAAAACAATACAGCAATTTTTTTGTACATCGTAAGTGTTGTAATAACAGGTTTTCAACCTGTTTATTTATTTGTTTTATAATGTAAATTACAAATGTGGAATATAGTATTGTTAAACTATTTGCTCACTCGTTTTTCCAAACCTGCGTTCACGGGTTTGATAATTAAGTATGGCGAGGTATAGATCTTCTTTTCTAAAATCCGGCCATAATTTTTCGGTAAAATACAGTTCGGTATATGCCAACTGCCACAACAAAAAATTACTGATACGGTTCTCTCCGCTTGTACGAATCATTAGTTCCGGATCGGGTATATTAGCTGTGCAGAGATGAGAATTGATGGTATTTTCATTTATTTCTGCAACGGATAGCGTTTTGTTTTCTATTTTTTCAGCAATTTGTTTAACCGCATTCGTAATCTCCCAGCGTGAACTATAGCTTAAAGCCAGCACAAGTGTCATTCGGGTATTATTTTTTGTATTGTCAATAGCTTCCTGTAGCTCATTATAACAATCAACCGGTAAACTTTTTAAATCACCAATGGCTTGCAAGCGGATGCTATTCTTGTTCAATGTTTTTGTTTCAGCATTAATAGTATGCACAAGTAACTGCATCAGTGCAATCACTTCCTCCTGAGGACGATTCCAATTTTCAGTTGAAAATGCATATAATGTAAGAAATTTCACTCCCACTTCAGCAGCGGCTTCAACAGTATCACGCACCGATTTTACACCATTCTCATGACCAAAAATCCGATCCGCACCATGTTGTTTAGCCCACCTTCCATTACCATCCATGATAATAGCAATGTGTTGTGGTAATGTTTCAGGATTAATTTTATCTTTTAAGCTCATTTAATTAGTTTAAAGTTCAAAGTTTTAAAGTTGCGCGTCTAATTTTTTACTTTGTGAATTGTTATTCTACTGTTTCAAACTGCTTTTAAATTCATCTTCCTACATTGATATTCTGTTGTGATCTCAAAAACTTTGAACTTTAAAACTTTAAACTCAATACGCAACAGGACAGAGGTCAGCCTTTCGATTTATTTTTATTGTTAATACTATTCCAAAAAAATTATACCAATCTTTTGTTGTTGAATTTCCCCTCATCTTTCCAACATTGGTGTGATTAGGATCAGTTCCAATACTGGGGTCCGACATTAGAGCGGCCGTCGCACCTTTTTGAGCAGCCAGTAAATTAGGATCATAATATCGTCTACTTACATCATCCAGATAATCGGTAAATGTTTTACGCATCCCCCATTCAAAACCAATACCAAGTCCTTTAGAAAAAACAGCTTTAACACCAACGCCCATAGGAATGGAAATTTGAAGTTGTTTATACTGGCTTTTTGTTGCTGATCCTGCGAGTCCTTGTCCTTCGGTATGCAGAGGACGAAGATCAACCCAATCATTGCCAAGCTGCCCTTGAGGATTAAAATAAAAACCACCAAGCCCCATAAAAATGTAAGGAGAAAGCATTGATTTATCTTTGCCTATCTCGTAATTCTGAAAATTAAATTCGAATTGAGCAGATACCTCGATAACTTCAGATTTTACGCTTAAGTTACGTTGTCTTTGATATGCGGATTTAGAATATGAATCATGCGCCTCATAATGCCCATACAATGCATTGGCACGTGCGGCAAAACGAGGGTTAAAATTATAACGATAGACAATCCCGCCGGCAGGTTTTGTAAATTGACTAAAATGTCCATTTGGGTTTATGTCCCCGATATAATAGCAACCACCCAGAAACAAGCCAATTTCGCTGCTTTTTTGAGTGCGTTGGGCGAATCCTGTAAGTGTAGGAAGTAAGGTAATTGTAAATATAAAAAAATATTTTTTCAAGCCTAAGTAACTATCTTTTAGTGTGTTTATTGTGTTTTTTACAACGGAAGGCAAATATAATGGATTTTTCCATACAGGGAGGGGTTAAAAATTACTTAATTTAGAGAGAGGGAATGAATTATTCTTTGGTCAGGATTACAAATCCTGACCAAAAGGAATAGTTTAGTTGATGTTCAAACAAAAAAATATTTTGTCTATTTTATGTGGGGAAACTCTGTGCATCATTTGCACTAATCAGTATGAAATTTAAAATTTTATCTGGCTAGGTTTATTGCTCCTTTTTGTTCGTACTTTTTACCATCAACACCTTCGGCGCTTATAATATAAAAATAAGTACCTTCTTTGGCTTTTTCACCTTTCAGATTTCTTCCATCCCATTTACCGCCATTACCAAGCCATTTGTAAAATATGATTCCTTTTTTATCGAAAATTTCAACCTTCATATTGATCATATTTTTACTTTGAAAAGTAAATACATCCGCTATTCCATCGCCATTTGGTGAAAACAAAGTTGGAATAGATGATATGGATGAATTTCCTGTAACTTCAATTCGTATGCTATCAACTGCAGTTTTCCCTTCAGCATTTGTTGAAGTAAGTGTTATTGAATAAATACCCGGTGCTTCAAATACATGAACAGGGTTCGAACTATTGTTCTCTTTTTTTCCATCACTGTATGTCCACTTATTGGTACTGCCATTTCCGGTATTCATCAGATTGACAATTAAAGGAACTGAACCACCTACAGGACTTGCAGAAATAGAGGCAATTGATTGTTCGGAAAAGGTTGTAATAACCGATTTCATTTTTTGATGGTCTGCTTTAACATATTCAACAGCATCTGTTTCCGGTTGAGATTCGGTTTTTTGTTCGTGTTTATCTACCTTAACTTCATTCGTTAAAAGTGTTTTTACATTTTCTATTTTTTGTTCTTCAGCAATTGGTTTGATTGGTTCTGTGGCATCAGAATTAATTATATGGGCAGATTTTTCAACAGTAGCTATTGATTCGGTTTGGGTTTTATTTACTTCTAAAGGAGTTTTGTCAGCATTGCCATGGGTCCAATTCATCACCATTACGGTACTAATTACAGTAGCTGCAGATGAAAGGACAGCAACAACAGTGTTGGCACCTATCTTATTTAAGATAAATTTAACCACCAGCCCGGCTCCGCCCCATTTTAATCCAACTTGAATATTTTTCCAAACGCTCGGTTTTACTTTGGCTTCAAAGTTGTCGAACGATTTTTTAAATAAATCATCAATATCATTTTCTTTCATTTCCTTATCTATCTGATGGTATTACTTTTTGTAAATATGCCCTTGCTCTTGAATATTGCGATTTAGATGTGCCTTCTGAAATATTTAACATCTCCGCTATTTCATTGTGGGAATAGCCTTCTATTGCATATAAATTAAAAACTGTTCTACTTCCTGTTGGTAATTGTTGTATTATTTTTAACAAATCCTGAGCTGCAAAATTATCACCTGTATGGTTTGTTGCCGGAATCATGAACTCCACGCTATCCAATGCAATGTTTTGTTTGAATTTTTTATTTTTTCTAATATTGGTAAGCGCAGTGTTTACCATTATTTTTCTGATCCAACCTTCAAAAGAACCTGTTCCTTTATATGATTCTAAATTACCGAATACAGTAATGAATCCATTTTGCAATACATCCTCTGCTTCTTGTTCACTATCGCAATAACGTAGGCATACGCCCATCATTTTACGGGAAAATTTATCATATAAATATTTCTGAGCAATGGCATTTTTTTTAATGCAACCATCTACAATTTGCTCATCGGTCATTGGTTACTTCGTCGTATTGATTTTTATTAAGATGCAAAGTTGCACTAATTAGTTGCATCCCAAAAGCTTTTTTTATTTTTTATTAAATAACCTTAAAAATTTCTTATAAATCAGTACCTTTGGTATATGACAAAAAACACCAGAAAAAAAGGACAAGGAAAGGGTAAAGCTTTCTTTTTCGAAGAAATTTTAAGGGTATTATCCAAAAATTCACAAAGAGCACTCAACTATAAGCAAATTGCCGCTGAACTGCAGGTAACCGATCAATCCCAACGATTGTTAATAAATGATATTTTGTCGGAATTGAAATCAAAAGGTTCGGTTTCAGAACCGGAGCGTGGAAAATTCAAAATGAAACTGGAAGAAAAAATCATCATCGGAAAAGTGGATATGACGAGTGCCGGAACAGCTTATATCGTTTCGGAAGAAACCGAGAATGATGTTGTGGTTACACCAAAAAATACGCTTAATGCCATGCATGGCGATTTGGTAAAAGTTCGTTTGTTCCCGACACAAAAAGATAAAAAGGAAGGTGAAATAATAGAGGTTATTGAAAGGGCAAAAATTAAATTTGTGGGTGTTATTCAGCTATCGGCACGATTTGCATTTTTAGTTCCCAGCAACAACAAAGTTCATGTTGACATATATATTCCTCTTGATAAATTGAATGGAGCCAAAAACGGACAAAAAGCCATTGCAAAAATTATAGAGTGGCCTAAAAATGGTGTGAACCCCATTGGTGAGATCATTGAAGTGCTGGGCGATGTGGGCGAAAACAATACGGAAATGCATGCCATACTTGCTGAATTTGGCTTGCCTTATGAATTCCCTAAAGATGTAGAACGTGCTGCCGATCTGATTCCCATCACTATTACTAAAGAAGAAATTGCGAAGAGGCGCGACTTCCGTAAAATCACAACTTTCACGATCGACCCTGTTGATGCAAAAGATTTTGATGATGCCCTGTCCATACAAAAATTAAAAAACGGAAACTGGGAAATTGGTATACACATTGCCGATGTTAGCCATTATATAAAATCGGGGTCAATGATTGACCAGGAAGCTATTTCACGCGCAACGTCCGTATATTTAGTTGACAGAGTTGTACCCATGTTGCCGGAAGTGCTTTCAAACAATGTATGTTCCCTCCGCCCTAATGAAGAAAAATTATGTTTTTCTGCGGTTTTTGAAATCACTGATGAAGCCGAAGTGGTGAATGAATGGTTCGGAAGAACCATCATTAATTCCAACAAACGATTTACTTATGAAGAAGCTCAACAAGTTATTGAAACTGAAGAAGGCGACTATGATAATGAAATTTTAACCTTAAATCGTTTAGCAAAAATATTACGAGCCAATCGATTTAGAACCGGTAGTATTGCATTTGAAAAGGCAGAAGTGAAATTTCATTTGGATGAAGCCGGCAATCCAACTGGTGTGTTTTTTAAAACAGCCAAAGACTCCAACCAACTGATAGAAGATTTCATGTTATTGGCTAACCGTAAAGTAGCTGAATTTATTGGCAAGGAAAAAAAGTCGAAAGAGAGTAATCAAAAATTAAAAGACGGAAAACGAGCATTTGTTTACCGTATCCATGATAAACCCAATCCTGATAAACTGGCTAGTTTTGCTGAGTTTGTTGGAAAGTTTGGTTATAAATTAAATATAAAAAATGAGAAGGCTGTTGCCGATTCAATGAATAATTTATTGAAGGAAGTAAGTGAGAAAAAAGAAGCCGGAATGATCGAGATGCTTGCTATTCGTACAATGGCGAAAGCAATATATACTACCAAAAATATTGGGCATTATGGTCTGGGTTTCGAATATTACACACACTTCACTTCCCCTATCCGGAGGTATCCGGATGTGATGGTACACCGTTTATTACAACATTATCTGGATGGCGGACAAAGCCCTGATATTGATAAATTAGAAGAGCAGTGCAAGCATTCTTCCGACATGGAAAAATTAGCTTCCGATGCGGAACGTGCTTCCATTAAATATAAACAAGTACAATTTTTAACAGATAAAATCGGACAGGAATTTGACGGTATCATATCGGGTGTTACCGAATGGGGAATATTTGTAGAGATTATTGAAAACCATTGCGAAGGAATGGTTCGTATACGTGAATTACGTGATGATAATTATATTTTTGATGAAGACAATTATTGTCTGCGCGGTCGCAGATCCGGCAAGGTATTATCGCTTGGCGACACTGTTAGAATTGAAATAAAACGTGCCGATCTGGTTAAAAAACAACTTGATTTCGCATTGGTTGAAGTGACCGAAACAAACAAAAATGCATCCGACAAATCAACAAACAAAGAACGCCCCGAGCAGAAAAAAAATTTTAAGGAAGCAATGAAATCTGCAACTGCAAAAAATGCAGAGAATAAAAAAACAGATCCTGCTAAAGAAAAAGAAACGCCTAAAAAACCACTATCTCCCGGTAAAAATTTCGATGATGATTGGGGATTTGAGATATGAAAGGATTGACGAGATACGATTGATAATCTAATCAGTTCGTTAGATTTGTGCATTGTCAGTTCGAGCATAGTCGAGAACGTGTGTTGGATTTTTTACAAAATTTTTATGCGAGGTTTCATTCTTACATTCCGCTTCTATTTTTAATTGATTCCAATTCTCTTTAATCAAAGCTTCTTTCTTTTTCCTATTCCAGTTTTTTATTCGTTTCTCCCACTCAATGGCTAGATTATAATTCGTAAATCTTTCACAATAGACCATTTCTATAGGTCGTCTCAAAAATGTATAACACGTTTTATTTATACCGGAACTATGTTCTTCGATTCTTCTTTCCGGATTATTGGTAACACCCGTATAATATGTTTTATCCGAACATTTTAAGATATACACATATAAGTATTTTGATAAAGGCAAGGTTTGATTTTGTTAATTTTACAGAGGCATCCGCAAATTCTCGACTACGCTCGAACTGACAACACACGAAATTACTTCGTTCGAATTTTTTAATTCGTTAATCTTCAATCGTAAATCCCTATAATAGGTTCAGCCTTTTTGTTAATGCATCTTTATAAGAACCACCCAGCGGAATCAATTTTTTATCGTCTTCCAAAATTAAGTTCGGTTGTTCGATGGCTACAATTTTATCGATGCGGACAATAAATGATCGGTGCACACGAACAAAATCACTTGCAGGTAATTTCTTTTCGATGTCTTTCATTGTTGAATGTATCGTATAACGGGTAGTTGCAGTATTTACCACTACATAATCCTTTAGTGCCTCTACATAAAATATGTCGCTTGTTTTTACTTTAACCAATTTAGAATTTGATTTCACAAAAAGAATATCTTTAAACTCTTTGTTTTCAACTATTGAATACAAAAAGTCACGTTCTTTTTTAAGATTGCTTTCTTTTTCATGTTTATAAATGGCCATTTCAATTGACGTGTGTAAATCAATTTCCTTGAAGGGCTTGATAATATAACCAAAGGGTTCTGACACTTTTGCTTTGCTTAATGTATTTTCGTCAGCGTAAGCAGTAAGGAAAATAACCGGTATATTATTAGTTTCACGTATTTGTGCAGCAGCCTCAATACCATTCATTGTACCTTTTAACATAATATCCATTAATACAATATCCGGACCTAGTTCTTCTACTAATTTGATGGCATCTTCACCGGAGGAACATATTCCTAAAACATTGTATCCGAGTTTTTTTAAACTATGTTGAATATCTTTCGCAACAATGCTTTCGTCTTCTACTATCAGTACACTTATTTTTGACATGTTTTTTTTAGTTGTTAGTGATTAGTTGTTAGTTGTTAGTTGTTAGTGTGTTCTAATAACTAACAACTAACAACTATTTTTTACTTTGCGAATTGAATAGTATATTTTGTTCCGTTTGTATTATCTAATGCTACGCTTCCATTTAATTGACCCACCAAAGTTACGACTAATTGTAATCCCAACGACTCAGTATTTCTATAATCTATATTTTGTGGTAAACCAACTCCATTATCTCCAACTGCAAGTTTTATATTTTTGCCTTCCATTTTCATCATTATTGTTATCTCATCGCCTTCTTTGTTATCTGCAAAAGCATATTTTAATGCGTTTGAAATAATTTCGTTAATAATTAATCCGCATGGAATTGCTGTGTCTAAATTAAGAAAAACAGTTTGAAGATCAACATTTAATTTTACCGTTTGATTTAATTTGGAATATGATTGCATTAAATTTTGCAATAAATTTACTACATAATCAGAAAAGTTGATGTTTGAAAAATTATCCGCTTGATAAAGACTTTCATGAATAAAAGCCATTGATTTAATTCGATTTTGGCTCTCTCTTAAAACATTTAGTGTTGCCTCGTCCTTCACATAGGATGACTGAAGATTTAATATGCTTGATATTACCTGCAAATTGTTTTTTACACGATGGTGCACCTCTTTCAGCAATATCTCTTTTTCCTGCAAGGATTGATTAATTTGTTCGGTGACTATTTTTGCTTCAGTAATGTCAGAAATATATCCATGCCATATTAAACTTCCATCTGATAACTTCTCCGGTTTAGCGTGCCCACTTATCCATATAGTTCCTCTACCGGGAAGATTTACTCTAAATTCAGAACTCCATTCTTTTAATGTTTTCATTGACTGTTTGATAGAAAGCACTACATTTTCACTATCATCTAAATGCAATCTGCTAAATGCCAATGAGGCATCTTTCTTCACTTCTTCGGGTGTTACTTCAAAAATATCCCAAATCTTTTTACTGGCAAACGGGAACATAAATCTTCCATCAGGAAAAATCTGATATTGGAAAATCAAACCAGGTACAAGTTCGGCATGTCTTGCGAGCAATGTGTTTTGTTCTTTAGCTTTAACCAAAACTTCCATTTTTATACGATCCGCTATATTCTCAAAAAAGGCTTGAGTACCTATAACTTTCCCATTCAAATAACGTGGAATTACATTCCCTTCTAAAAATATTTTTTGCCCTGTTTTTGATTTAAATACAACTTGAATATTTTTTAGAGTTTTTCCATTCAACACTTCTTCTAATTCCGCTTTACACTGATCCAAAAATTCTTCATCCATAATGTCGAATAATTCAAATTTAACAACTTCATCATCGGTATAACCAAGAGTTTCCTTCCATATTTTATTGACGTATAAAAACTTTCCATCAATTCCCACACTTTGTATTAATTCGGTACTTCCTTCAATTAATTCTTTAAATCTATTTTCACTCTCAATTAATTTTTGTTCATACAATTTACGTTCGGTAATGTCTCTAGATATACCTTCAACGGCAATTAATTTATCTTCCTTATCCAATATGGGGGTATCGATTGTCTCTGTCCAAATAATACGGCCATCTTTCCTGATCCAGCGTAAAACGCGTGAATTATTTTTATAATTGGCGGCAGCAGTTTCCGTGGGATTTTGTTTTTGGAGTGTTTCAATTATATGCAAATCATCGGGGTGAATAATTTTAAATCCAAGATGAGGATCCTTATAAAATTCTTCCAATGAATAACCCGTAATTTTTTCAAATGAAGGACTCATGTATTCCAGTTTACGCTCCGGATAAACTGAATATCTGAATATAATATCCGTTGCATTTTGTGCAAGTTTTCTAAACTTTGCTTCGCTATCTTTTAGTTTATTATGAATTTTAATTTCTTCGGTAATATCCTCTGCCTCAATTAGGGCTGCAATTACTTGTTTGTTTTCAATTATAGGTGTAATTACACTTGAAAAATAAATTAACCCAGCCTCTTTTGTCATTATGGAACTTCCATAAATTTCAGGTTTCTGAGTTTTAAAAACACTGGCAATGGCTTCTTTGACTATCTTTTTCGATTCCTCTGTAATAAATAAAAAAACATTGGATCCGATTATATTTTCTTTTTGAAATGTTTTCCCCACTTTGTTTACATCCAGAATATTTCCATTTATATCTATTAATACAATAGAATTTTTCGAATGATTTAAAAATGACATTAAATCAGCATTTTTTAAAATCCTTGGTTCTTGTTTTTTTATTTTAGTATCTTTTCTATTCTCCAACAATTCAATTTTATGCTGAAGCTTTTTTACTTCAGCATAAAGTTCGATTTTTGTTTTTTTAGAATGTGTCATTATTGATTTTTTTACCTCACTGTAGCGTTCCTCCAAAGGATATGGAAGCATTTTATTCTGTTGTTTCAGGAACCACTTTTATTCCGTCAAAACGTATCTCAATATCATTTTTAAATAAGATGGTTAAAAATAAATATCCTGTTTCATCAAAAAATTTCCATTCGCCTTCTTTTAAACCTCCTACATATTTTCCTACTTGTTTTTCTTTCCCATTAGGGTAATAAAAAATTTGTTTTCCATCAGGTACATCATCAATAAATTTCCCAACAAAACGAATATTTCCGGTTCCGACATAATAATGTTTCCACTCCCCATCGCGTTTACCGGATTTGTAGGATCCTTCTTCTCTATAATCAACCAATTCCATCATCCATGGACCTTCCTTTTGACCATCAATATATTCTCCTTTTGTAATTATTTTGCCACTGTCAGTATATTCGATCATCAACCCTTCATGTAAATTATTTCTATAATTTTCTTCCCTCAGCAATTGCCCTGTTTCACCTTTACATGTATCAGGACAAGGATAATACCATTTCCAAACACCTTGTGCCCGTCCTTTATTATCATATTTTCCCTTTTGCTCCATTTTTCCATTCGAAAAATAAAACACCCATTCACCAATACGTTTACTATTTAAATATTCTCCTTTTGATTTTAATTGTCCGTTAGAATAGTATTCTTTCCATGGACCTTGTTGCCTTCCGGCGGTATCTATAATTCCTTCACCTGTTAAAAAACCTTCCGAATAAACTTTCGCACTTAACACTTTCCCATCCGGAGAAAATTGGCGGTGAACCCCTTCGGGTACTCCATTTTTATAGGTGCCGGTAGATTTGATAAATCCACCTTGATAATATTCTGTTTTTAAATCGAGCTTTGCCAGTTCAGGTACATTGGTTTGTAATACTCCTTTAACATATTTGGTAGCACTTATCAGACTTCCTTTTGTCGAATATTCTTTTAAATATCCATCCATTTTATCATCCGAATAATTCACCTCTTTTTTAATTACCCCGGAAGGATAAAATTCTTTCCAAATACCATGTTTGTGATTATTTGCGTCTCTCCGATTTATTTTTTCTTCTTTTTGAACAAAGCCCATTTTGTATTGAGTGATAGAAATAATAGTGCTATCGAGTGAATATTCAAACCCTTGCCCTTCTTCTTTTCCGTTTACAAAAGGGATGACTTTACTTACTTCACCGACATTACTGAAATGCATAGTCATCAATTTTTTGCTTATGCTATCATGCTCAATATTGCTATTATTCCTGCTACTTGGTCGAATTGGTTTAAAATAAATATAGGAGTTTCCTTGTTTGACATCATTTACATAATTCTCTGCTGTAATTAAAAAATCGCCTTCGGTATCGAAGGTTTTTTTAAATCCATTTTTTTTTCCATCCTTATAACTGAATTCAAAAGCCAGCAGTCCTCTCTCATTATAAAATCTCCAAACGCTGTCTAACTGGAAGTTCTTCCTGTTACCTTCTGATTTTATTACTCCGGTCATTGAATACGTTTTCCAATATCCATCAGGCTTTCCATTGCGCAGCGTGCCTTCACTGGAAATTTTCCCGTTTTCATAATAAAACGTATTGTACCCGTTAGGTTGAATATTTTGAGCAGGCTGCGCAAACAATGCAACCGGAAACAACAACAAATAAATTTTTAAAAACTTGCGCATAAATTATTTTATTCTTACAAAACTAATGTTTTTCTCGCAGAGTTTCGCTGATTAATTTCGCTGATATTTTTCACATTTCTCGCAGAGTTTCGCTGATAAAATCGCAGAGTTTCGCTGATTTTTTTGTGAAGCTACGAAACTCAGCTCATTATTTGCTGGAACTTTTTTCGGTATTATTCCTTTTGGGAGGAAAATGTAGAAATAGCAATGATTTGAATTTTACGTTCAAATGCGGCTACAGGGTTATAAATAGAGTTTTTTGTATCGTAATAATTATCACTCACTTCAGGACGAGCTTTTAATTCACCAATATCTTCATAAATAAAAGTAATGCTACCCTCATTGGGATTTTGATTGTTTACATAAGGACCAAAAACACCATTCTGGTATTCCATAAAATAGTTGCGAAGGCTCGACATTCTTCGCTTGGCCAGATTCACATTATATTTAGTAGATGCGAGTGGACTACAATAACCTTTCATTGTTATGCTTACTTTTTCACTATCTTTTAAAACTTTCAACAAGAGTGCTGCAAATTCATCGAGCTCATGCATCCCTGCATCTACAGAGTCTTCAAACAAAACATCAATATCATTTTGGGCTCGCTCTATATCTTTTCCCTTCGCTCCTTTTGAATATTCTTTTTTGTATAATTCGTGCAGCGCTGAATAATCTTCATACGTTTTTTTATAATTCTTTTTGGTAGTTATTGCCAATGTTTTTTTGTCGGGCTCATCATTGTGAAAATATAAAGTAAGAGGTACCAAAAGTTTCATTTGAGTTACAAAAATTTGTGTACTGTCCACCGGTTCCGGCTTTTTAGGAGGTGTGTGTTTTGTTGTGTCAACAGGTTGTGGAATTTTAAACATATAAATATCATTGCAACAACTTTCTTTTTCTTCAAAAAAGGATCCTGCCCGATTGGATGAAAAAAACGCTTCTGTTTTTGTGGAATTAATAGAAAAATAAATATCGTTGTAATTACTGTTGATTGGCACTCCCAAATTTTTCGGTTCTCCCAATTCATTATTTTTATAATCACTTTTAAAAATATCGAAACCTCCTAATCCTTTATGCCATGTGGAACTGAAGAATAGTTCCTGACAGGACTTACAATAAAAAGGTGTTATTTCATCATCGATGGAATTTACTTTTTTTCCGGCATTTACAGCCTTTCCATAGCTTCCGTTGGGATTTATTTTACTATACCAGATATCCATTTTCCCAATACCTCCGGGGCGATTGGAAGCGAAAAATAATACTTCTTCATCAGAAAGAAAACCAACTGCCGGCTGGGTATTCGTATAACCTGTTTCATTAATTTCGGATGGTAATTTTTGCAATGATTTCCAATGGCCTTTTTTAAATTCGGAAAAATAAATTTCGCAAATAAAATCAAGAGCATTTTTCTGCTCGCATCTCGTGATGTATAATTTTGTAAAGTTGGCATTAAAAGCTGTGTTGGCATTGTGGAGCCCTTCTTTATTAAACAGCGTGTCGAGCTCCTTTGCCTTTTGCCATTTAACGCTATCCTGCACAGCAGTATATATTTTATTAAAATTTACATTGTGCTTTTTATCACGATCGGAGGTGTTGCGCAACGAAGAAAAGTAAAGCAGGCTATCCATCTGAATAGGCGCATATTCTGAGACTTTACTGTTTACAGAACTATCCAGATGTATGATAGTAATACTTTTGTCAGGACTCGCTACAAGGAGCTGAGCATAATCACATGCGGCAACTTCTTGTAATGCTTTTTTTACAAAGTAATCATCTTTTTTCTTTTTATTTTTCTTGGCGTATTTGTCAAATAAGGTTTTAGCCTCCTTATATTTTCCTTTACTTTTTTTAATGCTCGCAATCCAAAAAACACATTCAGGATATAATTTTCCGCCTGCATCCGCTTTATAAACTATACTATACCATTTATCAGCAATATCATAATCATAATTCAAACGACTTGCTTCGGCATATTTATATTGAATAGACATATCTGTAGAATCTCTCAATATTGCTTGATTATAGTAGAGGGAAGCACCAAAAAAATCATTATCCGAAAATGCCTGATCACCACTTTCGATCAGGGTTTTTAATTTTTGGGCAGAGACATTAGAAGATGGGAGGTAGAAGACAGAAAACAGAAGATAAATTATTGCGATTTTATTTTTTATTCTAAACATCTCAGATTACATATAAATTGGACAAACACGTTTTTTAGCAACAAAAATAACCGGCTTTTTGAAAATATAAATAACCGAAATTTCAAAACCTCCACGATTATTAGTTGCTGCAATAAGTTTAGATGTATTAACATCATAGCTTACACCAACATTGAAATTACGGTAATCCATATTCGCAACCAGAATAAAGGCATCTTTCACACGGCAAAATCCGCCAAGTGAAACTGCTGTGGTCATTCCATCGATCGGTTGTAAGTAATATTTTCCAAACATACCTACAACAGTTTCATTAAATAGTCCTTGTTTCTGATATAAAAAAGTAGGCATCAAATCTAATTTAGCGGCTACAGGAAATTGCACCATGCCGCTAATTGTAGTTTTTCTATCCAACTTTATACTATTATCGTTAAAAAATGACTGCTTAGGTGTGTTTATATGAAATTGTGAAACGCCTATATTTACTTGAGTTCTCTGATTTTTTTTCCATAAGTATACCAGACCTCCGCCAATATCAAAATAAGTAATTTTAGTATTATTATAGTTTTCTCCACTACTTAAGTTGGAATTGTACTTGTCACCATCATATTGATTATCATAAGTAAGTGCGTTAACATTAAAGTTTTTTGTTGTAACACCAGGTTGAATGCCAACAGAAATAATGTGTGTAGAGTCTTTGTTTAGTTTTTTGATATAAGCTGCCGACATTAAAACCTGGGTGGTACTAAACTTTGAATCTCCTGATTTGTCTGAATTGATTATCAAACCAAGGGCAGGAACATCATTTTTCAAACTTGTTTTTAATCGTGTATCTGTTGAAAGAGAAAATGTTTGGTAGGGAACCGGAATGACCGACCATTGACTTCTGTAATTTCCAACAAAGCGCCAATCCCCATCAAAAATGCCTGTTTGAGCAGGATTCAAATTTTGAGGGGAGGCATTGAATTGTGATAAATGAATGTCCTGTGCGAGAGCTTCACCCCCTGCCCCTCTCCAAAGGAGAGGAGAGAAAAAAAGAAGAAACAAAATAACAGCTCTCCCTAACCCTCTCCACATGAGAGGGAAACGACAGTTGTTAACCATATCATTTCTCTTTATCATTTTTCTTTTTTTACATCGTCTTCTCTCTTGTGGAGAGGAGATTAAGTGGAGAGGTGTTTTACCTTATCAACGTAACATTCCCTTGCTTTTTTATTTCACCACCATTAAAACATTTGGAACGAAGATACCATGCAAATACTGCAGGATCGGCTTTCATGTTTTTATAAATACCATTCCATCCTTTATTTAAATCATTGGTTTCAAAAACCAATTGCCCCCAACGATTATAAACAGCAAAGTAAAGTTCGGTAATTTCATTTCCTCTTACAAACAAAATATCATTTTTTCCATCGTCGTTTGGCGTAAAGGTGTTGGGTACAAAAACATTAGCGGGATTGCATTCGCTGGCAACCACATAAACCGTAATCGTTGCGCTCTTAACACAGCTTTCCGAGTTAAATATAGACACCGTATAAGTTGTTGTTACTTCCGGGCTTACTGTTAAATTAAAATTATTCGGGAGACTCTCTCCTGTTGAAGACGACCAATTTACAACTAATGTTGAATCGGTAATTGCATGAATTATTGTTGATTGACCTTTGAACAAAGTATCCTTATCTTTCGTTGCAGATATTGAATAAAGTGATGGATCTATTACTTTGATTGTTGTTGACAGCGTTTTAACGCAGGTATCTCCTATAGCATTTACGGAAGAAATTGCAACCGAATAAGTTGTTGTTAATACCGGATTAGCAATTGGGTTTGAAATATTCGGATTGCTTAAACTTATTGTTGGCGACCAGCTATAAGCAGCGCCACCTGAAGCGATAAGTTGTGTGCCATTATTTTTGCAGATAGTGGTACCATTGCTAATACTGACGGGTGCGGAACTAATATCAACTTGCACAATAGCGGTATCTTTGCAACCATTTATTGTTGAAGAAATAAGTTTTACATCATATTTACCAATTGTATTATAAGCATGCTGAGGATTTTGAACCGTTGCCGAATCTCCATCATCGAAATACCAAAGCCAGGAAACAGGAGCAACAGCTGATGAATCTTTAAATGCAACCTGATTGGAACAGGGCTGCGTTACAAAATCGAAATTTGTTGAAAACGATGGTGATACTGTTACAAAGTGATATGCGGTATCCGCGTGATTCGGATTACAACTTGCAGGATTTTTTATGTATAATTTCACTAAATATGTTCCGCTTACAGTATAGGTTTTAGTTGGATTTACAAGCAATGAAGTGCTGTCTCCAAAATCCCATTGGAAAGTAGTACCGGATGAACTTTGGTTATCAAAAGTTACAGTAAGCGGCGCACATCCACTTAATTTATTAACTGTAAAAGCGGCATTTGCCACAGGTACTTGAAAATCCAATTTAAAAACTCCGTTGTTACAATTTGCTCCGTTCCAATTATTTCCGTTATTGGGCCAGGAACCTGGAGTTCCGGGGAAGTCCTGATTGTAGCCGCATCCGGTACAAAGGGATTGGTAAACGATTCCTTTTTTATCATAGCGGCTGGTTCCTCCATGTACGTGTTCACTACTTATGTCACCTCCAAAATAAGTAGCATAATATAATGAAGAAGCATCAGTTGTAAGCCCCATTAAATAAAAATCATAGCCAACAGTAGTGGGATCATTCGCATTTAAGGTGACAGGCATATTATTTGTTGGTCCTCGATTATTATCATAACCACATGCCCAACCGGCTACATAAATATTTTCACAATGGTCCACTAAAAAAGCGGTAGGTGAAATATTTGGAATTCCGTTTCCGTTACCAAATATGGTAGAAAAAATTATTTTGTTTAGTGAATCATTCATTTTTGTGATAAACTGCCCACTATTAGGATTGCTATAAACGCCAGGTGTTACAGGCATAGCTCCTTTTGTTTGTCCAAATAGATACACATTGTTTTTTTTATCCAGTTGAACAAAATAACTTTGGTCGTAGGCATTCGTTCCCCAATATGTTGAAAATAAAATTGCAGATCCATCATGCTTTATTTTAGTAATATATCCATCGGTAATTCCACCATTATATACTGTTTGTTTGGCTCCTATAGTTGTTGGGAAATCTAAGCTTCGGGTACCGCCGGTTACATAAATATTGGATGAATCATCAATAGCTAAAGAGTTAGCGCAATCATTGTTATTGCCACCTAAATAAGTACTCCAAATTAATTGCGATAAAGTGTTGTTGAATTCAAATACGACAGCATCTTGTTTCCCACCCAGTGTGTTATCAAAGCCATTTACAATTGGAAAATCGTTTGAACGGGATGAGGTAACAACAACTACGTTGCCAGCCTGGTCTAAGTCAATTTCACCACGGTAATAATCTCCATAGTTGTATTGAAGGGTATCTAGAACATAATCATTAACAAAACCTATCCCCTTTATAAAAATAGTAGCAATGTTGTTATTGCAATTCACCCCGTCATTCATACTGCCTCCGATATACGTTGATGCGAGCAAAGCACTGCCTGTGGCATTAAATTTACTAACATAAATGTCGGTACCATTAGAAAAAGTATTACCATTAAAATAGCTTGGAGTATAATTAACTCCACCGTTAAATGTTTGATCCCAACCGTTTGATGTAACAGGAAAATCAGAAGAACCTGTTACGCCATACAGGTATAAATTATTTTGAGCATCCACGATTAAGCTCGTAACAATTTCAGTATTTGCCCCGCCTAAATAAGTTGAATATTGCAGGAATTTTCCGGAAGCATCATATTTTGTGATCACTACATCGGTTATGCCGTTTTTAGGATTAGGTATACCATTAAAAGTAGTATCATAAGCTCCAAGTGTAACAGGGTAGCCATTATCGAAAGCTATTCCTCCCGAATATAAATTCCCCTGTTCATCATACGTAGCGGTATGTCCAAAATTATTAGCAAGCGAACCTGAAGAAGCAGCAAAGATCAAAACAGGATCAATTACTAATTCGTAGCTTTTATCATATCCATTGGGGAAATTAAAATGTATCGTTGTATTTTCTAAAACAAATTCACAAGGAACATCTATGCGTTTATTTCCTATCCATTGATATGCATATGGTTTTTGCTCAACCATTGCGTTGATACTTGTTGTCAGTTTTAATGCACCTTTTACAAGTGTTATTTTATCAAGACCTTCATAAAAAAGTTTTAAATTGTTTGTGTTTTCTTGTGGTGCAATAATGAAATTATATTTTATACTATTTTGAAAGCCCAGCACTTGTAAGTTAATACCCTTATAAAGATTTTCATAATTTACTTCTTTATAATTTTTAACGTTTCCCGCCCATTTACTTTTATCATTACCAATAAAAAAATTACAATAGTCGGGAGTTACTTGTTTATCTGATATTTTAACATTTTTTTCTGCATCTAAAAATGTCATCCGAAAAGCATGAGAACGAATTGGTGCTATTTTATTTTGGGAAATATTTTCTTGATTCGAAGAAGATTTTTCTTCGGAAACACTTCTTCCTTTCGGAATATGATTTTCATGCATCATTTCTTCATCATAAAAATTATAGGTAAAACAATTTTTTTCAAGGAACATCATACCACCATCAAGTTGGGCACGATACACTATTTTTTTATCCCACTGATTTTTATTTTCGGTAAATCGAATCGTATTTTGTGGTTCAGGAGTTTTCACTTCACCGGAAAATCCATCAGGAATGAAACAAGTTGAAACAAAAAAAAGAAAAAGTAATTTTAAATGTTTCATAGATGCAAATTACAATCTTAAAATATTTTAAGATTTATCATTTAAAATAGAAATTTAATCTCCGATACATTTATACTAAAATGCCACAGATTACACAAATTTACACAGATTTTTTTCGCACCTGCCCGACTGAAAGACATCAGTCGTTCGGGCGGGGATTATTATTTTAAAATCTCAACAAAAGAATCTGTGTTGTCTAATTTGCGAGAATCTGTGTAATCTGTGGCAAACAAAAAGTGTATAGTTCTTTAAATAGAAATTATGAAATATTCCAAAGTGTTAAAAATACGGGATTATCTTATTAATGTTACATTCCCCTGTTTTTTTATTTCATCACCATTTAAACATTTAGCACGAAGATACCATGCAAATACATCAGGGTCAGCTTTCATATCTTTATAAATGCCATTCCAACCTTTATTTATATCGGTAGTTTCAAAAACCAATTGCCCCCATCTGTTATACACAGCAAAGTAAAGGGAACCTTGGGTTATTTGATTTGCTCTTACAAACAACACATCATTTTTTCCGTCGCCATTGGGTGTAAATGTATTCGGAACAAAAATAATTGTTGGATCACATTCTTTTGAAATCACAAAAATAGATACTACTGCATTTTTAGCGCAACCCTCTGCATCCAATATGGAAACAGTATATGTTGTGGTACTTTCAGGAGTAACGGTTGGGTTAAAACTTTGTGGAAGATTAATTCCTGTTGATGTTAACCATGATACAACTAATGTTGAATCGGTAATTGCATGAATTTTTGTGGATTGCCCTTGTAATAATGTATCCTCATCAGAAGTTGCAGATATAAAATACAACGATGGGTCTATCACTTTGATTGTTGTGGTTAGATTTCTAAAACATGTATCGCCAACAGCATCTACAGAAGTAATGGCAACAGTATATGTTGTTGTTGTTTTCGGATTTGCAATTGGATTTGAAACAGCAGGGTTGCTTAAACTTGCCGCCGGCGACCAGTTATACGCAACGCCTCCGGATGCATTGAGTTGTGTATTATTATTTTTACAGATAGTTATATCCTTACTAATATTGATAGGAAGGGATTTCAGATCAACATCTATGTTTACACTATCTTTACAGCCATTAATGGTAGATGCAATTAATTGAACATTATAAATTCCGATCGCATTGTATGCATGCGTGGGATTTTGAATAGTTGCTGAATCGCCATCCCCAAAATGCCAAAGCCATGCAACAGGTGTAAAAGCAGATGAATCATGGAACAAAACTTGGTTAGAACAAGAATGTGTTACAAAATCAAAATCCGGTTTAATGGCAGGATAAACGGTTACGTATTGATACGCAGTATCCGCATGGTTGCAACTTGCTGCATTTTTCACATACAATTGAATTTTATATGTTCCGGGTGTGGAAAAGGTTCGCCTTGGGTTAACAACTAATGAGGTGGTATCTCCTGAGCCGAAATCCCATAAAAATGAGGAGCCTGCCGAACTTTGGTTTTTAAAGGTGATTGTAAGGGGAGCACATCCTCTAGAGTAATTAACTGTAAAATTGGATTGTACCAATGGTATTTCAAAATCAAATTTAAAAACCCCGTTGTTGCAATTGTTATCTTGTGTATTGTGATTTACGTTTGCACCGGTATTGGGCCATGAGCCTGGTGTAACAGGGAAATCGTCATTTCCGCCGCAACCCGCACATACCGACTGATACACAATTCCTTTTTTATCAAAACGGCTGGTACCACCATCAACATGCTCCCTACTTAGAGCCCCTCCAAAGTAAGTTGCATACTGTAATGATATAGCATCAGTTGAAAGCACAAATAAATAAAAATTAAATCCGTCAGGATTGGAAGACTGATAAGCATCAGCAGTTAGGGGCATATTGAACGTTTTTGGACCGGTAATTATATTTCCACCCCAACCTGAAACGTAAATATTTTCACAATAATCAACTAAAAACGCAGCGGGTGATATATTCGGTTTCCCATTTCCATTTCCAAAAATGGTTGAAAAGATCAATGTATTTAACGAGTCGTTCATTTTAGTAATAAATTGCCCGCTATTTGGATTTGAATAAACGCCGCCGGTTACAGGCATTACACCTTCTGTTTGCCCTACAACATATACATCTTTTTCTTTATCCAGCTGAACAAAATAAGTTTGATCATACGCGTTAGTGCCCCAAAAGGTGGAGAATAAAATCGCACTTCCATCATTTTTAATTTTAGTAATATAACCATCCGCTTTCCCTCCATTATAGTTTGTTCTTAAGGCTCCTGCAGTGGAAGGGAAATCATGACTTCGTGTTCCTCCTGTTATGTAAACATTCGCAGAATCATCTAAGGCCAAAGCATAGCCTGCATCATTATCACCTCCACCAAGGTAAGTACTCCAAAGTAATTGCGTCAAGCTATTGTTAAATTTAAAAACAACAGCATCTTGTTGTCCTCCAAGAGTATTGTCAAAACCTTTAACAATAGGGAAATCGGAAGATCGGGTAGAACTTGCGATAAATATATTACCAAATTTATCTATATTAATTTCACCCCGGTATTGGTCTCCATAATTGTATTGTAATGAATCTAAAGGGTATTCTAAAAAAGAACTACCGCCGATACAACACCATACAGTTTGGGCGTTGTTACGATTAACTCCATCATTAAGACTTCCCCCAATAAATGTGGAAGCTAATAGAGAAGATCCTGTGGCATTTAATTTTGCTACAAAAATGTCAGTTCCTTTATTGAACATAGTTCCATTAAATACAAAATTTAATGAATCCCCTCCATTAAAAGTTGTGTCGTAAGCATTTGTTGTTACCGGAAAATCGGAAGAACCTGTTGCACCATACAGTAATAATTCATTTTGTTCATTTACAATTAAACTGGTAACAATTTCAGTACCTACTGCTCCACCTAAATAAGTTGAATATTGTAAAAATTTTCCGGAAGAATCGTATTTAGTAATTACCACGTCAGTTCTGCCATCTTGAACAATACCATTATAGGTGGTATCAAAAGCACCCGGTGTTGTAGGGTATCCTTGCCCGAAAGCTGTTCCGCCTGAATACAAATTTCCTTGCGAATCATATGTTCCCGTCATTCCAAAATTATCGGCTAAAGAGCCGGATGAACACGCAAAAACTAAAACAGGATCAATTACCAATTCATAACTTTTATCATATCCATAAGGAAAATTAAAACTTACCGTAGTGTTTTCTAAAACAAATTCACAAGGTATATCTATGCGTTTATTTCCTATCCATTGGTAAGCATAAGGTTTTTGCTCCACCATTTCGTTAATACTTGTTGTTAAGTTTAATGCTCCTTTTTGAATTGAAATTTTATTCAGACCTTCATAAAATAATTTTATTTTCTTAACATCTGATGTTGGAGCAACAAAAAAAGTATACTTCAAACTGTTTTGAAGTCCCAGCACTTGCATGTTTATGCCTATGTAAAGGTCCTTATAATTTACTTCTTTATAATTTTTGACATTGCCTGCCCATTTGTTTTTATCCTTGCCAATAAAAAAATTACAATAGTCGGGAGTAACTTGTTTTGCTGATGTCTGAACACTTTTTTCTGAATTTAAAAAGATCATCCTGAAAGCGTGTGAGCGAATAGGCTTGATTTTTTGAAGGGGATTATTTTGTTGTTCCGAATTAGATTTTTCTTGCGAAATCTCTTCTGCTTTCGGAATATGATTTTCCCTTAGGGTTTCTTTATCGTAAAAAGAATAGGTAAAACAATTTTTTTCGAGAAACAAAACACCTCCATCCAGTTGCGCACGATACAATATTTTTTTGTCCCACTGATTTTTATTTTCAGTAAAACGAACAGAGTTTTGTGGATCCGGTGTTTTTATCTGGGCAATTCCACCTTTTGAAATAAAGGAAATTAGAAGAAAAAAATAAAAATATTTATTTAAAATATACTTCATTGTTCTATCGTAAAACGGGATGCTTAAAATTAATATAGCAACATGTTCAAATTTAAGAAATTTTTGGCAAAATCAATTGAGCTATTTTTTATATCGATTATATTTCTAAACTTTGAAATCTAAATCCTATCCATCTTATTATGAAATATTCTGCAATTGATTCAAAACTGTTTATAGAAAATCGTAAACGGTTTTCTGAAAACTTAAAACCAAATTCTATTGCAATCTTTGTAAGCAATGATATTATGCCGACCAATGCAGATGGCGCTATGGGCTTTGTTCAAAATTCGGATCTCTTTTATTTATCAGGCATTGATCAGGAAGAAACTATTTTATTGATCTATCCGGATGCAGTAAGCGGACTCCATAAAGAAATTTTATTTGTGAAAGAAACAAATGAGACAATTGCAATTTGGGAAGGGGAAAAACTCACAAAAAAACAAGCAACAAGTACTTCCGGAATAAAAAATATTCATTGGATCAATCAGTTTGAACAAGTATTTCAAACCATTGTATTTCAAGCTCAATGTCTTTATTTGAATAGCAATGAGCATAGTCGTAAATACATAGATATTGAAACAGCCGAAATGCGTTTCAATAAAAAAATTATTGCAAAATATCCTTTATATAAAATAGAACGTTCCGCACCCATCATGCATACGTTACGAGCAATAAAATCGCAAGAGGAAATAAATTTGATTCAGCAAGCTTGTAATATCACTGAAAAAGGATTTCGCAGATTATTAAGTTTTGTAAAACCCGGAGTGATGGAATACGAAATTGAAGCAGAATTAATTCATGAATTTATACGCAACCGTTCCCGCGGATTTGCATACGGACCGATCATCGCATCAGGTGCAAACGCATGTGTATTGCACTATACCGAAAATAATAAAGAGTGTAAATCCGGTGATGTAATTTTATTGGATGTAGCAGCAGAGTATGGAAATTATGCAAGCGATTTAACCCGTAGCCTGCCCGTCAACGGAAAGTTTACAAAACGTCAAAAAGATGTTTATAACGCTGTATTGCGCGTAATGAAAGGGGCAACAAAAATGCTAACTGTTGGTAACACGATTCCGGAATACCACAAAGCAGTTGGGCTCTTAATGGAAAAAGAATTGCTTGATTTAGGGCTTGTAACAATGGATGATATTAAAAATCAACATCTGGAATTACCGGCTTACAAAAAATATTTTATGCATGGCACTTCACATTTTTTAGGATTAGATGTGCATGATGTTGGAGATTATAATCGTAAATTAGAAGCTGGAATGGTGTTTACCTGTGAACCTGGAATTTATATTCCGGAGGAAAATTTAGGCATCCGGTTGGAAAATAATATTCTGGTAACAGCAAATGGACCTATTGATCTGATGGCGAACATCCCGATAGAAGTGGATGAGATTGAGGGGTTGATGAGAAGTTAAATTGCAAATTGAAAGATTGGAAAATTGAAAGATTTGTTTATTTCCCATTATCGCATACACATTTAATTTTTCAATTTTCCAATCTTTAATTTTTAATCCATGGTACATTCCGCAGAATTCAAAAAAATAAAAGTGCATTACAGCGATACCGGTAAAGGTCGCGTAATAGTTCTTTTGCATGGGTTTTTGGGCTCACATAAAATCTGGAATGAATACATAAAAAAACTTTCGAAAAAATTTCGTGTTATAGCAATTGATTTGCCGGGACATGGCGAAACACCATCTATAGGCTATTATCACAGCATGGAAATGCTGGCGCAAAGTGTAAAAGCAGTGCTTGATAATATTGGAGTAAGGCGATATGTTATTGTCGGACACTCCATGGGTGGCTATACAGCATTGGCGTTTGCAGAATTATACCCCGAAAATATTAGTGGGATATGTTTGATTCATTCTACAGCTTATGCTGATTCGGAGGAAAAGAAAAAAGAAAGAGAACGTGTAATTAAATTAGTTAAAAAGCAACACGAGCAGTTTGTAGCCGAAATGATAAATTCATTGTTTTCTCCTGAAAGCTTTTCTAAAATTCCTGAAGAAGTGGAAAAAGTAAAACGAATTGCTGCCAGTATTTCCAAACAATCCATCATCAGCAGCTTAGAGGGAATGAAAGAGCGGAAAAGCCGAGAATTAATTTTAAAATTTGCAGAATATCCGGTATTATTTATTGTCGGGAAAAAAGATACGATCATTCATTACGAAACAATATATCCACAAATGGGCTTGTGCAAATATCCTTCCGTAGTGATGATGGAAAATTATGGCCACATGGGCTTTTACGAATCACCAAAAGACACAATAATTGAATTAGAATTGTTTGCCACACGCTGTTTCCGCAAGCAGTTTGAATAGGATTATCCTTTCAATATAGAGTCCCAACCTTGAGCGGTAAGCGGATGAGTTGTTCCACCTTTAGCGATAAGATTAACACCGTCTTTTCTACTCGTCATATGGCCAATTACAGTAATATTCGGATTGGCTTTTATTTTTGGAAAATCGGATTGATCAATAGTAAATAAAAGTTCATAATCTTCACCACCACTCAACGCGCATACTGTAGGATCCAAATTAAATTCACGCGCCGTATTGTATGTGGATGGATCGATCGGAATTTTATCTTCGTATAAATTACAACCTACTTCTGATTGTGTGCAAATGTGCAATATCTCTGACGCTAAACCATCGGAAATGTCAATCATTGCAGTAGGTTTCACTTCCAGTAATTTTAACAATGGTGGAATATCTTTTCTTGCTTCTGGTTTTAACTGTCGCTCCAGAATATAATCGTTACCACCCAGATCGGGCTGTACGCCGGGACTTTCCATGAATATTTTTTTTTCGCGTTCCAATAATTGCAAGCCAACATAAGCTCCACCCAGATCACCGGTAACACAAAGCAGGTCGCCATCTTTGGCACCGTCTCTGTAAACAAGTTCATCCGCATTAGCCTCGCCAATGGCTGTAATACTAATCACCAAGCCCGATTTTGCAGTAGTAGTGTCTCCACCAACAATATCAACTTTATGTTTATCACATGCCATCATTATTCCCTGATACAATTCCTCTAAGGCTTCCACCGAAAAACGATTTGACATTGCCAATGAAACTGTAATTTGTTTAGGCGTTGCATTCATAGCATAGATGTCGGAAAGATTCACCGAAACAGATTTATAACCTAAATGTTTTAAGGGCACATACGCCAGATCAAAATGAACACCTTCCACCAACATGTCGGTTGAAATAACTGTTTGTTTGTCTTTATAATCAATAACAGCAGCATCATCACCAATGCCTTTGATGGTGCTTTCATTTTTTATTTGAATGAATTGCGTGAGATGTTTTATTAAACCAAATTCCCCTAAACTACTCAATTCGGTACGTCCAGTATTTTCTAACATTTTTAAAATAATTTTTACAAAAGTAAGTGTTTAAATTTAAGCACAAAAATAATATTTATTAACCTCCAACGCTCTCTTCTCGACTCCGCTCGAATTGACAGCGCGCGGTTTGTTCTAATGATATGCATGTGCGTTGTCAGTTCGAGCGGAGTCGAGAATGTGTGAAGGCTTATTGAAATTATTGTGAAGCAAGTTTAAACTTTATCAATAGTTTAATCCGATAAATATGACTATTATTGTTAGAACAAACTATTTTACAAAAATTAATAAATAAACAAATGGAAAATAATCAAACCGAGAAATTAAATCGCATCAAAAAAAGTGTTGCAAAAAGAAGAGTACGTAAGATGAAACGTTTTTACATACATCTTGTTTTCTTTATTGCTGTGAACATTGTTGTTGCCGCTATTAATTTTAAAACAACGCCGGAAACACTTTGGTTTTACTGGCTGACACTTGGTTGGGGAATAGCCATTTTAATGCATTTCATGAGTGTGTTCTCATTGAAAGACTGGGAATCAAGAATGGTAAAAGAGATGATGGAAAAAGAAGAGTAATGTTTCGTATATAATTTATTAGCACCTTAAAAGGGTAGAAATTTTCAACAGAAAATTTCTACCCTTTTTTAATTGAAATTTTCTGTTCATAAATTTAAAGTTTAACTATTGAATATTTTTCTTAATATTGAAATAGATAAAAAAAATATCAATAATTCAAACCAGGAAATAATTCATTTAACATAAAAAAAAACATGGCAAGTATTCAAAATTTTTTTATCAGAAGTTTTTTAAAGCTTACGATAAACAAGGAACGTATGGTAACCGATTCCATAGAGAGAACTCGTGAAGGCCTTGTAAAACTTACCAAAATGGCCGCCATGCCGAAAGGTGTTAAATTCGAAAAAACAGAATGCGACGGAGTACCTGCCGAATGGGCTATTCCCGACAATTTACATAATCAGGGAGTTGTACTTTTTTTACATGGAGGCGCATACGTTGCCGGTTCGATTGCTACACACCGTGCGCTGGTAGGACGAATCGCGAAAGCTTCCAAAACAAAATGTTTATCCATTGAATATGGTCTTGCTCCTGAAAGACCTTTTCCACAAGGCATAGACGATGCCATAAAAGCATATAACTGGCTGATGAAAAAAGGATTCGACCATAAAAAAATTGTTATCTCAGGAGATTCAGCAGGCGGAGGGCTTGCTATAGCTACATTGGTGAAACTTCGAGACGAAAAAGCACCTCAGCCTGCCGCAGGCGTGGTGATGTCGCCATGGTTGGATCTTTTGAATTCTGGTGATTCAGGAAAAAGATTGGCAAAGGAAGATCCAATGCTTAGTGTAGTTTCCGGCCACATTTATGCTAAATTATATGGCACGGAAAACGACCTGAAGCACCCACACATTTCCCCCCTTTATACCGACCCTAAAGGACTTCCGCCGATATATATTCAAGTAAGCAGTTCTGAAATTTTATTAGACGATACCTTGCGTTTTGAAGCAAAAGCAAAAGCTGCCGGTGTTGATATTCAAGTAGAGTCCTGGAAAAAAATGGTTCACGTTTGGCAGGCTTACGGACCGTACCTTCCGGAAGCAATGAAGGCTATCGAAAAAATGGGAGCGTATATTGAAAAGAAAACCAAATAGTTTAATAGTTGTTAGTTATTAGTGGTTAGTTGTAATTGCGCAAAGATCATTAACCACTAATAACTAATAACTGATCACTAACAACTAGATAACATGGCAAGTATTCAGAATTTTTTCATCAAACTTTTTTTGAAAGTTGTGGTAGATAAAAAAAGACAAGTAGGTATGCCCGTTGTGGTAACACGAAAGAGCTTGGAAAAACTTTCAGGGATGGCTAAATTACCAAAAGGTGTAAAGTACGAAAAAGTTGAATTTGACGGAATAGCCGCCGAATGGTCTATTCCGGATAATTTGAAAAATCCGGGAGTAATTCTTTACCTGCATGGAGGAGGTTATGTTGCCGGATCTATCAGAACTCATCGTGGTACAACAGGAAGACTTGCACACGCTTCCAAAACAAAATGTTTATCCGTTGAATACAGCCTTGCTCCTGAAAAGCCTTTTCCTGCGGGTCTTGACGATGCTATCAAAGCATACCACTGGTTATTGAAACAAGGATTCGACAATAAAAAAATTGTTATCTCCGGAGATTCTGCAGGTGGCGGACTTGCTGTTGCAACGATGCTTAGACTGAGAAATGAAAATGCACCACAACCTGCAGCAGGTGTTTTAATGTCGCCCTGGCTCGACCTTGAGTGTACAGGAGAATCTGCCTTAACACTTGCAAATGCTGATCCGATGGTGGTTCCGGAAGCATTGAGAGAGATGGGACTATTTTATACTTCGAAAGATAAATTGCGCGACTCGCTTGTTTCGCCATTGTATGCTGATTTAAAAGGTCTCCCACCGATGTTTATACAAGCGAGTAGTTCAGAAGTTTTGTATGATGATACCACCCGGTTTGAGAAAAAATTAAAGGAAGCGGGTGTTCAGGTTGATGTAGAAATCTGGAAAAAAATGGTTCATGTTTGGCAAGCGTATGCCCCCATACTTCCTGAAGCTATGAAAGCCATTGAAAAATTGGGCTTATATATTGAAAATAAAACGAAATAAACCTTAGCCCCATCCCTCTTCATGTGTTCCTGTGATAAAGCTATGCCACAAGTGTATGGAGAGGGGAGCCTTGATTTATTTTGAATTTTTGATAAGAAAAATTTAAAATAATGATTAGAATCATCCTACCTCTTTCGATTTTCTTCATTTTCTTCTCAACTATTTTTCCTAATTTTATTTTTTTAAAACACAATTAATTTAAAACATAATTCTATCACACAACAACCTCATGGCAAGTATTCAAAATTATGTCTTTCAAAGATTTCTACATTTAGGAATTAAAATAGCTCAAAATAAAATTAAAGGAAGAGAGAATGTTTCTGTTGAAGAAACCAGAAAAGGCTTAGAAAAACTATTCAGCGTTAGCAAGATTCCGAAAGGTGTTAAATTTCAAAAAATACAAATCGATGGTCTCCCTGCTGAATGGATCACTCCAAAGAATTTAAAAAATACTGGAGTTGTTCTTTATCTGCATGGAGGAGGTTATATGTTGGGGTCTATCAGCACCCATAGTCCATTAATGGCAAGAATTGCATTAGCTTCAAAAACCAAAGTACTAGCGATCGAATATGGACTTGCCCCTGAACGTCCTTACCCATGCGCGCTGGAAGATTCATTAAAAGCCTATCACTGGCTCATAGCACAAGGATACGATCCTAAAAAAATTGTAATTGCAGGCGACTCATCAGGTGGTGGATTAGCTGTTGCCACCTTGTTAAAGTTGAAAGATAATAATGAGTCGCAGCCCGCAGCATGCGCCTGTTTATCGCCATGGTTGGATCTTCAAGTTTCAGGGGAAACAATAGTAACCCATGCAAATAAAGATTTATTGGTTAATTCTATTGGCTTACAAATAGCGGCATATAGTTATGCGCAGGAAGAACAATTAACTCACCCTTATATTTCCCCGCTTTATGCTGATCTTAAAGGTCTTTCGCCAATGTATATTCAGGTAAGCGGTTCGGAAGTTTTATTAGATGACACCGTAAGATTTGAAAAAAAGGCTAAAGAAAGTGGTGTGGAAATAGAAGTACATATATGGAAAAATATGCTACACGTTTGGCAAGCTTTCGGTTTTCTTCCGGAAGCTGCAAAGGCTATTAAGGATATTGGAAGATATATTGAAAAGAAGACAAAGTAAAGATGTCAATTAGTTTAGCTATATTTTAGAAGGAATTTCCGAATTAAATTTAGCACTAATTAATAACTCATTTTAACAATTTCTTCTACATCTGATGGTTTAATATTCCTGCGTTCACCAAGTCCCAGCCAACCTCTTTCTGTAAAACGGTTGGAAATTATTTCAGCAGTTCCTTCATAATCATTTGTGTATTCCGAAAGCTTCGTTTTTATGCCAAGAGAATGGAAAAAATCTTCTGTTTTTTTAATCGCTTCATGCGCTTTCTCATCAATAGAGCCATCTTTAATATTCCAAACACGTTCAGCATATTGGGCTAATTTTTCTTTTTTGTCTTCAAACTTATAGTTATAAAGATTAGGACCAATGATAGATAATGTTCTGGCATGATCAATTCCAAACAAAGCAGTTAATTCATGCCCAATCATGTGTGTTGCCCAATCGTTGGGAACGCCTTTTTGGATCAATCCATTTAAAGCCATGGTACAACACCACATAAAATTAGAGGCTGCCTCATAATCGGAAGGATCTTTTAGAATTCTCGGTGCAATTTCTACTAATGTTTGCAGAATGCTTTCTGCAAAACGATCTTGTAAAAAAGCCTGAGTAGGGAAGGTCATGTATTGTTCGAGCACATGTGTATATGCATCTGTGATACCGTTTGCCAATTGCCTTTGCGGAATAGATCGAACCACTTGCGGATCCAAAATTGAGAATTCAGGAAAAAGTCCCGGACCGCCCATCCCAAATTTTTCTTGTGTTTCTGCTCGTGTAATTACTGCTCCGGAATTCATCTCTGAGCCTGTAGCCGGCAGTGTTAAAACAGTTCCAAATGGCATTCCCTTGTCTATGCGGATATTCTTTTTTAAAATGTCCCAAGGATTATCACCACTGTATAATGCTGCTGCTGATAAAAATTTTGTACCGTCTATCACCGAACCTCCTCCAACAGCTAACAAATAATTAATGTTCTCTTTTTTAATTATTTCTAAAGCCTGCATCAATATTTCATATTCCGGATTTGCGGGGATGCCTCCAAATTCAATTACTTCAAAATCTTTCAGTGCATTTTTTATTTGTTCATAAATGCCATTTTTCTTGATACTTCCTCCACCATAAAGCATCATGATTTTGGATTTCGCCGGAATTTCTTTCGCCAGATTCTCAATCTGACCTTTTCCGAATCTTATTTTTGTTGGGTTTTTAAATTCAAATTTTAACATGGCCTGTGGATTATATTTTTTTATATTTTATTTATCTCAATGAATCGATTTAGAATTATTTCCTGTAAAAATATCAAAAAAAGATTAATATTTCCTTTAATAAAAAAACTCCCAAAGAACATTTTCTTTGGGAGTTTTTCTTTATAAAAATGAAATGTTAATGTGCAGTTACTTCCGCCACCACATTTACATTCAATTCAAAGTCATCGCTGATGGCTTTATCGCCGATTTTTTCAATGAAACTTGCTGAACCATATTTAATATCAAATTTAGTACGGTTTACAATTATTTTTGCGATCGTTACAATCGTTTTTTCATCAAATTTAATAATTGCAGGAAAGCTGATCTCATTGGTAATTCCTTTGATGGTGAGCTTGCCGGTCACATCATAATCGTTCCCTGATTTTAATGTTACTTTGCTGATTTCGAATTTTGCTGTTGGATATTTTGCAACACCAAAAAAATCATCGGACTTCAAGTGCCCCACCAATTTATCGTTATATTCTTTGTTGGTTAAATCAGCATTGGTAATTGATGTCATATCAAACTCAACAGTTCCACCGGTAATGTTTGTCCCATCAGAAGTTATTTTTCCATTTGCAATGTTAATGTTTCCATTATGTTTGCCTGTTACTTTAGTACCCAACCAGGTTGCTGTTGTTTTTTTTGTATCAATTACATATGTTTTTTCTTGTTTCGCATGTGGTGTTGTAAATGCAAATGCTGTAATTGCAGCTGCTGCAATAAAGCTCATGTTGATTTTGTTTTTCATTTTTTGTAGGGTTTTAAAAGTTTTACAATACAAATGTACGAACATTATATGTATATACATATAATTTATTAATTATTTTTTTATTAATAAATAAATGACTGATATTTAGTGATTTATATAAAGTTCAAAAATTAAAATGGTGGGAAAGCGCGAATTAATCCCATTTTCTATTTCTTAAACTCAATAGAAACAGAGTTGATACAATAACGTAAACCGGTAGGAGCGGGACCGTCATCAAACACATGACCGAGATGTCCGCCACATTTTGCACATGTAATTTCTGTACGGGTCATTCCTAACGATTTATCTTTTGTGTAAACAACTTTACTCGGATCAATAACATCCGAAAAGCTTGGCCAGCCACATCCGGCATCAAATTTAGTATCTGATTTAAACAATTCGTTTCCGCATGCTGCACATACATAAACACCTTTTTCTTTATGTAAATAATATTTTCCGGAGTAAGGTATTTCTGTGCCTTTTTCGCGTAACACATTAAATTGCTCAGGATTCAATACTTTTTTCCAGTCTTCATCCGTTTTTTCTATTTTATTGCTCATGGTACTTGTAGATTTTATGTTTGTTTGTTTTATTTGACCGTTGCCATTGCATGCTATGATACTAAAGACAATCGAAAGATAAATGATATTTTTCATATTTTAAAAATTCTAAATTCTAATATCTAAATTCTAATTGTTTGATTATTATTTAAACTGTTTTTATAATACCTCAAGTATATTTTCAATTCACTCGCCGGATTATTAATTTTTTTCTTTTAGAATTTAGAGCCTGTTTAAATTTCCATTCGTGTAAAGTTTATATCACCCCTAAAGGGGTTTGATAATTATTTTATTACTCTTTCTACCAATATTTCGCTCCTAAGGGAGCTTAAAAAGTCCCAGAGGGACGAAATCTCGGTAGAGTTTTAATTATTAACATATTTTAAGCCCCGTAGGTGGCGACATATAAATAATTTTGATTGAAATTTAAACAGTTACTTAGTTTTTAGAAATTAGAATTTGGTATAATTGCTCAATTAATTTATCATTTTTTATACCAATTCGATATTTAATTCAGTTGTAGATCCTTATTTATTCTTTAGTGGTACAGGCGAATTACCGGGTTTTATGGTTTTCCCTTTAATCGGTGATGGAATAGCAGCTCCGGGTTTTTGAAGAGGAATATTTTTTTCAATTTCAAAAACGTAATCAATTTTATCGTAAACTGTAATTTCTTCCTTAACATCAACAAATCCGGGACTTACAACTGTTAATATGTATTTACCAGGACCCACAGCAAATATAAATTTCCCGCTTGTTGGATTTGCATTTTTCGAATCGAGCTCTTCTTTTGTTTGGGCATCAAGCAGCGTAATAAATGCATCAATTTCTGTTTTGAGAGTATCTCCCGTTGAAATTGTTCCTTTAATTATAGATGGACGATTTTCAACATCATTAAATATTATTCTATAAATATCGAGATCCCCTAAACCTTCCTTCCTCACCGCAGCTAAATAACCATCACGTTTATTTTCTGTGAGTGTAAATCCGATATTATCTTCCGGAGTATTTATTGGATAACCCATATTTACTGCTTGTCCGAATGTTTGGGTTTCCTCATCAAATTTTGATTTAAAGGTATCAAAGCCACCCATATTGGTGTGCCCTTTGGAAGCAAAATATAAAATTTTATTTTTTTCATCATACACAGGAAACCCTTCTTTATATGGACTATTCACGTTGGGTCCCAAATTAATTGGCTGTCCCCATTCACCATTGGGAAGTTTTTTAAATTTATATAAATCGGTTTCACCCAATCCTCCCTCCCGATTGCTGGAAATTATCAGCGTATTTAAATCTTCGGAAATACAACCATCTAACTCTAAGCTGTTTGTATTTACAGGATCTTTGAAAGGTATTGGTGCAGGGAATGATTTTATTTTTGGACCGAGTGAAGTAATATAAATATCTCCATGAACTTTTTCATTATCAATATAAACAATCATGTTTTGTCCGTCAGGTGTTACATAAACACATTGTTCGTCTTCTTCAGTATTAATAGCATTACCAACGCTTTTTGCCTTCGTCCATTCTCCTTGTTTTACTTTTGAAAAATAAATATCGGTGGTATAATATCCTTCGGAACTTTGTATCTTTTTTGCATTGGTTTCTCTGCTGGAGGTAAAATAGAATGTTCCCTGATCCTGAGTAACAAAAGGATAATACTCAGGGTATTTAGTATTAATTGGTTTTCCTAAATTTTCGAATGTTACGTTCACAGGTTTTTTCATTAACACTTTTGCGCTTTCACAATTCTCGATATAACGATCTATCAATTCATAATTTTTAGATTTTATTTTCGCCCTGTAAGCATTAAAAAATTTGATAGCTTCATCGAGTTTATAAGCATACATATATGCCATTCCCAAGTATAATAGCAGTTCATCATTGTATTCTCCTTTTTTGTAAACAAATTCCAGGAATGGGATTGCTTTTGTTTTATCATCATTAACTTTAAGATAACAAAATCCGATTTTAATATTCGTACTTAAGTCGTTTTTGTCTTCTTTATATAGTTTTAGATATTCGATAAGAGCTCTATTATAATCTTCATATTCAAAATAATCTTTGGCGCTTAATTTATCAGCGGACTGCGCGTTTGAGGATTTATGTCCCCACACGATTACACATACAAATATTGCCAAATATTGTTTAAACATTTTTTTTCGATTCTACAATGAATACAAATAAAGGTAAAAAAAAATTAAGAGCAACCGGATGGTAGATTGGAAATTTTATCAGACTGCACATTGATAAAAAAACTTGCAAGTATTATGCCGAATGGCAAGGTAACGGATGGATTAATTTTTTATTTTAGCACGACTATTTTTTATTTTCGAAACTCCTCGCTTCTTCAATAGTTATGCGCTTTTTGTTGTAATAGGCAACTATAAAAGCATCTGTCAGTCCGATGCTTTTTATATATTCTTTCTCATGTTGAGCATTCGCATAATCAAAAAATGCGCCTTTAAAATATTTTGTTCCACCTGAATACGTTTCCGTGTAAACTGCGCTCAATCCTTTGAATGCATTTTTTGAAATTGGATTTTGAAAAACACCTATTTGTATTCTATAAACTAGTTCATTGACCAATTTTTGATCTTGAGTGGTGGAATCTTTAATTTTAATAATATTATTAGTAACTATCTTTTTATTGATGATTGTATCGGCAGTTATTAAAGGAGATTTGTTATCCTCGTTGGGAGCCGGTTCTTGTTTTTGAAGAATGACATTACGCTCTATTTCAAAAACAAAATCCGAGTCCGATTTATCATAAATGATTATTTCCTGATTATATTTTTGAAAGCCCGGGCTGGAAACATTTAACAAATATTTTCCGGGTTCAACAGCAAAAACATATTTACCACTCTTTTGATTCGCTTTTTTTGCTTCTACATTTTTGTTTGTTTTATTATTAAATAAGGAAACAGTGGCATCAATATTTTTATTCAGGGTGTCCTTCACCGTTACAATACCTTTAATTACTGAGATACGAATTTCAATATCATTAAAAATTAATTTGTAAATATCGAGATCCCCTAAACCTTCTTTCCGGTAAGCGGAAATATAACCATCACGTTTATTACCGGCTACTGTAAATTGCATATTATCTTCAGGTGTATTGATGGGATATCCCATGTTTACAGCTTGTCCGAATGTTTGAGTAATAGAATCAAATTTAGATTTAAAAATATCATAGCCTCCCATATTCATATGTCCTTCGGAAGAAAAGTAAAGTATATTATTTTTTTCATCATACCTGGGGAATGCCTCTTGGTATTTGGTGTTTATGTTTGGACCTAAGTTAATGGGAAGTCCCCATTGACCATTAGGAAGTTTTTTAAACATATATAAATCCATTTCCCCAAATCCTCCTTTTCGATTGCTTGAAATAATCAATGTGTTTCCATCTTCAGTTATGGAACCCTCTAATTCAATGCGTTTAGTGTTAACAGGTAAATCAAAAGGAACCGGGGCTGGAAACTGACCGTCTTTTACGGAGGTAGTGGTAAAAAGATCTTCAACAGCAAATTCATTATCTACAGCAATAATCATATTTTTTCCATCCGGTGTAACGTAAACACATTGTTCATCTTCGGGAGTATTAATGCTGTTCCCAATGCTTTTTGCTTTCGTCCATTCTCCTTCTACCACTTTTGAAAAATAAATATCTGAAGTAAAATAACCTTGGGAACTTTGTATGCTTTTTTTACTTGTTTCTCTGTCGGATGTAAAATAAAGTGTTCCTTGATCTTTGGTAACAAAAGGGTTATAATCAGGATATTTCGAATTAATATTTTTTCCTAAATTTTCGAATGTTACGTTCACCGGATTTTCAATAAATAGTTTGGCACTTTCGCAATTTTCAATATAATGATTTATTAAATCCTGATCTTTAATTTTGATCTTTCCTTTATAATTATTAAAGAATTTGATGGCCTCATTAAATCTGTAGGCGTGCATGTAAGCCACCCCTAAATACAAGAGTAGTTCATCTTTGTACCCACCTTTGTTATAAGCGTATTCGAGATATGGAATAGCTTTTGTTTTATCGTCGTTGATATGGAGGTAGCAAAAGCCGATTTTTATATTTAAATCGATATCTTCTTTGTTAGCTTTATAAAGTTTAAGATATTCAATAAGTGCTCTATTATAATCTTCATAGCCCAAATAATCTTTGGCACTTATTTTATCAGTAGATTGGGCGTTTGAGTAATTGCAAATCCCCGTGATTACGAATAGTATTATTGCAAAATATTGCTTAAACATTTTTATACGGTTTTGGCAAATATCTTACATCTATTTTAATTCCCGTCTGTTAATTTCAATTATTTATCAACATTTTTTCAGGATTGAGCGAACCCTTCAAGGATGGAATTTATTTCAGTATTACTGTTTTGTCGGGTTTTAAAGGGGCGGATTTTAAAGGTGTGGGCACAGCTTCGTATTTTTTAAGCACAATGTTTCTTTCAATTTCAAAAATATAATCCGAGTCCGATTTATCATAAATAATTATTTCCTGACTATAATCCTGAAAGTTGGGGCTTGAAACGGTTAACAAATATTTTCCGGGTTCAACAGCAAAAACATATTTTCCACTTTTTTTATTTGCATTTTTCGCTTCCACTTTTTTATTTGTTTTTTTATTAAAGATTGAAACCATTGCATCGATTTCTTGATTCAGGCTGTCTTTCACAGTAACGATACCCTTAATTACGGAAATCCGAATTTCAATATCATTAAAAATTAATTTGTAGATGTCGAGATCACCGATGCCTTCCTTTCTCCAAGCAGAAATGTATCCATCACGTTTATTACCTGCCACGGAAAATTGCATGTTGTCTTCGGGTGTATTTATAGGATAACCCATATTTACAGCTTTTTCAAATGTTTGAGTTTCTGAATTGAATTGGGATTTAAAAATATCGAAGCCTCCCATATTGTCGTGTCCTTCGGAAGAGAAGTAAAGAATATTATTTTTTTCATCAAATCTTGGAAACGCTTCTTTGTATGGGGTATTAATGTTTGGACCCAAGTTAATAGGAAGCCCCCAATTTCCGTTTGGAAGTTTTTTTACCATGTATAAATCGGTTTCACCCAAGCCTTCATCACGTTTACTTGAAATAATCATCATGTTTGCATCTTCAGATATGCAACCTTCCAATTCAAGACCTTCAGAGTTAACAGGTCTGTTAAATGGTACGGGCTTTGAAAATTGTTTATTATCTAAGGTACTGGAAATAAAAAGGTCTCCAAAAACTATTTCATTATCAATCGATATGATCATGTTTTTTCCATCCGGAGTAACGTAAACACATTGCTCATCTTCGGCAGTGTTAATCATGTTTCCAATGCCTTTGGCTTTCATCCATTCCCCTTCTTTTACTTTAGAAAAATAAATATCCGAAGTAAAATAACCCTGACTACTTTGTATTTTTTTTGAATTCGTTTCTCTGCCGGATGTAAAATAAAGTGTTCCTTGGTCTTTGGTAACAAAAGGTTGATAATCGGGATATTTCGAATTAATATCTTTTCCTAAATTTTCAAAAGTTACGTTCACCGGATTTTTAATTATCAGTTTAGCGCTTTCACAATTCTTTATATAGTGATTTACGATTTCTTGATTTTTAGCTTTTACCTTTCCTTTGTAATCATTAAAATATTTAATTGCCTCATCAAATTTATAAGCATACATATAAGCCATTCCTAAATACAAAAGCAGTTCATCATCATATCCTCCTTTTTTATAAGCAAATTCAAGGTAAGGAATAGCTTTTGTTTTATCTTCATTTACATGGAGATAGCACAAACCAATTTTTGTATTTAAATTTAAGTCCCCTTTGTTAGCTTTATAAAGTTTAAGATATTCGATAAGTGCTCTGTTGTAATCTTCATACTCCAGATAATCTTTAGCGCCGAATCCATCGTTGGTTTGAGCGTTTGAGTAATTGCAAATCAGAGTAAATATAAACACTGCTAATGCTAAATAGATTTTAGGCGATTTTGTTGCAGGCATTTAATAATAAATGTTTAAGATTATACAATAAATTTTATTGCGCTATGCTTCTTTATTAGATGCATACAAGATAAATAAAAATTATTAAAAATAGTTCAATAATTTTATCCTGCCCAACCTTCTCTATCTAAACTTCGATATTGAATGGCTTCTGCCAGGTGATTTGTTTCAATTTTTTCTGTTCCCTCTAAATCCGCAATGGTGCGTGCTACCTTTAATATTCTATCATAAGCACGGGCTGATAATCCTAATTTTTCCATTGCTGTTTTTAATAATTGATTTCCTGTTTCATCGATCTTACAAATAGTGCGCAATTGTTTTGAACTCATTTGGGCATTACAATGCACACCATCGTTATTTACATAACGTTTTTCCTGTACCTCTCGGGCTTTAATAACTCTGGTGCGTACACTCTCACTTTTTTCTGACAAACGTTCTCCGGCAAGTTCATTATAAGATACCGGCGTTACTTCAACATGTATGTCAATTCTATCCAGCAATGGGCCTGATATTTTGTTCAGATACCTTTGTACCGTGCCCGGAGGACAAACGCAATCTTTGTCCGGATGATTATAATATCCGCAAGGGCATGGATTCATAGCAGCTACTAACATAAAACTTGCGGGATATTCTACAGAAAATTTCGCACGTGAGATGGTTACAACACGGTCTTCCAGTGGTTGACGCATTACTTCTAAAACGGTGCGTTTAAATTCCGGCAACTCATCCAAAAATAAAACACCATTGTGTGCCAATGAAATTTCGCCGGGCTGCGGAACGCTGCCTCCTCCTACGAGTGCAATATCAGAGATGGTATGATGTGGTGAACGAAAAGGCCGGGTAGCAATTAATCCTAAATTTTTCGTCATTTTTCCTGCAACACTATGAATTTTGGTAGCTTCAAGAGCTTCCTGTATATTCATGGGTGGTAAAATAGTTGGCAAACGTTTAGCAAGCATCGTTTTTCCACCACCCGGAGGACCGATCAAAATTACATTATGTCCGCCGGCGGCTGCAATTTCCAAAGCACGTTTAATATTTTCTTGTCCTTTTACATCTGCAAAATCAAATTCACTATCGTTCAATTTCAGAAAAAATTCATCATGTGTATTTACAATTGTACGTTCCAATTTAATTTTTTCATTGAAGAAATCAATCACTTCTTTAATATTTTCCACTCCGTATACTTCCAATTCACTGACAATTGCGGCTTCTTTCGCATTTTGTTTCGGCAGGATGATGCCTTTAAATTTTTCTTCTTTTGCTTGTATAGCAATTGGCAATACTCCTTTGATCGGTTGCAATCCGCCGTCCAGCGAAAGCTCCCCCATTATTATATAATCGCTTACTTTATCGGATAATATTTGTTCGGATGCGGCTAATATTCCAACAGCAATTGTTAGATCATAAGCAGAGCCTTCTTTTCGGATATCAGCGGGAGCCATATTCACAACAATGCTTTTGCCGGGAATTTTATATCCGTTATTTTTCAGTGCGGCATCAATCCGCTGCTGACTTTCTTTTACCGCATTGTCGGGCAATCCGACTAAAAAAAAATTTACACCCGGATTTATATTGGTTTCAACAGTTACCGTAGTGGCGTTAATTCCATAAACGGCGCTACCGTATGTTTTTACTAGCATGTTTGATTGATTAAAAAAGTTGTTTCTTTATAAAAGTAAAATTGCAATTTCGAATATTGATTATTGATAATGGTGGGATTTTAAAGAGATACTTCAATAAAATGTATTAATGAATGGATTACTTTAATGTGTATTTCCTGCGCTCTATCTGCATATTGGCTGTGTGGTGCCCGAATTTCGATATCACAAATTTCTGCCATTTTCCCGCCATCTTTTCCGGTTAAACCTATAACAATCATCCCTTTTTGTTTTGCTGCATTGATGGCATTGATAACATTCATGGAGTTGCCGCTGGTGCTGATAGCAAGCAATACATCGCCTTGATTGCCTATTGCTTCGATATATCGTGAAAAAACTTTATCATAGCCATAGTCGTTTCCTACACATGAAATATGTGATGGGTCTGAAATGGAAATAGCCGGTATTGCTTTTCTATCATCACGAAATCTTCCACTTAATTCTTCTGCAAAGTGCATAGCATCGCACATGGATCCGCCGTTGCCGCATGATATTATTTTATTTCCTTTTTTTAATGCATCAACAATTGCGATACCTGATTTTTCAATGGCATCAATGTTTTTAGGTTCAGCAATAAATTGTTCAAGGATTTTCTGCGCTTCTTTAAAATTATTTTCAATAAGAAATTTGCTCATGAATGCTATGAATTACGAATGTTTGGCTGCGAATATACGAATTACGATTTATAGAATATCGCAAATCTTTATCTCCGATAAAATTAATTTCTTTTGGCATAAAATTTGAAATTATTGTAATTAATTTATACATTTATCCAACTTATTTTAATTAATTTGCACTATATAATTTTATAGATATGAAAAAAACAATACTTGCTTTTACATTATTTATTAGTGTAACCCTTGCTGTTAGTTCGCAAACGACCAAAAAGATTGAGGACGAAAGCAACTGTTATTTGAAATGGGCTCATAAATTTGAAACCCGTGGTGCTGAAGATGTTGCAGATGGCAGTTACCCTGATGTAATTATTTCCGTACGGAATGGTAGCGAAGCCGATTGTTTTTCCGGTAAGTGTGATGTGAAAGAAGGTAAAGTTTCTGCGATGTATGTAAAATTGGAAGACGGTAAGTTTGAACTAATGAAAAAGAAAGCCCGTTTTGATATTCCTATAACGATTAATAACGGTATGTCCTTATCTTTTATAACTATGGACGATGAAATTATAAATGTTTTATTCATTAAAAAGATCAAACCTAAAAAAGCAGGTTTTGAAAAAGCGGCTGAACCAACTGATGATTAAACTTATTCCTTGCTCCGTTTTTTAAATTCATTAATTCCTCCCTCCATCCAATTAATATATTCTTGAATCCCGGATTTATAACCTCTTGGATGATTGAGTAATTTTTCGTTACCATCGAGTAAAACATACAAAGGCTGCGTACTTTGCTTGTAAATTGTTTCTTCCATGTATTTGAATTTATCACCTATAGTAGTGATCTCTCTTTCTTTTCCAAACCAAAATACTTTCTTAAAATCTTTTGTATCCAAAGAACGTTTGTCGTCAACATAAAGGGAAACTAAAACCAAATTATTATTTAACCTTCTACTCACTTCCGGGTCGGGCCAGATATAATCTTCCGTTTTGCGACAATTAGCACAGGCATGACCAGTGAAATCAATCAAAAGCGGTTTTCCTGTTTTTATTGCATACGCCAAAGCATGCTCATAGTCGTTTGTAAAATGGATGATGCCATTTTTATTTATGTCAATGTATTGCGCAAATTCAGGGTCTGTTGATTCAGAAACCGATGATGTGTTTGTGTTGGTGTTTCCTGCTCCGAAACCATGCGGAGATTCAGAATATTCAAGTGGAGGAAGAATTCCGCTTAGTAATTTCAGTGGTGCACCCCATAATCCGGGTATTATATAAATGGTTAAGGAAAATGAAATGATCGCAAAAAATATTCGCGTTACTGAAAGATGCGTGGTGTCGCTGTCATGAGCTGTTTTAAAGCCACCTATAAGGTAGATTGACATTAATCCGAATATAACGATCCACAATGTTATAAAAACTTCGCGGGTGATTATTCCTAACTGGTAAACCAAATCAACGTTGGATGCAAATTTTAATGCCAGAGCCAATTCTAAAAATCCGAGCACAACTTTTACTGTATTTAACCAGCCTCCGCTTTTAGGGATTGAATTAAGTAAGGAAGGAAAGAAAGCAAAAAAGCCAAAAGGCAAAGCCAAACCTGCAGAAAAGCCGAACATCGCCCAGAAGGCACCGGATGTATTCCCGGATGTTGACGCCGCTACTAAAGCATTTCCGACCATTGGTCCTGTACACGAAAATGAAACGACAACCAATGTTAAAGCCATAAAAAAGATGCCCGCAAATCCACCTCTATCACTTTGTTTATCAATTGTATTCACTAAACTTGATGGAAGTATAATTTCAAATGCCCCCAAAAATGAAGCTGCAAAAATGATTAGTAAAATAAAAATAACGCTGTTAAAACCTGCGCTTGTTGCAAAGGTGTTGAGAGCACCACCTCCCCAAATTGCTGAAATTCCTAATCCCAATGAAACAAAAATTACCATAATCGAGATAACATATAGGAGTGCATTGATCTGACCTTTTCCTTTTGTTTTACTTCTTTTTAAAAAGAAACTTACATTCATGGGTATCAATGGGAAAACGCAAGGTGTAAAAAGGGCGGCAAAGCCCCAGAGAAAGCCGGTTAAAAATATGATCCACCAGACTTTTCCTTCAATAGATGAGTCATCGTTTTCTGAATCTGAACTTATGGTTGTTGATGGTGATGTTTTTGCTTTTGTAGAATCTTCTTGCTGTCCGTCGTTAATGGTATTGGCAGTAATTCTATTTGTATCATTATTTGTTTCTTTACCTGAGATAGCAATGTTTACACATTCTTCTGTCCCCTTTAATTTAAATTCAAAAGGTGTTGCCGGAGGAAAAATGCATTTATCTTCAACACATGCTTGGTATTCATAAGTTCCTTTAATAACAATTTCTTTGTCAGCTTTTAATTTTATTTTTTGTTTGAAGGTTACTGTTTTTTCAAAATAAGCAACTTTCATTTTAAAAACGGTATCGAAAGATCTGATCGGAATTCCTTCAGTTGTTTTACCAATTAATTCATAATTATTATTTCTTGAAAAATTTATTTTTGAAGGCATTGGACCGTCATCACCGGGTAACGTGAGTGAATACACATGCCAATGTTTTTCAATGGTTCCTGTAAATTGCAATTCATATTCGCAGTCGTTAATTTTTGTACTCGATAATTTCCATTTTACCGGTTCCTCCATCTGCGCTTTCCCATTATTTAAAATAAGGGTATTTAGCAGTAGTAGTAAACTTATTCTGAAAATGTATTTCATATAATTTATGTACTTGTTATAATTTTTTATTGTAATAATAAATCATTCTTTTTATTATATAGAGTAAAGATAAAAAAAATAGCCCCAAAAACTCGGAGCTATTTTAAAATATTATTTGTATGTATGATCATTGATTTATTTTATCTCATGTATTCGGTGAATAGGTATAAGTATTGCTTGTTTTAATATCACTCGCTTATCGGTTACTCCCCAAACAGTTGTTTCTACTTGTTTCATTCCTTCTGAATCTTCAAAAATAATTTTAATTTTATTATGCTCCAGATTTCCTAGTTTCATGGCTCTTTCAAGGTCTGCGTTCCGCATTTTGATTTCATCTTTTGATTTTAAAACTTCATTATCAGGAAATTTCAGACCACTGATATTTTCTTTTTCAATAGAAACCGGAATTTTTATATGAGTATCATTTGTCATAAGCATTAAAGGTTAAAGGTTATTAAAAATTACAGGAATACAACTGTGTACGGACAAAAAAGGAAAGCGTTACAATTTTTTTAAATATTCCTACGCTTTGTTGGAAGAGGTAAGTAATGTCAGTAAGTTGGCTAACTCATCTGATTTTTGGCTACCGATGCTATATTTGAGACCATCTTTGTCGGTAAGTTCCACGGCATCATTGCCTTGGGTAAAAAAATGAATTTTATTCTTGAAGTGCAAATTATAAATTGGAGGATTTAATATAAATGTACTGGATTGTACTTTTTTAACATCAACAATACTGCTCAGATCTATTTTCACTTTGCGGGAAGTCCAGAGGCCGTTAAGGATAAGATTGTTATTTATTACTATAGTATGTATGTGTAAAATAAATATTAAAATTAATGAAAGGAGCATAATAACTAATCCCATTAAAAAGAATAAGTGGCCGGAATCCTCACCAACAGGCGAAGAGGGAATCTCAATACCTGAAACATCCACCGGTTTTGGATTTTCACTCCAGAAGTAAAGCAAGAAGCAAAACAAGGCCAAAACAGTGCGCCAAAGTATTGCCCATTTATTGTAACCAATGTATTGCTTTTCTTCGAAAAGGATTTTGTCTTGCATATTTTCAAAGGTAAGGCACTAAATCAATTTTACCAAATAAATATTTTGAGTAGTATCCGTAATTTTAAAACGGTCATCCATACGTTGACCGATCACCCATACAATTTTGCCTTTGGAGGTTAATAGCCAGGTGTTTTCTTTTTGATTGATGGATAGTTTTTTATCAATAAAAAAATCGCTTAATTTTTTTTCCCCTTTCATCCCTAAAGGGTAAAAAGTATCGCCCTTCTGCCATTTGCGAATTTCAAGAGGAAATTCAAGTTTGCCAAAATCGAGCTGAGCAAGGGAGTTTAAAGTTAAAAGTTTAAAGTTTAAAGTTTTTGCAGATTTGTTAAAACTTAATTTAAGTTCATCAATGGCAATTTCTTTTTGATTTCTACGCACTACGAACTTTGCACTTTGAACTTTCAAACTTTGAACTGGAGTTTTTGAACTTTGAACTTTTAACTTTTCTATTATCAAATACTCCCTATCCTTAATTAAGCGATGCGTATCCGAAAAAAATTGCTTTCCTGACTCTGCATCAAGTGCTACAATGATCTCTTCAACGGTAGCGGCATTAAAGTTAAAAGGCTTTAAAAATTCAAATAAATAAGTAGTAATTGGCTTTAGCTTTTTTAATAATTTAATAGAAATAATAGTTTCGTTTATATTTTTTGTTGAGGCTTTTACAATTTTTGATCGTTTGTTTTCAATATCATTTTTATAAATCAATTCAACATCACGTAGATGTTGAATATTATTGGTAATTGTTTTTTCAAGACTTGGGTTTAATTCTTTTAAAACAGGAATTATCAGATGACGAATTTTATTTCGTACATATTTATCTGAGGCATTGCTGCTGTCTTCACGATATTTTATTTTATTTTTTTTAGCATAGGCTTTTATTTCTTCCTTAGTTGTAAAAAGCATCGGACGAATAATATTTCCTTGTTTTGGTAAGATGCCGTGCAATCCTGAGATACCCGTTCCACGAATAATATTGATAAAAAAGGTTTCGATGGAATCGTCCTGATGATGGGCAGTAGCGATATACTTGTATTTGAATTCTTCTTTAATTTCCTCAAACCATTTGTACCTTAATTGTCTAGCAGCAATTTGGGTAGAAAGTTTATTTTTTTTAGCGAAAGATGAAGTGTCGAATTTAATAGAATGAAATTCAACTTTATATTTTTTTGCAAGGGTTTTAACGAATACTTCATCCTGGTCACTTTCGTCACCACGTAATTGAAAATTGCAATGTGCAATACCAAATTTTAATTCTGCTAAATGAAATAATTCGCACATCAAAACAGAATCAATACCACCACTAACAGTAAGCAGTATTTTTTCTTTTGAGGAGAAAAGTTTTTCTTGTTGGATGTATGATTTGAATAAATTCAGCATTGATAAATAATTTTCGTAGGGTTTCAAAATTTTGAACCCCTACTGATTATAAAATTTGTCATCCCGCCATTTTGCAGGGTTGTTGATTATGTAATTTGAAATATGTCGATAGGATTTTTCATCCCGGATAATGTGTTCGTGAAAATTACGTTGCCAAATTTTTTCAATATCGCCATTATTACGATACCATTTTGTAACACCGATTTTATATCCACGAACAATTGAACCAATCGAACGAGGAATTATTTTTTGAAATTTGTTTCGTTGGGGTTCAAAATGTTGAATCCCTATATTTTCGATCCATTCCCCGTTGCGCGGTAGGGGTTGAAAATTTTCAACCCCTACGGGTATTGGTGGTATGTTTTGTTGTAGGGGTTCAAAATTTTGAACCCCTGCATTTTGAACCCCACCAATATTATCCGTTTTCAATTGTATTATGCCGTGAATGTGATTTGGCATTATAATATGTTCGTGCAATATTGCATTTGGAAAATGATTTGGAATTTCCAACCAACATTCTTCTGCAATTTTCCCTGCATCATTCAAAATCATTTCATTGTTTTCAATTTTTCCAAACCTGTGTTCTCTATTTTCACAACAGATGGTAATAAAATACAAACCCGCCCGCGAATAATCATATCCTTGTAATCGGATTGTTCTACGATGGTGAATTTTAGGGTTGTATTGCGACATTAAGTAATTTTATTTTGAATGACTATTTTAATTTGATTGATAATACCGGATGAATTTCACGTCCATTGTTAGCCATTCCTTTTTGTCCGTGATTAAAATCGAAAAATCCAACACCGGTAATTATAATAGGTATTGGTTTTTCAGGATATACAAATTTTGATTTTGGTTGTCCAATGTTATCAATAAACCATACTTGTAATTGTTTAAATAACTCATATCTGCTAGTCTTTGCAATTTCAAAGCATTCGTAGCTTGGAATTTCTGCTACCATTGTTTCGCCTGTTTCAGTATCTTTAATTATTATATGAATGTCTTTATCATCACTTTCTTTTTTGAAGCCAACAATAAAACAGTCAATGGAGTACACTTTTGTTTCGGACTCAAGTCGAGATTTTTTATCTGTTGGAATTTCTAATGATATTTGTTCATGAACTGTTGAAGGAATTATCTGTTGAAAATCTATTTTAATTGTGTCAATATCTGAAAGTGTTTTTATGCTCCACCTGTTTACACCGCAATTTTGGGCAGTAATGGTTTGGCTTGCATAAAATAATGTAAACAAAATTAAAAATAACATTTTTTTCATTGGATAGAACATTCTCCAATCATTGTTAATAGTACGTCCACGTGATACAATTTAAAACACCTCCTAATTTGGATAGTTTTTCAATGTCTTTGTCAACTGTAATTACTTGAAAATATTTTTCATATTCTTCTTTTGCAGATTTATCTTTGTCGGGAATCCCGTATTGAGGAAGAAATATTTTATTTCCAACTCTCAAAAAATTTATGTAGTTGCCGTATGCACTCGGGAATTCATTGTCATTAGGGTCTTCCGGACTTTCATTTGTAATTCGAATTACTTTAAATTCAATTGCTAATTGTTTTGCGATGCCGTCCATAAATTCTTTTCCTTCTCTGTAATTATCAGGATATACAGCGACAACAACTGTTGTTTCATTTATGAAACGTACCATTCCATCAATATGTCCTGTTTCGTCCCCAGATTCAACAGGAACAATTATTAGTTTTGAAATTCCTAATTGCTCTTCAAAAGTATTTCGGATTTCGTCAATCGAAAGCCATTCATTGTCTGCGATTATTCTGTTAGTTGTAATTCCAATACCGTTACCGTTGTGTATAAAATTACCTCCGTCAAGAATAACTCGCTTATTATTACACACAAGGTTTGAAACATTTATCTTTAAATATTTTTCTGCTAAAACTTGACCTATAGTGTCGTCTAATTTGGCATATTTTTTTTCTTGCATTGGAAAGTATTGAGGATAATAGCTTGCTTTAATAACATTGTGATTTGTTGTAGTTGCAATTGGAGCAAAATCTCTTATCCAAATATCTTGCACATTTTTTATTTCAACAAGTTTGATTTTAGGGGAAGGGAATTTGTTACAAAGTTTTTCCTTTATTCCAACTCTGTGAACTATTGTAAGTTCTGATATTTCCGAGCTATCTATAATTTTTTGAATGAAGCTATCATAGAAATTAATCAGGTTTTTCTTTTTTCTTTTTTCTTTTTGGTTTTCGGGTAAGTTTTCAGGATAAACAATTGCAACTCCTTTTGGCATTGTCCAATCAGGAATTATTTTTATATTATTTTGTGCCTGCAATAGTTCAACTAATAACATAGAAAATATTATTAAAAATACGTAACAATTTTTATTTTTAAGAAATTTCATTTAATCAAGAGTTTTACATTTTATATGAAATTTCAAAGAGTTGTGGCATATTGTTATTTTGTCCTATTGATAGAATATTTTCAGCCTATCTTCAAATTGTTTATTTTATCTGAATTCTTCATTTATTTTTTCACACGTATTTTATATTCTTCTATGATAATATTGTCCAAACTATTTAGTGAATTGCTATGCAAGACAAATGAAGTTTCACTAAAAAGAACAACTGGAAGAAAAGACCAGCTAATATTTCCATCTGTATTCATCTGTTGGTAATTAAATTGTTCATTGGTAATATAGCTACACGGTCTAATGGAACGTAAATAGCAAAGTCCACAATCTACACTTACAAGCCAAACAGTATTTTTAGGAACTGTAAAAGTCTTTCCTTCTTCGGGTTCTGCTTTACTAGTATATGTTTTTTTTGAAACATAATAATAAGCTTTGTTATTTAATTTTATTGGACTTTTTAAAGACTGTCCGAAACTTAAATTAGAAATAAAATTTGTTAGCAAAATTATTTTTAGAATTTTTTTCATATCTTGTTATTTATTAATTCGGGTTTTCCATATTTTTGAAATAGTAATACCAATCAAAGCAAACTCATCTTCAGTAAACTCATCGCTCTTTGCATTATTACACCAATAGCAAGCCATTACACAATTATTTTTAGAATACTCATAGTTTGAATTTAGACGGTCAATTTCCATATTCCATCCTCTAAAATTTTTCTTGAATAATTTTCTTTCTTCTGAAAGTTTTTCAATTTCTTTGACTGCAATTCTACAATAGGTACAAGTTGTATTCTCAAGAAGTGTCAAAAAGTCTTTTTTGGGAAACAATTTCGGGAAACAATTTGCAATATAGTTATTTCTTAATTGCATTATTAGTTTTCTGTTTTGTTGTTTCCATTCTAAAATATTTTTTTCTATATCTTGGATAAGTATTCCATTTATTTTTTGGTCTTTACATTCTTGCCAATATATTGTTGTGTAAATATTCACTATTTCATCAGTAATTTTAAAGGATTCAAAATCTGCCGGAGATATTATGGTTAGATTTCTATTAATTGTTTTCATAAAAAGATAAATTTCAAACTTTGTTTTGAAACTGCTAATTGCTTTCTGTTTGTATTTTATTTCGTTTCTGTCCATTCGTTTTTCTATTTTATTGTCCTGCCAATAAACAGTAGTTTTCCATAACTAATGTACAAAACATTCTCTAATTATTGTTTTGCAACACTTCAAACATCGCTTTTGCTTTTAATAAACATTCTTCATATTCCTCTTCAGCAATGGCTTTGTCGGTTATAGCACTGCCAACCATAAATGATAAATATTTGTTTTCGGAATTATATAAAATACTTCGGATAACTACGTTAAAATCAAAATCGCCATCAGGAGTAATATAACCGATTGCACCTGAATATAAACCTCTTTTGGTGCTTTCATATTGTTCAATGATTTTCATCGCGCTTACTTTTGGCGCGCCCGTCATAGAACCCATCGGGAATGTGCTTTTGATAATATCGGTAAATGAAACATTTTTATTTAATTCACAGCTAACTGTAGAAACCATCTGGTGCAATTGTTTGAAACTGTATATGCCAAATAGTTCATCAACGTGCACACTTCCAGCTTTTGCAATTCGGGAAAAATCGTTCCGAACCAGATCTACGATCATCACATTTTCACTACGTTCTTTATTACTATTTTGCAATTTAAGCTTTAGTTGCTCATCTTCTATTTTGTTTTCGGAACGTTTAATGGTTCCTTTAATGGGTTGTGAAATTAACCTGTTGCCGCGCTTTTGTAAAAACCTCTCAGGACTTGCACAAAGTGCATAGTGTTTATCGAATTTACAATACGCAGTGAATGGTGCTTGAGAAAGTTCATTTAATTTTTCAAAAATAGCTACCGTATTTATTTCAGCATTTTCAGCAAAAAATTCCTGACAAAAATTAACTTCATAAATATCTCCTTTACGGATGCGTTGTTTAAGTTGACTCACCGAATCAATGTATTCAGACTTTTTAATTTTCGACTGAATAACAACCTTCCGAAGTGGGATTAATTCCCCCTTGTAAAGGGGGTTAGGGGGATTAGTTAAATCAAGATTAGGGTGATTAACACTTAAATAATAAATTTCTTCCGCTTCTGTTTTTGTAACAAAATTATCATCGTAAGTTACAGAAATATTGGTAGCGTTAATTTGCATTACCACTTTCGGAACAAAAAATTGCAATACCGGAAATCCCAAGCCATCGCTATTTTCAGAGGTTAAATTTTCTATTTCATTTTTAATATCGTAGGTCAGATAACCAAATAACCAACCTTTCCTTTCATCATAAAACTGTTGTAATTCTGTTAAAGCATTTTTTGAATGAGTAACAATAAGTTCCTGTGTTGACCCAATAGCGATGATCTTAGAGGCTTGCAGGTGTTGATTTTTATTTGCCTGTAGGTTAGAATCGAAAATACAGATATGTTTAAAACGTTCGTTCAAGGCTTGAATGTTAATGTTCAGGCCGTTTGTTGGAATTGTATATGTTAAAGTTGTGAGCACATGCAAAGATAGTTTTTCATTTTGTTTTTTAGAAGGTTATCAGCATAGAACTTTTTCTCCCACCAAGGCAAAAAATCTCTTTTGTCGGCACTTTTAATTTTATACACTTCTTTATTTAAAGTGAATACACGACGAATTCAGTTTTTTTATTTCGAACAATTTGGATTCATTTTCGGTCTGTTTTAATGTCGAAAACCAGAAAGTTTTCAACAAAGTGGTAAATTGTGGTAAAAAGTGGGAAAATTGTTTTTATTTTTACGGCTGAAAGAAATCAACCACAATGAATAGCCTATTTGGAGTATATGAGTGTAGTGCTGATGCGAAGGGTCGTGTCATGCTTCCTGTTGCTTTTAAAAAGCAGCTTACCAAAGAGCTGAAAGCTGGATTTGTGATGAAACGCAGCATTTTCAGCAAGTCGCTCGAGTTGTATCCTATGGCCACATGGAACGAAATGGTGAAAGAAGTGAACAAACTCAACAAGTTCATAAAAAAGAATGTGGAGTTCATCAGAATGTTTAATTACGGTGTAGTACCTGTAGAATTAGATGCTTCCGGAAGATTGTTAATCTCAAAGGACATGGTAACATTTTCGGGGATCAACAAAAATATTGTGATGGCTGCTGCCGGAGATAGGATTGAAATCTGGGATACCAAGGCATACGAGAAATTTATTAAAGACGGTACTCAGAATTTTGAAAAGTTAGCGGAAGATGTGATGGGTGGTATTAATCCGGCATTAGGCGAATAATGGAATATCATAATCCTGTTCTTTTAAAAGATTGTATTGATGGCTTGAACATTAATCCCAAAGGCATTTATGTTGATGTGACATTTGGTGGTGGCGGTCATTCCCGGGAAATTTTAAAACACCTGACCACCGGCAAATTATATGCTTTTGATCAGGATGAAGATGCTGTGAAAAATAAAATTGATGATGAACGATTTGTTCTCATCAGACAAAATTTCAGGTATCTGAAAAACTTTTTAAAGATGTACAACGCTTTGCCAATCGATGGTTTACTTGCTGACCTGGGAGTTTCATCTCATCAGTTTGATGAAGCGGACAGAGGATTTTCAACTCGCTTTGATGCGAAGTTAGATATGCGAATGGATCAAAGTTCAAAGCTAACCGCCGCGGATGTGTTGAATACATATAGTGAAGAAGACTTGAAACGCATTTTTAAAATGTATGGTGAAGTGGACAATGCAGGAAGATTAGCCTATTTAATTGTTCATGGTAGGAATGAAAAAAAAATAGAAACAGTAAATGATCTGAAAGTGGCAATTGAGAAATGTGTGAAGCGTGGTCGTGAAAATAAATATTATGCGCAGGTTTTTCAAGCATTACGAATAGAAGTAAATAAAGAACTGGATGCCTTAAAAGAGCTGTTGATGCAAAGTTTGGAGGTATTGAAACCGGGTGGACGATTGGTAGTGATCTCTTATCAATCATTAGAAGATAAATTGGTAAAAAACATTATACGCAGCGGAAAATTTGAAGGTGAAGTGGAGAAAGATTTTTTTGGAAATCAACTAGCACCTTTTAAAGCGATAACACGAAAAGCAATAATACCAACAGAAGAAGAGGTTTTAGCAAATAGCAGAGCACGTAGCGCAAAATTGAGAATAGCAGAAAAAAATTAGTCGACAGTCGACAAATAAAAAAGTCGACAAAAATAAATAATAAAGAATAACAAAATTGGAAGAGCCGAAAAAGTCTGTAACACCTGAGAAAGAAAATAAGGTGATCCGTTCTGTGGCGAGTGTTGTTAGTGGTAATTTTCTTTCAAAAGAAACAACAATAAAAAATTTTCCGTTCATTTTTTTCTTGTCTTTTTTAGCCATTTGCTACATCGCAAACGGTTATTACTCCGATGATCAGGTGAGAAAAGTAAATCGCTTGACAGGGGAAATTAAAGAATTGAGAACACAATACATAGTTGTAAAAGATTCATTAGTAATAAAAAGTAAACAAACCGAAGTCGCTAAAGCTTTGGCAGTAATGCAAACAGGAATCAAGGAAAGCGTGGTGCCTCCTAAAAAAATATTAGTTGCAAGGGAATAATTTTTATGGAAGTAAAAAAGGACATTTTATGGCGTGTATATCTCATATATTTTTTTATATGCCTTTTTGGTGTCGCTATTATTTACAAAATTTTTGTGATTCAGTTTTCCGAAGGTGATGAGTGGAGAGCAAAATCAAAAAATTTTTCTACCAAGTTATTTGATGTAGAGGCCGTACGTGGCAATATATATGATGCCAACGGGATTCTGTTGGCTACCTCATTGCCTTATTATGAAGTTGGAATAGATATAAATGTTGAGGCTACAACGAAAGAAGTATTTGAAGATAATGTTGATTCGTTGGCTTCTTGTTTCTCCAATTTATTTCCTGATAAATCTGAAAAAGAATATAAAAAATTATTGACAAACGCTCGTAAAAAAGGCGATAGGTGGGTGGTGCTGCGACGCGGGGTTTCTTATGCTGAATTGCAAAAGATCAAAAAATTTCCAATTATCTGCAAAGGGCGTAACAGAGGCGGCTTTAACTACGATCAAACAAACAAACGTGAACGTCCGTTCCAAAATTTAGCAGGTCGTACCATTGGGAATTTTAACAAGGAAGGCACCGGTAAATCGTACGGTTTGGAAATGGCTTATAATAGTTATCTACAAGGAGAAAGCGGTCAGCGCTTAATGCAAAAAATTGCCGGAGGTGTTTGGAAACCATTGGACGAAGAGGATGAAGTTCAGTTGGAAGATGGAGAAGATGTTATTTCTACCGTTGACATAAATATTCAGGACGTTGCTTCTAATTCATTAATGAACTCCTTAAAAAAACATGGTGCCGATCACGGATGTTTGGTTTTAATGGAGGTGAAAACTGGCGAAGTAAAGGCAATTGCTAACCTTACCAGAAAAGATTCATCAACATATGTAGAGAACTTAAACTATGCTGTAGGAGTTGCAACAGTGCCGGGTTCAACATTTAAACTGGCTTCGCTTGTGGCTGTGATGGAAGATTACAATGTAAAGTTGAGCGAGGTGATCGATATTGGAAATGGTGTTTGCTATTACAGTGATGCCAAGGTGGCCGATTCACATCATCCGGAAAAAAGCCGACTTACCGTTCAGGAAGTATTTGAGCAATCATCAAACGTAGGAGTTACTAAGATCATAACAAGCTATTACGGTAAGGATCCTCAAAAATACATTGATCGTTTGTATCAAATGAATTTGAATTCACCTTTAAATATAAGCCTTCCGGGTGAAGCATTGCCATACATTAAAACGACACAAGATAAAAGCTGGTCGAAAATTTCATTGCCCTGGATAAGCTATGGATACGAATCAAGAATTACTCCATTACAAATATTAACATTCTACAGTGCGATCGCAAACAATGGTAAAATGATGCGGCCAATATTTGTAAAGGAAATTAAAAAGCGTGGTAAAACAATTAAAAATTTTGATCCGGAAGTTATCAATCCTACTATTTGCTCACAGTCTACGGTTGACAAAGCAAAAAAAATGATGGAAGGTGTTGTTTTAAATGGTACGGCAAAAAGTTTAAAAGCTGCCGATTATCAGATCGCAGGAAAAACAGGTACAGCGCAAATGGGCTTGGTGAAAGGTAAAATGACCTATCAAGCTTCATTTGTTGGTTATTTTCCGGCTGACAATCCTAAATATGCTTGTATTGTAGTTGTTAGTGCGCCGAGTGGAGATGCTTATTATGGTGGCGTTGTAGCGGGTCCGGTATTTAAAGATGTAGCAGATAAAGTATATTCTACCAGTTTAGAAATTCATAAGGAAATTAATTCGGTGCAACCGAAATTCGCGTTGAGAGCACCTTCCACAAAATCCGGTTCACAAGAAGAAATCGACATCATTTTAAAAAGGCTGAAAGTCCCTGTAAAATCAAATGATAAGAATGCGGAGTGGGTTTCATCTTCAACAACAGATTCTATTTCTATAAATCTTTCTTCACAAAAAATAGAGAATGATTTGAAACATAAAATCATTCCAAATTTAGTTGGGATGACCGCACAGGATGCATTGTATCTATTGGAAAATAATGGTATTCGTGTAACAATAATCGGAAGCGGAGCAGTTGCCACGCAATCATTATTGGAAGGGACAACGTTTACTAAAGGAACTCAAATCACATTGCAACTAATTTAATAATTCTCCCTTGTGGGGAGATTAAGAGGGGTTTATGAAACTGTTAAAAGACATATTATACAAAGTAAGAATTGTTGAAGTGATCGGCTCCACCAATGTTGCTATTACTGCTATTAGTTTCGATTCACGAAAAATCGAAAAAGATAGTTTGTTTGTTGCAACAAAAGGTACACAAAGCGACGGTCATAAGTACATTGAAGAAACCATTTCAAAAGGTGCCATCACTATTTTATGCGAAGAATTACCAAAAAAGATCAATGAAAAAATTACATATATAAAAGTAAGTGATACAACTTCCTCATTAGGAATTCTTGCAAGTAATTTTTATGATAACCCTTCTGAAAGTTTATTGTTAGTGGGTGTTACCGGAACAAATGGGAAAACAACAACGGTAACATTGCTTTTTAATTTATTTAAAAAATTAGGATATAAAGTGGGTTTGATCTCTACTGTAAAAAATCAGATCAACAATGAATTATTTCCTTCAACTCACACCACACCGGATGCTATTGAGTTAAATGCGTTGCTTCGCCAAATGGTGGATAAAGGCTGTACACACTGCTTTATGGAAGTGAGCTCTCACGCCGTAGTACAAAATCGTATCGCCGGAATTCACTTTGCCGGCGGGGTGTTTACCAACATTACACATGATCATTTGGATTATCACAAAACATTTGACGAATACATCAAAGCAAAAAAAGGATTTTTTGATATGTTGGGTTCAGATGCATTTGCATTGACGAATAAGGATGATGCAAATGCTGAAGTGATGCTGCAAAATACCAAGGCATTGAAGAAAACATACTCCCTTCGTTCCATGGCCGATTATAAATGCAAGGTGGTGGAAAATCAATTTAGTGGTTTGCATTTGAACATTGATAACAACGAAGTCTGGAGTAAACTCATTGGCAATTTTAATGCCTATAATCTTTTAGCAGTATACGCCACCGCAATTTTACTTAAGGAAGATAAAACCAATGTACTCACCACATTAAGCACGTTAAGCTCTGTTGAAGGCCGTTTTCAATACATACGAACCGATAACGGAATAATTGGAATTGTTGATTACGCCCACACCCCTGACGCACTGACGAATGTATTGAAAACAATCAATGATATACGCACAGGCAATGAGCAGGTAATTACTGTTGTAGGTTGCGGAGGCGACCGCGATGCCGCTAAACGCCCAATGATGGCAAAGATCGCATGTGATCTGAGCAACAGGGTAATTCTTACTTCCGATAATCCGCGAAGTGAAGATCCGGATACAATTATTAAGCAAATGCAAAAAGGTGTTGATGGTGTTAATCATAAAAAAACATTGTCGATCACAGATAGAAGCGAAGCAATTAAAACAGCATGCTCCATTGCTAAACCCGGCGATATAATTCTTGTTTCCGGAAAAGGACATGAAAAATATCAAGAGATAAAAGGGGTAAAGCATTCGTTTGATGATATGCTGGTGCTACAGGAAAACTTAAAATTATTTCTAAAATAATGTTCTACTATCTATTCGATTTTTTAGACAAGCAATTTAATTTTCCGGGAGCGGGAGTGTTTCAATATATCTCTTTCCGTGCTGCCATGGCATTGATCTTATCATTGTTGATCTCTTTAGTGTTTGGTAAACACATCATCAATTTGTTACATAGAAAACAAGTGGGGGAAACAGTTCGCGATCTGGGATTAGAAGGTCAATTGCAAAAGAAAGGAACCCCTACAATGGGCGGTTTAATTATACTTTCAGCCATTGTTATCCCAACATTGCTTTTCGCGAAATTACATAATATCTATATCATGTTATTGTTGCTGTCTACTGTATGGCTTGGTGCTATTGGATTTTTAGATGATTACATCAAAGTTTTCAAGAAAGACAAAGAAGGATTGACCGGTAAATTTAAAGTATTGGGTCAGGTTGGAATAGGTTTAATTGTGGGGGTTACTTTATATTTTCATAATGATGTTGTGGTTCGTAATCGTGTTCACAGCAGCGGACAAAGTGCATATACCATTGAAGTGGAGAATCAAAGTACCCAATTACCTTCTATGCCGGAGTATTCAACGGAGGATACTAAATCAATGAAAACTACTATTCCGTTTGTGAAAAACAATGAATTCGATTATTCATCTCTGCTTTCTTTTTTAGGTGACGGATATCAAAAATGGTCATGGTTAATTTTTATACCCATCGTTATTATAATAGTTACTGCAGTGTCAAATGGCGCGAATATAACGGATGGAATTGATGGGTTGGCAACCGGCACTTCGGCAATCATCGGAGTTACTTTAGCTGTATTCGCATATGTTTCCGGTAACAGGATCTTCGCGGATTACCTGAATATTATGTACATACCAAATGCAGGTGAACTTGTAATTTTTATTTCTGCATTTGTTGGAGGATGTGTTGGATTTCTATGGTACAACTCTTTCCCTGCGCAAGTGTTCATGGGTGATACAGGGAGTTTAGCATTGGGCGGTATCATTGCTGTTTTCGCCATCGCCATCCGTAAAGAACTTCTTATACCTATTCTCTGCGGGATTTTTCTGGTTGAAAATCTTTCTGTAATGATGCAGGTCGGATATTTCAAATTGATGAAGAAAAAATTTGGAATTGAATATGCCCGTGAACATCGGCTTTTCAAGATGGCTCCGCTGCATCATCATTATCAAAAATTAGGAATGCATGAATCAAAAATTGTATCGCGTTTTTGGATCATCGGAATTATGCTGGCAGTATTAACGATAGTAACATTGAAATTAAGGTAAAAGACCTCACCCCTTCATCCCCTCTCCACAAGAGAGGGGGTGGGAGTTATAGATAGTTGTAAAAAATAATTGTAAACGTGATTGGAAAATATTTTACAAACAAAGAATAAGTTACGCACTCCCTCTCCTGTGGAGAGGGTTGGGGTGAGGTTGGTAATACTTGGTGGGGGCGAAAGCGGCGTTGGTGCGGCAGTGCTTGGATTAAAAAAAGGTTTTGATGTTTTTCTTTCTGACAAAGGAAAAATAAAAGATAAATACAAAGACGTTCTTTCAAATTACGGAATTAAATGGGAAGAAGAAAAACACACGGAAGCATTCATTTTAAATGCGGATGAAGTGGTTAAAAGTCCTGGTATTCCTGATAAAGCAGAACTGATAAAAGCATTGCAGAATAAAGGCATTCCTGTAATTTCAGAAATAGAATTTGCCGGACGATATACAAAAGCAAAAAAGATCTGCATAACAGGAAGCAACGGAAAAACAACAACAACATTATTGATCTATCACATGCTTCAAAAGGCAGGTTTGAATGTTGGACTTGCAGGAAATGTCGGGAAAAGTTTCGCCATGCAGGTTGCTGAAAGTACTGACGAAGCGGGTAAAAAAGATTTTGATTATTACGTGTTGGAGTTGAGCAGTTTTCAGTTGGACGGGATGTTTGAGTTCAAAGCTGACATATCCATATTGCTGAACATCACGCCAGATCACTTGGACAGATATAATTACGAGATGCAAAATTATGTGGATTCAAAATTTAGAGTAATACAAAATCAAACAGAAAATGATGCTTTTATTTTTTGTATCGACGATGAAATAATCGCAAAAGAATTAACAAATAAAATTATTAAAGCAAAAAAGTTTCCTTTTTCCATTAAACAAAAAGTAGAGCAAGGCGCATACTTAGATGAAAACAATCAACTCGTAATAAATACAAACAACTCTAATCCTTTATTTATGACAATTCAAGAACTAGCGCTACAAGGTAAACACAACATTTACAATTCAATGGCTGCCGGTATTACCGGAAAATTGGTTGAAATAAGAAAGGAAACAATTCGTGAAAGCCTTTCTGATTTTCACAACATCGGACACCGGTTGGAGTTGGTTGGCAACATCCATGGGATAGAGTTTATTAACGACTCGAAAGCGACCAATGTTAATTCAACATGGTACGCTTTGGAAAGTATGACCAATCCGGTGATCCTTATTCTTGGAGGAGTTGACAAGGGTAATGATTATTCAATGTTGAACGAGTTGATAAAGGAAAAAGTAAAAGCGATCATTTGTCTGGGTTCTGATAATAAAAAAATTATCAAGGCTTTTGGTGGGTTAGTTGAAACAATTTTAGAAGCAGGTTCTGCTCAAGAGGCAGTTGCGCAATCGTATAAATTAGGGAAAAAAGGGGACACCGTTTTATTGTCTCCTGCTTGCGCGAGTTTCGATTTGTTTGAAGATTATGAGGATCGTGGAACACAATTTAAACAAGCTGTGAGAGGATTGTAAAATGAATCTATTCAAATACATAAAAGGTGATAAAGTAATTTGGACTGCAGTGTTGCTGCTCTCCCTTTTATCTATTTTGGTTGTATATAGCTCTGTTGTTGCATTGGCGTATCGTTATAAAGGAGGCGATACGGCTTCGTATTTAATTAAGCACGTTTTTATTGTAAGCTCAGGAATATTGCTGATGTATTTTGTTCATAAAGTGAAGTACACCTATTTTTCCAGGATTTCGCAGGTTGCTGTTTTTCTGGCAGCACCATTATTATTATACACACTTATGAACGGAATAAGCGCCGGTGATGCAAGTCGTTGGTTAGCTATTCCGGGAACATCATTAACATTTCAAACTTCAGATTTTGCAAAGCTTGCATTAATAGCCTATGTAGCGCGAATGTTATCAATAAAGCAAGATCAAATTAAAGATTTTAAAGCTGCATTTTTACCGATAGTAATTCCCGTTGGAATTATTTGTGCCTTGATCTTACCGGCAAATTTTTCCACTGCTGCTTTATTATTTTTAACCTGTTTCGTGCTGATGTTCATCGGTAGAATAAATGCCAAACACTTGCTCTTACTGGTAGGTTCAGGGATTGTTGTAGGATTATTATTAATTGTATTGATCTTTAATTTCCCCAATGCAATTCCACGTGGCGCTACCTGGAAAGCTCGTATTGAAGGCTTTAGCAGCGGAGATAGTGAAAGTAATTTTCAGGCGGAGCAAGCTAAAATTGCAATTGCCTCCGGAGGTGTAATCGGAAAAGGTCCGGGTAACAGTATGCAACGAAATTTTTTGCCGCAAGCATCCTCTGATTTTATTTTTGCGATTGTAATTGAAGAGTGGGGGCTTGTTACCGCCATCATCATTGTTTTTTTATACCTGATTTTATTATTTCGGGGAGTACGAATTGCAAATAAAAGTGAACGGACATTTGGAAGTTTATTAGCGATAGGATTAACATTCAACTTAGTATTTCAGGCGATGATAAATATGGCTGTTGCCGTAAATCTCCTTCCGGTAACGGGTCAGCCATTACCATTAATAAGCATGGGAGGAACATCTATATGGTTTACTAGTATTGCTATTGGGATAATATTGAGTGTAAGCAGGGAAGGTGAAGTTAAAGAGGAAGGAGGCGCAAATGCCACCACTTAAAATTATTGTAAGTGGAGGAGGAACAGGAGGACATATTTTTCCTGCGATCGCGATTGCTAATGCGATAAAAATAATTCGTCCGGATACTGAATTTTTGTTTGTTGGTGCAGAAGGCAAGATGGAGATGGAAAAAGTTCCTGCCGCAGGTTATAAAATTGCAGGGCTTTGGATCAGTGGTTTTCAGCGGAAACTGACCCTTTCTAATTTAGCTTTTCCTTTTAAAGTGATCAGTAGTTTACTGAAAGCAAAAAAAATTTTAAAGGAATTTAAACCCGATGCAGTTATTGGTACCGGCGGATTTGCAAGCGGACCAATGTTGCAGGTGGCTTCTAAAAATGGTGTTGTAACGGTTATACAAGAACAGAATTCATATCCGGGAATAACAAATAAAATTCTTTCTAAAAATGTAGATCGAATATGTGTGGCTTATTCAGGTATGGAAAAATATTTTCCCAAAGAAAAAATATTGATGACAGGAAATCCTATTCGTCAGGATATATTAAGTCTGGAAGGAAAGCGTGCAAGAGGATTGGAATTTTTTGGATTGGATTCAAATAAAAAAACAATCATAGTAATTGGTGGAAGTTTAGGTGCCCGAACCATCAATGAAAGCATCATGAAATGTTTGGATATTTTCGAAAAAAGTAATATTCAATTGGTTTGGCAAACGGGTAAAGGATTTAATGAAACAGCACAAACTGCCCTTGCTAAATATGAAGGGAAAGGAATAAAAGCTTTTGATTTTATTCAAAAAATGGATTATCTATATGCTGTTGCAGATGTTGTGGTGTCACGGGCAGGTGCAAGTTCGATAAGCGAATTATGTGTGGTAAAAAAGCCTTGTATATTAATTCCTTCGCCCAATGTAGCGGAAGATCATCAAACAAAAAATGCAATGGCTTTGGTAACTTATAATGCCGCTATTCTAATTAAAGATTCGGAAGCACGTGAAAAACTTTGTGATGCAATTATCACATTATTAAATAACGAAGAACAATGTCATAAGCTATCTGAAAATATTGCCGGACTTGCATTTCAGGATTCAGCTAAAGTAATTGCAACTGAAGTACTGAGTTTAATTAATAAAGGAAAAAAATAAAAATATTTAACTAGCGATTAAGTTTCGCCCCCTCTCCTGTGGAGAGGGGAATAAGGGGTGAGGTCTTTTGAATAATTATAAATACATATATTTTCTAGGAATAGGCGGCATCGGAATGAGCGCTTTAGCACGCTATTTTAGTGCGATGGGTAAGAGTGTAAGCGGTTATGATAAAACTCCAACTAAACTTACCGATGAATTAATTGCTGAAGGTATTGATATACATTTTGTGGATGATATTAGTCATATTAAATCCGAAATCAAAAATCCGAAATCCGAAATTCTAATAGTTTATACTCCTGCAATACCAAGTGATCACAGTGAATTTAATTATTTTCAGGAAAATAATTATACTATTAAAAAGCGTTCTGAAGTTTTAGGGATGATTACTGAATCAACATATACTATTGCAGTTGCGGGCACACACGGAAAGACAACTACTTCATCTTTAATTGCACATATTTTAAAAGTTGCCGATTTAGATCCTTCAGCGTTTTTAGGAGGTATCACGCAAAATTACAATACCAATTTATTGTTGAGTGAAAATTTAAAAATCCGAAATTCAAAATCCGCAATCCGCAATCTTGTGGTTGTTGAAGCCGATGAATACGATCGTTCATTTTTAACCTTGCATCCCGAAATAGCCGTTATCACTTCCGTTGATGCCGACCATTTGGATATTTACGGAGATAGAAAATATATGGAAGAATCCTATTCTTTGTTTGCGAGTCAGGTACGATCAAAACTGATCTTGAAGAAAAGTATTGTAGATAATATTAATCCGATTAATGGTTGCATCACTTATTCTGTGGATGATAAGACAGCAGATTATTACGCGCAAAATATTGAAATTAAAAATGCAGAATATCATTTCGAGGTTCATACTCCGAAGGGCGTATTTAAAAACATGACCTTAGGTTTGCCGGGTTTACATAATGTCGAAAATTCAATTGCATCAATTGTTGTAGCTTGTTTAATGAATGTTTCGGAAGACAATGTACGCAAAGCATTAAAAACATTTCAAGGTGTTAAAAGGCGTTTTGATTATCAATTAAAAACCGACAAACTTGTTTTTATTGATGATTACGCCCACCATCCGGAAGAGTTAAAAGCATGTATCAATTCTGCAAAAGAAATGTACCCGACTAAAAAAATTACAGGAATATTTCAACCGCATTTATTTACGCGTACACGTGATTTTGCTGACGATTTTGCAAAAAGTTTGGATCTGTTGGATGAATGTATATTGATGGAGATCTATCCGGCGCGCGAACTACCAATTGAAGGAGTAAATTCAAAAATGTTGTTGGATAAAATGAAGTTGAAAAACAAAAGTATTTGTCAGAAAAATGATCTGTTGGAAAAAGTTAGTCATCTTCAACTGGATGTATTGTTGACGTTAGGTGCCGGTGATATTGACACCATTGTGGAACCATTGAAAAATAAATTAATGAAATTAAATTAATTACGGAGCACTCCCCCCTCTCCAAATGGAGAGGGGCAGGGGGTGAGGTAAAAATTGAAAAAGTTTAAAAAAATATTATTCATTACACTATGGTCGGGTTTAATTATCGGCTTGATCATCAGCATGGGTTTTGTGAATGAAAAACAAGATTCATTACTCTGTAAAAGTCTTGATATACATGTCAACCAGGATGGCGACCTGTATTTTTTAAATAAAAAAGATATTGCTCAATTAATTCTCGACAGAGGCGATTCAATTGTTGGTAGGCCTAAAGCATGGGTGAATATCCCTGAAATAGAGCATAAGCTGAATAGTCATGAAGATATTGCAAACGCAGAAGTGTATATGACCATTGATGGAAAAGTTAAAGTAGAAGTGAAACAACGCAAGCCGATCATTCGTGTTATCAATGCAACCGGAGAAAGTTATTACATAGATGATGAAGGAAAATTAATGCCATTATCTACAAAATATACAGCCAAAATTTTAATTGCGAATGGTAATATTTTAGAACCATTTGTAAAGAACTGCAAACATTCTGTAGCACATATTTCAAAAGAAAACAAAGCAAAAGAAAACAATATGTTAGGCGAATTATATGCCATGGCAACCTATATCAATGCAGATGAATTTTGGAAAGCGCAAGTACAGCAAATTTATATTGATAGTTTAAATGATATGGAAATAGTGCCAATGGTTGGCGATCAAAAAATAATTTTTGGTGACACAACAGCAATGGATGAGAAATTTAAAAAATTGATCACTTTTTATCAGCAAGGCCTAAATACTACCGGTTGGTGGGATAAATATTCAATTATTAACCTGAAATTTAAGAATCAAATAGTGTGTACAAAAAAAAGTATTGCAAAAAATATTATTAAAAAACCTATCGAAAAAATTTAACAGAAAAATTTAACAGAAAAATTTAACAGAAAATTTCAACACAAATGGAACCATCAGAAATTGTAGTAGGCTTAGACATCGGAACAACAAAAATTGTAGCAATTGTTGGACGAAGAAATGAGTTCGGAAAAATTGAGATACTTGGTATGGGTAAATCCGAATCCTACGGAGTTGCACGCGGCGTAGTTCAAAATATAGATAAAACAGTAGAAGCAATTCGAACGGCTGTTGCTGAAGCAGAAGCTAAATCGGGTGTTAACATTAAAGTAGTGAATGTTGGTATTGCAGGTCAGCATATAAAAAGCGTACAACATCGTGGTATTAAAACCCGCTCGAGTGTGGAAGAAGAAATAGCGCAAAAAGACATTGATTCCTTGATCGATGATATGTTCAGACTGGTAATGCAGCCCGGTGAAGAGATCATTCATGTATTGCCGCAGGAATATATTATTGATAGTGAACAAGGCATTAAAAATCCAATTGGTATGTCGGGGATACGTTTGGAAGCTAATTTCCATATCATCACAGGTCAAACTGCTGCTGCTAAAAATATTTTTAAATGCGTTCAAAAAGCGGGACTCGAAGTTTCTGAATTAATGTTGGAGCCACTTGCTTCTGCTGATGCAGTGTTGAGTGATGAAGAAAAAGAAGCAGGAGTTGTGTTGGTTGATATTGGTGGTGGAACAACAGATGTGGCAATTTTTCAGGATGGAATTATTCGCCACACGGCTGTAATTCCTTTTGGTGGTAATGTAATTACGGAGGATATTAAAGAAGGCTGTACCATCATAAAAAGTCAGGCGGAATTATTAAAAATTAAATTTGGTTCCGCATTGGCGAGCGAAAATCAGGAAAATGAAATTGTTTCGATACCCGGTTTAAGAGGCCGCCAACACAAGGAAATTTCAGTAAGAAATTTATCTTCCATCATTCAGGCACGTATGGAAGAAATAATTGAACACGTATTTTATGAAATTAAAAATTCCGGCTACGAGAAAAAATTAATTGCGGGAATTGTCATTACCGGTGGTGGTGCTCAATTGAAACACGTTACTCAATTAGTAGAATATATTACCGGTATGGATTCACGTGTTGGTTATCCGAATGAGCATTTGGCAAAAGGCAGTGAAGAAGTTACAAGCCCAATGTTTGCAACCTCTGTAGGACTTATTATGAAAGGATTACAAACACTCGACAAGCAAGGAAAAAAGGTGGTAGCAACAGCAATTCCTGAAACCATTACAGGACATTCCGAGCCAAAATCTTCCGGCTTTTTTGATAAGATCAAAAAGTTTTTTGATGAAGATGGTATGCAGCAATAAAAATTAACCACATAGAAACATAGTTTTTGTTTTGATAAAAATAAAGCATAAATAAAAATGGAAAATAAATTTTTAACATAGATAAGTAATAAGAGCAAATTAATTTAAGCCCTATGAAGTGGCTATTCAGAGCTATGTGAACTAGGAAAAGCCTAAGTAGATTTATATATTCTCTGTAAATTAATTTTAAAAATTCTATGTTTCTATGTGGTTAAATTACCTGTCATAAATCAAATAGAATTGGCAGGAAATTAACACTCCATAGTTAGTAACTAATCAGATGGGCGTTAAATCTACATTAAAAAAAGCGGCAATTTTATGCATCGAAAGAAATGAACATCGGCTAAAGGCAATAATATCAAACGTTATTAACACAAAAACCATATGATAAAATTTGATCTATCTCAGGAAAACTCCTCCATTATTAAAGTAATTGGAGTTGGTGGTGGTGGCAGCAATGCTGTTAATCACATGTATAAGCAAGGTATAAAAGGTGTTGATTTTATTGTTTGTAATACCGATCAGCAATCGTTGGATGTAAGTCCGGTTCCTTTGAAAGTGCAGTTGGGTCAAACGTTAACAAGAGGGCGTGGCGCGGGATCTTTGCCGGAAGTTGGTAAAAATGCCGCTATCGAAAGTATCGAAGAAATAAAAGAACTTTTATCGAACAATACCGAAATGGTATTTATTACTGCAGGTTTGGGTGGTGGTACCGGAACAGGAGCAGCTCCGATAATTGCAAAAGCTGCCAAAGAAATGGGGATATTAACTGTTGGTATTGTTACTATCCCGTTTGGTTTCGAAGGAAAAAAACGTAAAGCTCAGGCTGATGAAGGTTTAGATGCATTGAAACAAAATGTAGATACATTGTTAGTAATTAGCAATGATAAATTACGTGAGATATATGGTAACTTAAAAGTGACTGAAGCTTTTGGTCATGCCGATGATATTTTAACAACTGCGGCTAAAGGCATTGCTGATATTATCACTACTACTTTACAAATCAATACAGATATCAATGATGTGAAAACCGTAATGAAAGATAGCGGTGTAGCCATTATGGGTTCTGCTCAGGCTTCCGGCGAAAACCGCGCATTACACGCTGTTGAACAGGCAATGGCATCACCATTATTAAACGATAGCAACATTAAAGGTGCTCGTTATGTATTGGTAAATATCATGTGTGGTGAAGATGAGATCACCATGGATGAATTAGGTGAAATTACTGATTACATTCAGGATGCAGCAGGCATGAGTGCTGAAATAATTAAGGGTTATGGCGTGGACTTAGCGTTGGGTAGTAATGTAAGTGTTACCATTATTGCAACCGGATTTAATTCGAAAGCCGATGTAGGTATTAGATTTGAAAAAGTTCCTGAAAGAAAAGTGTTTTCATTGATGGATGATTCTGATAAAAAGGAAACTGTTGCAATGCCAGTAGTTAACGTTACTCCGGCGGTGTCAGAAATCAGCTCATTTATTGTACAGGAAGAAGTTACTTCCGAAACAAACGAAGAAACAGAATCAGAGCAAGATTCACAGCCTTTCGTGTTTGTGAGGGAAGAAGAGACCACACTTAATAATGAAAATGTTTCTTTCGAATTTGAAATTACAAATAATACAACCTCACCGGAAGAACCATATATGTCTTATGTAAATGAGATGGAAATGAAGTCGGTACCTGAAATAGAAAACAAAGAAAATACGATAGTAGCTAAAGTTCAAAACGAAGAGCAATTGAAAAAAGCACAAGATCGTGTTGCAAGATTGAGAGATTTGAGTTTTAAAGTGAAATCTCAAAATGGTTTATCCGAACTTGAAAATGAGCCGGCTTACAAAAGAAAAGGTATAAATTTGGATACAACACCTCATTCATCTGAATCACAAGTATCGCGTTTTACGTTGTCGGAAGGCGATGATAAAAAAGCGGAGATCAAACCAAACAATTCTTTTTTACACGATAATGTGGATTAATTTCGTTGAATATAATTATAAGGGAGAAGGGTTCTGAATTTCAGAGCCCTTTTTTTGTGGCAAATAAATAGTACGCAGATAATGGAACGCAGATCTTTATGATTTTTAAGATAAAAGCAGATAAAATCTTAATTTTGTCAGAATATTTTTTTTCAAATTCTTTAAACATAAACTAAATCTAAAATCCATTTAGATCTTAAAAATCATAAAGATCTGCGTTCCATTTCAAATTCCTTCAAATGAACATCCACTGTTTTCAACATGTCCCTTTCGAAGGCTTAGGTTGCATCGAAGAATGGATCATAAAAAATGATCACCATTTAACATATACTAAATTTTACGAAAATGGATCGTTGCCGGATCTAAATAATATTGATTTTCTTATTATTATGGGTGGACCAATGGGTGTTTATGATGAAGCTGAATTCTCATGGCTTGCCTCAGAAAAAGAATTTATAAAAAAAGCGATCGGCGCAAAAAAAAATGTTTTAGGAGTTTGTTTGGGTGCGCAATTAATTGCGGATGTGCTCGGCGCAAAAGTATATCCGAACAAACAAAAAGAGATCGGTTGGTTCCCGGTAAATTTTAATCCAAGCTTTCAAACATATACCAACATAAATATAAACACAGAATTTAATGTGTTTCATTGGCATGGAGACACTTTTGATCTCCCGAAGGGCTCAATCCTTCATTCGTCATCTGTAGCTTGTAAAAATCAAATATTTACGTTTCATGAAAAAGTGATGGGTATTCAATATCATTTGGAGGTCACTCCGGAAGCCATTAAAGCCTTTGTTAAACATTGCGGACATGAGCTGGTTCCCGGTGCTGAATTTATCCAATCCGAAAAACAAATTATAGAAACAACTCAATACATACAATCCTCCAATAAAATGATGTTGGACATTTTAGGGAAGTTGACAAAGGAAACCACCGCACATATTTCGACAGGCTCAATATGACTTGCGCACTGTCAGTCTGAGCTTGTCGAAGACTTTGCGTGGAAGATTGATAAAACAAATTAAAAAAATCATCCTTTTAAATCATGAGCAATCTGCGTCATCTGCGTTCCATTTAAGAAGCCCATCTTCCCACCTCTCCTGAACTCAAAAAAGTAGTTCAAATATCCAAATTTTAAGGTAAAATCTTATTAACATTTAGTTAATAAGATTACCCTTTTGTCTCCCCTTATTTATAGCTATTTTGTAGGTGAATGGTTATATTTGTTAGCTTTTAAAAAAGCATATATTATTATAACATAATTCATCGAAATAAATGGAAGAAACAGTTAACGAAAAAGAAACAAAATCTATGTTAAACGAAGGTAAAGCATCTGCCGATTATTCTGCGGATAGTATTCAGGTATTAGAAGGTTTAGAAGCGGTGCGTAAGCGCCCATCCATGTATATAGGTGATACAGGTTCTAAAGGTCTTCATCACCTGGTATATGAAGTGGTGGATAACTCCATTGATGAGGCACTTGCCGGTCATTGCAAAAATATATTCGTTACCATTAATGAAAATAATTCGGTAACGGTTAAGGATGACGGACGCGGTATCCCAACCGACATGCATGCTAAAGAAAAAAAATCGGCTTTAGAGGTAGTAATGACCGTATTACATGCCGGTGGTAAATTCGATAAAGATTCATACAAAGTATCCGGCGGTTTGCATGGTGTGGGTGTATCTTGTGTAAATGCACTTTCAACACTTTTAACTGTGAATGTTCACCGTAACGGGAAAGAATATATTCAGGAATATAACATCGGGAAACCATTGTATCCTGTTAAAGAAATTGGTCCAACCGATTACAGAGGTACCATCGTTACGTTCAAGCCGGATGAAACCATTTTTACAACTACTGTTTATCATTACGATATTATTGCAGCCCGCTTGCGTGAATTGGGTTATCTGAATAAAGGAATACGCATTACTTTATCTGATGCTCGTGAAAAAGATGAGGAAGGGAATAACCGTACCGAAACTTTTTATTCTGAAGGCGGATTAAAAGAGTTTGTTTCTTATTTGGATAGCACCCGCGAAAAGTTGATCGATGATGTTATATATATGGAAGGCGAAAAAAATGGGATACCTGTTGAAGTTGCCATGATGTACAATACTTCGTATTCTGAAAATTTACATACTTACGTTAATAATATCAATACACATGAAGGTGGTACTCACCTTGCCGGATTCCGTAGAGGTTTAACACGTACCTTAAAATCATACGCCGAGAAAACAGGTTTGCTTGCAAAAGTAAAATTAGAAATTAATGGTGATGACTTCCGTGAAGGGTTAACTGCTGTTATCTCTGTAAAGGTTCAGGAGCCACAGTTTGAAGGACAAACCAAAACAAAGTTAGGTAACAATGAAGTAATGGGTGCTGTTGATATTGCGGTTAGTGAAATGCTTAATAATTATTTAGAAGAGCATCCGAAACAAGCACGTACTATTGTAGATAAAGTTATTTTGGCTGCTACAGCCCGTCACGCAGCGCGTAAAGCGCGTGAGATGGTGCAACGTAAAAATGTATTGACAGGTTCAGGATTACCCGGCAAACTTTCCGATTGTTCTGAGTCAGATCCTTCTATGTGTGAATTGTATTTAGTGGAAGGGGACTCTGCGGGTGGAACAGCCAAACAAGGCCGTAATAGAGCGTTCCAAGCGATATTACCATTAAGAGGTAAAATTCTGAATGTGGAAAAAGCAATGGAATATAAAATTTATGATAACGAGGAGATCAAGAATATTTTCACTGCTCTTGGCGTATTCCGTGGTACGCCGGAAGATGACCGCGCCTTGAACATTTTAAAATTACGTTATCATAAAATAGTAATTATGTGTGATGCCGATGTGGATGGTAGTCATATTACAACATTAATTTTAACCTTCTTTTTCCGCCACATGCGTGAGTTGGTAGAGAACGGATATATTTATATTGCATCACCTCCTTTGTATTTAGTAAAAAAAGGAAAAGCGGAAAAATATTGCTGGACGGAAGAAGACCGCGTCATTGCAGTTAAGGAATTAGCAGGTGGCGAAGGAAAAGAAGGCAGCGTACACATACAACGCTATAAAGGTTTAGGAGAAATGAATGCCGAACAATTATGGCAAACAACTATGAATCCTGAACACAGAACATTGCGCCAGGTAACTATTGATAGTGCTGCTGAAGCAGATCATATATTTTCTATGTTGATGGGCGATGAGGTGCCACCACGTAGGGAGTTTATTGAAACAAATGCTAAATATGCGAAGATTGATGTGTAAATAAGCATTACAATATTCAACAAAAACTTCCCCAATACTGCCATTTCGGATGTGTTGGGGAAGTTTTTTTGATAAATACTTCCTCTATAAATAAGTTAGCGGCAAGGCAAGCAAAAGACAATTTCGCGACAGACAATTTATAATAGTTACGGGACTGAATCTAAAATATAAATTATGTTCTCAAAAATGACTGCCTCTGAATTTGTTTCATTAATAGAAAATACTAATGGGGAAAGACTTTTAGAAATAAGAACGTGGGCAGAAGGTAATTTTAAAAATAAACAAATAGAATTAAAACTTCAAACATTTAGGGCGCAAAAGGGAATGGATAATACTTTAGGAGAAGCACAAGCAAAAAATACTTTTGCAGAATTTTATTTATTCAGAACTAATAAAGAAATTGAAAAACGTAAAATGACAATATCGAAAAGTGAAATTAATGTAGGGACTAATCATGGAATAATTCAACAAGGAAGTCATAATATAGCGAGCCAGAATTTTTCGCAAAACAAAACAGAAACTATAACACAAATAAAACATCCGATGCCAACTCCAAATAGAAAAATAGAGATAGCTGGTATAGCAATAGGGATACTTTCAATAATAGTAAGCATAATACTTTGGTATTTTAAATAATCTTCATCCTAATGACAATAACAACAAAAAAATGAAAACAAAACTATTTATTTTAAGTTTAGCTATCTCACTATTATGTTCGTGCAGTGGCACAGTGCAAAAACAGAATAACGAGGCGCAAGAACAAAAAAACGATTTAAAAGATATGAATCTAAAGGGTCAGGTGAAGCAACTACAGGAAAATACATATGACGCAGTTGAAAAATTTGGCGAAATACAAAAGGGGGATATAAACTCGTCTATTACCTATATTTTTAACGACAAGGGGAATAAGATGGAAGAGAATGTGTACTACAAAGGAAGCCTTTATAAGAAAATCACTTACAAGTATGATGATAAGGGGAAGATGATTGAAGAGAATTGGTACAAACCAGATGGTAGTAAAATCACTTACAATTGCAAGTATGATGATAAGAGGAATAAGACTGAAATGAATGTATACGACTCAAATGGAATCCTTGATAGTAAACACACATACAAGTTTAACGACAAAGGGAATAAGATTGAATGGAATGAGTACGGGTACGACTTGAATGGCGGAATCATTGATAGTAATAAAATCACTTACAAGTATGATGAAAAGGGTAATAAAATGGAAGAGGATTGGTCTGGAAGCCTTTCTTATAAATACACTTACAAGTATGAGTATGAAAAAAATTTGAATTGGATAAAACAGTCCCAATATAAAGGTGATAAATGTAAAACAATTACAGAAAGAGAGATTACCTATTATTAGTTACTCAGTTAAGCGTAGCTTGTCAAAATAAATAAAATTACGGAGCAGTTCGGCGTAGCGTCTCGCTACGTCGCTTTTAAAAAGGCGTTCCGCCTTAACATAAATAAAAAACAGAATAGACCGGAGACCTGTTAAATTAAGCATAGCATGACGCTGAGTTTAACATTATATGTAAACAAAAAATAATAATTGTATTTCATAATTTCGTTGCTTATAATTCAGCAAGTCTTAAAATAATTTAATAATATCTAACAATGAAAAATAAGAAACAAATAAAATGGCTGAATAAGCTTGCTAAACATGATTATCCGGGAGCTGTTTCATATCTTAATTTAATTTATCCACCAAACGTTGTTTCAAAATTGATAAAACAATTAAAAAGAAGTCCCATGGTTTATTTTAAAGCGAAGGATATTTTTAGGGCATCGCAACTCTCTTTACTTGGGGTTAGTAATTCACATGTGATCACTAATGTTGAAAAGATAGACAAAGGAATTGCATTATCGCCCATTTTATTAGTTCGGGATAATGGAACTGTAAAAACAATTATTGCTGATGGATATCATAGAATGTGTGCTGTATATACTTTTGATGAAGATGTTTTAATTCCTTGTAAGATCGTTTAATAAAAGTCTCCGTTAAGCGTAGTGTATCAAAAATAAATTAACGGAGCAGTTCGGCGTTGCGTCCCGCTCCGTCGCTCCCGCCCGCGCGAGTGTGTCAATCAGCGCAGGCGCGCAGTTTTCAACTCGTGCCGATTATTTTTTGGCATCTTGCCATAGTAAAATTATTATTGGAAGAGAATAAATCTCCGTTAAGCGTAGCGTATCAAAAATAAATTAACGAAGCAGTTCGGCGTTGCCCTTCGACAAGCTCAGGGTAAACTGCTATGTCGCTTTTAACAAGGCGTCCCGCCTTATACACAGAATAAAAAACTAAAACACTTTGCTAAAAAGATAAAGTGTTTTTTTATTACTATTGCGAATACAATCTTGATGTCGCAATTTGCGACCTCAAAAAAATAATTAAATTTACCACTTCAAAAATAAGGTATCGCAATTTGCGATACCTTATTTTTGAAACCCAATAAAATATGGCAAAGAAAGAGATAGCATTAATGATATCCGAAGAAGTAGTAATGAGTAAAATCTATTTTATCAGAGGACAAAAAGTAATGTTGGATAGTGATTTAGCAGAATTGTATCAGGTTGAAACTAAACGACTGAAGGAACAGGTGAAAAGGAATATAAGTCGCTTTCCGGAAAAATACATGTTTGAACTTACAGAAAAAGAGGATGCTTCTTTGAGGTCGCAAATTGCGACCTCAAAAACAGGAAGAGGCGGAGCACGATATTTACCAATGGTTTTCACGGAACATGGAGTCTTACAATTGTCAAACGTATTAAAAAGTGATAGAGCGGAAAAGGTAAGTTTTATTATTATAGATGCTTTTGTAAGGCTTAGAGAAATGCTGTTAGATAATACAGAACTACGATTAGCTTTTGAAGAAATAAAAAAGAAAACAGAGAATAATACCAAAAATATTGAACTCGTTTTTCAATATTTAGATGAGTTGCTTGAAAAGAAAGAGAATCCAAAACCTGTTCCCAAAGCAAAACCAAGAACAAAAATCGGATTTAAAATTAAAAAGTAACTCCGTAGGCAACTAATCTGGCGAGCTTATTTTAATGTGCAGGTGGTGGTATTAAAGTGTTGGAATCCTGTTCCGGAAATTACTGCGGTAGAACTTAAACAATGCACTCTGGCTTGAGCTTTTGTAGATTTAAGATAAGTTATGCTATCTGTTGTAGGGATCCAATAAACGCCTCCTCCTGAATTGGTAGAAGTACAAATGCACACATAGAACTGCAATAAATAATACTGTTTTTTTCATTTTAATTTAGGCTGCTGGTTAATTAATATATGCAGTATTTTTACACAAAAACGAACTCAAAAGTTCTTAGCTCTTCTCATTCTTGCACGTTCTTCAGGAGTTTGCATCGCATAAATAAATTTATTGGTTTCTTCCAACCATTCGAATATCTCTTTTACACTGCGTTTTTGATGTTCTTTTATTTGTTCATCGGTAACGGTGTAATGAAAACCTTTGTCGGCATTCTCAGCTTTTGGGATAATAGGGATACTCATTTTTTTAAAAGTTTTGATAATAAAATTACATCATCAATATCCTGTTTACGATTAGCATATTTTTTCATTAAGATAAGATGTTCAATTGACACAAGATTGACAGAAGTTCCATCAACAATTCGCTCTTCTTTTTTATCCCATAATTCATCAAATGCAATCGGAACATCCATTAGTACATCCAAATTCATATAATTTGATTGACTATTGAAATAGGAATATGCAATCAGGTTTTTATCTTTTATAACTTTTTGCCGCTCTTCTTTATTAACGAATGTTTTTATAGAAACGTGAATTGTTGATTGGTACATAAGTAATTTAACAGCGTTCTCAAATTTGTCAATATTTTCATCTGTAAAATCAAGCAACAAATCAATATCGGCAGTCATTCTGGGAATACCATAAATATTTACAGCCAATCCACCACATATTAAATAACGGACTTGTTGTTGCGATAATTTTTTAAACAGTTGAAAATATTCCATAAAACAAATTTAAACAATAAAGTCCTGAAAAAATTATAGATATATCACTGATCAGTTCCCTTAAATTAGATTTAGGGTTTTAGCAGAAAAACTTTCAAACTTTAAACTTTCCAACTTTAAACTAAACTATTTCGGCGGCAAAGCAGCAAGTCCAACTTTTGCTTTCTCGTTATTTGGATCAAGAAGAAGTGTTTTTTCCCAGGCAGATCTGGCTTTATTGAAATCCCGGACCATATAACAGACTCCGCCATAATCATACCAATAGCCCGAATTGTTGGGATCCACATCCACTGCTTTTTCTAATAATTTAATGGCTTCCATTAGTTTAGAGACTTCCAATGGTTTTTCTGAACCCAATGTTACCGCCTTATTATAAAAAATTGTTCCAAGTGCTTTATAATTCGTTATTAAAAACGGATTATTAGGATAGATACTTTTTGCAATATCCCATTCCTCTTTTGCTTTGTCAAAATCGTTTAATTTATAATACGCCACTCCTAAATTCAAATAACCATTTACATACCGCGGGTGTACCGAAACAGCTCTGTTAAGATGGATAATAGCTTTTTCTACAAATTCTTTCTCTTTACCTTTGTTTTCAGGCTTCTCTGACAGATCCATGTAGGCTTTACCTGCATTTCCGTTCACCAATACACTGTTTGGAACTGTTTCGGCATCGGCAATGAAAAGAATGGAGTCTGTTTTCCATTGTGCATTTCGTTTAATGACTTTGTCTGCACACCAAAAAGTAATAACAACTGCTAACGTAATTTCAACAATAATTTTTGCTTTGGGCTGCTTAATTTTTTCGAAAAGCCAATTTATTCCAACGGCTAAAATTATTGCGAATCCAAGGGAAGAGTTATAAACCAATCGTTCGCCCATTGTTGCACCGATCTCCATCAAAAAATTACCTACCAAAGCCAAATGCAATAGATAGAATGCAAGCGCAAATGATAAAATATTACGCTTGAAAAATAATACGATCGTGGTTGCAATTAGCGATAGATGCAGAATTATTGAGATCCATACTTTTCCGTTCCCAAAATTGCTGTAAGGAATTGTGCTATATGAATAATCGCTGGAAAGCGGATCAGGATAAAACAATAACTTTAAATAACGAATCAGTATATCAAATTTTGTTGCCCATCTTTCTGATCCGGTGGCAAATTTGAATGGAGCATTCAGCACATCCGGGTTTTCACCGGTTTTTCCGACACCAACAATGCGGAAGCGAATATACAAATATAGAAAAGCGACAATAAAAAATGGAATGGTTGCGATTAAACTTTCTTTCAATGAATCACCGCTGACAATATAAAGTAACATTGGTATTAGCACCAGCAAAGTGATTCCGTATTCTTTTGAAAGTAAGGCAAGAAAATAAAATAACAATCCATAAAACAAGTTCTTTTTTTCTTTGCTTTCGCGATAACGCAACGCAGCTATAAAAGTGAGTATGACAAATAGAAAAGATAAAATTTCATCCCTGCTTTTTACGTTTGAAATAACCTCTGTATGGATGGGATGAATTAAAAAAATTAAAGTGGTGATGAATGCGACAAGCGGAGTGTCTTTAAAAATAAAATTTCTCAAAAAGTATAACAGTACGATTATTGAAAAAATATAAAAAACAACATTTAAAACATGTCTCACAAATGCAACGTCATCAGGTGGTTTTACTTTTTCTTTACTTCCGAATAACGATTCTTCAATAGCAAAGGTGATGACAGAAAGTGGACGGTATCGTCCGCCGGCAAGTTCCTGTTTAGCGCCCATTTGCCTGTAAAAACTATCGTAGGCATCGGTACTTAATATTTTAGGAATCCCTGCTATTCCTTTTTGTACATATTCGTTTTTCAGAATTACAATACCATCATCCAAACAATATTCATTTTGGAATGAGTTGGCGTATAGGATAAATCCAAGGATCACCAATATGATTGCCTGTACTTTAAAATTGTTAAAAGTAAAAGGCGCATTTTCAGTAATTGGAGGCAATGAATTTTTCGTGTTGGGCTTAGGTGAAGAATTGTTATTTTTTTTTGCCATTTGATTTGGTACAATTTGTGCGACTTAATGTCACCGGTAATTGATTTATAAAATAGTAGTTTTGTGTTAATTAATTTTCCGTGGTTGTAAAAATACACGAATAAAATCTTTTTCTGAAAAAAAATTGAAAAACAAACTTTTCCTCCTTTTTTTTGCTGTACTCCTTTTTATTACAGCGTATTTTTTGTATCATCCATTTGTGGATAGTGCTTCCTCTACTGTTGCTGATTTCGAGAAAAAATTACACAAAAAGGAATTGCGATTAAATGAGGAAATGTTAGCATTGGCAAAGCGTACCGCAACACAAAACTACAATCAACTTTTTGCACAAAATCCGGCTTATTTTACTACTTTATTGGAAGACGAAGGTATTGCATTGTTGATCTATGAAAATGATACCTTAAAATTTTGGAGCGATAATTCTATTGCCGTAGAAAATTGGCAAAAAGAAGTTTGCCTGGACACAAAAATGGTAAAACTTCATAACGGCTGGTTTGAAGTAATGAGGCCGGAAACCAATGCTTCCACTGCAAAAACTGTAATAGGTTTAATTTTAATAAAAAGCGAATATCCATACCAAAATAAATATCTGGTAAATGAATTTCAAGAGGACTTTGCCGTTCCTCCGGAAACAAAACTCATAGCCAACCCATCTAATTCCTCACATGAGGTGAAAAATTTCAACAACGATTATTTGTTTTCATTAGAGTTTAATTCTGCCATCAATTCAATTGCCTTGTCATCCTATTTTTCACTGATATTTAATTTACTCGGATTTTTGCTGGTCGTTCTTTTTCTTAAAAAATTATTCAGCTCTCATACTCCCCTCTCTGAAGGAGAGGGGCAGGGGGTGAGGCATAATGTTTCCTTGTTTTTGTTTGCACTGTCTGTTATTTTTTTACGTTACCTCACCATCAAGTTTTCATTTCCCGGAATTTTTTATGAATTTAATTTATTCAGCCCTAAAATATATGCGGACGCAAGTTCTGTTTGGCTCATGTCTTTGGGCGATCTGTTGATAAATACTTTACTACTATTTTTTATCAGCTATGTCATTATCAAAGAATATAATGTAGATGGAATTTTGTTAAAATTGAAACGTATCAATAAGCTCATTCTTTCTTTATTCTGCTTTCTTGGTTTCTTCTGGTTCTCATGGATTATTACTTCTCTTTTTGTAGGGTTGATTAAAAATTCCAATATTCCTTTTAGCATCAATAATTTATTTAGTTTAAATCAATATAGCTTCGTTGCACTGATTGTTATTGGTTTGCTTTTGTTTGTTTGTTTTTTATTTGCGGATAAAATGGTTTCTGTATTAAAGCAATTTAAATTATCCAATCAACAATATGCCCTTGTTTTTATAGCTTCCGCATTGGTTCATACAATAATTTGGCACTTGCTGGGAACGCTCGATTTGATTTTGGTTTTTTGGCCCTTTGTATTGGTGGTTGCAATTGTATTGATCAAAAGAAAAGAGTCCGTTTATTATTTTTCAGGGATTGTTTTTTTTGTTTTTATTTTTTCTCTGTTTGCAGTTCATGTATTAATTAAATATACTGATATAAAAGAAATTGAAAGCCGTAAAATATATGCTGAAAAATTGGCTGCCGAGCAGGATCCTGTTGCCGAATTTTTATTTCAGGATATAGAGAATAATATAAATACTGATTCAATTTTAATTTCATATATAAACGGAGTCGGCCAACAAACCGGAGAGTTTGAAAAGAGACTGAAACAAGAGTATTTCAGCGGTTTTTGGGAAAAGTACGATATACGAATAGCCTTGTTCGACAGCATGTGTGTACCTGTTATAAAGTCGCAAAATGCATTGTTGGATAACACTCTTTATTTTGATGAATTAATTGAAAAAAAAGGAATTCCAACCGTAAGTAAACACCTCTTTTTCCTGAATAACACTACAGGAAAAATTAGTTATCTGGCAAAATTCCCTCTTACCCGATCTATTGGATCCAAGGCAAAACTGGGAACACTTTACATTGAATTGGATGCGAAATTTATTTCAGATGAAATTGGTTTCCCTGAATTGTTACTCGACAAAAATGTGGGACTTTCTCAGGAATTGAACAATTACTCGTATGCAAAATACAAACACAATCAACTCATTAATCAATATGGTAAATTTCCATACAATCGCAGTGGGATAGATTTTTATAACAATCGCGGTAGTTTTATAATCATTGACAAAGAAGATTTCAACCATCTTTTATACCGCCCCGATTCAAATACATTGATCGTATTGAGTAAACGAAAAGAAGGGTTAATAGGTCAGGTGACTACCTTCTCGTATTTGTTTGCATTTTTTAGTTTGCTCTTGCTTGCAATTTTATTTTTTCGCCAGGTTTTTGGTGGTTCCCTATTTGAAAATTTTAATTTTAAATATCGGATTCAACTGCTTTTGGTTTTGATCGTTTTAACATCATTGGCACTGTTTGGCGGAGGAACCATTTATTATATCAAGCAACAATTTGAAATTAAAAATCGTGAGAACATTAGTGAAAAAATTCATTCGGTATTGATAGATATTGACAGTAAATTGGCTGCTGAAAATGCACTCGATGGATCCTTGTCGGAGTATTCTACTTTTGTTCTTAAAAAATCGGCTAACATCTTTTTTACAGATATTAATTTGTATGACGTCCATGGAAACCTATATGCATCCTCGCGTCCAAAAGTTTTCGACGAAGGGCTAACATCAAAAAAGATGAATCCTGAAGCATTTTTGCAAATGGCTGTTTTAGGAAAAACAGAATTTATACATGATGAACGTATTGGTAAATTAGAATATTTATCTGCTTATATTTCATTTAAAAATAAAGATGGTAAATTGCTTGCTTACCTTAATTTGCCCTATTTTGCGAAGCAAAGTGAACTGGAAAAAGAAATTTCAGGATTCCTCGTCGCGCTAATTAATATTTACGTTTTATTATTTGCGCTATCCATTGTTATGGCAATTTTTATTTCCAATTATGTTACAAAACCACTTAAATTAATTCAGGATAAATTGAGTAAAATTAAATTGGGTACCACCAATGAATTGATCGAATGGCAGGAGAAAGATGAGATTGGCAGCCTTGTGAGTGAATACAACAGAATGATTTTAGAACTTACTAAAAGTGCTGAGTTGCTTGCAAAATCAGAAAGAGAAAGTGCATGGCGCGAAATGGCAAAGCAGGTGGCCCATGAAATAAAAAATCCGTTAACGCCAATGAAACTGAGTGTTCAGCATTTGCAACGAATCTGGAAAGATCATACACCGGATATGGATCAGAAAATGGAAGGGCTTACACAAACTATCATTGAGCAAATTGATACACTATCCACCATCGCAACAGAATTTTCAAATTTCGCGAAGATGCCCAAAGCAAATTTGGATAAAATTAATGTGCATAAAATTCTATTGAACAGTATCGCATTATATACGGACTCATCAACTATTCAAATTGAATATAAGAATGAAATAAAAATAGAGCCATTCGTCCTTGCCGACAAAGAGCAACTGTTACGTGTGTTTAATAACCTTATAAAAAATGCGATACAAGCCATTCCGGAAGGGCGAAAAGGAAAAATTGAAATCGAGTTGAAAAAGGAAAATAAATTTTATATTATCAGCATAAAAGATAACGGCATCGGTATAAGTGATGATGCGTTGGATAAAATATTTGTTCCTAATTTCACTACAAAAACAGGAGGGATGGGTTTAGGCTTGGCGATGGTAAAAAGTATTGTAGAAAGTGTTGATGGCAAAATTTGGTTCGAAAGCAGAAGCGATGAAAGTTGTACATTTTTTGTTGCTTTGCCTTGTTATTCGGAAGTGTAAAACCTGCATTATTCATTCATTGGGATTTATAAAATACATTTCAAATTTAAAGAAAAAATGATCTATATTTTAGTCAACATCGTCATGAAGAAATGGGTAATTCTCAATAGTCTTATCAATATCTGTTAAATCATTGAGTTCTCTATAAGCCCTACCCTGAAGGATAAGAATATCTCTTTCGAATCTAGTAATATAATTTGCTATATTATACTTCCGCTCTTTCATCAGTTCGTTTCTTAAGATAGCTGATTGCTTCATCTCTTTATCAAGTGTCGCACATAAATTAGTAAAATGTTGTATTAATTTATCCTTCATAGTAGCTGTTTTGGAACTCATAATATTTCGGTGTTAATTATTTATATTGTTTAAAAGCGTTTTGATGAGCTATTTTTATTTCTGTAATTAATGAATCCGGCTTAATAACTTTTAAAGTATCTCCGTAAGAAAGTAATTCCATAATAAAATCATGTGTAATAGAGAGTTTCAATTTTATTCTTAGTTCTTTTTCAGTATTGATAATTGTTTCCTGTGTATGATGTAAAGGCAATGTTTTAATGTATTTCCCTTGAAATGGATCGAAGGATAAAATTATTTCCAATGGTTTATTATCGTTCGGACTTATGATACCAAAGCAATAACGATAACTTTCTTCAATGTTATAGGTTTTAGGAAGCTCAAATTTCTTCTTCGTTATTTCAAGATTTGTTAGGCGGTCTAATGCAAAACTTTTGATGTTTCCATCTTTATCGTCATTCGCTAAAATATACCAACGGTTCTTAAATTCTTTTAAAGCGTGGGGTTCGGCAGTTCGCTGACTTGTTTCTCCTTCCCAAAATTTTTGATATGAAAATTTAATTTGCAATTTGTTTTTAATGGCGTGAAGTAAACCATATAGGTTTTCTGTTCCTTGCGGTCTGCGTTTTTCAAGATGAATAAAGGGCGTTAAGTCTTGCGCAATATTTAATGAATTAAACATATCAAACGCCTCCATCATTCTTTGGAAATTCAAGTTTTCCGCTTCGCTTTGGCTGATGAAATAGCCTTTTTCTGATTTTGAAAATTCAATTTCAATTCCAAAAGTATTCCTTATGTCTTTAATATCTCTTTGTAAGGTTCGCTTTGAAAACCCCATATTCAGAGTGTCGTCTTGCATTTGTATGTATTCAAGCTGGTTTTCAATATAGCTTTTCAACTCCTCATAGGTAGAGTAGGATTTGGATTTTAGCTTTTTTATAATTAGCGAATAGCGGGATATGTAGCCTCGTTTGGACATTTTTGAATAAGAGTAATTTTTATGATAGTTCACTTTTTAAAAGAGCAATAAACTTGTCTTTGCCTTTCATTTTTTCATTTCCAATCATTTTATATTTTCTCGATGCCCTATTCCACCATATTGAACTGGCATGTGGGACAAAATCTAACTTACAAGACATTGCTATTGCTGAACTAATATTTGATTTGGTAAAGGCTTCAAAACCTTTTGTTGTGGCGAAGATTATTTTATTAGGTTGAAGCAAGTTGGCCATAAATAGAAGTGTTTGATATGCTTTTTTATTATCTACATCTGTGTTACAAATAGATTCCCCTGATTTATTTTCTGGTCTTTGAAAATAATTAAAGTAAACGAAATTGCTAAATACTTTATCTTGATCAAATAAATCCACATGAACTTTTAACTCTTTCCTTAAATTAGAATAACTTCTAAGTGGTGGAGTGATTTTATTAGCTTCTACAGATTTTAAATTATCTCTCGTTGTAATATATTGTTTCATTGTTGGATTAAATTCTAGTGAATTTTTAGTGTACCAGTCGTCCGTTAAAAATCGTTCACCTTCTTTTAATTTTTTTATTTGAGTATCATCGATATAATGACTTTCTCCTAAAATGAATATTCTATGTTTCATTTTTTCATAATTAGCCCCAATAAATGGTAACATCTCAGGATAATTATTGATGTGAGGTAAATTATTTTTAATAACCTCATCAAATTTTGTTGTTAATAGTAATTCTTCCATTTCCTTTAGTTGTTGATTTTATCGAAAGACACAATAATCATTTCGCAATTTTATTTTTTTCTAAATGCAATAGGTATAGTTTTGCACAAGCCATTGCATCACTCAACGCATCGTGATGATTCAAAGGGATTTTATACTCCTTACATAACGCAGCCAAGTTGTTTTTAAAAATCTTGTATGTGCAATGCCCTGTATATGCAGGAGTTTCTATGTTATAATATTCTAAAGTATGTTTCAAACAATGGAAATCAAATGAAAAACCATTGTGTACCACTACATTTTTATTTTTAATAAACGGTTCTATCTGATGCCAAACCTTGTCAAAGGTTGGAGCATTTGCCGTTCGTTCCGGAGTTATACCGTGAATATCAATAAATCTATCTCAATAATAATTAGTCGGCGGTTGTACCAAAACGGATAACTGGTCTTTAATGATTCCGTTTTCTACACGTATCAAACCTACTTGACAAATGCTCCAACGCTTACCTTGTGCAGTTTCAAAATCAATTGCTGTAAATGAATTTTCCATATTTACAATGCAGGTTCGTGATGACCTTTGTTAATTCCGTCAGGATGTCGTGGACATGAACCTGGGGTCAAATTTGAAATGGTTGAAGATTTATGCCCACAATATTTACAGGTGTATTGTGATTTCTCGTCTCCCTCATAAAGTGCATGTTTACCCTTACCAACGCCATTAGGGTGTCTTGGGCATGAACTGGAAGTTAAATTTGATACGCTGGAATGGTGTATTCCGCAGTATTTACAATAAAAGTTTGCCATATTTTTTTGAATTATTATTTTACCTACTCTAATTGGTTTTCGGTGTCCCCATTTTTTCAATATGTTTACTACCAATTAAATTCTGTTTTCTTAAATTCCAACATATATTCTTTTGGATAATATGTTTTTAAATAGGCTGTTTGATAACTCAATAATATTTTATTGTTCGTATGATATAAACGAGGAACAAGAACAATTGATTGAAAAACAAGTTTAATTAACTGTTTAATTTTGAGATTTGTAAATCCTTTCATTTGGGCATTCTTAATAAATTTTAATTTCATTTTTGGATCTTCACCAAAATCAAATTCCATTTCTTCCTGAGTATTTATACCGTGTGTACAAAAATGATTCATTAATAACATTGCTTCTCCGTATGATAAATTACCCACTTGTTTAAATATTTCAATAAATTGTTCATAGAAGATTATTAAGCCTTGAGTGTGATTTAATATTGGTTTTAAAATTGGGTGCAGATAAGTAACTTTCTGTAATTTATTTCTACGTTTTATATAATTGTCCATTATGTGCTCTTTTCCCGGTAATATTAAAGAGGACATATTTACAAGATCTTCGAATGTTGTATTTTTTAATTGTTTATAGTATTTTACCATGAAATGCGGAGCATTATAAATATGCTTTGTATTACCGTCAGCATATAATTGCAATGTTTTTTTATCCTTCAATGGGATGCCGCTTATAACTACAACTATTTCCTTTTTTGCCAAAGCATCGACGGTATTTTGAATACAATCTTTAATAATATCTTCAGGAGCCATTGTTATTGTTTTTATTTATTAGTCAAATTTAGAATTTTCAAACGCCAAAGTACGTCGCTCTGAATTTATTTTTCGGAATGCTAGGAAATATACCCATTAGCGTTTGCCGTGTTGGGCTTTTTAGAAATAGAAACAAAATATTTAAGACGATTATTATTAGGAGAGCGGGTGGGAGATTGTAGCTCTTTCTTGTTTTTTGATATGTAAAGCTGAAGCAAAGATTTTTTCCGCGTTTCAGAAGTATAAAATCCCACATTTATCCGTTCATTAGTTTTTGTATATTTGTAACTGAGAGATTTACTTAAAGAAGAAAAAATGTTTGTTTAAGTTTGATGATAATTATATCTGCATAAAAAAACAAAATAAAATACGCACTTAAAATAATTGCACTATGGAAACAATGCTCATACAAGTAACCAACCATAAAGCTGTAGGGCTTATACACGAGTTGGAAGAATTACACTTAATTAAAGTCTTGAAAGAAAATTTTACTGCTGTAAAACCTAAATTATCTGATAAATACAAAGGAATTATTAGCAAAGCAGAAGGTAAAAACCTCAATGAACATATTAAACAAATGCGTAGCGAATGGAACAATATTTAATTGATACCAATGTCGTATCCGATTATTTTTCCGCTTCCTTCTCCCGTGCTGGTATGAAATTTATGGATAAGGTTATTGATGCTGTACCTAATCTTTCAGTTATTACTCATATAGAACTGCTTTGCTGGAAAACGGATGTTACTACCGAACAAAAAGTAAAAGATTTTATTACCGATAGTCTGGTCTGGGATATTTCTACTGAGGTAATTGCTCAATGTGTAAAACTTCGCAAAGGCAAAAAAATAAAAACACCCGATGCTATTATTGCCGCTACCACTTTGGCTTATGGTTATACCCTTATTACCAATAACGAAAAAGATTTTGCCAGTATTAAAGGACTCAAAATTATTAACCCGATGAAGTTGTAATTGTATATTTGTAAAGATTTTGAAAATTTATTTGTTTTATGAAACGACCCATTAGAGTTTTAATTGCAAAAGTTGGTCTTGACGGGCACGATAGAGGAGCAAAAGTAATTGCTTCTTTTTTACGTGATGCCGGCATGGAAGTAATTTATACCGGACTTCGACAAACTCCTGAAATGGTTGTTAATGCTGCTTTGCAGGAAGATGTGGACGCTATTGGAGTAAGTATCCTTTCGGGTGCGCACAATACCGTTTTCCCGAAAATAATAACCCTGATGAAAGAGAAGGGACTCAATGATGTGTTGCTTACAGGTGGCGGAATTATTCCCGATAAAGATATTTTAAAACTGAATGAACTTGGCGTTGGAAAGCTTTTTCCTCCAGGAACGGATACAAAAGAGATCATCAGTTATATTACCAATTACGTAAAAGAACACCGCAATTTTTAACTGATCACATACAACTAATCACTAATAACTATTTTATGACATTCGAAAATCTTTTAACAGCAATAGATAATGGTGTTTTAACCATTACAATAAACCGTCCGGATAAACTAAATGCTCTTAATAAAAAAACGGTAGACGAGATGGGTGTTGCCATTAAAGATGCAACATCTAATTCCGAGGTAAAAGCAATAATAATAACAGGTGCCGGACAAAAGTCATTTGTTGCAGGTGCTGATATCGCGGAGTTTATCGGTCGTTCTGTTGAACAAGGTAAAGTTCTCGCACAAGCAGGACAAAATATTTTTAAAGAAATTGAAAATTGTCCCAAACCGGTTATTGCAGCCGTTAATGGATTTGCTTTAGGTGGTGGCTGTGAACTTTCAATGGCTTGTCATTTACGTGTTGCCAGTGATAATGCTAAATTCGGACAACCGGAAGTGAACCTTGGTTTAATTGCCGGATACGGAGGTACTCAACGTTTAATTCAATACATCGGTAAAACAAAGGCAATAGAACTGCACATGACAGGCGATCTGATAAATGCAGAGCAGGCGTTGAATTTGGGTTTAGTGAATTATGTTGTTCCTCAGGATCAATTGATGGCAAAGTGTTTGGAACTAATTGCTAAGATCAGAAGCAAATCACCGAGAGCTATAACGGGTGTTATTAATAGTGTTAACGCTTATTTCGAAAATGGTGCTGATGGTTTCAATACAGAAATTGAAGAGTTCGCAAATTGTTTTGCTACCGAAGATTTTAAAGAAGGTACCACAGCATTTGTTGAAAAAAGAAAACCTAATTTTACAGGGAAATAATTGAATGCGCCACTAAAAAAACTCGCCTCGCAAACTGCCATTTATGGCTTACCTACTATTGTAGGGCGTTTATTGAATTATTTTCTTACCCCGCTTTATACTTACCTCTTTTCTACATCCGAATTTGGTGATGTAACTTCAGCCTATGCGTATGTTTCTTTTTTACTGGTTTTTTTAACTTACGGTATGGAAACAACCCTTTTCCGTTTCTCACAAACTGAAGTCGAAAAAGAAAAAGTATACACAACTGCTTTGGTTTCACTTTTTGTTTCCTCAATAATTTTCATTTTAGTTACAAGTTTTTTTGCGGTACCAATTTCCGAAACACTTAAGTTTTCAGGTCATCCGGAATATGTAATTTGGTTTGCAATAATTTTGGGTTGCGATGCCCTTGCCGCTATTCCATTCGCACGGCTCCGTCTGCAAAATAAAGCGAAGAGGTTTGCTGTTATAAGGTCCCTGAATATTGTTATCAATATAGGCTTGAATTTATTTTTTATTGTTTTTTGCAAAAGTGTCTACGATGCTCCCGAATCGGTTTTTAAACCATTTGTTGAAATGGTTTATGATCCTGCAATAGGTATTGGATATATTTTTATTTCCAATCTTTTTGCGAGTGTGATCACACTTTTGTTGTTAAGTCCGGAAATTATTACTGTTAAATGGAAAGTGGATACCGAACTTTGGAAACGAATGATGAAGTACGGATTACCCTTGCTCATAGCAGGTTTAGCGGGTATGGCAAATGAAACATTGGATCGTGTTTTAATACCACATCTGCTTCCTGAAGCCATAGGAAAAAGTCAAAATGGGATATATGGCGCTTGTTATAAAGTCGCAATATTGATGACCATATTTATTCAGGCATTTCGATTCGCTGCAGAACCATTTTTTTTCAACCATTATAAAGAGGCAGATTCAAAAAAAACTGTTGCTCTTATTATGAAATATTTTGTGATCATTTGTTCAGTAATATTTCTGGGGACAATGATGAATATGGAGTGGATACAATATTTTGTCGGCGAAAAATTCAGGGAAGGTTTGGATGTTGTCCCCATCTTATTACTTGCAAATTTGTTTCTCGGCATTTTTATCAATCAATCCATTTGGTATAAACTCACCGGGAAAACCAGTTACGGAGCAATGCTTACTATTTTTGGCGCTCTCATCACCATTACACTTAATATTTATTGGATACCACGTTACGGATACATGGGCTCCGCTTGGGCTACGCTCATTTGTTACGCTTCAATGATGGTTGTATCTTACTTTTGGGGTAATAAACATTACCCTGTTGATTACGATTTAAAACGCATACTTGGCTACTTGGGAATATCATTAACTTTGTATTTAATTAGCGTTTTTATTAAAACTGAATCAGCAGGAATTAATTTATTTCTGAATAATTTCATGTTGTTAGGTTTTATTATAATGCTTTGGAAACTGGAGGCGAAAGGTCTTGTAAAACAATGAAAATAAAAATTATAAACAGATCGAAACACGAATTGCCGGGTTATGCAACGGAAGGAGCAGCCGGTATGGATTTACGTGCCAATATTGAAGAACCAATTGTATTAAAATCGTTAGAACGCACCTTGGTATCAACCGGTTTATTTTTGGAAATACCTCTTGGTTTTGAAGCGCAAATTCGTCCGCGAAGTGGTTTGGCTTTTAAAAACGGGGTAACCGTTCTTAACTCGCCAGGCACTATTGATGCAGATTACAGAGGTGAAATAAAAGTGATCCTGGTAAATATTTCTAATCAGGATTTTATTATTAATGATGGTGAACGGGTGGCGCAAATGGTTATCGCAAAGCACGAACAAGCTGAATGGATACAAGTAGAACAATTAATTGATACAGACCGTGGAGCCGGAGGTTTCGGACATACCGGAACAAAATAATAGCCTCACCCCAACCCTCTCCAAAGGAGAGGGAGGTGGGATTGAATGAATAAAACTATTTGATAATAACTAATTATCTCACCAATACCCCCTCCCCTTTGGGGAGGGAATGAAGGGGTGGGGCTTATCTATGAAAATAATAATTCCTATGGCCGGGATGGGCAAACGTATGAGGCCACATACACTTACAACCCCAAAACCATTAATTCCGATTGCCGGTAAACCAATGGTTCAGCATATTGTAGAAGATATCACAAAAGTTTGTGATGAACAAGTTGATGAAATAGCTTTTGTGGTTGGGCGTTTCGGAAAAGAAGCCGAAAATAATCTGATAGCTGTTGCCGAAAGTCTGGGAGCAAAGGGTAGCATTTATTATCAGGATGAACCGCTTGGTACCGCTCACGCAATAATGTGTGCAAAGGAATGCCTGACAGGGAAAATTGTTGTGGCCTTTGCGGATACTCTTTTTGTGGCGAACTTTAAAATGGATTCTTCGCAGGAAGGTATTATTTGGGTGCAAAAAGTAGAGGAACCAAAACCTTTTGGTGTTGTGAAACTGGATGCCAATAATATGATAACAGAGTTTGTTGAAAAGCCTCAGGAATTTGTTTCTGACCTTGCCATTATCGGTATCTACTATTTTAAAGATGGGGAATATTTAAAAAGTGAATTACAATATTTACTTGATAATAAAATTACTGAAAAAGGCGAGTACCAGCTTACCAATGCACTTGAAAATATGAAAGCAAAGGGTACCAGGTTTACGCCCGGTAAAGTAACCGAGTGGCTCGATTGCGGAAATAAAGATGCTACGGTTTATACCAACCAACGGATCTTGGAAGTTAATAAGAACAAGGTGCGTAATGCTAACTTTGTGAATAATAATTCTACTATTATAGAGCCTTGTTTTATTGGAGAAAATGTGCAACTTATTGATTCAACTGTTGGACCATATGCTTCTATCGGTGGAAATTCTGTCGTTAAAAATTCTATCGTAAAAAATTGTATTATTCAAACAAACAGTAAAATTTTAAATGCTGAATTAAGCAATTCCATGATAGGCAATTATGCCGAATTTACAGGAAAATCAAGTGATGTGAGTATGAGTGATTTTAGTACTATTAGATAATGCACAATTCGTTATTCCTGTCGGGTTTTTGCCAAATATATTTTTAACATAAAGTTTTTTGAAAAATTTTAATATTTCTTTTTCTTTGTTTCGCACTCGTTTTTTACTTGTTGTGCTTGCTATGCTTTCTTTTTCTGCATGCAAAACATTAAGAACAAATTTAGAGAATAGAAAGGAATCCAAACAATATTCAACAAACTCACAATGGGCTGATGGAAGTCATTTATCTGACAAAGAAAGAGTTGAATTCGAATACCATTTTTTTAATGCTAATAAAGAAAAAATTTTAGGAAACTATGATCTGGCCGAATCACTTTTTTTGCAAGCCTTACGCATTAACCCCAATAATGCAGCAACGTTGTATGAGTTGGCTAATATTTATGCATTTCAAAACAATAAACGTAACGCATTAATATATAGTAAAAAGGCTGCGCAGCTCGACCCTAAGAATACATGGTATCAATTGCTCTATATAGAGTGTTTAAAAGAAGATAAGCAGTATCAGGAAGTTATAAGCGTGTATCAAAAATTGCTGAAGGAATATCCTGATCATATTGAATATTATTATGAAATCGCAAATGTTTATTTAGTATTAAATAAAGCAAATGAAGCAATAAAAATGTATGACGAAGTAGAAAAAAGGGTTGGTGTTACTGATGATGCATCTATGCAAAAGATCAGAATTTTTAAGGCGACAAATAATTTTGATAAAGCTTTAGTCGAAGTGCAAAAATTAATTAAAACATTTCCGAAAGAAGGTAAATATTATGGCATATTGGGCGAATTATATCAGGGTAACGGACAAAGCGAAAAAGCGTTTGCAGCATATTACGATTTACTAAAATTAAATCCGGAAGATCCTTACGCCCATTTAACATTAGCCGATTATTACCGAAATCAACACCAAAGGGATAAAGCATTTGATGAAATAAAAATTGCTTTTAAAAGCAAAGAATTAGATATCAATACGAAGGTTAAAATTCTTTTATCTTATTATTCTATTACCGAAACGTATGCTGAGTTGAAATCAGATGCTGATGAATTATGTAAAATAATTATCGAAGTACATCCCGATGAAGCTAAAGCATTTTCTATTTATGGAGATTTTTTATATCGAGATAAAAAATTAGAAGATGCCAGAATACAATACAGAAAAGCAATTACACTGGATAAGGAAAAGTATGCTCTTTGGAATCAACTGTTGATTATTGATTCGGAATTAAATGATTTCGTTTCAATGCAAAAAGAAAGCAAGGAAGCAATGGAATTATTTCCAAACCAGGCATTGCCTTATTTTTTAAACGGAGCCGCCAACATTCATCTTAAAGATTTTAATACAGCTGTTGCTTCACTGAATGAAGGGAAAGAATTTGTTTATGATAACGAACAGTTCCTTTCTCAATTTTATGCAAACTTGGGAGATGCCCAAAATCAATTGAAAAACTATATAGCTTCTGATTCGGCTTATGACAAAGCTTTAGAGTTAGATCCTAAAAATAGTTATGTGTTAAATAATTTTGCCTATTACTTATCCTTACGAAATATTAAGTTAGAAAAAGCGGAAGCGATGTCTAAAAAAAGTATAGAAATAGAGCCCAATAGCAGTTCGTATCAGGATACTTATGGTTGGATTCTATATCAGATGAAAAAATACGATGATGCGAAACTTTGGATTGGAAAAGCAATTGCCAATGGTGGAAGTGATAACGGAACATTGCTGGAGCACTATGGTGATGTATTATACAAACTTAACGATATCGAAAACGCAATAAAATATTGGATGGATGCCAAAAAAGCGGGTGGTACATCTGATTTTATAGATAAAAAAATTGCTGACAAAAAACTGTATGAATAATCCTTTTGTTCATTTTTTTGTTTTCTATTCCCCCTTGCAAAGGGGGTTAGGGGGATTTTGCGAATATGCGAAATTTAAAAATAGATTAATAAATTTTCTTTTTTATTCCCCATTTAAACAGGGGCTAGGGGGATTATTATTATTTTCAATTCTCCTTACTTCCTGCAAACAGCAACAAAAAATCTCACATGCTGCCACAAGATGTAATTTAGATTATAAAAATGCAAAAACGCTAACAGCAAATTTAAAATCAAATGAATTTCGTTTTAACAAGTTAAATGCAAAGATCTCTATTGAAACCGTTATTGATAGCTCCTTTAATTCATTTACCTCTTCTTTGCGCATGAAAAAAGATAGCATTATTTGGATGTCAATTTCTAAATTAGGAATTGAAGGGGCTAGAATATTGATTACTAGAGATTCTGTAAGTTTTATGAATCGCATCGATAATAAATATTTTAAAGGAGACTTCTCATATATTAGCAAATTATTGAACACTCAGTTGGATTTTGAAATGCTTCAATCATTATTGATAGGTAATAGTGTTGAGTTTTATGATGAGGACGAAAAAATAAAAGCCGGCAATAGTAATTGTCATTATACGCTTGGAACCATCCGAAAATATAAGCTTCGCAGAGTAATGGAAAAAGGAAAAGAATTGAAAGAGCCTGCACAAAGCATTTATCTGACTCCTGAAACATATAAAATTTCTCGTATCCTATTTTATGAATTTAATCCTGAGCGGAGTTTTGATGCCGGTTTTTATGATTTCATAAAGTTGGATTCAACTCAATTGTTTCCTCAAAAAATGAATTTTAGTGTTAAAGCTCAAAAAAATGTTAAGATATCTATTGTATATACTAAAATTCAATTAAACGAAGAACAAAGTTTCCCATTTAAAATTCCGAATAATTATGAGCAAATTATTTACAAAGAAAAACAATAAGTGTCTTTCTTTCATCGTGATTTGGTGTTTGGCGCTGCTGAATACAAGTAATTCGTTTGCTCAAAAACAATCCAAAGAATATTTAGAGAACAAAAAGAAGCAATTACAAAATGAAATAAAATACACCAATGAATTGCTTGACGAAACAAAAAAAAATAAACGACTTTCATTAAATCAACTGGTTACATTAAATAAAAAAATAAGTGTGCGTGAAGAGTTAATTACAACTATCAACTCTGAAATAAGGGTGCTTAATCGTCAAATAAATGAAAACAACTATGCAATTAATGAACTGCAAAACGATTTATTAAAATTAAAAGCGGAGTATGCTAAAATGATTTATTACGCATATAAAAATCAAAATGCTTATAGCCGCTTGATGTTTATTTTTGCTTCCAATGATTTTCAACAGGCATTTATGCGCTTAAAATATCTTCAGCAGTATAGCGATTATCGCCATAAGCAAGCAGAACTGATCACACAAACGAAAGCTATTTTAAATCAAAAAATTCAGGATCTGGAAGCTAAAAAATCCGATCAGCGTGTTTTGCTGACAAGTGAACAAGCTGAAAAACAAAATCTATCAACCGAAAAAACCGAGAAAGAGCGCGTATTTTCACAACTTCAGGAGCAAGAAAGTAAACTTAAAAAAGACTTAAAGAAAAAGAAAGCCGACGCAGAAAAATTTCAACAAGCGATATTGCAGGTAATTCAAAAAGAACTTGAAAAAGCACAGAATGAAGCTGTAAAAGAGAACAAAGAAAAACCGCAAAGATTGATTTTAACACCTGAATCACAAATACTCTCCAATTCATTCGCCAGCAATAAAAGCAGGCTTCCTTGGCCTGTTGTAAAAGGCATTATTAGCGAACGTTTCGGAGTTCATCCGCATCCCTTGATGCCTAATATTGATATTAATAATAATGGCATCGACATTACAACAAACACCGGATCTTTGGCGCGTGCAGTTTTTGATGGAGAGGTGAAAGCGATTGTAAATATGCCGGGCTCAGGTAAATTTATATTAATCCGCCACGGTGAGTTTTTGACAATATACTCGAACCTTAAAGAAATTTATGTTAAAGTGGGTGATAAAGTTAAAACAAAACAACAAATTGCTTCTATCGTTTTTGATGAAGAAGGCTCTAATACTGTTTTGCACTTCGAATTATGGAAAGGACAAATTAAGTTTAATCCCGAAGATTGGTTATTTAAGAATAATTAATGGCGTAAGTCATTCTGAATTTGATTCAGAATCTGAGTCAAGGAATGAGTATTAGTTTTAGACTTTTGATTCTCATTGATATTTTATTACCTTTGTAATATATTTAAAACTCAAGCAACATGTTAAATAGTATATTTCTTCTTTTTGGACTTGGTGGTTCTGAAATGATAGTAGTTTTGGTGATTGTTTTATTGCTTTTTGGCGGTAAAAAAATCCCTGAATTAATGAAGGGCTTAGGTAAAGGAATGAAAGATTTTAAGGATGCATCTAAGGGTGTTGATGCCGGAAACACTGGCGCTACAACTCCTGAGAAAAAAGACTAATACTTTTTATTTCTTCATACGCCCTTTTCCCCTGCATTTGTAGGGGATTTTGTGTTTATTATTTACTGATTCACCCAATTTGTGAAGACTTACAACTCCCTTTCCGAAGTACAATCCGACCTATTCAACAACAAAATTACCTGTGTTGAGCTTACTCAAACTTACATTGACCGAATAAACACGAATAAGCACCTGAATGCATTTTTAGAAGTGTTTGAAAAATCAGCAATGGAAAAGGCGAAAGCTACCGATGAAAAAATAAAAAATAAAACTTCCGGAAAGCTTGCAGGGGTGGTCATTGCCATCAAAGATAATATTTGTTATAAAGGTCATCAACTTTCGGGATCCTCAAAAATACTGGAAGGTTTTGAATCACTTTTCAGTGCAACTGTTGTAGAACGTTTGTTAGCCGAAGATGCTATTATCATTGGTCGTACCAATTGTGATGAATTCGCGATGGGAAGCTCAACTGAAAGTTCAGCTTTCGGAAATACATTAAACCCCCACAATTTAAAGTGTGTCCCCGGTGGTTCTTCCGGCGGTTCTGCTGTTGCTGTTGCCGCTGATTTATGCCTGGCAGCATTGGGGACAGATACAGGAGGTTCAATTCGTCAGCCTGCATCTTTTTGTGGCGTAGTAGGCTTAAAGCCAACGTATGCAAGAGTTTCCCGCTATGGTGCAATTGCTTATGCCTCATCATTTGATCAAATCGGACCTATTACCAAAAACATTGATGATGCTGCAATCATTATGGAAGTGATTTCCGGTAAAGATGAATACGATAGCACTGTATCTTCCAAACCTGTTCCTGCATATTCAAAGGAATTAAATTCAAAATCTCAAAAATTGCGGATAGCATATTTAAAAGATTGTTTGGAAAGTACCGGGCTCGACTCTGAAATTAAAACCCGTATAAATGAGATTATAAACAAACTAAGGGCTGAAGGACATACTGTTGAAGCAGTTGATTTTCCTTATTTGGATTATTTGGTTCCAACTTATTATCTTTTAACAACTGCCGAATCTTCTTCCAATCTTTCTCGTTATGATGGAGTACATTATGGTTACCGAAGTGACAATTCTACCGACCTTGAATCAGTTTATAAAAAATCGCGTACAGAAGGTTTTGGAACCGAAGTGAAACGAAGAATTATGCTTGGTACTTTTGTATTAAGTTCAGGATATTACGATGCATATTATTCCAAAGCACAACGTGTTCGCAGAATTCTTCAAAATAAAACCAATGAAATTTTAGCTGATTATGATTTTATTATTTTACCTACAACTCCCGGAACCGCTTTTGAATTCGGACAAAAAAGTGCTGATCCTATAACAATGTACCTGGAAGATATTTATACTGTACAGGCTAATATTGCCGGACTTCCTGCTATTTCTTTACCTATGGGGAAACATTCCAATGGCTTGCCTTTCGGCGTTCAGCTGATTTCAAAAAGTTTTTCCGAAGCAAATTTATTGTCCTTCTCTAAATATTTGATGGATAAGTTTTAATTTTTCTTATCTTCATTGAATGAATTTGAAAAAGCATCCTGAAATTTTATTTTGTATCACCTTTTTCTTTGCGTTTTTTGGGACGGGAAACATTGTTCGTAGTTTTTCTCAGGTAAGTTACGAACCGGTTACAATAGAAGATGATCCCATTGTTGCTGCACTCGACAGTCTTTACAAACTGGATCTGTTTGAAAGAGGATATGAAAAAGTAAATTATTCGGTTAATCCCAAATATAATTTTAAGATTGATTCTGTTCCCCGTTACGATGAAATGATTTATGAAGCACGTTTGATGAAATTAGACGCTGCTTCTCCTTTCGATTTGCAATACAACTCTGTTGTTCAAGGATACATTAATATGTATACCATGCGTAGGCGCGAATTAGTTTCAAGGGTAATGGCATTGTCGCAATTATATTTTCCTCTATTTGAAGAATCCTTGGATAAATATAATTTGCCTTTAGAACTCAAATACCTTGCAATTTGTGAATCGGCTTTAAACCCAATGGCAAAAAGCCGAACGGGTGCAATGGGCTTATGGCAATTTATGTATCCAACCGGCAAAATGTTTGGATTACAAGTTTCATCTTATGTTGATGAACGCTGCGACCCCTATAAATCAACGACTGCGGCATGCGAATATTTTCAATATTTATACAAAATGTTTGGTGATTGGGATTTAGTTCTTGCCGCATACAACGGTGGTCCGGGAACCGTATACAAGGCTATTCGCAGAAGCGGAGGAAAAAAAACCTATTGGGAAATTCGGCCGTTTTTACCGAAAGAAACACAAGGATATATTCCGGCATTTATTGCAGTAAATTACATTATGAATTACACTGCCGAGCATAATATCCGATCTGCAATTCCTAAAAAAATATTTTTACAAGTGGATACGGTAACAGTAAAAAAACAACTTTCATTTTATCAGATTTCTTCCATGCTCAATATTCCCGAGGAAGAACTTCAATACTTAAATCCATGTTACAAAAAACGAGTAATTCCTGTGGTAGAAGGACAACTTAGCACATTAACACTTCCTGCAAACAAAATGGGAATGTTTGTAAATAATGAGGCGAACATCTACAATTATTTAAGAAAGGATGTGGTAATAAGTCAGGATGTTTTAATTGAAAAAACAACTACCAAAACTTATATTGTTAAACATGGCGAGAATCTGAATACAATTGCTAAAAAAAATGGTTGCACAGTTGCTGACATAAAAACCTGGAATGGTATTTCAACAAATTCTGTTCATGTGGGAAAAAAATTAATCATTTATTTAAATGCCAAGAAACCCGTAGAGAAAAATATGGTTTCTAAAGTTGAAACTAAATTATCATCTGCAAAGGAGTCCAAAGAGAATAGCGAATTGGCTGAACACAAACCGAACAACAATAATTCCGGAGGATTTAAATATTATACGATTGAAAAAGGTGATTCCTTATATAAAATTGCACTAAAATATAAAACTACAGTAGAAGAAATCAAGCGTTTAAATAATTTTGGGATTAATTATAATTTGTTGCCCGGGAAAAAAGTGAAGGTTGGGGTAATATAAAAGTATTGATTAATCTTTAAATTAAAGGTGCAAAAAATAACATTTGTTGGTTTAATTATTCCCCGGATCAAAAACATACCTTAGGCTGAATGACATCACAACATTATCGCCCTTATTATAAGTATACCAAATAAAACTATTGAGTTGTTTATTGTTTTTTACCGCTGAAATAATGGAATTGGAGAATCGAACATTAAAGTAAAGATTTTTTAATATTCTACTACCTATCCCTACATTCAACGCTACCTCATTTTTATTAAAATTATTAACATTCGTAATGATATTCCCATTACTATTTTCTTTTATGCTCACTATTCTTCCATACGAAGGTCCCGCTTCTATATAAAATCGGTCAACAGGTTTTTGCTTTATATTGAATATTATATTATGCCTGAACATTAAAGGTACTTCAACATAATTTAAACTTAATTTATAAAAATTATAATTATTAGCGGAGTCTGCTGGTTGTAAGCTGCCTTTTTGTGTAAATAAAATTTCAAATTGTATCGAATTATTTTCAGATATTTTTGTATTTAATAATCCACCTAAAGTAACACCTGCTTTATGAAAATCAGTATCTTGGGGATCAATGCCCACCACATCTGAAGCTACAAAACCAGCAATTACTCCCATTTTAAATTTTTGTGCAGATGCCTCATTTATAACAAGTGCAAGCAACGCAACTAATAATTGTATAGATCGGATTTTCATAATGAATAATTTTATTTTGCGCAACAAAGTTAATTTATTATAGTAATCTGTGTTTAAATAATTTTGGTGTTTATTATAATTTGTTGATTAGGAAAAAAGGTGAATTTGGTTGCTGTAATGTTAACTTTTAAACTTTAATGAATTACCTTTGACCTTAAATCATAATATAAAATGAAAGACACAACAAAGTTAGGTTTCGGCACAAAAGCAATACATGCAGGTCAGGAGCCCGATCCGAGTACAGGAGCGATCATGACTCCCATTTATCAAACATCAACATATACTCAGGTAAGTCCCGGAGATCATAAAGGATACGCGTATGCACGTGGTAAAAATCCTACCCGTTCGGCATTGGAAAAATGTTTAGCAGAATTGGAAGGTGCAAAATATGGCTTGTGTTTTTCGAGTGGAATGGGTGCTATTGATGCTGTTGCCAAGTTACTTCGCCCCGGTGATGAAGTAATTACAGGTGATGATCTGTATGGTGGAACGTATCGTATGTTTACAAAGGTGTTTGCGAATTTTGGAATAAAATTTCATTTCGTTGATATGAAAGATGCGAACAACATCAGGAAATATATCAATGCCAATACAAAAATGGTTTGGTTGGAAACACCTACCAATCCTACAATGCAGATTATCGACATCGAAGCTTGCGCAAAAATTTCTAAAGAACACAAGTTGATATGTGCTGTTGACAATACGTTCGCTTCCCCTTTTCTACAAAATCCATTGGCGCTTGGCGCTGACATTGTAATGCATTCAGTTACAAAATATCTCGGTGGCCATAGCGATGTAATTATGGGCGCTTTATGTTTAAGCGATGAGATTTTGTATCAGCAATTAGCCTTTATTCATAATAGTTGCGGTGCTACACCCGGTCCGATGGACAGTTTCTTGGTATTGCGCGGAATAAAAACATTGCATATTCGCATGGAGCGTCATTGTTACAACGGACGAAAAATAGCGGAGTTTTTAAAAACGCATCCTAAAATTGATAAGTTGTATTGGCCCGGTTTTCCGGATAGTCATAATCATGATATTGCAAAAAAACAAATGCGTGATTTCGGTGGCATGATTTCATTTTCATTGAAAGGAAATAAACAAGAGGAAGCCTTTAAAATTGCATCCAGCATGAAAGTGTTTTCTTTGGCAGAATCATTGGGAGGTGTGGAATCATTGGTGAACCACCCAGCTACGATGACTCACGCATCAATACCAAAAGACGAACGTGATAAAGCAGGAGTGGTAGAATCATTGCTTCGCTTGAGTGTGGGCATTGAAGACATTGAGGATTTGATTGCTGATTTGAAACAGGCACTTGCTTAAAAACATATAACAAATTAATCAATGAATCCGAACATAGATCCCGAATCCGAAAATTTAAGCTCTGCTGAAAAAGAGTTTGAAAAAGTATTGCGTCCTGCTGAATTCTCTGATTTTACAGGGCAAAATGAGGTAGTAGGGAATTTAAAAATATTTGTGCAAGCCGCGAAGCAACGTGGCGAAGCGCTCGATCATGTTCTATTACATGGTCCTCCCGGATTAGGAAAAACGACTTTAGCCAATATCATAGCATCCGAATTAGGAGTAAATATAAAAATTACTTCAGGTCCTGTAATGGATAAACCTGGCGACTTAGCAGGTTTGCTGACCAATTTAGAAGAATACGATGTATTGTTCATTGATGAAATTCATCGCCTGAGTCCGATTGTAGAAGAGTATTTATATTCGGCAATGGAGGATTACAAAATTGATATCATGATTGATAGCGGTCCTAATGCCCGCAGCGTTCAAATTAAATTAAATCCCTTTACATTAGTAGGAGCCACCACGCGCAGTGGTTTGTTAACAGCACCTTTGCGAGCCCGCTTCGGAATTAATTCCCGTTTAAATTATTACGATTCCGCATTGCTAAAAAAAATAATTATTCGTGCAGCGGGTATTTTAAATGTTGATATAACCGATGAGGCAGCAATTGAAATTGCACGCAGGAGTAGAGGTACACCACGTATTGCAAATGCGTTACTCAGACGTATCCGCGATTTCGCACAAATAAAAGGTAATGGTGCTATTGATCTTGAAATTGCTCACATCGGACTTGCAGCTTTAAACGTTGATAAAAATGGTTTAGATGAAATGGATATCCGCATACTTTCTGCATTGATAGAAAAGTTTAAAGGTGGTCCTGTCGGACTTACTACCATTTCCACAGCAGTAGGCGAGGAAGCCGGAACAATAGAAGAAGTTTACGAACCTTTTTTAATTCAGGAAGGTTATCTCATGCGCACTCCTCGCGGACGAGAAGCCACAGACCTTGCCTATAAACATCTGGGCAAAATTCCCCGCGCCCAAAAGGGTAGTTTGTTTGATGGGGAGTAAAATTTCATTTTGACTAATAAAATGACAATGTTAATCAGAAGTATAATATTATTTTTATTTTCAATATCCAGCATAGCATTTGGGCAACAGGATTCTTGTAACAAATTTAATGCGCAAGGAAAAAAAAATGGTTATTGGAAGTATTTTTTTGATGAAAATGTATTTCCGACTGACAGTATTAATGCCTCCTTTTGGGCTTATTTATATATGGATAACGGCAAATTTGCTTTTGATTATAGTAGAAATGGTTATGGCGTAAAAAAACACAAAAATCAATACACTTATTTTGATGGAGAGAAAATGATAAAAGGTTCCCCAAGAGCCATTTTTGGGACGTTAAGGATAAGTTATCATAAAAAAGACAGTTCAGTTTTATTATGTGAATATACATTTGTTAATGGTTGTTATCCAAAGGTTTTTCGTGAATATGATAATGGTCAACTACAAGTTTTAATGGACTTTACTAAAAAATATAATAATATGAACGGAACATTTTACTTCACGGACTATTTTACCAATTTAATAAAAAATAAACGCAAAACGACTTGTTATTGGTTTCGAAAAGAAAATGACAAATGGCAATCTGTTGGGACATCTTGTGAATAATTTACCCCCGCTGAGCTTAGCGTATCAACATAAATAAAATTACGAAGTCGTTGGGCGGAGCGTCCAGTTCCGTCTTGTTTAACAAGGCGTCCCGCCTGAAAAAACAGGTAACAGTCCGGAAATTGATAAATGCAACGTAGCCGGAGGCTACGCTGAACTGTGAAAAATAACAATTCCTTCAACGTTTATAAATCGATCATTTTAAAGACTCTTCATAGTTTTGTATCTTTGGGAAATGCATCACTCCAAAAATACCCAACTCATTAAATCCGAATCAAAGCGTTTAGGCTTTGATTATTGCGGTATTTCAAAAGCTGAATTTTTAGAAGAAGAAGCACCACGCTTAGAAAATTGGCTCAACAAAAATATGCATGGACAAATGAGTTACATGCAAAATCATTTTGATAAACGCTTAGATCCTCGTTTATTAGCTCCCGGAGCAAGGTCTGTAATATCGCTTCTGCTGAATTATTTTCCTTCCGAAATCCAAGAAGATGATACAGCTCCTAAAGTGAGTAAATATGCCTTTGGTGAGGATTATCATTTTGTGATAAAAGAAAAACTAAATCAGTTGTTGGAATTTATTAAAGACAATATCGGTGAAGTGGATGGACGAGCATTTGTGGATTCTGCACCGGTTCTGGATAAAGCATGGGCTAAAAAAGGTGGTTTGGGTTGGATCGGTAAAAATAGTAATCTCATCAATAAAGAAAGTGGCTCCTTTTATTTTATTGCTGAATTAATTGTTGACTTAGAGTTGGATGCCGATGGTCCTATAAAAGATTATTGTGGTTCTTGCACTCGATGTATAGATGCATGTCCAACTGACGCTATTATCGCACCTTACGTGGTTGATGGAAGCAAATGCATTTCCTATTTCACAATTGAATTGAAAGAAAATATTCCTTCTGAAATGAAAGGCAAATTTGATAATTGGGTATTTGGATGTGATATTTGCCAGGATGTTTGTCCCTGGAACCGGTTCTCGAAATCGAGTACAGAGAAATACTTTCAAGCCAATAATGAACTATTGGGCATGAAAAAAAATGACTGGGAAGAATTAACAGAAGAAACTTTTAAACGTGTGTTTAAAAATTCTGCGGTTAAGCGAACAAAATTCAATGGATTAAAACGGAATATTGATTTTATTAAGATTTTGTGACATTCTTAAAAACCTCTGAGATCACATCTTTATATTGATTTCCGTACATACTGATGCACCAAACCATTAATAGCATTTTCTCATCCGGCTTCAGCCATTTAACAGCCTTGGTCAATTCTTTACGGAAAAGTGTTTTATCAAAACTTACTTTTTCCAATATATTTTTACTTAATTCAAACATGTATGTTTTGTATTAAGGGGTTAACAAATTCATTTAACTAAAATACAAAATTTAAAACGAAATTGTAAATGTTAAAGTTGCTTTTCGACCGTGTAATTTATCAACAAAAATTGTTAATAAAAAAACAAAACATGGAAATTGCTAGTCGTTAAGCCTTTTCGCCCCAACGATACATGGAATGGGTAAGGCCGCAAAGATCAATTACTCTGTCGATCACAGTAGAGGCAAGCTCTTCGAAATTTTTTGGTTGGCTATAAAATGACGGACTGGCAGGGCAAATGATCCCTCCTGCTTCTGTAACTGCTTTCATATTGTTGATATGGATCAAGCTCAAAGGGGTATCGCGGGTGACTAAAATTAATTTTCTTCGTTCCTTTAATATCACGTCGGCAGCACGGGTGGTCAGATCATTAGAGATACCGCTGGCAATACGTCCTAAAGTTCCCATCGAACAAGGGCATACGATCATGATATCATATTTTGCCGAGCCTGATGCAAAGGGAGCAAAAAAATCATTTTTATTGTAAATAGTAAATGGAAATTTTTCATAATCAGTATTTCCCAATTCAAATTTCCAAACATCTTTAGCATTGTCAGACATCACAATACTAATAATTTCAACTTGACTGCCCATGGGCAAGCTTTGTTCATGCAGTTGTCGAAGTTTATCCAACAATACTTTCGCATAAATGGCACCACTGGCGCCTGTTATTGCTATAACTATTTTATGTTTGTTATTATCTTTCACCTCCAAATAGAACCTAAATTTCCAAATTCGTATGTTAAACACAAAGCCAATAGAGTATTCTTTTGTCCGTATTGGTAATATTTTCCTCCTGCAGAAGGATCTTTACGAACAGGAATCAAAGAATTTGTAAAACGTAAATTAAGTCCAAAACGACTACTGTATGTGTAATGAGCACCTATATTAAAAGTTACTTCTCTACTATTAAACGATTGTGTTCCGGAGTAATCTCTGCCATTTATTTCTATAATTTCTTTTGTTTTCATTAAAAAGCCATACCCGGGACCTAATTCTATACCTAATCTGTTTATACGGTATTGAAACAATAAAGGAAATTCAAGATAACTTAGTTGTAAAAAATAACTATTCGAATAATCAGTCGGCACGTTTCTGCAGCCTTTTTCTGTATACATTATTTCAAGTGCTACAACCCAGTTTCCCTTCAATGTAGTTTTAATAAACCCTCCACCTACAAATCCAAATTTATGAAATCCTTTGTATGTATTACCCGACAATCGGCTTGTAGTCATTCCTTCTTTCAATCCCCAATTAAAATGTTCTTGTGCATTTATTTTGGAAGAAATAAGTAAAAGTAATAGAACTATTCTTTTCATATTTTTCAATCGTAGTAAAGCTCAAATATACCGAAAAACATTATTTATATAGAGATTTTATTTCAATTAAAGATTTTAATTTTTAATGCCAGATTCTATTGTTTATTGCTTTTCCCGACCATAAAATCTTTCAAATAAAAAGGTTCAAAATAGGCAACATCTTCAAATTGTTTATTAATGAAGGCATTCTCAGAAAGGAGTATCATGTTTTTTGCTGATAGGGTCACATCATCAATAAATAGTGCATTTTTATTTACAAATAAAATTTCTTTGCATTTTGTTGAGCCGTCACCAAAGAATACAACTCTATTTTCTTTTAACAAATTTATAAAAGAATGTTCATCAATTATTTCAGCAGCAGTCGGTATTACTTCCTTATTTAACGAATCATATACGGCACAATATACTTCCATTCTTCTTGCATCTAGCATAGGACAATACAAAGTTGGGATAGCGGAGTTCATGTAACTATCAGGATGCAACTTGAAATTTTTTGAGACGGATAACGAAAGATGTTCTAATGTATTAATTGCAATTAAAGGTTTATTTAAAGAATAACACAATCCTTTTGCAGTACTCACTCCGATCCTTAATCCTGTGTATGAGCCAGGGCCTTTACTTACTGCTATCGCATCAATTGCTGATAGTTTAATATCTGCTTGCCGGCATATTTCCTGAATAAAAAGCGTAAGATTTTCCGAGTGGGAATAGTCTCCGTTTTGTTCTTTGAATGTTAGTAGATCTCCATCTTTTGCAAGCGATACACTGCATACTGTTGATGCAGTTTCTATGTTTAGGATAAGAGCCATTAAATTGTAATTTGATAATTTTTAAATATACTTATTGATAAAATATTTTCTCAATTCATATCTGCAAATTTAGACTTAGAATCGGATATATCATTTTTAAAAAAGTATTTTGATACTCTGTTTTTTGCTTATTTGATTAGCTTTGCAACCAAATTTAATGCAAAATGAATTCGATAACGATCATAGGATTATTAGCAGCAAGCTTTACTACCATTGCCTTCATCCCTCAAGTATTACAAATTGTTAAAACACGAAACACCAACGGAATATCTTTAGTCATGTATATTATATTTACAATTGGAATTTTTTGTTGGCTGATCTATGGGATTCTTTTAAATGATTTTCCGATCATTGCCGCCAATGCGGTCACATTAATTTTAGCAAGCGTTATTGTGTTCTTTAAAATAAAACACGGTTGAAACATTAAAATGCTTTAGATTCCACTTTCACTTTTTTTGCAATTTCAATGGCACGTTGTTTAACGGCATCTACATCACTTCCTGTTTTGTCGTATGTCAACGCCACAGCCATCCTTCGATAGGGACGGGTAGTGGGCTTTCCAAAGATCCGTATATCACTTAGCTTGTTATCCATCGCATTTTCAATTCCAATATAAATAGGATGCGATCCTTCGTTAGACGCTAAAATAACTGCACTGGCACCAACTCGCTCTAATATAATTTCGGGTATGGGCAAACCTAATACAGCACGTGCATGTAATTCGAATTCAGAAAAATTTTGTGTTCCCGCCAATGTCACCATTCCTGTGTCGTGCGGACGAGGTGATAACTCAGAAAAATAAACGCCATCATCGGCAAGGAAAAATTCCACTCCCCAAATTCCTGATCCGGTTAACGCTTTAGTAACTTTATTAGCGATTGATCGTGCTTCTTTTAAATGCTCGGGTTTTATTTCAGCCGGTTGCCAACTTTCCTGGTAATCACCACGCTCCTGTCTGTGGCCAATGGGTGGACACAACAAGGTGTTGCCATTTTTTTGTGTAACGGTCAATAACGTAATTTCAGAATTAAAATTAACAAAAGCTTCAACAATTACTTCTGTATGATCCCCGCGTTTGCCTGCTTGCGCATATTTCCAGGCTTTTTCAATACTTGTGGTGAGCGAAGTCGAACCATCTTCTTCATTTTTAATTACTGATTGTCCTTTACCGGATGAACTCATCAACGGCTTTACCACACAGGGAATCCCTATAATTTTTACAGCAGCGATCAATTCATCTAAACTATTTGCATACTCATATTTTGCAGTTTTTAAACCTAATTCTTTTGCTGCCAGATCTCTGATTGCCTTACGGTTCATAGTAAAGTTCGCTGCTCTGGCGCTGGGTACTACTTGAATTCCTTGCTTTTCGTAATCATAAAAACGTTCGGTACGGATGGCTTCAATTTCCGGAACAATAATATCAGGTTGGTGTTTGGCAACGATCCTGTCCAATTCATTTCCATCCAACATATTAATTACTTCACGTTCATCAGCAACTTGTTGTGCGGGTGCATCGTTATATGAATCTACTGCTATCACATATTGTCCTAAACGCTTTACCGCAATTACAAACTCTTTCCCCAGCTCCCCGGAGCCTAATAACATTATTTTTTTCATAATACTTTAATTCGAAATTGATAGCTCAAAGTTAATGATTTGAAACATTTATGGAAGTGTAATAAATTATTTGTTCAAATGATAACCTGTTAAAATTAATGAGTATGGTTTTAATGAATGTTGTTTACTTTTGGAAAAAATATTTCTTCCAATTGAAACATCATCACTTTTTTCTTTTATTATTTTCTGCAATATGCATTATTAGTTGCAACAAATGTTCGCAGGGAAAAGCGAGACCTATTGTTCTGGTTACGGAACCCGAACATGTAAATGAGGAAGTTGCAAAATTAATTGAAACGCAATTAAACGATTTCGATACTTTAAAAGTATCGGTTATCGCCGATGCCAATCTTTATGCGATAAAACAAGTCATTGAATTTTACAAAAAAAATAATTTTAATCCTATTTGGACAGATAAAGGAAAGCATTTAAGGCAAAGTGATTCCCTAATAGATTTAATTAAAAATTCGGCCGATTATGGACTGATTTCAAATGATTATCACCTCGGTCAGATACTTAAATTAATAACTTCTGAAAAAGATTCTGTTACAAAAAAATATGATGCTGTTAAAATTTCGGAAGTAGATATATTATTGACTGATGCATTAATTACACTTGCAGTGCATGTTCATAAAGGTCGGTTAAACCCGGAGAGTTTTAAAAGGGAATGGAAGGGCGAGAAGTTGGATACAAATATCGTTGATGTTTTGAACGATGCAGTAAAACGCAATGCTATTCGAACTTCAATTGATTCATTGGAGCCGGCTGGTAAACAGTATAAAGCGCTAAAACGAGGACTGGCAAAATTTAAAATGGAATTTAAAGATTCTAATTGGGATGGCCTTTTAAAATCTGGAATGGATACACTGACATTTAACGAACGTTTGAAACAACGATTGATTGCGGGTCATAATTATTTTAAAGATCCTAAAATTTCGGATTTAAGTAATTTAGAAAAAGCAATTAAAAACTTTCAGTTCCAACATAATTTAACTGACGATGGCAAAATCGGATCGCTAACTTATAAAGCGCTTCAACAAACAAAACAGGATTGCATCTGGCAAATTGAAATGAACATGGAACGATGGCGATATTATGACGCACCAAACGAAAATAAATTTGTATGGATAAACATTCCAAAATATGAAATGAAAGTGATCGAACAAGATACACTGGTAATGAGATCAAGAGTAATTGTCGGAAACCCCAAAATGCCAACACCGCTGCTCAAAAGCACCATTCGTTATTTCATAATTTATCCTTATTGGACAGTTCCTTATAGTATCGTTACAAAAGAAATTTTACCTAAATTAAAACGTGATACTTCATATTTAAATAGAGAACATTTTGATGTGCTTGATAGAAATAATAAGTTAGTTGATACACTTGTCAACTGGAATAGATATAAAGTAAATTTTTTCCCATTTACGCTCCGTCAGCGCATTGGCGAAGATAATTCTCTTGGGATTTTAAAATTTAATTTCAATAATAAATACGGAGTGTATTTGCACGATACCAATAATCATAAATTATTTAGCAAAGATTTGAGAGCACTAAGCCACGGCTGTATTCGTCTCGAAAAATCGGTTGATTTTGCAGAATACCTTATTCGCGATGATAGCCTGAAATATACTGTAGATCAATTGCAAATTGATTTATCAAAGCCGGTACAAAAGTATATTTATTTAAAAAGACCAATACCTATCTATGTCAATTACTTCACCATTGAAGCGGATGAAAATAATAAACTATTTTATTTTATGGATGTGTATATGCGAGATGAAAAAATGTTGAAGGAATTGTATGGAAAATAATTTGGCATTATGAATTTGACACAAAATCTTTAGGTAAGTCTTAAACTAAAATAAAAACTTATTATATGGGTATCTTTTCAGATGCATTTCTTTTACTTTTTCATAAAGTACACTTTTAAACTCATCAATGTTTTGTTTGTTCGCAGCCGATATATAAAGACATTCAGTATCCATTTTACTCATCCACATTTTTTTTAATTGTTCAAGGCTAATATTGTGCTTTGTTATCGGGCTCAGATCATCAATATCTTTTTTCTCAAAAGTAAAAGCATCAATTTTATTGAATACCAATAAAGTAGGCTTATCCCCAGCGCCAATATCACTTAATGTTTGATTAACAACATTTATTTGATCTTCAAATCCGGGATGAGAAATATCTACCACATGTATTAAAATATCAGCCTCACGAACTTCATCCAATGTTGATTTGAATGATTCTACAAGAGTGGTAGGTAGTTTGCGGATGAATCCAACAGTATCAGAAAGTAAAAAAGGCAAATTTTCAATTACCACTTTACGGACCGTAGTATCCAATGTGGCAAATAATTTATTTTCAGCAAACACATCACTTTTACTTAACAAATTCATGATAGTGGATTTGCCGACATTGGTATAGCCAACCAACGCAACGCGTATCATCTCACCGCGATTTTTACGCTGCGTTTCCATTTGCCTGTCAATCGTCTTCAGTCGTTCTTTCAGTAAAGCAATACGATCACGAACAATTCGCCTGTCTGTTTCAATTTCTGTTTCACCGGCACCTTTCATTCCGATACCACCTTTAATACGATCCAAGTGAGACCACATCCTTGTAAGGCGAGGCAAAAGATAAATGGATTGTGCAAGTTCTACTTGTGTTTTGGCGTGCGCTGTATGCGCCCTTGAAGCGAAAATATCAAGAATCAATCTTGTGCGGTCAACTACCTTTACTTTAATTTCTTCTCCGTCATTAACTGCCTTCTCTAAATTTCGTTGTTGGGCAGGAGAAAGTTCATCATCGAAGATAACAATATCCACTTTGTTTTCTTTCACAAAGTTGCGAACATCATTTAGCTTTCCGGAACCTATAAAAGTACTGGAATCGGGATGTTCCAAACGTTGAGTATATCTTTTTAATACTTTCGCTCCTGCTGTATCAGCCAAAAACTCAAGTTCATCAAGATATTCCTTTACTTTTTCTTCGTCTTGCTTTTTGCTTATCAACCCAACAAGTATTGCCGTTTCCTGTTTCTTTAAAGTATCGAACATTTAATTTTTTCAATTTATAAGTCTGGTTGCCTAAACCAGTTTTGTTATTTTAATGATCCGAAACCTAAATTTACTTATTTCTAAGAGTTTCTACGTATTCCGCAACAGCAACTATTTGCTCGTCATTAAGTGATCCGCCAAATGCTGTCATTCCCCCTTTACCATTTTTAATAATATCAATACGTGTAACCAGATCAATCATAGACAAAGATAGATCGGGAGCTCCCATCAATCCTAACTTTCCATCAACTCCATGGCAAGTTACACAACTTGCGTCAAATAATTCCTTGCTGTTTACATCAGATGGAGCAATTGTTTCCATTGCTTTTGTTTTTTCTTTTTTACTCATTTCAGCCAAACCATACGCACCAATTATTAATAGTAATGAGATTACCGCCAAAGCTTTATTTTTCTTTTTAAATCCAATTATTGCCAAAGGAATAGAAACAAATACAGCAATTATTTTTATAATTAACAATGATTTTATTTCAGGGATTTGGGTAAGCAAATAAATACCTGTGGCTAAAAATAAAGTAGAAATTATCATTTCGGGTACTTTAATTATTTTAGTGAATTTTTCCAGATTTTCATTTTTATTGGCTAACAATAAAGTTGTTTTTATAAGGTAAATCAATAAAAAAATTATTACTGATAATAAATGTGTGATACGTATTGCTGTTTCCATTATTTTATTTTTTGTGATGCTCAAAAGTAACAAAAATCCGCGTATAAAAATAGGTCATAAAAAAACCCCTGAAATTTTCGCTCAGAGGTTTTTATTATGAAAAATCGTAAATTAAAAATGCCATAAATCGTGTTCAAATTTAAAAATATCATCTTTAACACGATCTGATTCTAGTAAAGCATCTAAACCTGATTGATATTCTGCAATTGAACGGTCATAAACGTTTGATTCTTTACGAACATAACTTGAAAACATTCGTTTCCAAAAAATATCTTCCAATGTTCTTCTCTCAGAATCATTGTGACGCATATATACTTCTTGGTTAGCCAATACAGGTCTTGCTTCAGGAAAGTAAACCCAAAATAAAGCTTGATCGGCACCTGTGGATTCGCCTGTTTCAGTTCTTTTTTCAATTAAAGGACAAATGCCTATAATACGCACATCCAATACGGAACGTTGTCTGTCAAAGAACCAATCTTCTTTTATCCAATATTTCCAAACTTTATCGGACGATGTTACATTTTTTACTGGAGCAGAAATCATTGTTCCAGGGTTATTAGGATCTTCTGCTTGAGCTGTAGAATCCCATTTAATCAGCATAGATTCAATTTCACTTTTAGTTAATTCCATGCGAAACTCATCATCCATAGCAGGATTTCCAAAAGCTGTAATAGTACCATCCTTAATAGCAGCATCTTTTATCACATCAAATAAACTTTTTCTATCCAGAATAGGAGCTGTGGGATAATACAAAGGATGATTCATTTTTTCACGAAGGTCAATCACGCGCCACACACGTTTGCTCCACATTACATCTGCTTCGCGCAAGTATGCATAAGGAATAGCTCTTCTGGTCCGGCTATTTTCTTTTGTATAGATACCATCAGGATACTTAGGTGGTTTTATTACTTCTTGTGCATTTATATTAACTGCTACAATTGCAACAACTAGTATAGCTAAAAGAAATTTTAATTTTTTCATGGGTATCCTCCTTATTCGTTATTTAATTTTAAGTACGCAACCAGGTATTTTTCTAATTCCATCAGGTGCCTGAACTTTTACCTCCTCAATCATTACTTTTTGACCCGCTTTTACTCTTTGCAAAATGTCTTTCATTTGAGGAGTAGCACTTGCTCCGTTGGCAGTATAATCAACATAAACACCGTTTACAAATATTGACATATTCCATGAAACAACCGGAAACTTTAAATCGAAAACGAAATCTTCTAATTTAGGAATTACACCTCCAGCAGCGGCTATTTCACCTTTAGATATTTTACCATCACCAACAATACCGGCATATGAGGCTTGCGGACTAGGTACTTTTTTAACACGGAAAACCATTGGAGGACCTGCTGATTTATTTCCGTCCTTGGTTTTTTTAGATACATTAACATTAATCATACCTTTGGCATCTCCGGATTTAACATTTACAATATAGTGTCCGCCGCCTTTACTAACGATGGCTCCGCTTCCGCCACTCAAAGTAGCTTGTACATCCATTGGAGCAACACCTGCAACTGAAATATCTACAGGGTTTTCAACACCAATATAGAACACGTTCATTTTTGTAGGTGAAACTGCCATTGAAGGTTTCGCTACAGTATATTTTCCATGAAACGGGTATGGTTTAATAGAACCATCCGGAGCTTTTACATTAATAAGACCGCTGTATTCCTGTTCACCTTCTGCTCCGGTATGAATAACGTATTTTCCAACACCGGCAGACACAGGAACAGGTTCTCCGGTTCCAACAAGTTTTGCAATTTTAGTCGTTGTATCTACATGCCCAATTAAAATCTCAGGGTTTTGTGTAGAACTGTGAGCAGAAACGAAAATATCAGCAGTGTAATCTTCACCTGCAGTGATATAATTTGCATTTGCTACCACTTTCGCTTCAATAGCATCAAATTTAAAATCACCTGCATCAATAGCTTCCAATAATTTTTTTACTACATCACTTTCGGAATTCTTAACATCGTTCTTAACGCCTGCTAAAAGAGCCATACAAGCACAAACTGTCGTGTGATCAAAATTGAAAACTTCCCAAGGCACTTTTTTTTCTTCATGATCATCGTATACATCATCCGTGTTTAAGCCTATTTTAAGGGATGCCTTATCTTTTGCATCAAGCTGATCATACAGCAATTTTTTGTAATCAATTATTTTTTTCTTTATCTCAACACCTTTTCCTGTAGGAGCAGCTACCTCAGGTCCAATAAGATAATTGGTGGGAATATCATAATTGTCTTTAACAATACAATCTTTAAGTTTAAAAGTATCTGCTATTTGTTTTGTTAATTCAGGTTGAGCTAGCATGTATAATTCAGCTTTTGAATCATCAATAAATTTACAAAGTTCTTCGGCTGCTTTTTTAACCTTAAATGCTTTATCATAGTAGGGTTTAGTCTTTACTTTGTTTTCGGACATTCCTTTTTCAAATTTGGCATATAATAGTCCATTTTTTTCATCAAAATTTTCATTCGTTTTATTTAAACCTTCTTCAATGGTTACAAAAGCTTCAAGAACATTTTTTGATATATTCATTGCCAACAAAGCTGTTAACACTAAATACATCATTCCAATCATCTTTTGCCTTGGGGTTTCTTTTCCTCCTGACATATTTATATATTGTTTTTCAAAAGATTAATACTATAACTTCAAAAGAAAATATTTAAAAATTTATATAAAATATTAAAAACTTTCCTTTATTTTCTCATTGCTGTGAGCATATTACCATAAACAGTATTCAACGATTCCAAATTAGACGAAAGTTGAGCAATCTGTTCTTTATATTTTTTGGTATCGTCCACAGAATCGCTTAAGTTTTTCATTAAGTCTCCAATTCCGGCATAAAAATTAGCTGTTGTTTTTTGATGTTCATTAGAACCTTGCAATTGCAATTCATAAGAAGCATTTAAGGCTGCTAAATTTTTTGAAACCTTATTTACTTGCTCACCAAATACCGTCGTGTCAACAGGCGTTATTGATAAGCCGTTTAAAGAATTTGCCGCACTTGTATATGAATCAGATAAAGAGTTTACATTTTTTGCAGCAGATTGCACACTAGATACATATTCTTTAGTAGCAACTGTTGCATCAGTTATGTTTGAAATTTTGCCTGCTTGATCACTCAAACTGCGCATCCCTTCACCCAAACTGGCAATTAATTCGGGTCCGATTTTGGCATCTTCCAACATGTTATCCAATTGTTCAGTTAATGAACCTTTATCTTCAATTTGTCCTTCGGCTCCTTCTTCACCATGTATTCCTGCTAATTCAGGATAAACTAGTGTCCAATCAATTTCTTCATGTAATGGTTCAAATGCCGAGAAAAAGAAAATAAGAACCTCTGTAGATAAACCGATTACAAGCATCGGTCCTGCACCCGGCCAGTGCATAATTTTAAACATAGCACCCATAATTACAACTGCTGCTCCGATACCATATATTTTGGCCATCATTTTTTTCCATCCTGGACTTCCAATAAAACCGCTCATACTTTTCTTTTTTTTAAAGGTTAATAATTATTAAATTAGGGATTCAAATATAATTCTAAAGTCCTCCATCTCCAAAGGCATCACCTTTAGCACGTCCAAGGTATGTTTGGACACAACGGAAACCAATGTAGCATTTTGCAGTATCTTGGTATTCATAAGTGCGTGTACTTGTTTGAAGATAATAACCAATATCTTTCCAAGAACCACCTCTGATTACTTTACGTTTCAATACATTTGCCTCATTGTCCTGCGCCTCATATACATAGTCAGGATTCAAATCATGGGAAAAATCATAGGAAGACTCGTCAAACGCATTGCTTGTCCATTCTGCAGCATTCCCTGCCATACAATATAAACCATAATCATTCGGATTATATGAACCAATTTTTACAGTATGAAAACCACCATCAGGAATATAATTTCCACGTCTAGGCTTAAAGTTTGCTAAATAACAACCGCGAGAATTAAGGATGTATGGACCACCCCAAGGATAAGGACTTAAAGCTAAACCACCACGTGCAGCATATTCCCATTCAGATTCTGTAGGCAAACGGAAATCATTTACAATTGGTTGACCATTATAGCTTAACCAACTATTAAACAGTTGTGTTCTCCAAATACAAAATGCGCGTGCTTGTTTCCAGCTAATACCTACTACAGGATAATCATCATAGGCGGGATGCCAAAAATACATATTGGTCATTGGTTCATTGAATGAATAAGTGAAATCACGAACCCAAGCCAAAGTATCAGGATAAACGTTAATTATGTCTTTAACAATAAATACACTTCTGTCTTTATCTTTTCTTTCACGTGGGCTATAATTTCCGGTACCATCAGAAATTTCATCTTTTACATCATAGCGTCCCAATGTTTTATTATCTCCAACACTAGTTGATTGACCTCCATTTATATAATCTACGCCAGATACCGGGTCAGGTGATTTTGCGGGTTTAAAAGTATTAGTTCTTGCAGCAGCTAAACGAAAGTTCAACCAATAATATTCATAATTTAATTTGCGGGCATCAATTTGTCTTCTTCTGTAAAAGCGTTCTTCAGGGGGGAGATACATAAACTCGAGAACTTCTCTTACCTCTTGTTCTTCATATGCAATTTTTTCGTCCCAATTTACCAAAGGTGGGTCAAGTGGTTGTTCCCAAGCATCTGTTTCAATACCATGTTCTACAGTACCGTTTTCAAATAAAGCCCTATGAGCGATAGAGTCTCTTACCCAATCAACAAATTGGCGATATTCATTGTTTGATATTTCAGTTTGATCAATGTAAAATGCCTGAACAGAAACTGTTTTGGCTTTTGTAGTATGTGCGTATGGGGCATCTTCATCACTTGGTCCCATATTATAACTTCCCATTGGAATATACAACATACCAAAAGGGTCAACATCCCACCATTGCATACGTGGTTGAACACCTACCAATTCTCCGGTACTTGTTTTACAACCTGTTGTAGTTATGGCAACTATCGAACCTAACAAGAGCAACTTTTTCATTTTTGTTGTTTTTAAATTAAATCCCATCCTTTGAAATAATTGTCTTAAATAAAAAGATAATTAAAAAGTTAACGGGGCATTTTAAACGATACTGATTAACAAAGGTTACAAATAAAAATGTATTATTACAAAAATCTCACGTTCATGTGACTTGTTTTACTAGCATCAGGCTTAATTTTATAACAAAAGCCCAACATAATTTCGTGTGAACCACTACTTTGTGTCTTTATATTTGATGTGGTCATATCATAAGAATATCCGAATTTTGCGGTAATTTTTTTGGAGAAAGGTCTTTCTAATCCTATAATTGCAACTATTGCATCGCTTATTCGGTATGAAACACCACCAAAAATCATTTTATTCCATTTTACCATCAAATTTGCATCTAATTGCGATGAAGAAGCAACAGATTTTAACAAAATAGAAGGTGTAATTTCCCAAGCAGGATCCGGAATAAATGTATAACCAGCCATTACATAATAATGACGCGCTTCTCTATATTTATAATCCCAATTAAATTTGCTTACAGTACCTGTGGCTGAGAATTGTTGTTCCGGTAAATGCAAAGATGATAATCCTACGTATAATCTACGTGTCTGATAGTATAAACCGAATCCAACATCATATGTTGTTGACTTTGCTCCAGACCAAGGAATAGCTTGGTCAAGTCCTCCACCTGTAGCGGATGTAGTTCCATCCGGGGCAATAAAATTAGCTGATATTGATTTCTGAATCATTCCTCCATCTACACCTACTCCTAAGGTACCTCCCGCAAGCGGTAAATGGTAAGAATAAGACACTTTTGTACTAAATGTTTTTTCAGCGCCCAATTGATCTTGACAAGCTGTTATCCCTAAACCTCCATGAAGTATTTGACCGTAATCAACACTTATTAAACCTGTTTTAGGTGCTCCAGGAAAATTTGTCCATTGTTGACGATATAACATAGTAGCGCAAAGGGCTTTGTTCATTCCGGCATAAGCAGGATTAATAGCTAAACGGTTAAATGTATTCATACTGAATTGTACATCCTGCTGGGCTAACACCAGCAATCCGGTTAAGGATAAAGCAATAGTAGTAAGGGTTTTTTTCATATTTTCTTGTTGAAAATTAACAATTTTTTGCCATTTTTCACTAAAGTCAGGTCGCTAAATTAAATATTATGTTTACAAAAACAAACTTTTTTAACATTTTATTGTTCATCGACCCAAATATATTTTTCAAAATCAGCCTAATTTCTGATAAGTTTGCCACCATTTGTCGGGCATTTCATCTCGGCAAGCTGTTTCGTAATCACGATAGGAGCAAGGAACCATCTGATGGCGCTCATGTTTTATTTGATGATTAATAGGGTATGGTACGTCCATCCACCAACGGTCACTTTTATTGCTTTTATAAAAAACGATCTCATGATCGTGATCTTTTATTGAAACCCGATATTTAGTATATTCTGATTTATCTACTATCGGATAGTCTTGTTTGCGATTATAAAACCCATCAATAAAGTACCAGATCATTTGTGCAACCAAGTGTGCCGTTTGTTTGTTGGTATCGAATGCCGGATTGATCTCATAAAAACCGATGGATGAAAGTTTATCGCTTAATCCTGCATAACGGGCTATTTGACAAGCTTCTTCCCCATAAAAGCCATTCGGAGAAGCATTTCCGTTACCCGGAGCATCACTTTGCCTTATAGCAGAGATGTCAAAACTTACAATGTCTGCATTACGAACAATGGGTTCTACATCTTCAAGGTTTTCCCTGACTTGTCCTAAGCGGTAGGAATCAAAGTATAGTTTATCCATAAGATCGATAGCATTTTGCTCCACAAAATAAGTTTGGTAGCCTACATTGCTATAGTTAAAGAGGATATTGGGTTTATGTAAAATTATTTTGCTCAAATAACTTTGAGAGTTCAGGTCTTTATCTCCGTCGCCAATATCAAAACAAGAATCAATAGTAACAATATTGATTGTTTGCTCGAGGCTTTTATAAGCGATATAATTGCAATATGTTAGATCTTGTCCGCCACCAATAATGATTGGAATAATATTTTTCTTTAGTAATTGTGAAAGAACATCTGTTATCGCGAAATAACTGTCTTCAATAGTGTTCCCTTTCAAAATATTACCCAGATCAACAATTTTAGTTGAATAGCTCCCTTGGAATAATTTATAGAGGTTTTCCCGCACGTAATCAGGGGCAAGTCCACAGCCTTCATTGTTTAAAGCTTTTCTATCCTCATGCAATCCAATAATTGCAATATTTATATTTTCCAGATCAGGGAAACCTTCATTTTCAGTATATACATTGATAAGTTTGCCGTAGGAAGCAGCTATATATTGGTTTGTTCCGCTAAATTTAGTAATATCAACGGGTGTAAAATATTCTTGCATATTTTTTAGTGTCGAGATGTAAGTTATGAGTATTAGATCTATTCCTAAGATTTTTACTCAATGCTTATTTCTTTTTTGCGACTGCTTTTTTTGCTGCTTTTTTCGGCGCTGTTTTTTTTGCAGGAGCTTTTTTTGTAGCAGCCTTTTTTACGGCAACTTTTTTAAATGGTTTCGCGGTTTCTTTTTTCTTAAAGCGATTTCCTTTACTTGCATTTTTTGGATCTGCTGCGATATCCAAACATTCCTGTAAAGATAATGTTAAAGGATCAATTCCTTTCGGGATCTTAAAATTATTTTTGTCGATTACCAGGTAAGGTCCCCAACGACCGTTAAGCAATTGAACATCGGGGCGCTCAGGAAATGATTTTATGTATTTATCAATTTCTGCCTGGCGTTTTGCTAAAATAAGTTCAATGCAACGATCAGCAGTGATGGTCATTGGATCATCTTCTTTTTTTAATGAGACAAATATGCTGTTATGGCGAACATAAGGACCAAAGCGGCCAACCGCAACAACCATTTCTTTGTCTTCAAATTCACCCACTACACGTGGCAACTTGAATAGATCCTGAGCCTCTTCGAACGTAATTGTATCGATGCGTTGATCTTTGCGTAAACTTGCAAATTTAGGTTTGTTATTTTCATCATTACCTTCTCCCAGTTGAGCCATTGGCCCAAAGCGACCGATACGAACGTATACATTTTTCCCGGTAACAGGATCAACTCCAAGCAATCGTTCCCCAGATGCGCGCTCTGAATTTTCTGATGTTTCCACAACATTTTTGTGGAAAGGTTTATAGAACTCTTCCAGCATTTTTGTCCACAGCGTTTTGCCTTCAGCAATGTCATCAAATTCTTCTTCTACCTTAGCAGTGAAATTGAAATCCATGATTTGCGGAAAGTGCTCTAATAAAAAATCTGTAACTACCATCCCGATATCGGTTGGAAATAATTTTGATTTCTCTGCACCTGTACCTTCTGTTTTAACCTCTTCAGTAATTTTACCGGCTTTTAAAACAGCTACATTAAAATTACGTTGGATTCCTTCTCTGTCTTCTTTTACAACATATTCCCTTTTTTGAATTGTTGAAATTGTTGGTGCGTATGTTGATGGACGACCAATACCTAATTCTTCTAATTTTTTAACCAGACTGGCTTCTGTATAACGCGCAGGATGATGTGTAAATCGTTCCATTGCCACTATCTCATTTGCTTTAAGTTGTTCACCTACATTCATTGGAGGCAACATACCTTCCTGATTTTCTTCATTCTCGTCATCAGTTCCCTCCATGTATATTTTCAGGAAACCATCAAATTTTAACACTTCACCTTGTGCAACAAATTTTTCGATGGCATTGGAAACACCAATGATCGCAGTAGTTTTTTCCAACTCTGCATCACTCATTTGAGAAGCGATGGTACGTTTCCAAATCAATTCGTACAAACGTTTGTCAGCCGAATCTCCTGTTATGGTTGAGTTTTCTATATAAGTTGGACGGATTGCCTCGTGGGCTTCTTGTGCGCCTTTTGATTTGGTTTTATACTGACGGACATTTAAATATTTTGCTCCGTAATTTCCGGTGATTGCTTCTTTCGCCTGATTTATCGCAGTATCCGAAAGGTTTACGGAATCTGTTCTCATATAAGTGATCATACCACTTTCGTATAATCTTTGAGCCACCACCATTGTTTGCGCTACCGAAAAACCGAGTTTACGACTTGCTTCCTGTTGCAAAGTAGAAGTAGTAAAAGGAGCCGATGGTGATTTTTTTGCAGGTTTTGTTTCAACGCTATCGATGGTGAAATTTGCGTTTGCACATTTTTGTAAAAATGCGCGTGCTTCATCCAGCATTTTAAATTTAGTTCCAAGTTCTGCTTTTACATGTGCATTTCCCAAATCAAAATTAGCGGTCACTTTATAAGAGGAGGAGCTTTTAAAATTCATTACATCGCGTTCACGATCCACGATCAAACGAACAGCAACTGATTGAACACGCCCTGCAGACAAGGAAGGGCGAACTTTTTTCCACAATACAGGAGATAGTTCAAACCCTACCAAACGATCTAAAATTCTTCGAGCTTGTTGAGCATCTACTAAATGTTTGTCGATTTTACGTGGATTAGCAATTGCATTTTTAATAGCCGTTTTGGTGATCTCATGAAATACAATACGTTTGGTTTTCTTTTCATCCAAATTCAACGATTCAAATAAATGCCATGAAATAGCTTCTCCTTCACGATCCTCATCAGTCGCTAACCAAACCGTTTCTGCGCCCTTTGCTAATTTTTTAAGTTCAGCAACTACTTTCGCTTTATCGGGTGATATCTCATAATTAGGAGTAAATTTATTTTCAATATCAACACCAAATCCTTTTTTTGCCAAATCACGGACATGGCCGTAGCTTGATTTTACAGTAAAGCCTTCTCCTAAAAAACCTTCGATTGTTTTCGCCTTTGCAGGGGACTCTACTATTACTAAATTTTTGTTCATTGATTTGTATATATTAGGTGTAAGAATCGAAAATAAAAAATTTTTTTTGAGGCGTTCCCACCTATAAACACTGCAAAGGAAAATAATTTGAATGCACATTTCCTAATTTGATTTGGAAATGTCAGTTGGTATATATATTATATATATATAAGATTTTTAATTTTTTTTAGAATTACCACGAATACGACATTTTGTCACCCGTTTATTTTAATTATCTTTGCATTTCTATTTTTTGTCCAGTGTAAAATTGGGGGGCAAATATAAAATTTTAAAATGAGCAAGAACAAAATAATTGATGAGAGTAAACAGGGTGAATCAATATTGATTACAAAACCAATGAATCCAAATGGTAAAAAATTGTTTTTGGAGAGTTACGGTTGCGCAATGAATTTTTCTGATAGTGAAATTGTAGCATCAATTTTAAAAGATCAAGGTTTCACCACGACCAATGATTTTACAGAAGCGGATGTAATATTTGTAAATACGTGTGCCATCCGCGAAGGCGCCGAACAACGTGTGCGAAAACGATTAACTGATTTTAAAAAGGTTAAGAAGACCAATCCTGATTTAATTATCGGGGTTTTAGGTTGCATGGCTGAAAGGTTAAAATCAAAGTTTTTAGAAGAGGAGAAATTAGTTGATATAGTGGTTGGACCCGATGCTTACCGCAGTTTACCTGAACTTATTGAGGTGGCAGAAACAGGACAGAAGGCCGTTAATGTTTTGCTTTCGAAAGAGGAAACCTACGCTGATATCGCACCTGTGCGTTTGGATTCAAATGGAGTTGCAGCATTTATAAGCATTACACGTGGTTGTGACAATATGTGCTCATTTTGTGTGGTGCCTTTTACAAGAGGACGTGAACGCAGCCGTGATCCTGAAACAATTGTGAATGAAGCGAAAGATCTATTTAGCCAGGGATATAGAGAAGTAACATTGCTTGGACAAAATGTAGATTCTTATTTGTGGACCGGAGGAGGATTGAAAAAAGGAAATATATCTTCGGAAGAATTGCAGAATGCAACAACATTCGCTCAGTTGATGGAAAAAGTGGCTTTGGTGCATCCTGATCTGAGAGTGCGTTTTAGTACATCGCATCCAAAAGATATGAATGATGAGGTACTGCACATGGTTAACAAATATGAGAATATTTGTAATTACATTCATCTTCCTGTTCAGTCTGGTAATTCACGTATTTTAGAAATGATGAATCGCGGTTATACCCGCGAATGGTATATGGAACGCATTAATTCAATTAGAAAGATTATTCCTGATTGTGCTATTTCTACCGATTCGATCACTGGGTTTTGTTCGGAGACAGAAGAGGAACACAAGGATACAATATCGTTAATGGAATGGGTAAAATATGATTTTGCATACATGTTTGCATATAATGAACGTCCGAAGACATTAGCAGAAAGAAAATATAAAGATGATGTGCCGGAAGATATTAAAAAGAGGAGGTTACAAGAGATAGTTGATCTGCAACAAAAACATTCTGGTGAGCGGACAAAAGCCGGAGTAGGAAAAATTCATAGAGTGTTGGCGGAACGTGTATCAAAAAAATCAAAGGATGAATTATCCGGACGCAATTCACAAAATACGACGGTAGTTTTTCCGAAAGGAAATTTTAAACCGGGTGATTATGTGAATGTGTTGGCAACTGATTGTACAAGTGCGACGTTGATAGGCGTAGCTGTTGAGTAATTATTTTCAACACAGAGTTCACAGAGAAAACAGAGTTACACAGAGAAAAAAAATGAATTTATATAAACTTATTTTTTCGTAAAAATGACAATACAAGAAATAAAAAACAGGTTTGGTATTATTGGCAGTTCTCCTTTACTTGACCGTGCAATTGACATTGCAAAGCAGGTTGCACCAACTGATCTAACGGTTTTGATAACAGGAGAAAGCGGTACCGGTAAAGAAGTGTTTCCAAAGATCATACACAATTTAAGCGCTCGTAAACATGGTCAATACATTGCTGTAAACTGCGGTGCGATACCCGAAGGGACAATCGACTCTGAACTTTTCGGACATGAAAAAGGTTCTTTCACAGGTGCACATGAAGCGCGTAAGGGTTATTTTGAAGTTGCAAACGGTGGAACAATTTTTTTAGATGAGGTAGCTGAAATGCCTTCTGCCACACAAGCACGTTTGTTGCGGGTATTGGAAAGTGGAGAATTTATTAAAGTAGGTTCATCTAAAGTGTTAAAAACAGATGTACGTGTTGTGGCTGCAACTAATGTAAATATTACACAAGCCATTGAAAAAGGCAAGTTCAGAGAAGATCTGTATTATCGTTTAAATACGGTGCCGATCATTGTTCCATCATTGCGTGATCGTAAACAGGATATTTATTTGTTGTTCAGGAAATTTGCTGCTGATTTTTCGGCAAAATATCGAATGCCTGCAATAAAGCTGGATGAAGAAGCCGAACAGTTGTTGACGAATTATTACTGGCAAGGAAATGTTCGTCAGTTGAAAAATATTACTGAACAAATTTCGGTGATAGAAAAACAACGTGAAATCAATGCTGCAATAATGAGCAACTATCTTCCTCAACGCTCAACATCTCAATTGCCAATGATAATAAGTAATACAGCACAAGGTGGTGGAGATTTTAGCGAACGGGATCTTTTATATAAAGTTTTGTTCGATATGAAAAAAGATCTACAGGATCTGAAAAAAATTGTGGTTGATCTTATTGAAAATGATAATCAGCTCAATCAGGATTTTCAACCTGAAAATGCCCCCCTTATTAAAAAATTATATCAGGAGGTAGGTTCTCCTGAAACAACGTTGCAATTGGGTTATAATACTACCACGCCAACTTTTATTAAACAGAAAGAGGATGGTCCTATTCAGGCAGTTGTAACGGAAGAAAATTTATCATTGCATGAGATCGAAGAAGATATGATTAAAAAAGCCTTGGCAAAGCATAAAGGTAAGCGTAAAAATGCTGCTAAAGAATTGGGTATCTCTGAAAGGACGCTTTATCGTAAGATTAATGAATACAGCATATAGCGAATAGTTAAAAGCGAATAGGGAATAAAAAAATAAAAATTGAATAAAATACTAACATTTCTTTCAGGCAAGAAACAAATCTTGATTCTTGTGTCTTGTGTCTTGCTTCTTCTATCAAGTTGCAAAATGAGTTATTCTTTTAGTGGAGCTTCTATTCCTCCTGAAGCGAAGACGGTTTCTGTACTCTATTTTGTTAACAATGCATCTCTCGCTCCGCCAACTTTAAGTCAAACGTTTTCCGAAGCGTTGCGTGATAAATTAAGTACACAAACCCGTTTAGCACTTGTTAATAAAGGAGGCGACTTAAATTTTGAAGGCAGTGTAACCGGATATTTAACGAAACCCATTGCCATACAAGCTGGCATTGATCAAGCAGCTATGAATAGGTTGACGATAACGGTAAATGTAAAATATACCTGTTCGTTTGATGAGAAAAAAAATTTCGAGCAATCTTTTAGTCGTTTTGCCGATTATCCAAGCGCGCAAGGCATCGCATCAGTTGAAGATCAGTTGATACATGACATAAATGTACAATTGGTGCAAGATATTTTTAATAGGGCTTTAAACGATTGGTAAGAATAAATTATTGAAGTACGATTAACGAGGTACGAAAATTCGTTATTCGACAATCGCAACTCGTATGTCAAACAAATGAACCGTAATCAATTCATATCCTATATCAATCATCCTGATAAATTATCGGGCAACGATGGAGTTTTGCTTGCGGAACTCTTGAAAAATTTCCCCTATTTTCAAACCGCACATTTATTGTATGCTAAAAGTTTGCATAATCAGCATAGCATCCATTATAATAATCAGTTGAAAATAACTGCTGCTTATGCCACTGATAGAAAAGTGCTGCATCGCTTAATTACCAAGCAATCAGAACCAGAAATAGTAAAACAACCTGAAGAAAAAATAGTAATTAAAAATTTGGTTATCGATAAAGAGATAAATCAAATTGTTGATCAGGAAGTTAAAATTAATTCAATAGATCAACTTGTTGTTGAAGTTGAAGTACAAGAAACGAACTTAGAAGTAAGTATAAATTCATTAGAAATTATAGAAACGTCTAATGAACCTATACTTGAAAAAAAGGTTGAATTTATTGGGATCACAGAGGTCGTAGAAATTCGTAATGGCATTCTTGTTCAAGAAAGCGTTGAGGGTAATGATGAGTTGGAAAAAGAATATTTATCGCAAGTAGCGATTGCAACAATTGAACTGGAAGTATTAAATATAGAGCCTTTCAGTGAAGATGACGGGGTAATAGAGGAGGAAGAAGAACAAGTTATTGTTGAATCAAATTTTGTTTTAAATATTCCGGCAGCGCCTTTAGTTGCTGCTGATATTAAAATTTCACCCGAAGAAAAAATTGTTACGCACGTGCGTGATGATATTTCCCAACAGCATTCGTTTTTAGACTGGTTGAAACATGCGTCAGCAAGGGTTCCCGAAGTTATAAAGGAAGAAATCAAAGTAGAAGCAATTGTAGAGAAAAAATCGGACATTGATTTGATAGATAAATTTTTACGTGAGGAACCTAAATTGCCAAAACCTAAGGTGGAATTTTATAATCCTGTGAACATGGCCAAACAAAGCGTGGCGGATGATATCACTTTTGTAAGCGAAACGTTGGCTAAAATATTTATGATGCAAGGTAATTATATCAAGGCTTTGGAGGCATATGAGAATTTACGTTTGAAATATCCGGAAAAAAGACTTTACTTTGCGTCCCAAATTAAAAATTTAAGAAAACTTATTAATCAACAAAAACAATAAATAAAACAATAAAAATGGGAACTCTGATATCAATATTAATAATAATAGTTTGTCTACTTTTAATTTTAGTCGTTTTAGTACAAAACTCTAAGGGTGGGGGATTGGCATCTTCTTTTGCTTCATCAAATCAAGTAATGGGAGTTCGTAAAACAGGTGACTTTTTAGAAAAAGCAACATGGACATTAGCTGGTGCTTTATTTGTATTAAGTTTGATTTCGACAGCCTATAACAAACCATCTGATGGTGAAGCTGCAGGAACAGAATCTGTAACTCGTCAAAAAGGTGTAGAAGCTGGAGCATCTGCACCGGAAGCTCCTATAGCAGCACCAAGTCCGGCTGCAAAATAAGTTATCTAACATTTTACATGAATAATGTCAGAGTGTCACCACATACTCTGACATTTTTTTTGCTTTTTTGATAAAACTGAAAAATTGTCCATAAAAGATATTGATCAACTTTTTGGCATAATAACTGACATTGCAGGAACGAAATTTTTAAAATAATAAACCTTTAAATTATAAATACAAAATGGCAAAAGAAAGTACGAAAATAAACATCAAGCCAGTTGCAGGCACTCAAAACAGAGTAGTGGTGGAAGCAGCAGCAGCTGAAGAAAAAACCAAAGGAGGAATTATAATTCCGGATACGGCAAAAGAAAAACCTCAAAGAGGAAAAGTAATTGCGGTTAGTGCGATAGATGACAAGGGTAATAAACCGGAGGTGAAAGTTGGTGACGTTGTGTTATATGGTAAATACGCCGGTACAGAAGTTTCTTTAGAAGGTAAAGATTACTTGATCATGCGCGAAAGCGATATTTTTGCGGTAGTATAATCCTCTATGAATTACGCCCTTCGACAAGCTCAGGGTGACAAACGAATTACGAATTTGTGTGTTGTAAAAAAAACAATGATAATTAACAATTAACAACTAATAACTAAAGAAATGGCAAAAGATATAATATTTAATGTAGATGCACGTGATCGTTTAAAAAAAGGTGTTGACGCTTTAGCGAATGCAGTAAAAGTAACATTAGGGCCTAAAGGTCGTAACGTAATTATTGATAAAAAATTTGGTGCACCAATGATCACGAAAGATGGTGTTACTGTTGCAAAAGAAATTGAATTGAAAGATCCTGTTGAAAATATGGGCGCTCAAATGTTGAAAGAAGTTGCATCTAAAACGGCTGAATCTGCCGGTGATGGTACTACTACAGCAACAGTACTTGCTCAGGCAATTGTAACCGGTGGGTTAAAAAACGTAGCGGCAGGTGCGAATCCAATGGATTTGAAACGCGGAATTGATAAAGCCGTTTTGGCGGTTGTAGAAAACTTAAAAAAACAATCACAAAAGGTTGGCGACGACAATAAAAAAATTGAACAAGTTGCTACTATTTCTGCAAACAACGACAATACAATTGGTAAGCTAATCGCTGAAGCAATGAAGAGAGTGAAAAAAGAAGGTGTTATTACTGTTGAAGAAGCTAAAGGAACTGAAACTACCGTTGATGTTGTTGAAGGGATGCAATTTGATCGTGGATATATCTCTCCGTATTTTGTAACTGATGCAGATAAAATGCAGGTGGTAATGGAAAGTCCGCTTATTTTGATCACAGATAAAAAAATATCTAATATGAAAGAATTATTACCTGTGCTTGAGAAAGCGGTTCAAACAGGTAAACCGATTTTAATTATTGCTGAAGATGTGGACAGCGAAGCATTAGCTACATTGGTAGTAAATAAAATTCGTGGTTCTTTAAAAATTGCTGCTGTTAAGGCTCCAGGCTTTGGGGATAGAAGAAAAGCAATGTTGGAAGATCTTGCCATTTTAACGGGTGGAACTTTGGTCTCTGAGGAGAGAGGTTATAAATTGGAAAATACTGATTTAACATTTTTAGGTACTGCTGAAAAAATCACTATCGATAAAGATAATACTACGATTGTTGGAGGTAAAGGTAAAAAAGCAGATATCACTTCTCGTGTAAATCAAATCAAGTCTCAAATAGAAACAACTACATCTGATTACGACAAAGAAAAATTGCAAGAGCGTTTGGCTAAATTAGCCGGTGGTGTTGCGGTGTTATATGTAGGTGCTGCTACCGAAGTAGAAATGAAAGAAAAGAAAGACCGTGTGGATGATGCTTTAGCTGCAACACGTGCTGCTGTTGAAGAAGGAATTGTACCGGGTGGAGGTGTTGCTTATATTCGTTCAATTGACGCTTTGGATAAATTGAAGGGTGATAACGATGATGAAAACACAGGAATTGCAATTGTTAAACGTGCTATCGAAGAGCCATTGCGTCAAATAGTTGCCAATGCTGGTGGCGAAGGAGCCGTGATCGTTCAAAAGGTACGTGAAGGTAAAAATGATTTTGGTTACAATGCTCGCACCGAAAAATTTGAAAATCTTTTGGCTGCAGGTGTTATTGACCCTACTAAAGTAACGCGTATTGCATTAGAAAATGCTGCTTCAATTGCTGCAATGCTTTTAACTACAGAATGTGTATTGGCAGAACAAAAAGAAGAAGGCGGTCCGGCAATGCCAATGGGTAACCCGGGAATGGGTGGTATGGGCGGAATGATGTAATGTAAAATTCTAAACTCAAATCTAAATTCTAAAAAACCTCCATGCATTTTGCATGGAGGTTTTTTTTGAACTAAAGTTTTTTTTATTTACTCAATAATTCTTTTACAATAACTGAAATAATTTTACCATCCGCTTTACCTGCTAATTGTTTTGAGGCAACTCCCATTACTTTTCCCATATCGGCAGATGAAGTAGCGCCAACTGAAGCAATAATTTTTACAATTTCGGCTTTCACATCTTCTTCACTCATTTGTTTTGGCAAATAAGATTCAATAACATTTGCCTGAAATAATTCAACATCTGCCAGATCAGCGCGACTTTGGGTTTTATAGATATCAGCTGTTTCTTTGCGTTGCTTCACCATTTTTTGCAATGCCTTTAATTCAGTATCATCCGAATACCCTTCGGCGGAAGTTTTTAATAATAATATCGCTGATTTCACAGCACGTAAAGCGTCTAACCTTGCAGCATCTTTAGCTAACATAGCAGTTTTAATATCGGAATTAATTTTTTCTTCTAATGCCATTTTTATTTTAGTTTAAAGTTTGAAAGTTTAAAGTTAATAAAAGTTTTATGGGTTTTCAGAGATTATTAATAATGTTGTTTTGTTTGATTTAGGAAATTTTGAAAAGACCAAAATCAATTAAAGAAATGGCAAAGGTCATTTTCAAAGGTAATAATCAGATATACTTTTGCTTCCGAAAATTAAATATCATTAAACTAAAATTATAGTAACTATGAAAAAATTAAAGAAAAAAATTAACGCAACTTTGGCTACATTGTTATTTGTAACTATTGTTGGAACGTTGTCGGCACAGCATGTAGCGGCTCATCACGATTCGCTTTCAATGCATCATGCAGCTGTTAAAAGTCACCTTCAGAAAATTACAAGTGGAGAAGCTAAAACAAAAGAAGAACAAAGTAAGAATGCAAAAGAAGCAACAAAACATTTAGAGAAGGCGAAAATGGCACATGAAAATTTAAAGGCGTCAATTCCTGAAAATAAAAAGGAAGCGGCAAAACCTCATAATACAAATATTACAAAACATCATGAAGAAGCCACAAAACATTCTAATTTATTACATGAAGAGTTGAAAAAGCCTGAACCTGATCAAATAAAGGTGAAAGAGCATGCTAAAAATTTTAATGAAGCAATTGAAAATGCAGAAAAGGAGAATATGATGCTAAAAGAGAAAACAAAAAAATAGATGAGTTTATTATTTATCTATTTTGAGTCGAGGTTAGTTTCAACAGCGGTTAATGATAATAGTTTTGTTACGATTGTTTGTTATAATTAAAATGTAAAATCCCGCTACAAGTAATTTGTAGCGGGATTTTTTATAATTTAAAGATATTATTTTAATTTAAATGCTGCTTTTACTTTCGCAACATAATCTAATTTTTCCCAGGTAAATAATTCAACTTTTATTTTTTTCTCTTTGCCGTCAGGAGATTTGAATGTTTTTGTAATGATCTCGTTTTTGCGTCCCATATGGCCATATGCAGCCGTTTCACTATAAATAGGATTTCTTAATTTTAAACGTTGTTCAATAAAGTAAGGACGCATATCAAATGTGTTTTCTACTAATTTAGAAATTTGACCGTCATTCATTTTTACTTTTGCAGTCCCGTAAGTGTTAACATAAATACCCATTGGTTGCGCAACACCGATTGCATATGATACTTGAACCAATACTTCAGAACAAATACCGGCAGCAACTAAATTTTTTGCAATGTGGCGGGTAGCATACGCTGCTGAACGATCTACTTTAGAAGGATCTTTACCTGAGAATGCACCACCACCGTGAGCACCTTTTCCACCATACGTATCAACAATAATTTTACGACCAGTTAATCCTGTATCACCGTGTGGCCCACCAATAACAAATTTGCCTGTTGGGTTAATGTGATAATTGATCTTATTATTAAATAAATGAGCGTATTTAGGATAATTCTTTTTTACTCTTGGAATTAAAATTTCAACGATGTCTTTTTTGATCTTAGCTAACATTTTTGCTTCAGCATCAAAATCATCATGTTGTGTAGAAACAACAATTGCATCAATACGTACAGGGACATTATTATCATTGTATTCCAATGTTACTTGTGATTTTGCATCAGGACGCAAATATTTAATTTGTTTATCTTCTTTACGTAAAGCAGCAAGTTCTAATAAAATAGCATGAGCTAAATCCAATGCTAAAGGCATATAATTATCGGTTTCGTTTGTTGCATAACCGAACATCATTCCCTGATCACCTGCACCTTGTTCTTCTTTTTTCTTTTTATCAACTCCTTGATTGATATCAGCAGATTGCTCGTGAATAGCAGAAAGCACACCACAAGAGTTTGCTTCGAACATATATTCACTTTTGGTATAACCAATTTTTTTGATCACATCACGCGCAATAGTTTGTACATCTAAATACGCTTTTGATTTCACTTCTCCTGCAAGAATTACTTGTCCGGTGGTTACTAATGTTTCGCAAGCAACTTTTGATTCAGGATCAAATGCTAAAAAGTTGTCAATTAAGGCGTCAGAAATTTGATCTGCAACTTTGTCCGGATGTCCTTCCGACACGGATTCTGATGTAAATAAGTATGGCATTTATTTATTTTTAGGGTTTTATTTTTTAATAATTTGCGATGGCTAAAATACAATTAATTAATTAATTGGAAAATATTTATTTTCTGCTTTTCTGCTCAAACAAGGAAAGCACAAACAATATCAATAAATAATAAAAAAGGATATTCCCGATTAGAATTAATTCTCTATTCATGTTGTGAATACTACCCTTTGAAAACAACATTCCTACAAAAACTCCAGGTAAATCTATCCAAGAGGTATATTTAATAAGACTTTCAGGCAATGTAAAATAACAAGCAATTATTATATATAACCAGATTGGCAGAGAATAAATTATTGTCTTTTTAAATAAATACATTTTTGTTTATTTCGTCAGTTGTTTAAAAACATCTTCCAATCTTTGTTCTTCCTTTTGCAGTGTAAGAACTGCCATTCCATTGTTTACAGCAAATTGGAAAATGTCGCCACGAATGTCTTTTTCGGTATGTGCTTCGATTTGCCAAATGTTTCCTTTTATATTTTTAGCATCAAAAACCCCTTCAATATTTTTTAATTCGCTGTAAGATGTCGCTTTGTCGAATTCAACAGTGATGAACTGCTTGTTAAGGTTTTGAGAATTTTGTAAAACAGATGTTTTATCATTCGCTACAATTTGTCCGTTGTTGATAATTATAACGCGATTACAAACTGCTTCCACTTCCTGCATGATGTGTGTTGAAAGCAGAACGGTTTTTTGTTTGCCTACTTCAATAATTAAATTTCTTATTTCAGCTAATTGGTTAGGGTCTAAACCTGTTGTAGGTTCATCTAATATCAATACTTTCGGATCGTGTATCATGGCTTGCGCAAGTCCTACGCGCTGACGATATCCTTTTGAGAGCGCACCTATCTTCTTTTTTTGTTCTACCTGTAATCCTGTGATTTCAATCATTTCAGAAATACGCTGTTTGGTATTTTTTAAATTATGCAAGCCCGCAATAAATTCTAAATATTCTTTCACATACATATCCAAATACAACGGATTGTGTTCCGGCAGGTAACCAACATTTTTTCTTACTTCCAGACTTTCTTCTGCTACATCATAACCACATACAGAGGCTTGTCCGGATGTCTGCGGAATAAAACAAGTTAAAATTTTCATCATCGTAGATTTGCCCGCGCCGTTAGGACCCAAAAAACCAACTACTTCACTTGTATTTACTTCAAACGAAACATTATTCAATGCACGTTGTTCTCCATATATTTTTGTTATGTTACTTACTTTTATTGACATCTTTTTAATTGATGAATTAGTGAATTAGAGGTTTGTTGAATTAAAAAAAATTGAGATTAGATGAATTGGAGAATTATTAAATTCCCAAATTATCCATTTCTCTGATTCCTTCCCTCGCTATCTCTCCAATTTAATTTTATGACAAAGCTAATTCTTTTTGATAAATTTGATGCTCTAATTTTCTATTAATCAATGAAAGGCAAAGTGATAAAATCTACGGGTAGTTGGTATTCAGTTTTAGTAGAAAGTGGAAAAATTGTTGAATGCGGTATCAAAGGAAAGTTCAGAATAGCAGGAATAAAAACAACAAATCCGATTGCTGTTGGTGATAACGTTGAGTTAGAGATGGAAGCCGATGGAAGAGGGGTGATACATAAAGTGGATGAACGCAAAAATTACATCATCCGGAAATCCATTAATTTATCCAAACAATCGCATATTATTGCAGCCAATGTTGATCAGGCATTTTTAATTGTAACGCTTGCATTTCCGCGTACATCAGCCGGTTTCATTGATCGTTTTTTATTGACTGCTGAGGCATATCACATTCCAACAAGTATAATTTTTAATAAAGTGGATCTATTTGAGGATGATGTAAAGGCAATGACTGAATTAGATGCGTTCATTAGTATTTATGAAAAAATAGGATATAAATGTTATAAGGTTTCCGCAACAAAAAATAAAGCAATTGATGTATTGAAAGAATTAACAAAGGATAAAATCACATTGGTTTCAGGGCATTCAGGCGTTGGGAAATCTACTTTGGTAAATGCGATGGATTCAAGATTAGATCTGCGTACCGGTGAGATCTCTGATATGCATTCAAAAGGAAAACACACTACAACCTTCGCAGAAATGCATCCATTGGCTTATGGTGGATTTATTATTGATACGCCGGGTATCAAGGAATTAGGATTAGTAGACATGGAAAAGGAAGAAATTTCAGGTTATTTTCCTGAAATGCGTGCCTTGAAAAATCAATGTAAATTTAATAATTGCATTCATATCAATGAACCGAAATGTGCGGTTATTGAAGCTGTTGAGAAGGGTGAAATTGCTCAATCAAGGTACAATAGTTATATTGGAATTATGAATGGAGAAGAACTTAATTAAGAGCTAACACATCCTCTCCCTTGTGGGGAGAGTTAGAGAGGGGTTTATGAAAGCAGTTATACAGCGTGTTACACAGGCATCGGTTACAATTGACGGAGGAATTAAAAGTTCTATTGGCTTAGGCTTATTGGTTTTGTTAGGCATTGAAGATGCCGATACACAAGATGATATTATTTGGCTGAGCTCAAAAATTGTGAATCTTCGTATTTTTAATGATGTGAATCAAGTAATGCCCGCCCGACCGGATGGCTCCAGTCATTCGGGCGGGAATTTTTCCGTGAAAGAGGTTGTTGGCGATATTATTTTAGTTTCTCAATTCACCTTGCATGCATCTACAAAAAAAGGGAACAGGCCATCTTACATTAAAGCCGCTAAACCCGATATTGCCATTCCGATGTATGAAAAAATGATTTCTCAAATACAAAATGATCTTGGTAAATCAATAAAAACAGGGGAGTTTGGGGCGGATATGAAAGTGCAATTATTAAATGACGGACCGGTTACTATTATAATTGACAGTAAATACCCTTCTTAGGCTTAATAAATAAAGGGATTTAAAAATTTTAAGCAAAAATTGTTTTGAGAATATAACAATAGCTTATCTTTGCCAACTCGGAAATTGAATACAACATTGTCGGAAAATAAACACTAACCAATAAAAATTTAACATTATGGCATTTGATATTGAAATGATTAAGGCGCTTTATGAAAAGATGCCGGCTAAGGTAAATGCAGCTCGCAAATTGTTGGGGCATCCATTGACACTAACGGAAAAAATTCTTTATTCCCACTTAAATGCGGAACAAAAAATAGAGAATTTTCAACGTGGAAATTCATATGTAGATTTCGCACCGGATAGAGTTGCGATGCAAGATGCAACAGCCCAAATGGCATTGTTGCAATTTATGCAAGCAGGTCGCCCGAAAGTTGCAGTGCCTTCAACAGTTCATTGTGATCACTTGATTACAGCGAAAAACGGAGCCGCGACCGATTTAGATTTTGCGAATCATGAAAGTAAAGAAGTATATGATTTCTTAGGTTCTGTTTCCAATAAATACGGCTTAGGTTTCTGGAAACCGGGTGCAGGAATTATTCACCAGGTAGTTTTAGAAAATTATGCATTCCCCGGTGGAATGATGATCGGTACTGATTCACACACTGTAAATGCAGGTGGTTTAGGGATGATCGCGATTGGTGTTGGTGGTGCTGATGCCTGTGATGTAATGGCTGGCTTGGCTTGGGAATTAAAAATGCCAAAATTAATTGGTGTTAAATTAACAGGTAAATTAAATGGCTGGACAGCTCCTAAAGATGTTATCCTAAAAGTGGCTGGCATCCTTACTGTTAAAGGTGGTACAGGTGCTGTTGTTGAATATTTTGGCGAAGGTGCTACATCCATGAGTTGCACAGGTAAAGGAACAATTTGCAACATGGGTGCCGAAATTGGTGCTACTACTTCTACTTTCGGATATGATGCTTCTATGGAGCGTTACCTGAAAGCTACCGGTCGTGCCGATGTTGCTGAATTAGCTAATAAAGTAAAAGAACATTTAACTGCTGATGCGGAAGTATATGCTAACCCTGAGAAATATTTTGATCAAATCATCGAGATCAATTTATCAGAATTGGAGCCACATGTTAACGGTCCTTTTACTCCGGATTTAGCAACACCAATTTCTAAATTAAAAGAAGAAGCTGTAAAAAATGGCTGGCCTTTAAAAATTTCAGTTGGTCTTTTAGGCTCTTGTACCAACTCTTCTTACGAAGATATTTCTCGTGCTGTGAGCATTGCAAAACAAGTATCTACAAAAAACCTTGTATCTAAAGCAGAGTATTTGATCAATCCGGGTTCCGAACAAATTCGTTTCACGATTAAACGTGATGGATTTTTAGATGTGTTTGATAAAATTGGTGCTAAGGTATTTACCAATGCTTGCGGACCATGTATCGGAATGTGGGATAGAATGGGTGCTGAGAAACAAGAAAAAAATACTATTATCCATTCATTCAACAGAAATTTCGCGAAACGTGCTGATGGAAATCCAAACACATACGCATTTGTTGCATCTCCGGAAATCGTTACAGCAATGGCAATTGCAGGTGATCTTACTTTTAATCCATTAACAGATTTTTTAACAAACGAAAAAGGTGAGAAAGTAAAATTAGATGCACCATCAGGTGATGAGTTACCTCCAAGAGGTTTCGCAGTTGATGATGCAGGATTTCAAGCGCCGGCTGCTGATGGAAGTAAAGTTGTTGTAAATGTTTCTCCAACTTCTGATCGTTTACAATTATTGGATCCTTTTGCTGCTTGGGAAGGTGTTGACTTGAAAGGCTTGAAATTGCTTATCAAAGCAAAAGGTAAATGTACTACCGACCATATTTCTATGGCTGGCCCATGGTTGAAATTCAGAGGTCATTTAGATAATATTTCTAACAACATGTTAATTGGAGCTGTTAATTTTTTCAATGAAAAAACTGACAACGTAAAAAATCAATTAACCGGAACGTATGACTCTGTGCCGAAAGTACAACGTGCATACAAAGCAAAGGGAATAGGTTCAATAGTAGTGGGTGACGAAAATTATGGCGAAGGTTCTTCCCGCGAACATGCAGCTATGGAGCCTCGTCACTTGGGTGTTCGTGCGGTATTGGTGAAATCATTTGCTCGTATTCACGAAACCAATTTGAAGAAACAAGGAATGTTAGGTTTAACATTTGCTGATAAATCTGATTACGATAAAATCAAAGAAGACGATGTAATCGATATTAACGGTTTAACAAAATTTGCTCCAAACACTCCTTTAACATTGGTGTTGAACCATGCTGATGGAACTAAAGATGAGATCAAAGCAAACCACACTTACAACGAACAACAAATTGAGTGGTTCAAAGCAGGTGGTGCTTTGAATATTATTCGTGCGAATGTAAAAGCGTAAGTTTTAGAATCAAGATTTGAGAAAAATGCGTTACGAAAAATTTCGTAACGCATTTTTTGTTTTGTAAATTAGCGGAAAATTAATATTAGATGTATAAATTAGATCGCACTGCTTTTAAAGCCTCAACAGTAGAAGAAGCCTCTGAACATGCTTCGTATTATAAATCACTATCCTGGCAAGAGAGATTAAGAATAACAATGTATTTGAATAGTATCGCTTTTCGTTTGGTGGGAATACCTGAACCAAGAATGGACAAAACTGTTTTTAAGGTAAGAGCAAGAAACTAAAATGGGGAATATATTTTATCAGGATTTTAGAGATTTTATCCAAGCATTAAATAATAATCAAGTTGATTATATATTAATTGGTGGCTATTCTGTAATTTTTCATGGTTATTCCAGAACAACCGGTGATATGGATATTTGGGTAAAAAGAGATAAAAATAATTACGACAAATTAATAAAGGCATTTAATGAATTTGGGATGTCTGTTTTTGATATGACAGAAGAGAATTTTTTAAATCACTCCATTTGGGATGTTTTTTCGTTTGGCGTTCCTCCGATATGTATTGACATTATGGTTAATGTCAAAGGTCTTACTTTTGAAGAGTGCTTCAAAGAAGCTCAATTTTTTACTGATGATGGTCTTGAAATAAGGGTAATAAATTATAACCATTTAATTAAAACGAAAAATGAAGCACATCGCCCTAAAGATATTGATGATATTAATAATTTGAAAAAATAGAGTCAAGATATAAGATTTAAGAGTCAAGAAAAATGCGTTACTTTTTTAGTAACGTATTTTTTGTTTTTGGGATTAGATAACTTAATAAGATAGAAATAAGTATTATCGCTTGCAACACTTGAACGAACTTTTACCCGCTCATTTGAAACTAAATGATTTCACGGAATCTCCGTCTCTAAAAAGTAAAATTTCTCTGTCAGGATGCATTGAATTTAAAACGGTAACTATATATAATTTTACACTAAATAAATTAGGATTAGTGTAACATTCTACTTATCTTTGTCGTATAAATATCAAAACAAGCGACATGATAAATCAACATTTCTCCTCAATCATCGAATTAGTAAGGGCTTTCCCCGATGAACAAACTTGTATAAATCATTTAGAAGAACTACGTTGGAACGGTAACGTGGTATCTCCTTTTGATGCAAATTCAAAAGTTTACGATTGTAAAGGCAATAAATACAAATGCAAGAACACCGGAAAGTATTTTAATGTTCGTACCGCAACATTGTTTGATAATACTAAAATTGATTTACAAAAATGGTTCTTAGCCATTTGGTTGGTTACTGCACACAAAAAAGGAATTTCATCTTTACAGTTAGGTCGTGATATTAACGTTACACAAAAAACTGCTTGGTTTATGTTGCAACGTATTCGTAATTGTTTCGGTATTGATACTGGAAAGTTAGATAATGAAGTTGAGGTTGACGAAACTTTCATAGGTGGCAAAGAAGGAAATAAACACAAAAATAAAAAAACAGAAGGTAGCCAAGGCGGTAGCAATAAAGCTCCTGTTATGGGAATGGTTGAGCGTGGCGGTAAGATTAAAGCAAAACACATAGAAGACACAAAAGGCGCAACATTAAGCAAAGAGATCATTGCAAGCGTAAAAGAAACAGCACAACTTTATACTGACGAATATGTATCTTATGAAAGTATGCAAAGGATTTACGATCACAGTACAATAAAACACAGCGAAGGACAGTATGTAAATGGGAGGGTTCACACAAATACAATTGAAGGCTTTTGGTCATTACTAAAAAGAGGTATCTTTGGTATCTATCATTCAACCTCTAAAAAACATTTACAGAAATACGTTGATGAATTTGTTTTTAGATATAATTCACGCATCGCAACTGATTCATACCGTTTCAATTTATTATTATCAAATACAGAAAATCGTTTAACTTATAAAACATTAATAGCAAAATAATGGAACAAAAAAATATAGATTTCATCCTTTATTCGGATAAAGATGGAAATAAAAAAGCAAGCATTATTGCAGATAGAGAAACTGAAACAATTTGGACTTCTCAAAAAAATATCGCTGAAATATTTGGGGTAGAGATCCCTGCAATTTCAAAACACATTAAAAATATTTATCAAGAAGGTGAATTACAGGAAGATAGAACTGTTTCCAAAATGGAAATAGTTCAAATGGAAGGAGGTAGAAAAGTTTCCAGAGAAATAGATTTTTATAATCTTGATATGATTATAGCCGTTGGTTATAGGGTTAATTCATATCAAGCGACTCAGTTTAGAGTTTGGGCTACCAATACATTGAAAGAGTTTTTGAAAAAGGGCTTTGTAATGGATGATGAAAGACTGAAACAAGGTAAAAATATTTTTGGTAAAGATTATTTTGATGAATTATTAGAAAGAATAAAAGAGATAAGGGCTTCAGAAAGAAGATTTTATCAGAAGATAACTGACATATACAAACAATGCAGTGCTGACTATGATGTGGATTCTCCGTTAACTCAAACATTTTTTGCAACCGTACAAAATAAATTAGAGTTTGCTATTACACATAAAACAGCAAGTGGATTAATTAAATCGAGAGCAAATTATTTAATGCCTAATATGGGGTTACAAACATGGAAAAATTCTCCTGATGGTAAAATAATTAAAAGCGATGTGTCTGTTGGAAAAAATTATTTAACCGAAAAAGAGGTTGGAGATTTAAACCATATTGTTACAATGTATTTAGATTATGCAATGTTACAAGCAAGAAATCTAAGACTAATGAAAATGAGTGATTGGGTTATTAAATTAGATGCCTTTCTTAAGTTCAATGAATATGAAATTTTGACTAATGCTGGTAGAATTAGCCATGACGTGGCAAAAGCGTTTGCTGAAAAAGAATATGCTAAATTTAGACCAATCCAAGATAAAAATTATATATCTGATTATGATAAATTTAGTAAGGTAGCAGAAAAAATAATTGAAACAGGGAAATTACCTTCCCCCGAAAAAGAAGAACCCTTATCGGATTTTAATAAAAGCCTTAAAACTGCTTTAGAATACAATCCCAACAAGGATAAAAAAGTAGGAAAATAATCAATTACCAATATTTTTTTTCAACCAAATAGTTTTCTAATTTATTATATTGATATTCCTCTGCAATTATATCAACATCTCTCCCTTTATTAATATAATCTTTATTAAATCCATATATTTTTCTACATGGAGGTTGTTGTTTGTTGTTTTTATCTGTGTACGATATTTGAATACATAAATAAATATAATTATTCTTGGAAGGAAATATAATATTAAAATCTTGGCTTGTTGTCCAATCATTATTAGAGATTGATTTATTTTTATATATCTCACCTCCAATATAATTTAATTTATCGTTTATATCAACAACAAAACAAATTGTAGTAGAAGTATAATTAATAACCCCTAATAAATTTGTTTGCTTTAGCGATATTTTAGTCCTCAAAATGGAATCTGAATAAATAGATATTTTAGGAACACTCGGCATAGTTAAAAAAGGATTTTCTCCGAAACTTTGATTTAAACTTAAAATAGTGCTATCTCTTTTATGTAATTCCTTTTTTAATAATTCTGTTTGCAATTCACTTTGTAGTTGTTGCTTAAAAAAAAGTTCTCTTAACCCACTTTCATTTTTCTTGCAATCGTTTACATAATTAATGCTATCATTTTTTCTTTGCATTTTATTGTCAAAATTATTTTTATCGGATATGTTTTTATCATCCATATATTGATATAAAGATAAAAGAGCCATTACGCAAAGAATAATTATAATCCAAACTGTTTTGGTTTTTTGGTCTTCCCACTTTTTCCTGTCAATACCTAAAACAGCATTTATTAAAGCAAATCCTATAATCAAAGCCTTTATAAACATCCTGTTTTTTTTAATTATAATCATAACAAAAATATCATTAAATATTAAACTAATTTTTTTTATTTATATTTGTTCTATTGCAAATCGTTTAAGGCGTATTTAGTGGTGTTTACATAACTGTAAAGCAACTATAAATTTGTAATCGTTCCTTAAAAGTTAAATGTTAATCTTAAGTTCCCCAACTTCCCAAGAGGGTAAAGATGTTTCGACCATCTTTGAGATTAAGCATTAAAATCACAAAATAAAATCCAATTTTTTCAATTGGTGTAAACTTGTATGTAGTTACCTTTAAAACATTGTCTGCCGCGTTAATAACGTATTTAATATGAAGGTAAATTTTATCCTTTAGCTTTATGGTCAAGTGTTCAAATGGAGTGTCTTTTTGTATCATGAAAAAAGGAGCTGTTTGTTTTGGTGCAGTTAAGATATAGAACTCAAAAACTTGTCTATATTTTAAATATTCTTCAGGTGTATTTAACAAAATAGCATTTGTATCATTTTTTGTTACTTTGGCTTTATAATCTTCATACAATGAAATTCTTTTTGATAAAATGGTAAAGAGCATTTCGGGTTTTTCTAACTCATTAAGTTTTATATGTTTTTTACGATACAGTTGCTCTGGAATTTTCAATTCACTATTTCTCATTTTTAAATGCCTTACTCCACTAGCATGAAACGAAAATTTAAGCGAGTCAAACTTTTTTTGTTGCAAAGCATTATTAATTTTAATGCTAAATGTAGTGTCCGTAAAAATAATATCTTGAATGTCTTGAAGTCCGGCGCAAATAATTGGATTTAATGACGAACCGAAATAAAATTCATCATTTTCATACTTAAACCAAAAAAGCCGTTTGTATAATTTGTTCCATTCAAAAAGGAATCTCATTCGTCTATTATTTGTTTCTAAGTAGTCCATTATAACTTTATTAGGTGTGTGGTCTATAATATTAGCTAAAATAATATAAGAATAGTCGAGTTCCTACAACGCCATCAACCCTTCAATTCCCTTCATTTCTTTATATTTTTCAATAATGGAATCGGCATTCAGCATTACTTCTTTAACAGTGATGCTAAAGTATTTTCCGTTGGAAGATTCCTTGTGTAAAATAACTGCTTCATCAGAAAATTTTGCTTCTACTAATGCTATTTTGTGGTTGTCTGCGGGAATAATAAATTTAAACATATACACCATTGGCCAGTTACTTTCTTTGTCCAACAGCTCACGCAACTTCTCGAATTGTTCATCTTTATCCATAGATACAAAGGTAAATTTTAATCCATTTAGTTTCTTAATTTTGTTTGAAATAGAAATAGAACGCAGATGACGCTGATTGTTATGATTTAAAAAAGATTTTTTATTTGTGGTTTCCATAAATTGTTTCCACCAGTATGAAAGAGATTTTTTATCAGTTTTAATCATAATAATCAGCGTCATCTGCGTTCCATTTAAAAAGCACATCATGGAAACATTTAAAATAAAAGGCGAATACATTCAACTCAATCAATTAATAAAAGCAATGGCTTGGTGCGCGAATGGTTCCGAAGCCAATAATTTAATTGACCTAGGTTTGGTGAAAGTGAATGGCATCGTTGAACATCGGAAGCGTAATAAATTAGTGCATGGTAGTAAGGTGGAATTTAATAATCAAATTGTTGTAATAGAATAAGATTTCTCCCATGCCATCGCTCGTTTCTCGACTACGCTCGAACAATGTCGTTTAGTTAA
>PLYN01000044.1 GCA_003151815.1 Bacteroidota bacterium | reverse complement strand
GATACAGCCAACATGCATGCAAAAGAGTTTCTGCTGGAAGTTTCCTTAAAATCATTGGCAGCTTATGTGGAGGGGATAGCCAATACCAACCTTATTACTGCCGAAGCGGTAGCTTTAAGTTCGGGTATGAATGTTAAAAATCCGGCTACACCCAGCCCAAGAGATTTTAATGTGAAGCCAACCGGCAATCCGGGGGAGGTAAAGTTATCAACCAAACATGAAGACAGGGCAACTTATATTTGGCAAATGACCAACGATCCATTGGGTGTAACAGGTTGGATCACTATTGGGCAGGCTACACAAGCAAGCCTGATAAAAACAGGGCTTACAAGTGGCACGCGCTATTATTTTCGGGTAGCTGCGGTAGGTAAGGATGGGCAAGAGCCTTGGAGCAATATAATTAATACCATAGTGCTTTAATCAATTGTTAGTTTATAAAAAAACCTTTGCGAAAGCAAAGGTTTTTTTGTGTTTATAATTGTAAGAATACAATATTAATATCCATTTGAATTAATCCGTTTCACTCCAATCAGCTGTTCGTAAAATGTGCCTTGTTGTTTGTGATAAACATAAATGGTATAATTATTTTCGGTTTCGTAATGTGTTCCTTCAATTATTGTTTCATCAGCGGCGGTGATGTTATCTTTTAAAAATACATATTCATAGTCATAATACCCTTGTTTTAGATATAAGGTAGCCTCGTACCCCAAACGTTTTCCATTGTAATGCAACATGTTTTCTCTATTACATTTCCATCCGTTATAAGCACCAAATATGTATAAATTCCCCTCTGTTAAAGGTTCATTATAAGGTAAGAAAAAATGGACATAACAGTAATCAGCTTCTATTTCACTATTATTTCCTTCTTGAATTTTTACGAGAAAATCCCCATTAATATCCTGATTGAATTCATATTTTTTAAAACTTCGTTTTTCATCTGCAGCCAAGTATACATGATTTATGGATGAGTCGGTAGTAATTTTAGGAATCCGATCAGATTTAGTACGAATACTTTTTATATTAACATTGCGAAACTCGTTGCCTCCCTGAAATACATTTTCCTGACTCAAATCATAAATGAGATCTGCATCTTTAACAAATAAAGGTTTTAAATTAGTTTTTGCATTGTCCCAACGGTTGTTTTTTGTTATTATCACATTCAAATCCGAGTAAGGATTTGTAATCACGTAGGCGTTGCAATTAATTGTAAAATCAACTTCTTGATTATAATTTCTTACAGAAACATCGCTTGGCGGGCTTACCTTAGCTTGAATCATAATTTTATTTTGAAAAACCATGAAACGTTTCGTAATGATAATGTTATCAGGATTTCCATCCTGATATACCTTCAAAATATAATTTCCGGATTTTGTAATACTTGAAGAACTATTGGGAAAAACAACATTGTAATGAACATATTTTTGAAGAGTATTAAAAGAATATTTGTAATCAGTGATCGGGTTGTCTTGAAAGCCATCAATATATTCGGCAGGCATTAAGTCGGATGGCTGCCAATTGGAGTTACAATGAATAAAGGTGTAAGAATAATTTTTCATATCAGCATCTAATTCGTCAAAACTAAATTTTAATTTTTCCGGCAAATCAAGATTAATGAGCGGTTGGGATATTTCAAAACTCTCATCGTGTAATTGAACTGTTTTAATGTTGGAAGAGTATATGTAATCTTCATAATGCATACCGCCGCCACCGGATCCGTAATAATCATCAGCAGTTGTATCTGATTTGCTTGCATTTTTATTGTTTTGTGAAAAACAAAAATTATGAAATAATAAAAAAGCAAGAAGAAGAATTGGAAATAGGGGAAATTTATAATGTTGCATTAGTAAATGTTTCAATTTTATTTAGAAAAATTTTATGTAATCCACCGCTCTTTCTCGACTTCGCTCGAAATGACTCCGAGCGCTGTCAGTTCGAGCGGAGTCGAGAACAAGTGAGTACTAATAATCTAAATATTGTTTGTACAAGGTTTGCAAATATGCTTTTGCTTGCGTTAAAACAGTATCATTTAGTTTTGTTTGTGTTTTAGGTTGTAACTCTTCAACTCCATGAGAGTTGAATGAATACACAATGTTTTGTTGCGGTGCGATCCACCCGATAGAATTTTCATTCGAGTAATACGCAAATTCTTTTGCACCTGCATTAAATATATCTTTACTCCAAACAAAATTGTCAGATGGTAATTGCAATTGCCTCAAAAGTATAACAGGTAAATCGTTTTGATTGCAAATTTTATCAAATGTTTTACCTCTCAAACTATCAATCAGTGCGCCACCTGTTATCATTGCTGTTATTCTGCGACCTTCAGGAAAATCCATGTTTCTGTTTTTTGGTAAATGGTGACCATGATCTGCAACCAAAATATATAATGTGTTATTGTACCAAGGTTGTTTCTTCGCTTCATTGAAATAATTGAACAGGCAATAATCGGTATAATATGCTGCTTTTTTAAATCGCTCTTGCTCTTCGCTTCCATTGAAAGGGGTTTGCATTGTTACCTCAAAAGGTTCGTGTGTACTTAATGTTAAAACAACAGAAAAGAATGGTTGTTTTTCCTCCTTCATTCCATCAAGCTGTTTTTTAAGGACGTATTCATCGTGTGCGCCCCATTTGCTATTCAACTGGTTATTTTCGAAATTGTTTTTGTCAATAATCTTTTCGAAATGAGAGTTCAAAAGATATGATTTCATATTTGCAAATTCAACTTCTCCGCCATAATAAAAGGAAGATTGATAACCTTGTTTTCCGAGCTCAATATTAAGTGAGGGTAATTGTTCCGCTTTACTTGGAGTGGTCATTATTGAATTATTGGGCTGTGCCGGAAAGCCACTTAGAATAGACACCAGCCCTTGTTCAGTCCGGAATCCGCTGCTATACATTTGCGAAAATAACAAACCATCTTTACATAAATCATTAAAATGAGGAGTAACATCATTTTCACCTCCTAATTTTTTTATGATATCGGCAGTCCAGCTTTCAAGAACAATAATTACAATATTCGGTCTGATGTTTTTTGTAATGATTTGTGTTTTGTTGGATGTGGTAGAAAATAAATCTGAGGTAATGCTTTTTGCTTTTTTAGCATCCATAAATTGATATGGATTTTTAGTGTCATTTGCATCCACAATGCTATGCGCTAAATACCAAATATTATTTGTAGCAATGTGATTGTTTATTTGCAAATTGGAATAGTACGCAGCACTCTCATTTATTGGAGCAAGCTGTAGTCCTCCTCTGTAGCCAATTACCAGTAAAATGGGTATAATTATAATTGAAGCAATTTTTATTTTTTTATTTTCAATAGGGTAGGAGAAGTCAATTACAAATCTGCGATACGCTTTTATTCCTATATAAATAAAAACACCGGTAACTGTTAATAAAAGTAAAACCGACCATAATGAAATAAAGGTAAGGACTTCTTTTGGATATAATAAATAGCTAAAAGCTCGTGCACTTAATGGGGTTCCCCATTCGCCATACATTTTTAAGTTTGCAATATTTAATAATGTTATTATTGCAATACATGCGATGTTAAAAACAAGATTAATGGTATGAAACAGTTTTTTTTTATTAAATTGTTGAAACGACCATAGAATAAAAGGTATAGTAGCTGCTGCACAAGCGGTAGATAAATCTAAACGCAAGCCATAGAAAAAACTTAAGCCTGTTTCTGAATGCTGTCCATCAGGGATTTTTGTGTGATGGTAAATGATGAATACCAATCTGTAAAATGCAAAAAATAACAGCCAAAAAATAATGAGCCTTCCCAAAAAATGTATTCTAATGGCGCTTAACTTTGTTTTCATTTTTAATTCAAATATAGTTGTCCGGTTCCATTTCTTATCTTATCAATCGTTTTTGGATTTCCGGAACAATACACATCACCTAAATAATCTATTTTACATTGTAACAAATTGCTGGCAGAAACATAACAAAGTCCGGTAGTAAATGAGTGAAGCCATGTATATTTAGTTTGTAAATCCTGGCATTTTAAAAATGCAGTTCCACCAATGTCGCAAGCGTGTTCATTTGTATTGCCGTGTAATATCATATCACCGGCACCAAAAATATGAGTAGTGATTTTCGTATTGTTTATCGTTAATTCGATATTTCCTGAATTTTGAGTTTCTGCATCAAGAGAGTCTGTAGTGATGGTATTTAAGCTGGTTATCTTTCCTGTACCATTCGATGTTATATATTTTATTATTGGCATTTTAATATAAACATTAAATGGCTCATGATAACTGCGAGTCCAATTGCAACGGTTATTATTTTTTATTGTTAAAGTGCCGTCACTTACTTCTGTTGTGATCATTCCACGTATATTTTTACCTGCTTCAACAGTAACTTCAAATACCGAATCTTGAGTTATAAATACATTTAAGTTGTCATAAACAAATATTTTATCAAAACCATTTACTTCTCTTTTTTGAGTTAAAATAGGTCCCGTACGTTTGATGCAATCACACATATTTTCCTCTTTACAAGCATTGAAAAGTATGATAGCCATCAAGATAGCAATTGTTTTATTGATATGATTTCTCTTTTTCAATTTGATAAATTTAAATACTAAATTCTAATCCCTAAATACTAATTACTTTGAACTTTTCAACTTTGAACTTTAAACCAAATGGTTAAAACTGATATCCCAATCCCCATTCAAAATAATCGGCTTTTGCAAAATGGGTTAGCAAGGTAACGTTAGCAATTATATGTTTGGTGACTTTGTATCTAAAGCCAATACGATTAAAAATCATTCCATTTACAGGTTGTTTTTTATAAAAATAAACACCGAACTCAACCGGTAATGAAAGGTTATAAAAATTATATGCGTAACAAATTTTTGCGCCAGCCTGAACAATGTTAGAAAATTTAGCAGTATAAATTCCATCATCTGCCCATCTTTGTATTGTTGAATTATTATAAAAAATTTCCAAACCTCCACCCAAACTATTTTTATAATTTAATCCTCTTAACATATTTGCTTGTAACGAATAAGCTAAATATTCTTTCCCTCCGGGGGTTTCTAATTGTTTTGATCCAAAAACTCCAATAAGTGAAGGTTGCCATTTTTTTACATGAGGAGTGATAGTATCTTCTATGTAAGTACATTTTTTATTACCAAACACATATCCAATTCCGAGATTAACAGTTGCCATATTCAGACCTAAATTGGGAGTAGAATATGCTCCGTTAGATGCATGCGATAATCCAACACCTGCATCTAATCGCCAAGCGTCTGAAATCATTCTTGATGCGCTTAGTCGCAAATTTACAAAAGCATTTACATGAGAACCTATTGCTACATTTTGATGATTCGTAATTCTATCGAATGGTTTTGATATATATGAAAGACCGGTTGCTAATCGTAAATTAAAACTGGTTTTTTTTGATAATTTATTTAAACGAATATTGGTATAGGGATACAATGCTTCTAAATTACCCAATTGTTGAGGGTTGGCCAAGTATAAATGTAAAAAACAAACTCCTAATTCAGGATACTTGTAATATTTATGCCATGTTTTACAGCCATTGGTGCGAAAAATATAATTTAATTCAACACCGTAAATATGACCTTTTATTAAATTCGCCATATCGTTCCGATGGGCAATGATATATCCTACATGCGCTTGTGCAGATAATGTAAAATCATCTTTAGGTGAGTTTTGTCCTTTCAACAAAACGGGCGATAATAGAAAAACTATTATTTTAATGACAACGAAACACTTCTTTATTCTATGCATTATAAAATTAATGTGAGCAATATTACAAATTTATTAAAATTATTGGCTTTGAACACAATTGCTTGAATAAGGAATTCACAAAAAAATCATAAATCCGGCAGTTTAATTCGTAAATTCGAAACTGATTTTAAAACAAAAGATATGCAGGAAAAATTAAAAGCATTTGAGCGGTTATTAATAATAATGGATGAATTGCGCGAAAAATGTCCTTGGGATAAAAAGCAAACTATTGAAAGTTTACGTCATTTAACAATTGAAGAAACGTATGAACTTGCTGATGCCATTATTGAAAAAGATATGGTGAATATTAAAAAGGAATTGGGTGATGTTCTTTTACACATTGTGTTTTATGCCCGTATTGCTTCAGAAACAGGCAACTTCGACATTGCCGATGTCATCAATTCGCTTTGCGAAAAATTAATTCATCGCCACCCCCATATTTACGGTGATGTAGTTGTAGAAAATGAACAACAGGTAAAAGAAAATTGGGAGAAGTTAAAATTAAAAGAGGGAAATAAATCAGTTTTAGGGGGTGTTCCAACTTCATTACCATCGCTGGTTAAAGCTTCCCGTATTCAGGAAAAGGCGCGTGCTGTTGGCTTTGATTGGGATAACTCTGAACAGGTATGGGGGAAAGTAGAGGAGGAGATGGCAGAATTTAAACATGAAGTTGATACAAAAGCATCTAAAGAAAAAATGGAAGGAGAGTTTGGTGATGTACTGTTTTCATTAATTAATTACGCTCGTTTCTTAGAAATTAATCCGGAAGATGCTTTAGAAAAAACGAACAAAAAATTTATAAAACGTTTTCAATATTTAGAGAGCGAAGCAGCTAAATCGGGTAAACAATTAAGTGATATGACCTTGGCTGAAATGGATGTATATTGGAATAAAGCGAAAGAGCTGTAATGCGCTGTCATTTCGAGTAGTCTGCGTTGAAGCAGACAATCGTGAACGGGGGTTTGTATAACAAAGTAAATATACCATTCAAAGCCGTCTCGCTTTCTCGACTTCGCTCGAAATGACAGCACACGAGTCAGTTCGAGCGGAGTCGAGAACGTGCGAAAGATTATAGGATAATAACAATGACCAGAACAACCACTTGATTTTTCAAATGAATTTCTTATCCCACCTATACCTCGCAGGCGACTCAGAAGGTCTCATCATCGGAAATTTTATTGCTGATTCGGTGAAAGGAAATGCCTTCAATAAATTTACGCCTGAAATTCAAAAAGGAATATTGTTGCATCGTAAAATAGATTCATTTACCGATTCGCATCCCATTGTGGAGCAAAGCAAGAAACGCTTACGCGAGAAATATAAAAAATATGCAAGTGTAATTGTAGATATTTATTATGATCACTATTTAGCAATTAATTGGAACCTTTATTCTGATATTAGTTTAAATGATTTTACTCAAAATATTTATAAAATTATATTGAACAATCATTCCGTATTGCCTGAAAAATCAGTACTCTTTACAAAATATATGCTGCAACACAATATACTTTTTGCCTATTCGAAATTGGATGGGATTGAACAAGTATTGAATGGAATGGCCAGAAGGGCAAGATTCCAATCAAATATGGAGCACGCAATACTCGATTTAAAAGAATACTACCCTTTGTTTGAAAATGAATTCAAGCTTTTTTTTCCTGAACTAAAACAATTTGTTAATCTGCAAATTAAAATTTGATAACATTATCTTTATAATTCCATAAATTCAAAGCATAACCTTTGTATAAAAAATGGAAACTTTAGAAATTTTGTTTAATCCGATTACATTATTTGTAATTTTATTCATTGCAGGGCTGGGATTTTTGGCTTCTCCTTATGATGTAGAATACGATGATAGTGAAGATATGATAATGTGACTCAGATTTATTTTCCGGTCATGTTTACAATAAATGGATAGCGATAGCATCAGTGCCAGGTTGCGAATTTGAAGCAATAATACTATTGCTATCGCCCATTAATTATCCATTTGAAGAATCATGAATAATGATTTTTTCAATCACATCTCCTTGACTTATTTGATCAATAATTGGAAGACCTTCTACAACCATTCCAAAGCAAGTATGTGCACCATCTAAGTGAGCTGTTTGATTACGGCTCATAACAATAAAAAATTGCGAACCACCTGTATCACGCCCGGCATGTGCCATAGAAAGAACACCTTTGTCGTGATATTGATTCCCTCCTTTTAATTCGCATTTAATGTTATATCCCGGACCACCAGAGCCCGTACCTTTGGGACAACCACCTTGTAAAACAAAGCCCGGAATCACGCGGTGAAATGTCAATCCGTTGTAGAAACCTTTATTTGCAAGGTCACAAAAGTTTTTTACTGTCCCCGGAGCATCTTTTTCATAAAACTCCACTTTCATTGTGCCTTTCGCTGTTACTATTTCTGCTGTTTTCATTTTATTTATTTTAATTTAGTTTGCAAAGATACTACTCCTTATTATTTTTTAGGATTTTAAATTGAGAATTTTTTTTGTCAACATATTTATTTTGTTTCAACAATTAAATGTGCAAAAAATAGTTTAATTAACTTTTTTTATGAATAGGATTTTAGATTTTTTTTTACATCTTTGCCTACTTTAATTTTAAATGTATTCGTGAGGATACATTTTTTTATTTAACAAATGAGAAATATAATTTTAATTAATCTTCTTTTTTTATTGCTACCAATGGCTTTTGCCGGTGGGGATAGAAAAATAATTTCTACTATAACTAGTACAGAAACCATCTGTGTGTCCGACACAATTCCCTTTTCTATTGATGAAGAAGAATTGGCGGATTATAATGATTCTCTTATTTCATTGCCTTCAGATGGTTTATATGGCAGTTGGGACACGTTGAATATACATCCCTATCGTTTTGATATTTCTCTGTTAAATGGAACGGCAACTATCCCGCTTTGTTCAGAGAATAGTTGTGGGTATGTACATCCTTTTTTAGGGGATGTAACTTCTAATTTCGGACCTCGCAGACGACGTTTTCATTATGGAATAGATATTGATTTAGAGACCGGTGATTATGTTGGCGCTGCATTTGACGGGAAGGTTCGCATTGTTAAGAACAGCCAATCATACGGTAATGTGGTGGTGATACGCCATAACAACGGATTGGAAACATTTTATGCCCATCTTTCAAAGACAAACGTGGAAGTGGGTCAAAATGTTTTTGCCGGAGATATTGTTGGATTAGGTGGCAATACAGGTCACTCACGTGGAAGTCATCTGCACTTTGAAGTACGTTATATGGGGCAGCCGATTAATCCCAATTCTATTATTTCATTTGATGAACATAGATTAATTTCAAATGCGCTCACCTTAAACAAAAAAACATTTAGTTATATTTCTGAAGCGAAGAAATTAGGTAAAAAATCAAAAGGGAAAAATAGATTTCATGTTGTTAAAAAAGGTGATACATTGTCTGCTATTGCAAGAAAATATGGTACTACAACACAAGTTCTTTGCAAAAAAAACAGATTGAAACGCACAGTAACTTTGCGTAATGGTCAAAAAATAAAAATATAAGGTACCCATTTTAAAACTCTTCTTCTTTCCAAAAATACGATCCTGTAAGAGTATTAAAATAAGCAAATTTTGAATTTTTTTCTACTTTTAATACTTTCTCGTTAATTTCTATAATTGCATCACATTCCCAAGGAATAACTATTTTTCCGGAACCATTCACCAATCCCAATTTATCGTTAACAGTAATTATGATCCACCCACTTTTTAAGCGAGAAGCACCGTCATATAAAAAATCAATTACCGTTTTCCCGTTACGATTTATAAAACCGACTCTCCCTGTTTTGTCGGTAACTCTGGCTATTGAGTCATTAAATTCATCAGCAGATTGATAGATATAAGGAATCTGTAATTTCATTTTTTTATCGATATACCCCCATTTTTCTTTTTTCTCAACAGGAGCCAAACCATCATTAAAAAAGCCTATACGGTCAAAATCTTTTGACGTAATATATTCTCCTGTTTTATCAATCAGTCCTTGTTTTTTATTTTTTTCTGCAATTACCATGTCGTTTTTAAATTTTAAGGACAACATAGATTGTCCTGTAAAATCATACTCTATCGGAATAATTAAAAGTCCTTTTCTGTTAGAAAAACCATATTTGTTTTCCTTCACTACCATTATTAAATCTTCCGAAAATTCTCCTAAATAGTCATATTCGAAAGGTAAAATAGATTCGCCCTTTAAATTGATGAGGCTGAATTTTTCGGATGATTTAACTTTTGCCAGCCCATCAATAAATTTGTCGACCCAATCATATTTACAAGCTATTTTAATGATCCCGGATGTATTAATATACCCGCTTTTGCCATTTAATTCAATACCTGCAAGTCCTTCATGAAAATCTCCTGCTTTGGTATATAATATTGGTATTACCAGTTTTCCTTTTTTATCTATATAACCATATTTTTCTTGTTTTGTAACGGCAGCATAGCCTTCCGAGAATTCTGAAATTTCATCGTATTCATAAGGCGCTATCAGATTGCCAATTTTGTTTATGACTCCATATTTTGTTTCCTGCTGAACGATGGCTACACCTTGATTAAATTTTTCTACTTGCTCATAAACAAAGGGTATTACTAAATTTCCGGCTTTATTAATAAAACCTGATTTGCCGTTTAAGCCACATTCTGCAAGACCTTCCGAAAAATCTTCCACCCATTCATAAATACATGGTATAGTAATATGTCCTGTATTGTCTGAAAAACCCCATTTACCTGATTTCCGAACCGGAAAAAATTGTTTTTTAGATAACTCTATATCCTGAAATAAAAGATCAAAATGAGGATAATCCGGAAAATCTATTTTAAATTCAATGAAAGATTCACTTTTGTTATCAATTGTTGACATGGAGTAGATGTTCTTCCATGCGTCTTCTACATTGGGATTATCGGGATATTTTATTGTAAAATTATGATATTCTTCTATTGTCCCGTTGGCTGTGGATAAGGCGTATATACCATTTTTTGCTTCTAAAATAAAGGGGCTATTGGGGTGTTCTTTCAAAAAATCTTCAAACTCTTCGATGGTATTGTTGTTGGTAGACGATTGAAAAAGTTTGGATGCGTAATGTTCCCGTGCTTTACTTATTTCTTTTGATTGGGGATATTTTTGTATGAAATCCTGATATGCTTCAGGCGTATCCATTTTCCTCGCTTCATTAAAAGCTAAGTTGTTTCTGATGGCAACAGCCTCCGGATTTTGTGGAGCTGTAACATAACGATCAATAAATACATTTAACTCTACAATGCTATTTCTGTTTTTGTATATTTCAAATGCTTTTTGATGAATTAAATCTTTTAAAGAATCTATGCTTTTTTTTCTAACATTGTACGTTAAATATTCCACTTTGGTATCAGAACTGATATACTGAAAAGCATTTCTGGATTTAATAATATATTTATATGCGCTATCAATATTGCTGAATGGGTTATCATTGCGGTAATATATTAAACTTAAACCATACGCTGCAGCTGCCGTTTTACTTTCCAAAGATTTCTCAAACAATCGTTTTGCTTCGAAATAATTGTAAATTTTCAAAGCTTCAAATCCTTTTGAGATTTTACTGGCATTAACAATGTTACTCAAACAAACTACGATTATCAATAACCCTGGTTTTAGTTTTTGCATATAGCCTTTCTTCATTTTTTGCGTAAAAGTAACAATATCGAGCAATTTGTTTATTTCTTTTTATTAACGAAAGTTTTTAAATAGTATTTTTGCAGCCGTTAAATAAGATATGATTTTAAACAAAGATGTTTTCAAAAGGACAACAAATTTTCGCGCTGCTATTTTTTATAACATTTGTTATCGGTATTAGTTGGGCATATGGAAAAGACAAGATAGGAAATAAGGCTTTTTTTAAAGGGAGTTATAAAATATTACTATTTGCCTTGTTTGTTTTTTTTGCACTTTTCGGGATTGTGAAATTAAAGCACCTTCTGTTTCCTTGATATAGGATTAACCGGAGATTTTTTACGTTTGATTGGCAGAGCTTGCGCTCCTACTTCTATTTTTATTTATGGCAATGGGTGTAAAAAAAACATTATTTTTCAATTAGAAAGTTGATGTTTATCTTAAAAAAAATTGTGGTATCAGTATATATTTTTTATAGCATACAAGGCAAATATTAAGTCGTTTTATTAAATTTCTCATTTCGCGATTTGCGAAATGAGAAATTGTTACTATATTTGTACCATGAGAAAACATAATGGTATGCGTCCCCAAGATGTAGCTATTCTATTGAAAATTATCTCAATGAATGGGCAACATTGGCAATTGGCAGGGCTTTCAAATTCTTTACGGATAAGTATTTCTGAAATTTCTGAGTCTTTAAATAGAAGTCAGCTCGCAAGTCTTATTGACTATCATAAGAAGCAGATTAATCGGCAGAATTTATTGGAATTTTTGGAACATGGTGTTCGTTATGTTTTTCCTCAACAATCCGGATCTATGGTAAGAGGTATTCCCACTGCTCATTCTCATCCATTCATGAAAAAAAATTTCATCAGTGAAATGGATTATGTTTGGGCTGACAATAAAGGCGAGGTAATGGGATTAAAGATTGAACCTTTTTATCCAAAGCAAGTTGAAGCGGTTAAAGAAGATCAAGAATATTACAAGTTATTAGCTTTAGTTGACGTTATTCGTGTAGGAAAAGTTAGAGAGGTTAAATATGCCATTAATGAATTAAAAAAATACATTCTGCATGAGTCATCATACTAATACCATAAGAATTAAAGCTGTCGCAAATGCATTAGATACTTTAAAAGAAAAAGTGGTTTTTGTAGGGGGGGGCTACAATATCCCTATATCCTGACAGGCAAGTGTTTGAAGTTAGACCTACCGATGATGTGGATGTGATAATCGAAATATTGAACTATTTGAATAGAGCAGAGTTGGAAGAAAAATTGAGGGCAATAGGTTTTTCTCATGATATTGAATCCGGAATAATATGCCGGTACCGGATACAAGGAATTATAGTTGATATAATGCCAACAAATGATCCATCAATTGGCTTTAGTAACAAATGGTATCCTGATGGATTTAACAAAGCTATTGATTATGTTATTGATGAAGGATGTACAGTAAAAATACTAAGTTCTGAGTATTTCATAGCAACAAAACTTGAAGCATTCAAAGATCGTGGAAAAAATGATGGTAGAACAAGTCAAGATTTTGAAGATATAGTTTATGTCTTGGAAAACAGAGAAACTATATGGGAAGAAATGAATAATGCTGACGAAGCTGTTAAGGATTATTTACGTTTTGAGTTTTTGAATTTATTAAACAACCCTAATCTTTTTGAATGGATAGATTGTCATGTAGAGAGGGGATCTCCACCGGCTACTTATATAATTATGGATGAACTTAAAAAATTTACTTTATAAATTTTATTTTAGCTATTTTTACTAATGAAAAAGTCAACACATAAAAAAACTACTCACAAGGGAACTGCAAAAGCATCTATATCTGTTGTTATAGACAAAAGATTAGATATTTTAAGTAATACCATTCTCTTTAAGAAAAAGTTGGAAAAAGCTAACAGGATTCTATCTGAGGGTGGTCTTCCTGCATAATTTTTATTTTTTTCTGTTTTCTATTAAAATTCTATACTTATTCGTGTAACCATTGCTGAGTTTTGCAATGATTTTTTATTTTTGTCTTCGTGCAAAAGTTTTAAGAGATTTGTTCTTTGGTTTAGAATTGATTTACTGTTAGTTACATTCCCCCTACTCTATTTAAGTGTCTTACAATATATATGTTATACCAATACTCAGTAAAAATTAGTCCAATAAATTAGATTGAGTTAAAATATTTAACCACATAGCTACATAGCTTTTAGAGAAGCAAAGCTTCTATATAGGCTATGTGACAAAAATTTATCTCTCTGTCTTATCTTATTTTCTATGTTACTATGTGGTTAAAAATTGGACTATTTTATATGCCGTAATGGTATTAAATATGAAAGGTGGGCAAACTAATAGAAAAATAGTCATACGAAATATGGAAATCGTATTATTAAAATGAAAAAATCACTTTTGCTTTCAATACTTATTTTATTTTCATTATACAATGCTTTAGCCGGAACTATTGTTTTGGAAGGCAAATATCAAGACAAAAATTTATATGTTAAAAACGGATTTGCAGGAAATGGAGTAGGTTTCTGCACGTATGAGGTAACTATTAATGGGAAAGTTTCAACTGATGAAATTAATTCAAGTGCATTTGAAATTGATTTTTCGGCGTTAAACATTCAACCGGGAGCTCCGGTAATAGTTGAAATTAAATATAAAGACGATTGCAGCCCTAAAGTAATTAATCCGGATGCCTTAAAATCTAAAGCCTCATTCGAAGTTGTTAATATTAATATTGATAAAAATGGTTTATTGGTTTGGTCAACTAAAAATGAAATGGGATCATTGCCTTTCATTGTCGAGCAATTTCGTTGGAACAGATGGATACAGATTGGTGAAGTGGAAGGTTCTGGCAAAATGGATAAAAACATTTATATGTTTCAAACAAACAGGCATTCAGGTGTAAATAAATTTCGTGTCAAACAAATTGGTTTTGCCGGTGTTTCTAAAGAATCCAATTCTGTAACATTCAGCTCAACTGTTGCACAGCCAAGTTATTCAATGACTGAAAACACTTCCAATATTGAGTTTTCGGCTGAAACCATGTTTGAAGTATTTGATGTTTATGGTAATGTTATTAAACATGGCTTTGGCAATGATTTAAATATTGCCAATCTTTCTATAGGAGATTATTATTTATGCTATGACAATGTTATGGCGAATTTTAAAAAGAAATAGTTTTCGATTCTTCGACAACAGCATTCAATTCGCTTATCATCATTGCTGTTGCGCCCCACACTGTTAAACCCTCTATCTCATAATAGGGGGTTTTTAATTTAAAACCTCCGCTGAAAGTAATTTCTTTTTTAGATTTTATAGCCTCATTATTCAGATCAAATAAATTATAAACTACAATTTTTTGTACCTCACGGGTATTCAAAATAAAATCCGGACATTCCTTAATATAACCAATGAAAGGAGATACTAAAAAATTGCTTGGATTAATATATAAATCAGTTAGTTGACCTATGACTTCGATTTTATCTGGATCCACTCCAATTTCTTCAAATGTTTCACGTAATGCGGTTTGTTGTAAATCAATATCTGCATCTTCAAATTTACCTCCCGGAAATGCGACCTGACCACTGTGTACACCATCATAAATAGGGCGTTCAATAAAAACTGTTTTAATAATGTCATCGTGCGGAAACAATAAAATCATTACCGCACTTTTTTTAGGGTTGTAATTTTCAGGAGATAAGTATTTATTTTGTAAACGACTTACAGGAGCCATTAAATACTGAACATCTTCGCCAGGCAAAGGTTGCTGTAATCTTATTTTTAGTTGCTCAATGAAGCGAACAAACATATTTCAGGGTGTATAATATTTATTAAAATTTACAAAAGCAAAAAATAAAATCTGTAAAACTATTGACAGCAGGATAAAAGGAAGATTTTAATAATTTTTATTTAATTTGAAACCACTTAATATTAATGTGCGTACAAAAAGCAAATTTAGATAATAGCCTCATCATGAACAAGGAACAATTACAACAAATGATTAAGTGGCTCAATCAGCAAATTATGTATTCTAACGAATGCATACAAGAAGCGCATCAAGAAAAAAACTACGGTAGAGAAACACAACATGAAGGAATGCGTGATGCATTTGCAAGGTGTTTAAATAAACTCAGTAAATCTTGATTCCCACAATTTAGTGTGCTACATTAATCAACTGACCCGCTTTTAGTCTGACCCTTCCGCCATTCAAATGGTTCATCTCCTTTATTGATGCGGTAGTGGTTCCGAATCGTTTTGCAATTTCGAAAACGGTATCTCCTTTTTCAACAGTGTATAACTTCGTGTTTTTTGGATACGCAGCTAATCCCCATTTTGTTTTTTTGAGTGTAAATTCATCACACATTAATTTTTGTTCCGATATTGAAATTAAATATTTAGGATTGATAGGTACTCCTTTAAAGCGCACTTCAAAATGTAAATGTGAGCCTGTTGAATGCCCGGTACTACCACCTAAACCAACTAAATCTCCGGAAGATATTAATTGTCCCGGTTTCACTTTTATTTTTGATAAATGCGCATAAACGGTTTCCAAGCCATTATAATGACGAATGATAACTACGTTGCCAAACCCTCCATATCTGCGCGCTACCCTCACCATGCCATCAAAAGCTGCCGAAACTTTATCGCCTCTGTTCAAGTCAATGTCGATTCCATTATGATGAGTACTATCCCGCCAGCCAAAGTTGGATGTAATAGGACCGTTAAAAGGGTGAAAATAGTGACGATGCTCTTTGCTCAATAAGACAAGTGTTATGGATGTGTCTCCCTTCATTTTTAACATGTCTTTTTCGGGAAACAATTTATTTATTTCCCAGCTTACATAATAATCTGCAGAAGGAATCGGTAAGGAAGGATCATTTATTCCTACCGGCATTTTAGTAACATCCGATTTTAATTTAGGAGATGGGGCTGATTTTTTATGGGAAACTGAATTATTAGAATAAATATCCTTTTCTAATGACATCAATGGGGTAAGTTCTTTTGCCATATTTTTTTCGGATTCAGGTACGAAAATTTCATTGGCTCTCAATTCTGCAGAAGGGACAGGTGCATCATCTATATGAAGCGGAAAGTTATTCATCTCAAGAGTGTTCACTTTTGTAATTTCTTCCATTTCCTTGATATCTTTTATAGTAGCCACCTCATTCGTTTCTTCCATTTTGGGTAGATTAGCAAGTTGAGTTGATTGATCAATTTCCTTTTCCGGTAACGGTATGATGTTTTCAATGGCTCTTAATTCAGATATCGGAATTGAACTTGTTTTGTTATCAATATCAAGCGAAACAGGCTTCATTTTAAATCTATTCAATTGTGAGACATCTATCGTTTTTATGGGTTCATTTGCAATAGGCAACTCATTTGTTTTCTCAGTTATAGTCAGGTTTGCAATTGGGAGAGATTGAATGATTTCCTTCTCAGATGCAGGTATGATAATTTCGTTGGCTCTTAATTCAGAAGTAGGAATTGAACCTATATTATCATCTATACCAAGCGAAACAGGATTTGTTTTTAATGTATTTACTTCTGAGGTTTCTATCAGTTTTACCGGTTCTTTTGAAATGGGTAAGTCATTCATTTTCTCTGTTATAGTATGGTTTGCAATTGGAAGAGGTAGAGTAATTTCCTTTTTAGGTGTAGGTATGATAATTTCGTTCACTCTTAATTCAGCAATTGGTGAAAGGTTTGTGCCATCAATGTGAAGCGGAATATTGTTCATCTCCAGTATTTTTGCTTTTGACTTTTCTATCACTTTCGCGATGTTTTTAACGGGTGCCAGTTCTTTTGTTTCCTCTATTTCAGGAAGTTCGGCATCCTCTTGTGTAGTAACAATGTTTTTAAATGAGTTTTCCTTTTTTTGAAAGATAGCCACAGCTGAATTTATTTCATTAATTATATCAACAGGAATAGTGTCCATATCAAATGTCTTATCAATGAATGCAGTTAATTGTTCAGGGGTCATATTCCGGATTAAACTTTTTTGTTTATCTATGGAAATGGATGGCTTTAAAGAAGAAGAAATACTATCATTGCCACCTGAATTGGCAGCTTTTAGACTTGAATCAGAGAAAATAAACAATGCCACTATCAAAATAAATAGCGACTGTTTACTACAAAATAGTTGTTTGTAACTTGGAATCATTAGCCATCTTTAAATTTAAAGGGTAGCTAATATAGGAAATTAATTGTAAATAACAAAAGGAAATTTAGTTGGAAAGTTCAATTTAAAAAGTTTAAAGATGGAATTTGAAAAAATAAATCACTAAAATGACAACATAAATTAAACTAATTAATTTGAACTTAAAACTAAGTTGTTCTTCCGGGATAGGATTTCAAGGCCTTTTCTAAACAGGTCATTGCGCTTTTTAATGCTTCTTTATTTAATACATATGCCAGGCGAACTTCATTCATTCCTGCGCCGGGTGTTGAATAAAATCCTGTAGCTGGTGCCAACATTACTGTTTCACCATTGTATTCGAATGATTCCAATAACCATTGACAAAATTTATCAGAATTGTCAATTGGCAAACGAGCGATGCAATAGAAAGCTCCTGTTGGTTTCGGACAAAATACGCCTTCCATTTTATTGAGCATTTCTACTAAAAGATCTCTGCGCTCAACATATTCCTTTTGTACTTTAACAAAATATTCTTTAGGGGTGTCTAATGCCGCTTCTGCACCTATTTGTTCCAATGTTGGAGGACTTAATCGTGCCTGAGCAAATTTCATTGCCGAAGCGATAACATCTTTGTTTTTTGTGACCAGGGCACCGATTCGGGCTCCGCAGGCGCTGTAACGTTTTGATATAGAATCCAGCATTACTACATTGTTATCAATGCCTTGTAAATGCATGACAGAAAAATATTCCTTATTATCATAGCAAAACTCACGATATACTTCATCAGAAAATAAGAACAGATCATACTTCAAAACCAATTCTTTTAAAAGCTGTAGCTCTTCTTTTGAATATAAGTATCCGGTGGGGTTTCCGGGATTACAGATCAGGATACCTTTAGTCTTTGGTGTTATTAGTTTTTCAAATTCTGATATGCGAGGTAATGCGAAACCTGATTCAATAGTAGATTTTACAGGCTTAATAACGATGTCGGCTGCACATGTAAAACAATTAAAATTTGCATAAAAGGGTTCGGGAATAATTAGCTCGTCACCGGGATTAAAACAAACCATCATCGCCATTTGTATGGCTTCGGAACCTCCTGTAGTAACAATTATATCTTCGGAAGTAACATTGATGTGATACCCCGAATAATAAGTAGTCAATTTTTTTCTATATGATTCAAAGCCGGCAGAATGAGAATATTCCAAAACCTTAATATCAGCATTTTTAATAGCATTCAACATTACTTCAGGCGTTTCAATATCAGGCTGCCCAATATTTAAATGATAAATGGTACGACCAAGTTTTTTTGCAGCTTCGGCATAAGGTACTAATTTGCGTATTGGTGAAGATGGCATGATATTGCCCTTAATAGATACTTTTGGCATTATATATAATTTTTAAAAGTGTGCAAAGTTAGCATTTTAGGAATAAAAAAATCCTGTTTTTGGAAGTTTTTCGAATTGTTAGGAAATTGTTGATCGGTTGAGATGCGTTGTTTTATTGTTGAGATTCGAACGATATGGCGTATTATCCAATAGTACTTTTCATAAGAGTGTCTCTATATTGTGTGAATATACTGGATTTAGAAATAAAACCAATGTACTTTCCGTCTTTTACAACAGGTAGATTCCAAGCATTTGTTTCATCAAATTTTTTCATTACGAGATGCATATCTTCATCGGGAGTAATCGTTTCAGGTGGTTTTCGCATAAGTTGTTTAACAAAAATACTATCATACATTTCGTGCTTGAACATTATTTCACGAATATTATCAAGCAAAATAATTCCTACAAGTTGTTCATTCTCTACGACCGGAAAAATATTACGCTTTGAATGCGCAACAACCTCTATCAACTGACCGAGTGTTGCATCGGGTGATACGATCTGAAAGTCGGTCTCTATAACTTTAGCGGTCTGTAGAGTAGCTAAAATATTTTTGTCCTTATCTGAAGTAAATATGTGTCCTTTTTTTGCCATTTTCTTCGTTTCCATTGAAAAAGGTTCAAAATATTTTACTACCATAAAACTAATTGCTGAAACGATCATCAAAGGAATCATTAATTCATAGCCACCTGTAATTTCTGCGATCAAAAATATTGCGGTAAGCGGTGCATGAAAAACTCCGCTCAATATTCCTGCCATTGCAACAATGGTAAAATTACTTACCGGCACTTTGGAAATTCCAAGTAGATTAAGAACAGCAGCAAAAGCAAATCCTAAATATGCTCCCATAAAAAGCGATGGCGCAAAATTTCCTCCATTGCCACCACTTCCAATTGTAATAGCAGCGGCAATAGTTTTTAAAAACATTGCAAGAACAATCAATAATACAAGGATCCAATTGTTTGAAACCAAGTTTGAAACAATGCTGTGCTCAAACAATTTTTCAGGATTTATATCCGAAAGAATTTTTATACTTTCATACCCTTCACCAAATAATGACGGAAAAAATAAAATTAAAAAAGCGAGTACAGATCCTCCGAAAATTGCTTTTAGATAAATATGTTTTTTTTTCTTTTTTAGAAAATCTTCAATTTTTAGGTAGGTGCGTGAATAATAAACTGAAACTATTCCTGCTAGCAAACCCAGAACAATGTAATAAGGAACGTTATGATAATTAAAAGGTTGTTTCAACTGAAATGAAAGCAAAATGTTCTCATTCAAAATAATTTTTGAAAGTAATCCACCTGTTGCAGCGGCTATGATCAATGGAATGAAAGCATTAATAGAAACATCAACAAGAAGAACTTCAAGAGCAAACAAAATTCCTGCGATTGGAGAATTAAAGGAAGCCGCTATTCCTCCTGCGGCGCCGCACGCAAGCAAAAGCGTGCGGTCTTTATAATCAATGTGATAGGTTTTGGAATAATTTGAACCTATCGCTGCTCCGGTTGTAACAATGGGTGATTCCAAACCAGCCGAACCTCCAAAGCCGACAGTTAATGCACTTGTGACAATATGTGAATACATCTGGTCAGGAGGTAAAAAACTTGATTTCTTTGCGACAGCGTGAAGTATGTTTGCTGTTCCTCTTCCTAGTTTTCCTTTCAATTGTTTTTGTACGAACCATGTGGTCAGTAAAATTCCGATGGTTGGAAAAACTAAATATAAAACATACTGGTACTTTATATGATAGTCATGGGTAATTGCCAGATGGATAAAGTGAACCGCAGTTTTCAAAATTACAGCAGCAAAACCTGCCGTTAATCCAACCAATATACTAGAGAAAACCAAAAACTGACGGGGAGTAAGTTTGTTGTGTATCCAATTAATAAAGGTTTCGTAAATGCGAATGTACTTTTTCATTTTATGCAGACAAAAATAGAAAAATTATACATTGCCCAGGTTCAAAAAACAGCATAACCAATATTTACGCAGTTCTCCTGCGGATAATGGCTGAAATTATAAAATAGAGTCCTAGCAATATTTTAAACGTTTTTATTTTTTAAAGAAATATTTTTTTTGATAATTTTTTCCAGCTGTTCGTATTCTATTAAAAATCCATCGTGTCCATAAATAGAATCTATCTTTTCAAATTTTGCATCTTTTATTTCCGATGCTAATAATTTTTGTTCTTCGATAGGAAATAACAGATCCGATTCAATTCCTATTACAACAGTTTTTGCGGTGATCTTTTTTAGAGCTTCTGAAACGGAAACCCTTCCTCTTCCTACATTGTGCGAGTCCATGCTCTTAGTTAAAGTGTAGTATGAGAAGGCGTTAAAACGCTGTGTTAGTTTAAATCCCTGATAGTTTTGATAAGAGCTGGCTTTAAAATTATCTATTTTATCATCATTCGTTTCGCTTTGCGTGTGTTTATATGGATTGTAATTTCTATAGGATAATAAAGCTATCGCTCTGGCGGTTGATAATCCCTGCATTCCTGCTTTTTCATTTTTTTGCAACCATGTGGTATCGTTTTCAATCGCCATGCGCTGGGTTTCATTAAATGCAATGCCCCAGGGAGAATGTAGCGCGTTGGTAGCGATCAATACAATGTTTTCAAATAGATCAGGTTGTTCGATGCTCCACTCCAACAATTGCATCCCGCCCATGGAGCCACCAATGCCGATCTTTATTTTTTTTATGCCCAATTTTTGTTGCAGAAAAGCATACATCCTAACCATATCGCGGGTTGTGATGATAGGGAAATCGTGATAATACGGTTTTGAATTTATTGGATCTATGCTCAAAGGGCTGATACTGCCATAACTTGAGCCGGGTATGTTCACACATACGATAAAATGTTCCTGAGGATTAAATAGTTTTCCATTGCCGATCAAACCATCCCACCATTCTAAAGGATTAGCATTGGCTGTAAGTGCATGGAACACCCATATCACATTATCTCCTGAAGCATTCATGTTTCCAAAAGTTTCAAAAGCTAAATGGATCTCTGGCAATACTGCTCCCGACTCTAGCTGAAAGCTGGCCTTTGAGGTGAAAATAAAATCATTTATTTGTTGAGTTGCCGACTTTTGTATGTGGGCTGTTTTCAATTCTGATTTTTCCGTTATCATTTTTTTTAATTTAGGTATTGCTTGAAAATAAAAAATCCCTCCCGATAGATCGGGAAGGATTTTGTGTTGATTAAGTATTTACTATTAATACGGCATACACATGCTCTCTCCCGGATGGAAATGCAAACAGCAGCAACATGTTATAATGCTGTTGTTTGTTTTTGATGTGATGGCGATGATGAATTTCATTTTTGTTTTAAATTTTAAGTCATAAAAAAAGCCTCTCAAATTTCATTGAGAGGCTTTTGCTTTTTAAAGTTTATGCGATCAAACTATAAAATAAATGCAATATGCCTCTCAGAGAGAATACATATACACATTTTACATATAGCGTTGTTGTTTTTCATTTTTATAGAATGCAAATATAAATAAATAATTGTTTCGATGCAAATGAACACAAATTATTACCTTTAGTCCCATGATTACACTCATCATCATCGCCATTACAGTATTTGCTTCGATCACTTCGATGGATAATCATTCCTTGAAAAACAAATTGGTATTTAATGCATATATGATTCATCACCGAAAGGAATGGTATCGTTTTTTTACCGGTGCATTTATTCATGCTGACTGGATGCATTTGGCGTTTAATATGTTTTCATTATACATGTTTGGAGGAGAAGTAGAGCGTGAGTATAATTATTTATTTGAAGGAAAAGGTATGTTATTTTTTATATTACTTTATGTTTTAGGCATATTAATGTCCACAGTTTATTCGTATGAAAAACAAAAAAACAATATGTATTACAATGCTCTTGGCGCATCCGGTGCTGTATCTGCTGTTGTTTTTGCGTATATCATACTTTTCCCCACTCAAAAATTATTGTTTTTATTTTTACCATTTCCTATTCCTGCTTATTTATTCGGAATTATTTTTTTAGGTGTAGAATATTATTTGGGTAAACGAGGAAATAGCAATATTGGTCATGATGCGCACTTTTGGGGAGCTATTCATGGTGTAGTATTCACAATCATTTTAAAACCAAGTTTAATTTCTTCATTTATTGAACAGATAAGGCAGTGATTAGTTGTTAGTGATTAGTTATGAGTTATTAGTGATGTTTGCTTGATAAAAACGAAGAGTTAAAATTTTTAACCTCACAATGTTAAACGACAAAAAAGAAATAAAGAAACCTTTACCTTGTAATCAAGAATGGGATAATATGCTTCCAACAGATGGGGGAAGGATTTGTATAGGCTGTTTTAAACTTGTTTCCGACTTTAGAAAATATCCTTGGGCAGCAATTGAAAAAGTTCATAGTAATAGTCCAATCCCTATTTGTGGAATTTATTCAGAAGAACAAATTAACAATTGGGGACAACAAATTTCATCTCCACATAAATCTTACCCAAAACTTGTAACTATATCTGCTGCTTTACTTACATTGACTGAACTATTCCCTGCTACATTGAAATCGCAAACAAATAATTCGCAACACCAAACTCCAACCACTAAGCAACCTGAAACTGAATCAACGAATATAACAAAACCTATCCAAAAATTTATTAGCGGAACAGTTGTTATTACACAACTTGACGGCTCAATACAACATTTAAAAGGCGTTACAGTTTATTTAATTAAAGGTGTTATAATTCCTTTAATTCCAGACACTCTTCATTTAATATCAACAACTGATAAAGCGGGAAATTTTGTTATTGATATGACAAATCAATATGACAAATTACCACCAACAAATGTTTTACTTTTAAAACATCCTAATTATCCGATCCGATATTATAAAATTGATAAGAGCAAAATTACCGGATTTAACTTTAATATGGGTGACAAAGGAGATGAGATTTTAATGGAAGAAAAGCCGATTATCAGTCATTATTATGCAATGCCACCCCCCCCCCAAAAAACAACCGACAGCAGTCAAAAAAGATACTGTAATAACACCGGTAAAAGAAAAGAAAAAATGGTGGCAATGGAAAAAATGAAACTCTTGAAATCATTACAAAAGAAATAAAAATTTCAAACAAAAATATACACAGATTCGCAATTCGTTTTTATTCGTAATTCGCAGTAACTTGAAGAACAAAGCAATATTTTTAGACAGAGACGGTGTAATAAATGTAGAACGTGGTTATACGCACAGGTTAGAGGATTTTGTGATCTTACCTGATCTCATAGAAGTATTGCAATTGTTTCAGAAAAAAGGATATTTGTTAATTATTGTTTCTAATCAAAGCGGTATTGCTAAAAAGTTATATACGCAGGCAGAGGTTGAGATCCTGCACCATTATTTGGTTGGAGAGTTAAGTAAGAATAATGTTGCGCTTTCCGAAATTTATTATTGCGTTCATCATTCTGATGTAAGTCGTTGTATATGCCGTAAACCTGATTCTTTGTTTGTTGAAAAGGGATTGGCACGTTTTGATATTGATGCAGCGAGATCTTATTTTATAGGTGATAAAGAACGCGATGTCGAGGCAGGAGAAAAGGCCGGAGTAAAAGGGATCTTAATTGAAGCAAATATTTCATTGAAAACTATTTTGAATCAGATAAAGTAATTTTTGTTTCTCGCAGATAGCGCGGATTTACGCAGAAAACAAAAATAAAAATCTGCGGTTATCCGCGAAATCTGCGAGGGAAATTTCCAAATAAAAGTAAAATGCAACAATTCATTAATCATAACGGAAATTTTGTAGAAGCCAACGAACCTGTGGTGAAGGCTAATAACAGAGCATTTTGCTATGGTGATGCATTATTTGAAACGATACGTATTGCCAATTTTAAACCACAATTTTTAAAAGAACATTTACAACGTTTATACACAGGGATGAGTGTTTTGAAAATGGAAGCGAACCCCCTTTTTAATGAAGCGTTTTTTGAACATGCTATTTTGGAACTCGCTCAAAAAAATGGTATTACATCTGATGGTCGTGTAAGGCTTACTGTTTACAGAAATGAAGGAGGTTTTTATGCTCCGGCTGACAACTCTGTTTCGTATTTACTAGAGGTGTCTGCCATTGAAGAAAAAGGGTATACATTGAATCCAAGAGGTTATACAGTTGATCTGTTTACCGAGATGAAGAAACCGCAAAGTGCCTTGTCTTCTATAAAATCAGCGAACAGTATTATTTATGTAGTAGCAGGTATCTATAAAAATCAGCACGCTCTGAATGATTGTATATTGGTTAATGATAAAGGCAGTATAACAGAAGCGATCAGTTCGAATGTATTCGCAGTAAAAAATGGAGTGCTTTATACTTCGCCTGTTTCTGATGGTTGTGTTGATGGAGTAATGCGAAAAAAAATAATTGAGATAGCAGAAGCTAACCGTATTGCTGTTTATGAATTGTCAATCATGCAAAGTGTTTTGCTTGGAGCGGACGAGCTGTTCTTAACCAATGCTATCAATGGGATCCGATGGGTGGTAGCATATAAACAAAAACGATATTTTAATAATACTTCAAGAAAATTAACAGATAAGTTGAACGAGTTGATAGGGCAATAGAAATAGAGAAATGGAGAGTTTATAAATTTGACAGATCACAAAGTTGAAAAATCAACAAATCACTAATTCTTTAAATCAGTAAATAAAAAAATGAAGGATCTAAGATTATATATCAATTCACTTCGTCATGATTTTGCAAAGCAAACATTGGATGAAAGAGATGTGAATGATAACCCTGTTCTGCAATTTGAAAAATGGTTTAAAGAGGCTGTGGATACGCATGTGAATGAACCTAACGCGATGACAGTTAGTACTGCAACTATAGATGGGAAACCTTCAGCGAGGATCTTATTATTGAGAAATTTTAATGAAGACGGTTTTGTTTTTTACACCAATTACACTAGTCGAAAGGGTTCAGAAATAGATAAGAATCCATATTGTGCTTTGTTGTTTTTTTGGCCCGAGTTGGAACGACAAGTTCGTATAGAAGGAATATTACAAAAACAAACTGTTGAGGAATCTGATCTGTATTTTAATACGCGTCCACGTGGAAGTAAGCTTGGTGCATGGACTTCAGAACAAAGTAAAATTATTGGAAGCAGGGATGTGTTGGAGCAAGAATATGAAAAACTTTCTGCAAAATATCCCGGTGAAAACATTCCTCGTCCTCCATATTGGGGAGGTTTTTTGCTGAAACCTGTCAGTATTGAGTTTTGGCAAGGGCGTCCCAGTCGTTTACACGATCGTATCTTATATACAATGGAAAATAGCAAATGGGAAATTGAAAGATTGGCTCCTTGATATTTTATTGTCAGTTCGAGTAGGGCTTTTTGCCCTTATCGAGAACTGATTGGGTATGCGAATATTTCTCGATATGCTCGTGCCTCGCGACTCGAAAGGACAAAGTGTTCAGAATGACAATACGAGGAGAATTGATTACAAACAAAAATCCCTCGTTAAAATTATTAACGAGGGATTTTTTGTTGAATGGTTGTACAGTTTTTATTCTGCTTTTTTAGCTGCTTTTTTTGGAGCCGCTGCTTTTTTTGGTGCTGCTGCTTTTTTCGGAGTTTCTGCAGTTTCAGCTTTTCCTGTTTTTTTAACAGGTGCTGCAACTTTTTTAGCCGCTCCAATTTTTGCTTTTGCTTTAGCCTTTTTTACCGGCCTTGAAACACCATGAGAGCCCATAGTAATTTTACCTTTACGGCTTTTTTTATCTCCTTTTCCCATATTATTATTTATTTATTTTTTATTTAATTGTTAGTACAAACGTACATCTATTTTAGAAAACAAACAAGAATACTTTATTTATGAATTAGAAACTGTTGAAATTATATTCAACTAAAATATAGTATGATTTTTTTCAGAGCCATATTTCGGCAGGTTCAATATGACCCTACGTATCGTCAGCCTGAGCTTGTCGAAGACGTTGCGTTTGCAATAAGAATATTAAAAAATTTAATATCTACTAAATCATTTCCATTTCGCAATAAAATCTTTTTCAATTAATTCTACTTTACGAATTGTGTTTCTTAGCCAGATCAATAACAATTCATCTTTCTCTAAATCGTTCAAGTGCCAATTGGTATCAGATTGGTGTAATTTTGCTGTAAGTGTATGTAAACATAAAGCTGCAGAAACAGAAATGTTAAAACTTTCTGTAAAACCAAACATAGGAATATTTACAAATTCATCTGCATTTTCTCTAACAGTATCTGAAATTCCTGTTAGTTCAGTGCCAAATATTAATGCCAATGGTTTGCCAACCGAAAGTTCTTCGATAGAACAATCATTTTTGTGTGGACTAGTAGCTACAATGCGATACCCTTTTTCTTTGAGTTGGTTTATGCAATTCAAAGTGTTATTTTCTTCATTGTTATATTTGTGTATGTTCAACCACTTAGGTGAACCCAAGGCTATATCTCTATTAACAGTATAGGCATTTTTGTTTTCAATAATATGAATGTCTTGTATTCCAAATATATCGCAGGAGCGCAATACAGCGCTTGCATTATGCGGTTGGTAAAGATCTTCAAGAACTATTGTGATATGTCGGGTACGATAGCTGAGTACTTCGTCAAACTTCGCTCTTCTGTTTTCAGAAATTAAATTTGACAAATAATTAATGAGTTCTTTTTTTTTAGTTTGAAAGTTCAAGGTTCAAAGTTTAAAGTATATAGTATTGTGGAATCAAAATTAATATAAAACAAAAAAGTCCCGCATTGCTGCGGGACTTTTTTGTTTCACTTAGTTTACAATTATTTGTTAACTGTTTTAGCTAAGTCAGATCCAGCTTTAAATTTAGCTACTTTTTTAGCAGCAATTTTAATAGCTTTTCCTGTTTGTGGGTTACGACCAACTCTTGCAGCTCTTTTAGAGATAGAGAAAGAACCGAATCCAACTAATGCAACTCTGTCACCTTTTTTAAGTGCTTTTGTTGTAGCGTTTACGAATGCTTCTAATGCTCTACCAGCATCTGCTTTTGTTAACTTTGCTTCTGAAGAGATAGCGTCAACTAATTCTGCTTTGTTCATTTGTTTGTTTTTTAAGGGTTAAACATTAATTAATTAATTATTTGAAAACAAATTTACAACAAATCAGATATAATGCAACACTCCGAACAAAAAAAGTGCAATTTTGTTGATAAGTCGCATTTTTGTTAATAACTCGACTTGAAATAGGACTTATCGTTATGTTTCAGGAAGTTTTTATATTGAATGTATGTTTATTGCTAACATACAGCTATTTATATGGCTGAAAGTATATATATAGCTGTATTGTTTTGCCGACTCTTCGTTACTCTATTTTCGACGAATTTATTTTCCATACATTATTTATCTGAAAACCTCTCAGAAAATCAATGACATTCATTCTTTTTTTTCCGGCTAGTTGTAGCTCATTTATATCGATATACCCACCTTTAACAGCGATCTTTAAATAACTTTTAGAATCGGTGATGATGCTTGCTAAAGGAAGATCGTGCGGGGCAATTTCTTTTTTGCTGATAAAAATTTTCAGTGCTATTATTTTTCCTTCAGGAGAAACGAGCTCCGCAAATGCCGTAGGATATGGGCTTAGTCCGCGAATCATATTGTGTATTTTATCCAATGATTTGTTCCAATCAATACGACAATCCTCTTTAAAAATTTTCGGTGCACTATTAATATATGTACCAGGAGCAATTAATGTTGATTGATCAATTTGCGGATAGTCGCCTTTTTCAATGGCTTTCACGGTTTTTAAAATTAACTGTGCACCGATGTGCATGAGTCGATCATGAATTTCTCCTGCTGTTTCGTTTTCAGCAATAGGAGTTTTTTCCTGAAAAATAATTTTTCCGGTATCAATTTCCTGCTGTAGTAAAAAAGTGGTGACACCCGTTTCTTTTTCACCATTCAGCACCGCTCGGTTAATTGGTGCTGCACCTCTATATTGCGGTAATAATGAACCATGCAGATTGATAGTTCCAAGAGGTGGCATGTTCCAGATTATTTCGGGGAGCATTCTGAAAGCAACTACAATTTGCAGATCGGCTTTTAGTTCTTTTAGTTGTCGGATGAAATTTTCATCTTTTAATTTATCGGGTTGTAGAATGTTCAACCCTTTTTCGAGTGCGTATTTCTTTACCGCCGATTCCTGAACTTGTTGTCCACGCCCTGCAGGCTTATCAGGCACAGTAATTACAGCTGCAATTGTATAATTGTTTTGCAAGAGAATGTCTAATGATTCAACAGCAAATTCCGGCGTACCCATAAAAATTATTCGCATGATGAAATTGAAAAATTAAAAGATTGAAAAATTATAAAATTGAAAAATAGTCAACTGCCACTATTCTAATTCCCTTATTTCAATTGCAAAACATTAATTCATAAATAATTTATAACTAACCACTAATAACTAACCACTAATAACTACTCCAACTCCCTTATCTCCATAGCTGTAACAGTAACCATTTCGCCTGCCATGCAAAAGCTGTAATTTTCGTAATGTTTATATTGTATCCAAACTTTTAAACCTTCCTTTTTAAATTCATCTTTTAAATTAACGGGTTCTAACATTTTACCATCCTCTAACTGTATCATCCAAAGACAACCGTCTATTGTAGAGTTTATAATGGTTGCTTTTGTATATCCAATATGTAAAGGAACTGGTTCTTTGAGTGTCTCAATTTTCTTTTTGACAAATAAAAAACAGGATTGCATGGTAGCGAGTAGAACCAGGCCTATAATAGTTAAGGTAATATTCTTAAGTTTGTTTTTCATTTACGAATTTGATAAGTCAAAACTAAAAATAATTTCAGCACAAATTTATATTTATGAATTTTTTTAAAAAAACATTTAATTTGAATTGGGTTCATTATTATAATCATTTCAACCTTCTTTATTCAAAAAACATTTTGATATTCAAAAAAATGTGTTAATTTTATTAACTTGTAAAAATCATTTTAAATTAAACATACTATGTTAACTATGAAAAAAAAATTAATTATTGCAGCAGCATTATTTATAATTTCAGGAACTATACAGGCACAGGATACAGCAAAGGTTAAGAGAAAGGATAAAGCATTTCAGGCAGGTGATATTGTTGCTGATGCAGGGCTAGGTGGAGCGGGTTATGTAATACGCTCATACAAAACAGTAGGATCAGCAGCAACAGTTTTAACTGGAAAAGATTGGGCTACCTCCACAATAATTCCTGTAAATATTGAATACGGCTATAGAAATTGGTTTGGTTTGGGAGCACGATTTGCTTATTCAAAATATAAGGATACAACAAAGAGTAATAGTGGTATCGATTTTGATTTTGTTTTAAACTTCCATTTTATAAAGACCAAACGTTTTGAAATGCCGATTTCACTTTTTATAGGGTATTCAACTATTAATATAAAATACAATGATATTTTAAATACAACTGCGAAAGCAAATGGAGTTAATAATGGTTTTATGCTAACTCCTCGTTTTTATATTACAGAACACTTTGGACTATTTGTAAACTTAGGTTTTTTAAACAGTGTTTATCCTGGTTTATCATATTCTAATAATAAATTGTATCCTGCTACTACAACGATTAGTAGGTCGGGGCAAGGAGAAACGTTTGGTTTCGGTGCAGTCTATAAGTTTTAAATTTGAAAACTTATAAACCATTGTAATCACCTCTATTCAAAATAATATTTTCAAAATAAATAGATCATTCGGATATGAAAAAAAAGGTATTAATAGCATTGTCATTATTAATAGTTTCAGGAACTATACAAGCTCAGGATAAAGCATTTCGTGCAGGCAATATAGTTGTAGATGTTGGGTTGGGTGGCGCGGGTTATAAAACATTGCTTAGTTCTACGATAACAACGGGAACAGTTTCAGTAAAAAATGAAAAAAATGGAACTGCAGGTTCTGTTATTTATCCTATCCAAGTCGAATATGGTTTAAGAAATTGGTTAGGCATCGGTGCCCGTTTTGCCTATTCAAAATATTATGATTCAACAAAAAGCAATCGGGGAATCGATTTTGATTTTGTTTTAAATTTCCATTTAATAAAAACCAAACGTTTTGAAATGCCGATTTCACTTTTTCTCGGTTATTCAAATCTAAATATAAAATACAAAGATGTTTTAAATACAATTGCTAAAGACAATGGAATGAGCAATGGTATTATGCTAATTCCTCGTTTTTATATTACAAAACATTTTGGATTATTTGTAAACGTAGGTTTTGTAAACTATGTTTATCCTAGTTTAACATTTACGAATAATTCGAATAAGAGTAATATAAATCCTGCACAGATAAATATTAGTTTGGCAGGGAATGGAGAAACGTTTGGTTTTGGTGCTCTCTATAAGTTTTGATGATTTAACTTTTTTATCTAAAAGCGTCTCCTATAAATCCGGGACGCTTTTTTTATTATAATTTTTCCATTAATATTTTGTACAATTTCACCATCGCATCAATATCTTTTTTGAAAACTTTTTCATCGGGCGAATGTACATTATCTTCAGGAGCGCCTATAAAACACCAGTCCCAAGGGTTTTCCGACATTTGCAATTCTTTAGCATCACTTCCTCCGCTGCCTTCTACTTCTAATTGATAAGGAATACTTGACTGCTTCGCGATAGCAATAATATTATCTACATAACTTTTTCTCGGAATAAGACTATCGCGTAATGATATGGCAACACCTTTTCCATGCGGCACACCTTTAGTAACCCAGGTAATGTCAGATATGAGGGCTTGCTTTACACTATATTTTTCATAAATAAATTTTTGCAAATGAGAAACACTTCCTCCACCATGTTCTTCCCAACATGAAAAAACAATGATTCCATCTTTTAATGTTTCTGCTAGTTTTAAAGCATTCCATACGCCTAATCTGTTATCCATATAACAACACTGAACATATTCTTTTGTTTCTCTCCAGTTAGGTTTAAAGGTAAGTGCGGTACCTCTGTCAATTTCTCTTTTGTATTTATAGGTAATGTTTCTGTCTTTATCAATATGTAGTTTACAATCAATTTTCCCTTTGCTATCTTCTCCAACTAATTCAAAACCATTTTCTGCTCTTGGTCCGCCAATTTTTACTAATTCATTTTCATATCTAACGGTAAATCCGATGCTATCGATGTGTGCGAAAACGGCTGTGCGTGGTTTGCCGAATACCAATACAATACAATCCTGAAAGCCTTCTCCGGAATAAATTTTTGGTTGGGTACTCCATTTTTTTTTGTTCTTATCAATATAAGATAAGAGGAATTTGGTCATTGCCACTTCATTCCCCGATGGAGCATGGATGGCGCACATTTGTTTTAATAGTTTCATGCTTCTACGAATTTTAACAATCTGCGTCATCTGCGTTCTATTCTTTTTATTCCGTTCTTAAATAACTTAATTCAAGATTACTGATTTTACTTAATAGTTCAACTACTTTTTTTGAATTGTTTTTCCGAACTGAAAAAGTAATATTGCCATTCAATTCAAAATTTCGGTGAATTTGTTCCAGATTTTCGTCCTTCATAATTTTCATTACTTCATTCATTTGCTGAAAATCAAATTTTATTTCATAAACGTTATTTATAGTTTTTTCAATTATCGAAGCGTTTGCTAAAGCATTTGCTGCAGCTTGTTTGTAGGCATTGATTAATCCGCCAACACCAAGGAGAGTTCCACCAAAATAACGTACCACGACAATTAAAATATTCGTAAGGTCGTTCGATTGAATCTGACCTAAAATAGGTTTCCCTGCTGTATAGGTTGGTTCACCTGCATCATGTGCGCGAAACGTTTGTTTATCGGCTCCCAGTCGGAAGGCATAACAAATGTGACGGGCGCTGAAATGTTCTTTATGTAAAGTAGCCAGGAGTATTTTAATTTCTTCTTCGTTTGTTACAGAAAAAGCGTAAGCATTAAATTTACTACCTTTTTCTTTGAAGAGGCCTTCGGATGAATTTGCTATGGTGAGGTAAGTATCTGTTGTCACTTTGATTTTAATCGATCAATAACATTTTGTTTAGCTTTTTCAATGTCTTCGACAGGCTCAGACTGACCGTACGCAAGTCATATTGAGCTTGTCGAAATATGTACGAAGAACATTACTAATTATCTTTCAAATAAAACAGCAATTTATCACCACTGATGTTTTCTCTGACAACCGGACTCGCAATTAATTTGGGTGCATTTACGCCCTTGTGTAATTTTTTGTCGGAAATAAATACACGGGCTGTATCCCAAAGATCAGCATCAATGAAGCTGTTCAGCATTTGTTCTCCGCCTTCAATTATGATGGATTGAATGTTACGTTTATATAATTCATTTAATATTTGAGGAATAACTTCTTGTTCGAAATCAATTTTTACAAATTCCAGGTTGTTTTGTGATTCTTCGTCTATTGCAGTAAATATAAGTGTTGGAGTACTTTTATCGAACAAATTAAAATGTTTTGGGATGCGTAACCATTTGTCGATGGTAATACGCAGTGGGTTTTTTCCTGTAACATCTCTTACCGTTAAATGTGGATTATCAAGCAATGCGGTGTTTGTTCCGATCATAATGGCCTGCTCCTGACTGCGCCATAGGTGCAACAATTTTCTTGAATCTGAATTACTTATTTGTATCGGCTTGCCTCTGTTTTCTTCATCCCGCTTTATATCAATAAAACCATCGGCAGATTGAGCCCATTTTAAAATGATGAAAGGACGTTTTTTTTCATGAAATGTAAAAAATCGCTTGTTCAATTTTCTACAAGCATCCTCCATGATCCCAACCTTTACATCAATACCTGCATCGGACAATTTTTTAATTCCCTTGCCTGCCACAAGCGGATTATTATCCACATTGCCAATAACCACAAATGGTATTTTGTGTTCTATGATCAGATCAGCACAAGGCGGTGTTTTCCCGAAATGGGAACATGGCTCAAGGTTTACATAAAGGGTAGAATTTTTTAATAACTCTTTATTCTCAACTGAATGAATAGCATTTACTTCTGCATGAGCTTCTCCGTATTTTTGATGGTAACCTTGTCCGATTATAGTTCCATCGCAAACAATTACACATCCTACCATCGGGTTGGGTGCAACACTGCCCAAGCCATTTACAGCAAGAGCAAGGCATTGTTCCATTAATCTTTCCTCATTGTTCATATAGAAGTCAAATTTAACATTTTTAAACAGAAGAATTTCTATTTTTGTACAAATGAGAATTGCCTCCAATAAAATAACTGATGTTGTCCGATTTTTTCGTGATGAATTAAAAGACCTGTACGACAAGGAGGAGCTTGAAACCTTTATTGCATATTGTTTTGAGGAGTTCTTAAACATCAAGAAAATTGATATTGTATCCAAAGGTGCTGATACCATTTCTGAATCGGAACTGTTAAAATTTAATTTTGCGATAAAAGATTTAAAGAAATACAAACCAATTCAATACATTTTAGGTAAAGCTGATTTTTATGGTTTGAAATTTATAGTGAACGAATATGTTTTAATTCCGAGGCAGGAGACAGAAGAGTTGGTGCATTTGATTATTCAGGAGAATGAAGAAGTGAGAATTGAGAAGTCAGAATCCAGAAGTGAGAAGGAAGAAGGAAAAACTGAAAAACGAGAGAACTTTGAACTTTCAACTTTGAACTCTATCTTAGACATTGGCACTGGTAGTGGCTGTATTCCGATTGTTTTGAAAAAGAAAATTCCGGCAGCAACTATTTTTGCAATTGATATTTCTGAAAAAGCATTGGAAATTGCTAAACAAAACGCAAGATCAAATGATGTTGATATTGAGTTTATTCAACACGATATTTTATCCAAGAACAAATTACATTTATCGACAGATGTAAAATTCGATATCATCGTAAGCAATCCTCCTTATATTCGTGAAAATGAAAAGCAGCAAATGCATAAAAACGTTTTGGATTACGAACCACATTTAGCATTATTTGTGAGTGATAATGATCCTTTATTATTTTATGATGTGATTGCCAATTTCGCTTTAAAAAAGTTAAATAAAAATGGTAAAATATACTTTGAGATAAACGAGGCTTTTGGTTGGGAAACCAAACAGATGCTTGAAAGCAAAGGCTTTAAAAACGTAAGGTTAGTAAAAGATTTACATAATAAAAATCGTATCTTGCGAGGTAATTTATGAAAGTTCAAAGTTGAAAGATCAAAAGTCAAAAGGTTTTTAATATGAGTGAATCGGTAAAACATAAAATAGAAGAACTATCCAAACAAATTGAGGATCACAATTACAATTATTACGTTGCGGCAAAACCTACCATTAGCGATTACGAATTTGATAAATTGCTCGAAGAGCTTATCAAATTAGAAAAAGAACATCCTGAATATTTAAGTACCAATTCACCATCACAGCGTGTTGGCGGGGCGATCACGAAAGAATTTAAACCCGTTAAACACAAAACGCCTTTTCTATCATTAGGTAATACGTATTCTGAGGAAGAGCTTTCCAATTTTGATGACAGAGTAAAAAAGGCTTTGGGTGCGGAAGCTGAGTATGTTTGTGAATTAAAATACGATGGTGTTGCTATTGGATTAACATACATAGATGGAACATTGGTGCAGGCGGTAACCCGTGGTGATGGAGAAAGAGGTGATGACGTGACGACCAATGTGAAAACAATAAAAAGTATTCCTTTGAAATTGCGTGGACATGAATATCCTAAGGAATTTGAGATAAGAGGTGAAATTTTCATGTCGCGTAAAGTATTTGATGAACTGAATAAGGAGCGGGAAGAGATCGCTGAACCCTTAATGGCAAATCCAAGAAATGCTGCTGCAGGTACTTTAAAAATGCAGGATTCATCAATTGTATCTAAACGTAATTTGGATTGCTTTTTATATTTTATTTTAGGTGACGATCTTCCGCACGCCAATCATTACGACAATTTAAAAGCAGCTCATGGCTGGGGCTTTAAAATTTCTGAACACATGAAAAGTGTATCGGGCATCACCGATGTTTTTAAATATATTGATCATTGGGATGTGGAACGTAACCATTTAGAGTTTGATATTGACGGTGTTGTATTAAAGGTAAACTCCTACGAACAGCAAAGGGTACTTGGGTTCACGGCAAAATCGCCACGATGGGCAATCGCGTATAAATTTAAAACGCAACAGGTTAGTACCATCTTAGAGTCGATAGTATACCAGGTTGGAAGAACGGGTGCCATCACTCCCGTTGCCAACTTAAAACCGGTACAACTTGCCGGTACCACAGTTAAGAGGGCGACATTGCACAATGCTGATGTCATAGAAAAATTAGATGTACGTGTTGGTGATACTGTTTTTGTTGAAAAAGGTGGCGAAATTATACCAAAAATTATTGGTGTTGATCTGAATAAACGTCCTCCTCATTTACACAAAGTAATATACATTACCGAATGTCCCGAATGCGGAACGCCATTGATACGCAATGAATCTGAAGCCAATCATTATTGTCCGAATGAACTGGGATGTCCACCACAAGTGAAAGGCAAGATGGAACATTTTGTTGGACGCAGAGCGATGGATATTGATAGCTTAGGTGCCGAAACCATTGCACAGCTTTATGATGCAGGCTTAGTGAAAAATGTGGCTGACCTCTATGAACTTAAAAAGGAAGACGTGTTGAAGCTGGACCGCATGGCTGAAAAAAGCGTGAATAATTTACTTGCCGGTATCGAAGTATCTAAAAAAGTTCCATTCGAGAGGGTTTTGTACGGCATAGGTATTCGTCATATTGGTGAAACCACAGCAAAAAAGCTGGCTTATTATTTTAAAAATATTGATGCCTTAAAAAATGCTACTTTAGAGCAATTGCTTGAAGTGGGTGATGTTGGTGAAACAACTGCAAAAGCGATCATCGATTATTTTGCTGATGAAAGAACGGCCAACATTATTAACAGATTGAGATACTATGGGCTTCAATTTGAACTATCAGAAGAACAATTAACTTTATCGAGTGAAAAGTTAAAAGATTTATCATTTGTGGTGTCGGGTGTGTTCAGTAAATTTTCAAGAGATGACTTAAAGAAAACGATCGAACAAAACGGAGGGAAAAATGTGGGATCCATTTCTTCAAAAACAAGTTATGTGATAGCCGGTGAAAATATGGGACCCGAAAAACATAAAAAAGCGGAGAAGTTGGGAATACCTATTATTTCGGAAGATGATTTTATAAAAATGATAAACGAATAACAACGAAAAATTAATCCCCCCTGTCCCCCTTTGTAATGGGGAGTTTTACTAAGGGCATTTTGTAAAGATGATAAACGAATAACAACGAAAAATTAATCCCCCTGCCCCCCTTTCAAAGGGGGAGTATACTAAGGGTGATTTTATAAAAATGATAAACGAATAATATCGTAATTAACAACGAGCACATTCCCCCTTTCAAAGGGGGGCAGGGGGATTAAAATGAGTATTCTAACAGACATAAAAAACATCATTGCTAACTTCTATTTAAAGTTGGAATTAAAGGATTTTGTCAAGGAAAAAAAGCCTAATAAATTTAATTTCAACAAAATTGAAACTGTTGGGATCTTATTTGATGCCACCAGTCCGGAAGATCTGGAACTGGTGAAAAAATACGTTGGTTTTTTAAAAGAACATCGTAAAAAAGTTAAAGTAATGGGCTTTTTCAACACTAAGGAAATTCCGTCTTTGACCTACTCAAAATTGGAATACGATTTTTTTTCAAGCAAAGAGTTGAACTGGTTCGGAAAACCGACCCCAGCATTTATTAAAAATTTTATGGAAGAGGAATTCGATCTTTTAATTGACTTGAATATTGCAGATCATTTTTCATTGAAATATATTTCAGCCTTATCCAAAGCCTCTTTCAAAGTGGGGAGATTCAGTGAAAAGGATACTGAAATATATGACCTCATGATTGAATCAGATAATACCCAAACATTGAAATATTTTATGAAACAAATTGATATTTATATCGCGATGCTTAATAAAAATGAAACCAATTAAAACAATGAACTACATCTTATTTGACGATAAAACCCGCATCAATTTATTGCCCCTAACATTTACCCGTCCGGTGGCTGACATCAGAATCGGTATTTTAACCATTCGCGAAAAATGGGAGAAGGTATTGAACGCTAAAACATCTTCAAAAACAGAGGAATATCTGAGTAAGAAATACCCCCTGGAATTTGCAATCGATGCGGATAATATTTGGATCAACGGCTCATTTTGTCCGAATCAAAAATTAGTAGAGGAGATAAAAAAACTTCAGCCAAGTCAAGCCTTACTCTATATAAACACGCTGATAGCTGTAAATTCAGGCGATAATAAAATTGTTGATCTTAATATGCTCGATAGTTTTGATGTATTTGAATCTGAAGCTTCAGCGATGCGTGTAGAAAATGTTTGGGATATTTTTTCGAAAAATGAAGAAGCTATACAGTCGGATTTTACACTCATTACATCGGGCAGAAAATCACAAGCGATCAGTTCAACTAACCAGTTAATTGGTAAGTCAACTATTTTTGTGGAGGAAGGTGCAAAAATTGAATGCGCTATTTTAAATGCCAGTACCGGCCCCATTTATATCGGTAAAGATGCTGAAGTGATGGAAGGCTCCATTGTTCGTGGTCCATTTGCATTGTGCGAACATTCCACATTAAAGTTAGGGGCAAAAATTTATGGTCCAACAACAGTCGGTCCGCACAGCAAAGTAGGAGGTGAGGTAAACAATTCGGTAATTTTCGGTTATTCAAATAAAGGTCATGATGGTTTTTTAGGTAACTCTGTATTGGGTGAATGGTGCAACATTGGAGCCGACAGTAATAATTCCAATTTAAAAAATAATTATGCCCAGGTGAAATTATGGAGCTATGAAAAAGAAAAGTTTGTAAATACCGGCTTAACATTCTGCGGATTAATTATGGGCGATCATAGTAAATGTGGTATCAACACTATGTTTAATACAGGTACTGTTGTTGGAGTGAATGCAAATATTTTCGGATCCGGTTTTCCACGCAATTTTATCCCTTCCTTCTCATGGGGAGGCGCAGCGGGTTTTACAACCTATAAAATAACAGATGCTTTTGAAGTAGCTACCCGCGTTTTCGAGCGCAGAGGATTGGTGTTTGATGAAACAGAACAACAAATATTAACACATGTTTTTCAGTTAACTGAGAAATACAGAAAATAAATTTTAATTATGTCAGCATCTATTTTCAACCTCTCAACCACGGAGATTATTGGGTACGTGGGTTCCTTATTGGTTTTGATTTCTTTTTTAATGAAAGACATGAAGAAACTACGAATAGGAAATATTATTGGTAGTTCTACTTTTATCTTATACGGAATATTACTTCATTATTCAATACCAATTATTATCACTAACACCTCCATTGTGCTTATCAACGCGTATTATCTGGTTAAGGAGAGTAAAGCGGCTGAATAGCTTTCTTTAAAAAAAATAAAAAATTACCACAGAGGCACAGAGAACACAGAGGTTCACGGAGAAGGGAAAAAAATATTTAAATTTTTTGTTTTTAATTTTCTCTGTGTTTCTCCATGCTCTCCGTGCCTCCGTGGTATAAAAAAAAGAGTGCCAAATTGTCCCTATTTCTTACTTGGCATACCAATTGAAAACATACCCTACATTATTTTAATTTAGACCTTAATTTAGACTCATAATATGACTGATAATTTCGATTTAAACGGCTTGGTGCCAATGCTTAGCGACTCAATAATAGATGAGGATACTGAGTTTATTCCTTTGCTTTCGTCGGAAGACGAGGATCAGATGAATTCCGAAAAAGTACCGGATGAACTGTCAATTTTACCATTGCGAAATACCGTTTTATTTCCCGGAGTAGTGATACCTATCACTGTTGGCAGGGATAAATCCATCAACCTGATAAAGGATGCCTACAAGGGCGATAAGATAATTGGTGTAGTATCTCAAAAGAACGATACTATTGAAGATCCGGGCATCGAAGACCTCAATAAAATAGGTACCGTAGCACAAATCATTAAAATGCTTCGTATGCCCGATGGTAATACTACCGTGATCATTCAGGGTAAACGACGTTTTGAACTCAAGGAAATAAAACAAACCGAACCTTATATCAGAGCCGCTATCACTGCCTTTTCGGAGACAGCTCCTGTTAAAGATGATCAGGAATTTTTAGCTCTTACCTCCTCATTAAAAGATCTCGCTTTACAAATTATTAAGTTAAGTCCGCTGATACCTAGCGAAGCAGGCTTTGCACTGCGTAACATTGAAAGCCCTTCTTTCCTCATCAACTTTATTTCATCCAACATGAATGCACCTGTTGCCGATAAGCAATTGATGCTGGAAGTGGCTGATCTGAAGGAACGTGCTACCATGGTGTTGGCTAATCTTACCAAAGAATTACAAATGCTGGAGTTGAAAAATCAAATTCAATCGAAGGTAAAAGTAGATCTGGATAAGCAACAACGCGATTATTTTTTGCATCAGCAAATGAAAACCATCCAGGAAGAGTTGGGTGAGACCAACTTTGCACAAGATGTGCAAGAGATGAAAGAACGTGCAAAAACCAAGAAATGGTCCAAAGAAGTTTCCGATGCATTTACAAAAGCAATCGGTAAACTGGAACGTATGAATCCGAATGCTGCTGAATATTCCATACAAACAAGTTACCTGGAAGTTTTGCTGGATCTGCCTTGGGACGAAACTACCAAAGATAATTTCGATCTGAAATATGCCGAAAAAATATTGAACAAAGATCATTTCGGGATGGATAAAGTGAAGGAGCGTATCATCGAACACCTTGCAGTATTGAAGTTAAAAGGCAATATGAAATCGCCCATCATTTGTTTATATGGCCCTCCGGGTGTTGGTAAAACATCGTTGGGGAAAAGCATTGCGGATGCGCTCGGACGTAAATACATACGCATGAGCTTAGGTGGCTTGCGTGATGAAGCGGAGATCCGCGGACATCGCAAGACGTACATAGGCGCTATGCCCGGACGCATCCTGCAAAATATTAAAAAGGCAGGAACTTCCAACCCTGTTTTTATTTTAGATGAGATCGACAAGGTAGGACATGAGTTTCATGGTGACCCATCTTCGGCATTGCTGGAGGTGTTGGATCCTGAACAAAACAATACTTTTTATGATAATTATGTGGAGTTGGATTATGACCTGTCCAACGTGATGTTTATTGCAACAGCTAATTCATTAAGCACCATTCAGCCCGCTTTGCGCGATAGGATGGAGATCATAGAAATTACAGGTTATACCATTGAAGAAAAAATGGAAATAGCGAAGCGCCATTTATTGCCCAAACAAATTAAAGAGCAAGGCTTGCAGAAGGATCAAATTGCTTTGAGTAAAGACATCCTGGAGTACATCATCGAAAATTATACGCGTGAATCGGGTGTACGTGGTTTGGAAAAAGTGATCGCGAAGATTGTGCGTAACGCTGCCAAATCTATAGCGATGGAGCAGAAGTACAGTGTTAATGTTGCAGAAAAAGAACTGGTAAAAATACTTGGTCCTGCGCATGCGAAGGATCGCTACCAGGGAAATGATGTTGCAGGAGTTGTTACAGGTTTAGCATGGACCTCTGTGGGTGGTGATATTTTATTTATTGAAACCAGCATTACCCGTGGCACCGGAAAGCTAACCTTAACGGGTAATTTGGGTGATGTGATGAAAGAATCTGCAATTATTGCTTTGGAATATTTAAAAGCGCATAGCAGTATCTTAGGCATTAAACCGGAAGTGTTCAGTCATTGGAACGTGCACATTCACGTGCCCGAAGGCGCAACACCAAAAGACGGACCGAGTGCAGGTATAACGATGTTAACAGCCATTGCTTCTGCATTTACACAACGCAAAGTAAAAAAGAATTTAGCCATGACCGGCGAAATTACCTTACGTGGACGCGTGTTAGCCGTTGGCGGAATAAAAGAAAAAATATTGGCCGCCAAACGTGCCGGCATTAAAGAAATAATTTTATGTGTTGATAATAAAAAAGACATTGACGACATAAAAAAAGAATATATAAAAGACGTGAAATTTCATTACGTTGAACAAATGATAGACGTTGTGAAATTAGCCTTGCTAAAGGAAAAGGTTGCTAATCCGATTGACCTGACCGTTAAAGTGGAAGAGAAGAAAAAGTAAGTTTTGTTTGTTGTTTATTGTATTGAAAGCATAGCCGAAACGCTATGCTTTTTTTATGAAATAATTTGACCTACTAATAATATTAAATTAAACATCCTGCCGTTTGTACAAATAAGAATTATTCCCCCAACATTTAAATCGTATTTTAGCAACAGAATAAAAAAAATGGTATGGCATTATTTCAGAAAACGATAATTAAAAAATATACGCAAGACCTTAATTCAAAAAAGGTTCAGGATGCCTATTTACTTTTTCAAGCCTACTTTTTAAATCCAACTATACAGGAAAATATAAGGGAAGCTAAAGAGGAACAATTTCAAGAAGGATTTTTGAGAGAACTGTTCGGTAACATTTTAGGATATACCTTAAATCCAAATCCTGATTTTAATCTTACTACCGAATTAAAAAACACTTCCAACAGTAAAAAGGCGGATGGTGCTATTTTAATTGACAATAAAGCCGTTGCCGTAATTGAATTAAAAGGAACGGATACAACCGACCTTGCAAAAATTGAAACGCAAGCTTTTGGATATAAGAACAATCAACCGCATTGCATGTATGTGATTACTTCCAATTTTGAAAAGCTTCGTTTCTATATTGACAATACAATAGAGTTTATTGAATTCAATTTGTTTACCCTTAACCGTGAAGATTTTAATTTGCTTTGGCTTTGTTTGTCATTAAAAAGCATTGAACAAAACACGCCTAAAAAAATTAAAGAGGAATCGGTTTCAAAAGAAGATACCATTACCAAGCAGTTGTACCAGGATTATTCAAATTTCAAAAAAGCAATATTCAATAGTTTGGTAGATCGAAACAAACAATTTGATAAACTATTATTATTCAAGAAGACTCAAAAATTATTAGACCGATTTTTATTTATATTTTTTGCTGAAGACCGCTTGCTATTACCCGCTAATTTAATTGTAAGCATTAATGCGGAATGGGAAAAGCTGCAAGATATGCGTGTGGAGCAACATCTTTATGAGCGCTATAAGCTATACTTTAACGACCTGAATACCGGTAATGCCAAGCTGGATATTTATTCATACAACGGTGGTTTGTTTGCACCCGATGAAATATTAGATAAAGTAGCCATTGAAGATGCGTTACTTTATAACCACACCCAAAAATTAAGTAATTACGATTTTCAGAGCGAAGTGGACGTAAATATTTTAGGTCATATTTTTGAAAACTCACTAAATGATCTTGATGAAATAAAAGCACAATTAGAGGGGCAGGAAATTGATAAATCTAAAACCAAACGCAAAAAAGACGGTATTTTTTATACACCAAAATACATTACAAAATATATAGTTGAAAACACCGTTGGAAAACTTTGTAATGAGAAAAAAATTGAACTCGCAATTAAAGAAGAAGAATATATTACCGATAAAAAAAGACAAAAGAAAACAAAACAACAATTAGCAGATAAGCTTACCGAATATAGAAATTGGCTTTTGCAGCTTACTATATGTGACCCAGCTTGTGGTTCGGGAGCCTTTTTAAACCAAGCTCTAGATTTTTTAATCAATGAACATAGATATATAGATGAACTGCAAGCCAAACTTTTTGGTGATGCAATTGTTTTAAGCGATGTTGAAAATAGCATTTTAGAAAACAATTTGTTCGGTGTAGATTTAAACGAAGAAAGTGTAGAAATTGCTAGACTCTCCTTGTGGTTAAGAACTGCTCAACCAAATAGAAAACTAAATGATTTAAGTAATAATATTAAATGCGGTAATTCTTTAATTGATGACCCTGCTGTTATTGGTGACAAAGCGTTTGATTGGTATGCTGAGTTCCCTCAGGTATTTCCCAGATATAAAAATAAAAAGAAAGAAAATGTTAAAATTGAGGTTAAGGAAAAAGCTGATGGAGATTCAATAGGAAAATACAGTGATGATTCTCATGGGATATACAATGAATTTCATGAACCTCCAGCACCATTTTCATACAATTCCAATAGTAAAGGTTTTGAAAAACATGGTTTTGATGTGGTGATTGGAAATCCGCCGTATGTTAGGCAAGAATTATTAGGAGATTATAAAGATCACTTTTCCAAAAATTATAAAGTATTTAATTTTTCAAGTGATCTATTTGCATATTTCTACGAAAAATCATTTTCGCTTTTAAAACAAAATGGTTTATTTGGTTTCATATCAAATACCTTTGATAAAACGGCTGCTGGTATAGATTTAAGGAAGTTTTTGAAATCTAATGCGAAATTTGAAAGTTTAATTGATTTTACTGAAATTCAAATATTTGAAGGAGCTACAACGTATCCCATTATTTTAATAGCTAAAAACAATAATCTTGAACTTCAAGAAAATTCATTTAGTTATACTAAAATTCCATCTAATGCAAATGCTAGTGGTTTAGATATTGATTTCTTTAATAAAACGAGCGTACTACAAAATTCATTAGAGGATACCAACTGGACTTTTAAATCGAACGAGGCAAATATTGTTTTAGCTAAAATTCAAAAACATAAATCAATTAGAGAAACGTTTGGCAAATGTTACAGAGGTATTGTTACGGGATTTAATGATGCGTTCATTATTTCTAAAATTGAAAAAGATATTATTATAAAAGAATCATTCTCAGATGAAGAAATTATTAAACCTTTTTATGAAGGTAAAGATTTAGAAAAATGGAATACAACAGAAATAGACAAGTTCATTATATTCACAAAAAGAGGTATTGAAATAGAAAAATATCCAGGAGTTAAAAATTGGCTAAGTAAATATAAAAGTAAATTAGAACCAAGAAATAGTCCAGAACAAAAAGAAGGAAGAAAAGCAGGGAAATATAAATGGTTTGAAATTCAGGATAGTGTTGAATATTATAAATTATTTGAAAGTGATAAAATTATATGGTCAAATTTACAGAACTCAAATAGATTTAGTTATGAAGATAAAAGCTACTATATAAATGCTCCTAGTGTAATTTTCCCTTCAAATAATAAAGCATTGCTCGCAATATTAAATTCAAAATTGGTTTGGTATTATTTAGCATCTATTTGTGTGGTTCGGAGTGGTGGCTACATTGAAGTAAAGCCTCAGTATTTCGAACAAATCCCAATTCCAGATATTGATCTATCAAGCAATCAGCCATTGACACCCAAAGTCAATGAAATAATCGAATTAACTAAACAGCAACAAGATATTAATGTAAAATTCATTCGTTTTTTATCTTCAAAATTTATTTCAATTAACATTAACAGGAAACTTGAAAACTGGTTCACATTATCATTTAACGATTTTTCAAAAGAGCTTTTAAAACAAAAAATTAAGTTAACAATATCCGAGCAGGAAGAGTGGCATACCTATTTTGAAGAGAAAAAGAAAAGTCAGAATGAATTGGAAAATCAAATCAAAAAAAAGGAAAAAGAAATAGACCAAATGGTTTATAAACTTTATGATTTAACAGAGGAAGAAATTAAAATTGTGGAAGGGAAATGAGTTGCGAAAAAATTACATACGATATAGATGGAGTAGCGCTGGTCGTTCAAATTATTGCATCAGTTTTGATGTTTCTAAATAGTCCTATAAATGAACCGTCTGGAGCATTTATGGTGAATGTTGTAGATTTTGAAACTCCAAAAAAACGAAATAGTAAACTTAAGTTTGGTTTTTTGTTATTGAAGTTGTTTAAAGTTGGCG
>PLYN01000053.1 GCA_003151815.1 Bacteroidota bacterium | reverse complement strand
ACATTGTTCGAGCGGAGTCGAGAACCAGCGAATGGATAAGAAGACGATACACTTTCAGTCAACAACAATCTTTCTATTCAGCACGTTTTTATTTTCATCAATTATTTGTACAACATAAACTCCTTCTTTCATATCTCCTCTTTCAATTTGTATTTGTTTTCCGGTAACGTTAATTGATCTTATATCTACACCCAATACATCCATTATTCTTATTGTTGTATTTCTTTGTTCATCAGTAAAAGTAATGGTAGTATTTGATTCGAAAGGGTTTGGATAGATTTTTATAATTGAAGAAGAACTGTTTTCAACTATTCCTGTAGTGATAATATTATAGCAAAAAGATGTATCCGAACAGCTATTTTCTTTTATAACAATCGCATAGCTGCCGCTAATGGCTGGAGAATAACTCTGATCGGTTGCATTTGAAATAATTTCATTTTTATGGTTACAATTTATCCACTGATATGTCCCGGCATTTTGATTTGCGGTAAGTTCCGGCCCGTTTATTCCCGATGAAATATTCACAGAAACATCAATTGCATTAGTTACTGTTAAGTTGGTGATTACAGTGCTGTCGCAGCCTTGCATAGCAGTTAACACATCGATAAATGTTCCGCTGGTATTGTGTGTTGTTGAACCAACAATTGCATTTTCGCCGAAGCATTTAGTAAGCGTTTGACTATATACGTTTGCAGGTAATATTGTTAAATGAGTAGTTACAATACTGTCGCAGCCTTTAAATGCAGTTAGTATATCCGTAAATGTTCCCGATGTATTATGTGTGGTCGAGCCAACGGCTATACTTTCTCCTGCGCATTTAGTAAAAGTCTGACTTTGTGCATTAACAGGTAACACCGTTAAATGAGTGGTTACGGCGCTATCACAGCCTTTAAAAGAAGTTAGCACATCGGTAAATGTTCCTGTCGAATTATGTGTTGTAGATCCAATTATTATACTTCGCCCGGCGCATATCGTCAGTGAATGCGTGCTTGTAATTGCAGGTGGTTGCGAAACAATAAAACTATTTGTGCTAACAATAACAGATGCCTTATCTCTGACAGTTAAGGTATAAGTATCAGCGACCAATCCGGTTGCAACCGATGTTGTTCCGCCACTTGGCGACCATTTGTATGTATATGGCCCGTTTGCGCCTGTAACGGAAGCAGAAAGTACAGCTGTTGCAGAACCATAACAAACGACAGTTGAAGTTTGAGAAATATGAATGCTATAATTCAAGACTGATACATTCAATGATGCCAGATCATTTATACAACTATCAATGGTCATTTCCTGCGTAGAAACAACTCCGCCATTCATAGCAAAATTTACTGTAATGGAATTTGTTCCTTGCCCGCTAACAATTGTTGCGCCATACGGTACGTTCCAGGTATATACTGAACCGCTATTATTCGTCACACCATAAACAATATTAGTGGCATTCTGAGACACCTGTATCGCTCCGGAAATTAAATAGGGATCCTTTAATATACCGAAGAAATTGGCAGCCCAATACGTGGAATGAAAATGTTCCTTAATAGCATATAATCCGGTAGCTCCTCCCTGTCTTGGACATGCACCTGTATCAACCGAAATGCCATGCGCCATGCCTTTTATTTTATAACAATAAACAACAGGATTATTAAGGGTATCGTTATAAATTGTTTGTGAAACAGAGGTGTCGCCTTGAAATGTATTGTTAGTACTATCCGATATCTGATCTGCATTATTAACATCTGTCCATTGTTTGATAAGCTCCGTAGCATTAATAATATTTACAACTCCATCGGAAGTTCCATGAAAAATAGCTACATGAGGGTATGTGCCGGTGAATGTAGGATTAGAGTTTTTCACAAGAGCACCCCACTGACCTGGCGTTTTGGTAACAGATCCGCCCATAGCATTGAATGCCGATGTAGTATCTTTGGATGCCTTGTATGGTAAGCCGGCCATGATTGCTCCTTTATGAAATATTTCAGGGTAGGTTGCTAACATCACAGTTGTCATGCCCGCTCCTGCAGATAATCCGGTGATAAAAATTCTGGTGGTATCAAACGTATAGTGCGATTTCATATAATCTACCATTTGTTTGATAGATAAAATCTCCATTTGATTTTTAATTTGATAGAGAGAATCGAACCAGTTAAAACAATTGGCGCTATTATTTGCACTCAACTGTTCTGGATAGATCATTATAAATTTATGCTTATCTGCCAACTTATTCCAACCCGATTGTGTTGCATATATACTGGCAGTTTGTGTACAACCATGCAAAGCAACAACCAATGAAACAGAGTTTGAAATTCCCGAAGGAATATAAGAATACATATTGAGATTACCTGGATTACTGCCAAAGGAATTAACGGGTGTTAAGGCAGTTTGGGCTTGCGTATTTATAATATAAAAATACAAAGCGATCAGAGTAGCTGTATTTTTAAAGGTTTTCATTCAATGTTTTTTTTGAAAAATCAGGTTTTTAATTAACCAATTATATAGTTAAAGAGATAAATCTCCATACAAATCATAATCCTCTGCCGATATTATTTTAACATTTGCAAAATCACCGACACGAACAAAATTAGTATCTGCTTTTACAAGTACTTCATTATCTACTTCAGGTGAATCGAATTCGGTACGGCCAATAAAATAATCGCCCTCTTTTTTATCAAATAATACCTTGTATGTTTTACCGATCTTTTGTTGATTGAGGTCAAACGAAATACCCTGTTGTAAAGCCATTACTGCTTCTGCTCTGGCTTGTTTTGTTTTAGCTGGAACATTATCTTTCAGTAAATAAGCATGTGTATTTTCTTCATGTGAATAGGAAAATATTCCTAATCTATCGAAACGGGTTTGCTCCACCCACTCCAACATTTCCTGATGATCTTTCACGGTTTCGCCCGGATATCCTGCAATAAGTGTGGTTCTGATGGTAATTCTGGGGACTTTATCACGCATTTTATTTACCAGATCAATTGTTTTTTGTTTCGTAGTTCCTCTTCTCATACTCTTCAACATATTATCAGTAATGTGTTGCAAAGGCATGTCTAAATAGTTGCAAATGTTCTTGCGTTCATTCATTACATCTAAAGCATCCATCGGAAAACCGCTTGGAAAAGCATAATGCAAACGGATCCATTCTATTCCTTCCACATCAGAAAGATTTTTTAACAGTTCTGATAAGTTACGTTTTTTATAGATGTCCAAACCATAATACGTCAGATCCTGAGCGATTAGCATTAACTCCTTTGTTCCATTCTTTGCCAGATGTTTCGCCTCTTTCACCAGCTCTTCAATAGGCTTTGAAATATGAGTACCGCGCATCAATGGGATGGCGCAAAAAGAGCAAGGTCTGTCGCAACCTTCTGATATTTTAAAATACGAATAATGATGAGGGGTGGTTAATAATCGCTCACCGACCAGTTCATGTTTGTAATCTGCTTTTAATGTTTTTAGTAAACGGGGTAATTCCCTTGTCCCGAAATAGGCGTCAACATTGGGTATTTCTTTTTCCAGATCCGGCTTGTAGCGTTCACTTAAACAGCCGGTAACATATACTTTATCCACTAATCCGGCTTTTTTAGCGTTTGAATAACGGATAATTGTATCGATGCTTTCTTGCTTGGCGTTATCAATAAATCCACAGGTATTAATAATTACAATACTTGCATCATCTGTAGTACTTTCATGTTCAACATCAAAATTGTTGGCTTTTAATTGCCCCATCAGCACTTCGCTGTCAACAATATTTTTTGAGCAGCCAAGTGTTACAACATTTACCTTGTTTTTTTTAAGTGTTTTTGTTTTCAATTTCGGATTGGCTTATTGTATCATTTTTCAAAATATTCCTGCTCCCAAATTCGATACGATATATTCTGATCATTATCAAAAAATAGGAAATAAGTATCGGACCAAAGATCAATCCAGGCAGTCCAAACCAATTAAGACCGATGATCACTCCAAACACAGTTGTTAAAGGGTGAACATTGGCGATTTTTTTTTGAAGCATAAAACGAAATACATTATCAACATTCGTAATAATAACAGCACCATAAATCAATAAACCTATCCCTTGCCAGGATTCGCCCATGGATAGCTGAACCAAACCCGCAGGTAACCATATCATGGCGGTTCCAATAAATGGTATGAATGATAAAAAGCCGGACATGATACCCCAAAAAACAGGTTCCTGTAAACCGAAAATATAAAACCCGATTATTGAGAAAACACTTTGAACGATTGCTAACAAAGGCATACCAATTACGTTGGAATATGTTTGAGAGGTGAGTTCTTTTACAAACAATTCGGCATTTTCTTTTTTATATGGAAAGTAGCTGATAATTCTATTCTTAAGATGATGATCAGTATAAAGTAAATAAAAAAGTATAAAATACATTATTCCAATATCACCAATAATGGTGAATGTTTGGTTCAAAAGATTTGGAATAATATTGGCAATTTTTTCCTGAGCTTTCACTATGTTTTCAGGACTCAATACATTAAAACCCAAATGCTCTTTCAGGTAGGCATTGGCATTGTGAGTTTTAAAAAAAACTTCGGTATTGTTCGATAGAATTTGGCTGAGCTTTGAAATTAATAAGTTAGTAAGGCTGAACAGAGGAACCAGTATGATTAAAAACGATAGAAGAAGAACAATAACAATTGCTAATCCTTTCTTCATCTTTTTTTTAACATGCAAATAATTCATCAAGGGGATGCAGATGATATAAAAAATGATAGCACCTAAAAAGGCAGGAATGAAGCTGGTTAGCGACAAGACAATAAAGGAACCAAGAATAACAATGCCGCTTAGCGCGATGATTTGCTTTAGTCTTTCAGATTCAAAATAGTTCATTTCTATATTTTATTGTTTAAATAAGCTATCAACAAATTCATTTTTATTAAATATTTGCAAATCTTCCATTTTCTCACCTACGCCGATATATTTTACCGGTATTTTAAAAGTATCTGAAATACCAATCACAACACCACCTTTAGCGGTACCATCCAACTTGGTTAATGCCAATGCGTTTACTTCGGTAGCAGCGGTAAATTGTTTGCATTGTTCAATCGCATTTTGACCCGTTGAAGCATCCAGAACCAACAAAATCTCATGTGGAGCATCCGGCATTATTTTTCGCATCACATTTTTAATTTTAGTAAGTTCATTCATCAAATTCACTTTATTATGCAAGCGTCCTGCGGTATCAATGATCACCACATCAGCATTTTTTGCGATTGCCGAAGTCAGCGTATCGAAAGCTACTGAAGCAGGATCGGCATTCATGCCTTGTGACACCAGCGAAGCGCCTGTTCTTTCCGACCATATTTTAATCTGATCAACAGCTGCTGCACGGAATGTATCAGCAGCGCCTATTACTACACTTTTACCCGATTTAATGAACTGATGTGATAATTTACCAATGGTAGTGGTTTTGCCAACTCCGTTAACACCAACCACCATTATTACATAGGGTTTCTTACCTGCCGGCAAATCAAAATCCTGTTTATCCTCGGTACCATTGGATACCATAAGGTCGGCAATTTCTTCACGTAAAATTTCGTTGAGCTTTGATGTTTCTATTTTACGTTGTTGGGCAACACGTTTTTTAATCCGATCGATGATACGCAATGATGTATCAACACCTACATCGGATGATAAAAGTATTTCTTCTAAGTTTTCAAGCACTTCATCATCAATCGTAGCTTTAAACCGAATGGCATTTGCCAATTTGCTGAAAAAGCTTTGCTTGGTAACAAAAAGTCCTTTGTTTAAACTTTCTTTTTTTTCTTTACTGAAAAAACTAAAAATGCCCATCTTAAAAATTTGAAAGTTATATTTAGTGATACATCCGCAAACAATAAAAGCTCCCTTGTTTTAGGAAGCCTTTATAAGTTGGATTGCGTACAAAATTTTATTTAGAAGATAAAAAATCTTTAATATGATCGTTATGTACGATTTCTTGTTTAAAAGAGTAAGCACCGGTTTTAGGTGATTTTACCATTTTAATTACTTTTGTAAAGTTATTTCCTTTACCTGACTTTAGTGTTGCAACTACTTTCTTTGCCATTGTTTTATGAGTTTAAAGTTTTAAAGTTTAAAGTTTAAAGTTTTTGCAAACTATTAACCAATAAATAAAAACTGAATTATTTAATTTCTTTATGAACAGTTACTTTTTTCAAGATAGGATTGTATTTTTTCAATTCTAATCTTTCGGTGGTGTTCTTTTTATTTTTTGTAGTAACATAACGAGATGTTCCCGGTTTGCCGGTTGTTTTGTGCTCGGTACATTCCATAATCACCTGAATTCTATTGCCTTTTTTTGCCATTGTTTATTGTTTATTAATCAAATTCTAATTCACTTATTTTTTCATGAAGCCTTGTTCTTTTGCTTCCTTAATTACAGCAGTAATACCATTTTTATTGATGGTACGTAATGCTGAAGTAGATAAACGTAATGTTATCCATTTGTTTTCTTCAGGTAAAAAGAATTTTTTAACCTGAAGATTCACGTTAAATTTTCTCTTTGTTTTAGCATTAGAGTGAGATACTTTGTTTCCCACAATAGACTTTTTTCCTGTTATTTCGCAAACTCTTGACATCGTATTTTGTATTTAAATATGTTGTAATTATTTTTTTCGGACTGCAAATAACGTAAATTTAATGGAAACTACCAAATATGATTGAAAATTCTTTGCTAATCGGTCATACTTTGAGGACTTTTCGAGAATATCTAATAACTAAGAGCCGAAATGATTGTTAATGTTGTGTTCTGTTTTATTAAAGAATTTATTGTTCTTCGAATTTCTTATCAATTATTGCCGGAAGTTTTGTTTATAGTGTTCGATAAGTTTTGATGTTCCAATATTTTAAGCATCATTTCATTTTGATTTTCAAGATGCAACAATATAGTTTCAATTTCGAGTTCAGCTTTGGTATTGATTTCAAAGTCAGCTTCAGCACGTGCTTCCGAATGATTCGATTGTAAATTTTGCCCCACCATTATTAAAGGCATTAAAAAAATTTGTACCATGTTCGATATAAATAGCCACAACACAAATGCCGGATAAGGATCAAACCGCATTTCTTTGGGCGCTAAAGCATTCCATGTAAGCCAGGAAACTGTCCAGATGAAAATAATAAAAAAAAAGCCCATACTGCCAACACGATTCGTTATCCAGATAGCTAATTTATCCAACTTTTTTAATTTGAGTTTTTGTTCACTATAAATGTTTCGGACTTTGCCAATTTGTTTCAATTCAGCTAATGACTTGGGTTGTGTTTCCATATTATTTAAAATGTTTTTAATCTATGATTACTAAAAAATTGATAATAGGATTATGTAATTTGCAAATAAGCAAATTTACTTTATTATCAAATAGGATTTGGATTTATATAAAGGCAGTTCTCAAAAACAGCGTTTAAATTGAATAATAAAAATCCACACACACTCACTTATTTCATGCAAAATGCAACTACTCAAACAAAAATGAAGGGAAATCTACTGAAAGTAAATTCAACTTTCAATATCAAGATGAGTGACTTTGGAATAAAAGTCCCTTCTATGCTGATGATGAAAGTAAGCAATGATGTAAAAAATTATGGTTGATTTTATTGCAACAGATGCTTGAGAGACAGGTAAAAAAATTGTTTTTAAAACTGTAAATAAATTGGCATCACCTGATCCGCTTGTTTTACCTGAATGACAATCCAGATAAAAATTAGCAGAATGGCAATCCTGCCAACCAATGAAACTTTTGTAAGAATATTTTCAACAAAAAGTTCATACGATTTGGGCACAAAATGAAAAATATATCCCACCAACATGATACCAAAAACACTTCTATATGCTGATAACAATGGGCCTAAAGCTGCCATATTAAAATTAGTAGTTATTTGTGAAATGATTATTCCTGCATCCTGAAAAGAGGAAGCCTTAAAGAAAATCCAACAAAAACAAACGAAGTGAAAAGTAATAATTACACCCAAAAATTTTAAACTTTGAACTTTTAACTTTGAACTTTTAACTTTTAATTTTGAACTAAAACTCAATCGTAGTTTATCAAACGCCAATGCTAAACCATGCATTCCACCCCAAACAATAAAGTTAAAAGATGCTCCATGCCATAAGCCGCCCAAAAGCATTGTTATCATTAAATTAATATATTGCCGAAACTTCCCTACTCTATTTCCTCCGAGTGATATGTACAAATAGTCTTTCAGCCAGGATGATAAAGAGATGTGCCATCTTCGCCAAAATTCTGTGATACTGCTTGATTGATAAGGAGAATCGAAATTTTCATTGATCGTAAAACCCATCCACCGTGCCATTCCGATTGCCATATCAGAATAACCTGAAAAATCACAATAAATAACCATAGCGTATCCATAAACACCCAACAAACACTCAATCCCTGAATGCCTTGAAGGATCATCAAAAATATATTGAACAAAATTAACGTAGATAAAATCGGAGATTACGACCTTCTTGAAAAGTCCGCCAAGTATCAGATACAAGCCCTTTGCGACATCTTCTTTTGAAATAAAAATATCTTTTCTGATCTGTGGAATAAAGTCGGAAGCTCTTACAATTGGACCCATTACTAACTTCGGAAAAAAGGTGAGAAAAAAACAATAATCAAGGAAACTTTCTACCGGCTTGAATTTCCCACGATATACATCAATGGTATAACTTAAATTTTCAAATGTATAAAAGGAAATGCCGATGGGCAAAATAAGGTTAAGAGGTTTTACTTCACCTAATTTAAAATCATTTATTATTTCAATAAAAAAATTGGTGTATTTAAAATAAAAAAGCAATCCTAAATTAACAACGATACTTAAAACAAGTATTGCATTTTTTCGCTTTATAGTTTTAGATGTAAATATCCAATTGGCAAGATTAAAATCAACAACAGCCGACAATAAAATAAAACCGAAATAGAATCCACAAGCTTTATAAAAAAAATACAATGAAAAAATTGTAAAATAAGCAACACGCAATAGTTTCCGTTTGTACAAAAACTGGTATCCCAGCAAAAACACGCAAAAGAAAAACAGAAAAAAACCACTATTAAACAGCAGTGGATCTTTCGCATTGTAAGTGAGTTGCTGTATTATTTTATCGGTGTCCAGATCCATTTTTTTATATAATTCTCATAACCGTTCATCAAGGCATTGTAAAACAGATCACCTTGAATTTGATATCCTTTAGCATTAAAATGTACACGATCTTTTGCTGCTAATTTAGCTGTAAACCATTTTGCCATGGAACCATAACCACCCATAATTTCATACAGATCCCAATAAGGCATATTATGTTGCAAACAATAGTTGATAATAGTTAATCTGGCTAATTTCATATCTGGATTTTTCACTCTTCCTTTACGGACTCTTCTGTATGAGTCAGCGGGAGTAGTTAATAAAACAGAGGCTTTAGGGTTTGCTGTTTTGATACTGGTGATAAGTGTATCGATATTCGTATAAAACAAAGCTTTATCGAAATTAGGAAAAAAAGCTTCGTTGGTTCCGAGCGAAACAATTACCAGGTCAGAATTCAAATAAGACAGTTGCTCTGTAAAATATTTCGACATTTTATAATGCTTGTATTCCGCTCCATTCACGCCAATCATATTATATAATATTCCGGAAGAATCATTTTCGAGCAACATTCCATAGATGCGAGTCGTCTTTTGATTCAGCGTATCGGTAACTTGGTTTCGTAAAATAATTTGCCGCATGGGTTTATCAAATTTGATCTCCGAAACAAACGAAGTAATTGATTTATCAGTCGATTTAAAGGTGCCTTTTTCACAATTGAGTTCATCGCAAACAGTAATATCGTAATTATTAATGTCCTTCTCTTGAAATAATGTGAAATCTGTAAAGCTATAACCCAATCCCGGTTGATCTTTCACCGTTAAATTGATTTCAGAGCAAGAGTCTGCCGTTTCAATAGTGAAACCACTAACACCTATAGGTAAAGGGGTTTGGTAAAACACATTGCGTTTTGCTTCCCAATTGCTATTACTTGTTGTTTTATAAGTGAAGGGTTCATTGCTCTTCGCAACACGATACGGAAATATTAATCCTCTTCCTGCATTGCCAAATTTTAATTGTAATTTCTGACGAATTGTTCCTGAAAAATGATCGGCTTGTATGTGCGAATCGCCAATGTGAGCTATGTTTATACGCCCTTTTTTAGATATTTGTAAAGCATACAGTTTTTCATAAAAAAGTCGCAAGGAGGTGCTGTCATTTTCAATTTTATTAATCTTTTTATCTATAAATTTGTATTGTTTATAAGCTGTAGAATCAAGCGTTTGAGCGGTTATCGAATAAGAAATTGCGAATAGAAAATAGGAAATTGCGAATTGCGAATTGCGAATAGAAAATAAAGTATGTTGAATAAAATAAAAAATAGTTCTATTGATGTTTTTCATTATAATCGTTGTATTCGTTCATTAACTTACTGAATAATAATTTCCCCACTTTATGTGCCCCTTTAAAATTAAAATGCGTATAATCTTTATTGGCAAGGGTTGTATCACCTTCCACCCATTTAATCATCGACCCATATCCACCCATTGCATCGTACAAACTCCAGAAAGCAATTTTATTGTTTTTCGCCATCCTCCTTTGTGCTTCCACTAAAATGGGTACACTGGGGTCGGTTTCATAAATACCATCTTTCCGATAACTTTTATCGCCTACGCTGATCAGTAAAATACTGGCATTTGGAAAACTTGCCTGTATGTGTTTAATGACATTGTTCATTCCTTGCTCATACCATGAAAAATCGGTAATGGCCGGGCTCACCGCATTTAATCCATATTCCAGAATGATCAGATCATAACCCAAACAATCGTTGGTACCGGAATAAACACGTTGTGATACTTTGGTAATAGGCATTCCTGAGTTTCCTCTGAAAGAAAAATTATCCACAAACACCCCGCTGTCACTGTCCATGCTGAATCCAAAAATATCCATAGGTGTTTTACAATAAAACTCTGCATTAATAGATTGAGAATCTTTGACCTTATCAATCAGCAATTGGTTAACAGTTTTCTCTCCTTTCAAAGGATAGATCGTGCCATTGATATCTACATAATTTTCACCGGAACTTTTCCCGTAAAGTAATTTTGTTTCACAAAATTTATCCAGATGCTTTCTATTCACAGCAGTATAATTTACCCAGCTTCCTTTCGAAGCATTTGTTGTATCCGTAAAATTGAGGGTATCCGGTACAAACCCAAATCCTGATATTCCGAGCATATGATTAGGAGGCGTGTTCTCTATAAGATTATAAGTTGTCCAACCTTTAAATGAATGAATTACACTTGCCCTAAAACCTGCAACAATAGAGGTAATTGGAACAAAGCCAACACCGAAACCACCAAATTTTTCCTGCATGCAATTTCTCAGATCCTGTGTGATTAGGTCACCTTCGATCATAGAGTCGCCAAAATAGGCTATTCGTGTTTTGTGTTTTTGTTTGTGAGTGGCGTTCAATGCCTTGAAAAAATGCGACAAGGCAGATGATGTATCGTTTACAAAATCAAAAATATTGGATGAACCAATTAATGGCAAAGGTAATCTCGAACCGCTGATGATCGAATCATTTGAAATTAATGCCTGGATCGAAATTGTTTTTGTTTCTTCTTTTAATAAAACATCGGAAAGCAATTCTACCTTTTTTGTTTGATAACCAAAAAAACTTATTTGATTGTCGAATTGTGAAATAACAAACAAAACAATGGTAACGGTCAGCACCATTACAAAAGGTTGGGAAAGCTTGTTATTATCGCTCATTGAATAGTTTGAGAATTTTCTATAAAGATAAGAAATGGATTGAAATGTTATTTATAAAAAAGCGCCCCTCAAAATTGAAGGGCGCTTAAATATTTAAAAACAAAAATTTTTATTTCACATCAATTAATTCTACATCAAACGTTAAATCAGCTTTGGCTGGAATCACCGGCGGACGGCCTTCTTGACCATACGCCAAATTATAAGGAATTACTAAACGTAATTTATCTCCAACATTCATTAATGCAATGCCTTCGTCCCAGCCAGGAATAACTTGTCCCTGACCTAATGGAAACTCAATAGGTTCACCACGTTCAATAGATGAATCAAACATTTTACCATCCGCTAAATAACCGGAATAATGCACTTTCACTGTTTTACCGGACATAGCTCTATTTGTGCTGGCACTGCGATGTACTTCATAATAGGTTAATCCAGAAGCTGTTTTTTTAGCTTCCAAATTTTTAATATCATAAAGAGCAGGAGCCTGTATTTTTTGTACATCTATTATCTCCACATCAAAAATTAAATCGGATTTCTCAGGAATCACAGGCGGACGACCTTGTTCACCATACGCTAACTTATACGGAATAATAAATTTTGCTTTTTCACCTTTATGCAACAATGCAATTCCTTCGTCCCATCCCTGAATAACTTGCCCCTGCCCTACTTTCAACGTAAATGGCTGACCACGTTCTACGGATGAATCAAACATTTTTCCGTTCTTTAAATAACCGCTATAATGTACTGAAGCTTTAGATCCGGCAACAACTTTTTCACCTGCTTTATTCTCTTTTATTAAAATATATTTTAGGCCGCTGGCAGTTGTGATGGTGTCCTTGCCTTTTGCATCCCAAGGTTTAAGGCCTTCGATCACATCTAATAATTCTACGTCAAAAATAAGTATTGAATTTGCAGGTATTGCACCTGAAGCCTGTGCACCGTAGCCCAGTTCAGGACCAAATTTAATTGTTGCTTTATCTCCAACTTGCAATAATAAAAATGCTTCATCCCAACCCTTAATAACCTGACCTGCTCCTAATGTAAATGTAAATGGCTGACCGCGTTTTACTGAACTATCGAATACAGTATCGTTTGTTAATTTTCCGGTATAATGAACCACCACTTTATCGCCGGTAACAGGTTTTTTTCCGTTTCCTTTTTCTTTAATGGTATATTCTAAACCCGATGCAGTTTTCATGGTAATTGGTTTATTAATTTTTTTACTTTGTTTTTTTTCCTGGGCACTTATGTTTAATACAAGAACTGCCAGTACTATTGTTACTAACTTTTTCATGTTATTACATTTTAATTTTTGTACTATTTTATTATTATTTGAAAAACATTTAACCACATAGGCTCATAAAAATAATCTGGAACAAAGAAAAATAAATTTTTACACATAGCCTTTTTCTATGCTCCTCCGATTTATCGAAGTCTGAATAAAACTTTAAAACTATGTTTCTATGTGGTTAAATTTTTAAAAACAGAGCTTTAATTTTGCAATTATTTAGCAGGTGTAAAACTTATTAATTCCACATCGAACACCAATGTTGAAAATGGAGGAATCGGACCGCCACCTTGCGCACCATATCCAATTGAAGATGGAATAATTAATTGTCCTTTTGCACCCGGGCTCATTAAAGAAATACCTTCGTCCCATCCCGGTATAACCTGACCTTGTCCGATAGGAAATTCAATTGGTTGGTAAGGTCTTCTTTCGTCAAATAAACCTTCTTGTTTTGCTGTAGCTTCATCGCTGGTATCAAAAATTTTACCATCTAGCAAACGACCTGTGTAATTTACTTTCACAACACATCCTTTTGTTGGTTTAGTGCCTTTACCTTTTGTTTTTTCAATATAATACAAACCGCTGGCAGTTGGCTTAACAGTAATTTTGTTATCTTCTAAATATTTGGCTAAAGCTTTAGGCTCTTCATTTTTACGAAGTTCCATCATCACTTTTTGCTCTCCCATTTTTTTATTACGTTCTTTTTCCACTTCTTCTTTACCGGAAATTTTTTCAAGCTTTGCCTCAAAAGTCAACATACTTCCTTTTTCGATATACGCAGGAAGTTCTTTAGCCATGAATGTTTTTAAATAAACAGAATCTGCACATATCTTAAAACTCGCGCTATCTCCAACAGACATCATGAATAAAGCATCTTCAAAACTACCTTTGAAAGTTGGTTTCCCCAAAGGGAATTCAATAAAATTAGTTCCATTCGGATTCATTTTTTTCGAATCAAAAAGAACAGAATCTTTACTGTTTTTGTAAGACATGATAAGTTTAACGACATCACCTTCTTTTGGTTTTACACCTTCCTTATTTTGTGTATAAAATTTAGAATACACCCCATTGTCGGTCAATTCGTAGCCGGGGTATGGCGATTTGTTACAAGCTGTAATTACTAACACAGCACTGATTGCTGTAAAGGCAAGTTTTTTCGAGAATTGTTTTTTCATTTTTTTAAGTAGTTAATAGATAATAGTTAATAGTTAGTAGAGTTTTGATATGTTATATTTTTGTATTCGCGTTATATATTAATCTTTAGTATTTATGCTGTTAATAAATTCATCTTTGTATTTTCTAATAACTATTCGCTATTACCTAATAACTATTTTTTTAAATTTAATAATTCAATTTCATAAATAACTGTTGTGTATGATGGAATAATTTTGGTTGAAGATCCTGATTCACCAAAAGCAAGATGCGAAGGTATAATAAATTTTGTTTTGGCACCTTCATTCATTAAACTTATTGCAGTTTGAAAACCATTAATAACTTGTCCTTCTACCCCCAAAGTAAATTCTAATGGCTGTCCGCGGTCATAAGTTGATTCAAATTGTTTACCGTTCAGAAAATATCCCTTATAATTTATAGTTACCTGATTTCCTCTTTTTGCTCGGTCTCCCACCCCTTGTTTTATCGGCAGATAAAACATACCATTGGAAATAGGTGAATATTGAATTTGATTTGTATCGAGGTATAGCTTAAGTTTACAGCGTTCGTTGATATCAAGATCTTCAACAATTTCTTGATATTTTTTCAATTCAGTTTGATATTCTTCACTATTCAGGATGCCAAATAATTTCACCTCCATTTTAACCAAACCGCCTTTTGGCAAAAAAAAAGGCAATTCGGATTTGAAAAATTTTTCGAAAAGGGAATCGGCACTTACAATAAAAGAAACACTATCACCCACATTCATTCTGGTTAAACCTTCCTCAAAACTGCCTTTAAATGAAGAATGCTTAAATGGCAGAATTACCATTCCTGTTTCGTTGTATGAATAGCTGTCCATGAAAACAGAATCTTCTAAAGTTTTGTAAGTGATGGACAACTGCAAGAGACTTCCTGCAACAGGTTTTATCGCACCATCACCAATGATTTGCAGTTTATAATATAATCCGGATTTTGTTTGGGAATATCCTTTATAAGGCGAATTATTCCAACATGAACTTATAAATAAAATGAAAACAATAAAGCCTAAGTAATTGATTTTAAAATATATAAATAATTTATATAAATTAATACTACTGAACATTTTATCTCCTGATTTTTTAATTATTGTACGCTGCAAGTTTTAGTTTTTCAAAAAATATTTTAGACAAAAATCCAACCTAAATCAACTTCATCCGCACACGAACAAAATTATTATTAACTTCATTGTGTTCATGAAAACAAAATTATCATTTTTCCTCCTGATTTTAACATCTTTAACGACAATTAACAAATATTAAATAAAGCTTTTTAAAAATCAAAAATCAGATGCATTCTTAAAGCCATAAATTATCAATATATTTGCGCAAAAATATTTTAGAAGTATGCAAAAAATAATTGAAACTGCTTGGGAAAACCGAGAATTATTAAAAGACGAAAATACAAAAAATACGATTCGTGGAGTAATTGAAATGCTGGATAAAGGCAAATTACGTGTTGCCGAACCGAATGGAACTGAATGGAAAGTAAATGAGTGGATCAAAAAAGCGGTAATACTTTATTTTCCGATACAACAAATGCAAACCATTGAAGTAGGTATTTTTGAGTATCACGATAAAATGAAACTAAAAAACAATTACGAAGCCTTAGGTGTTCGTGTTGTTCCTAATGCTGTTGCGCGTTATGGAGCATATTTGGCGAAAGGCGTTATTTTGATGCCTAGCTATGTTAATATTGGTGCTTATGTGGACAGCGGAACAATGGTAGATACTTGGGCAACTGTGGGCTCTTGCGCTCAAATTGGAAAAGATGTTCATTTGAGTGGCGGTGTTGGTATTGGCGGTGTTTTAGAGCCTGTTCAGGCTGCACCTGTTATTATTGAAGATGGATGTTTTATAGGTTCGCGCTGTATTGTTGTTGAGGGTGTGCACTTGCAAAAAGAAGTTGTGCTTGGTGCCAATGTTGTACTCACCAAATCAACAAAAATTATTGATGTAACTAGTGCTGAACAAAAAGAATATAAGGGATTTGTCCCAGCTCGTTCTGTTGTTATACCGGGTATGTACACCAAAAAATTTCCGGCGGGCGATTTTCAGGTTCCTTGTGCATTAATTATTGGACAACGTAAAGAGAGTACCGACTTGAAAACTTCTCTGAACAATGCATTAAGAGAGTATGATGTAGCTGTTTAGTTTAAAGTTAAAAGTTTTAAAGTTAAAAGTTCCGGGCTTTTTAAAAGTTAGTCTCAATAGCTATCGAAATTAGAATTTAGTGTTTAGAATTTATTATTTTTTCTTAAATGAATATAGCATTTGATGCCAAGAGGGCATATCTTAATAGTAGCGGTTTGGGTAACTATTCCCGTACACTTATTAAATCGTTGAATAAATATTATCCAACAAATCAGTACACCTTATTTACTACTCGTCAGGCGGAAAATGATTTTCAAAAATACATTTCCATTCAGAAAAACATTAGTGTTCTGGAACCAAAAAGTTTCCTCGATAAAAAAATACGTGCACGTTGGCGTTCCTATGGCATTACAGATCTATTAACTGAAAATAATATTGACGTTTACCACGGACTCAGTAACGAATTACCGTTTAACATAAAAAAATTTAAAGGAAAAAAAATTGTAACTGTCCACGACCTTATTTTTCTTCGTTATCCTAAATTGTATCCACTTATTGACAGTAAAATTTATAACAAAAAATTTCGTCATGCCTGCGATATATCTGATATGATAATAGCCACAAGCGAGGAAACCAAACGAGATATTGAAAAATATTATTTCATTCCTGAAAATAAAATAAATGTCATTTACCAAAGCTGCGATGAAAATTACTACCGTGAATATTCAAAAGAGGAAATTCAAAATGTAATTACAAAGCACCAATTGCCTGATAATTTCCTATTATATGTTGGTACTGTTGAGGAACGAAAAAATTTGCTGACCATAGTAAAAGCGCTTAAGCTCGTAAAAGATATCCCTTTGATAGTTGTTGGAAAAAAATTGAAATATTTCAATACAGTCATGGAATACGTTCGTGAAAATAAATTAAAAAACCGCGTTATCTTTCTTAAAGATGTTAGTAATATTGATTTACCTGTAATTTACCGAATGGCTAAAATATTTATTTTTCCTTCCATATCTGAGGGATTCGGCATACCGATCATTGAAGCATTGACCAGCAAAACTCCTGTTATTACAACACTGGGTGGTTGTTTTCCTGAAGCAGGAGGACCTCACTCTATTTACATTAACCCAAAAGATGAAAATGTACTTGCAGAAAAAATAAATTTTCTTTTAAGTGCTGAAAGCGACCGTAAACAAATTGCAGAAAATGGTTTTGAATACGCTAAAAAGTTTCATCCTTCAACTATCACACAACAGTTAATGTCGTTGTATACAAGTTAATGATATGCGCAGTAATTTAATGGAAGAAGAAATTCAAAACACATTAGCTATACTTCGTAAGGGAGGCGTTATCCTTTATCCTACCGATACAGTATGGGGATTGGGCTGTGATGCGCGTAATAAAGAAGCCGTAAATAAATTATTTAAAATAAAACAACGCGCCGAATATAAAAGTATGGTTGTGTTGGTATGTGATGAAACAATGATCAATCGTTATGTGAAGGAAGTGCCCGAAGTTACTTGGGAACTGTTAGAATCCGCTGAGGAGCCGCTTACCATTATATACCCTGACGGTAGAATGCTTGCGGAAAACATTATTGCTGCTGACGGCAGTGTTGGCATACGATTAGTCAAAGACCAATTTTGTAATACATTGATCCATAAATTTGGAAAACCGATTGCCTCTACATCCGCTAACATAAGCGGTGAACCTTATCCTTCATCGTTCAGTGACATCAAACTTGATATTTTAAATAAGGTTGATTATATCGTAAATTTGCGGCGGACAGAAATTATAAATGCAAAGCCTTCCACGATCATCAAAGTAGCGCTGAATGGCGAAATTAAAATAGTCAGAAAATAAATCATACCATGAAGAGTTTATTTAACACCTTGCATAATCAGGAAATTATTGATCGACTCAACAATTTAACCCCTGCCTCACCGGCAATGTGGGGTAAAATGAATGTTACACAAATGTTTACACATTGCCAAGTTGCAATAAATTTAGCTTTTGGAAATGTGAAATTAAAACAAAATATAATAGGAATACTGTTTGGTACTATTGCCAGAAAGATGATTGTGAATAGTAACAAACCTTTCAAAAAAAATCTGCCAACCGATAAATCATTTATTATAACTGATAAACGTGAATTTGAAAAAGAAAAAAAAATTCTTATTTCTATCATTCAAAAATTTCCAAATGTTGGTTCAGAAGGACTTTCAAAAGAAAAACATCCTTTTTTCGGAAATCTCACTAAGAGCGAGTGGGATAAACTTTCATGGAAACACCTCGATCATCATTTACGTCAATTTGGTGCATAAATATTATCAATAGAATTAAACTCTAAACATTTATACTGAAATGCCACAGATTACACAAATTTACACAGATTTTTTTCGCAGATTATTATTTTATAAATCTCAACAATAGAATTTGTGTTGTCTAATCTGCGAGAATCCGTGTAATCTGTGGCAAACTAAAAGTGTATAGTGGTTTACAATAGAATATTATTCGTGAATTTTAAATCAAAATTATCTCATCCTATTTTTAAGATCATTTCGGACTGCGCCGATGATATGAATGTTCCTGCCTATGTTATTGGCGGTTGGGTACGTGACTTATTGTTGAACCGACCTTGCAAAGATATTGACATTGTTGCAATAGGAAGTGGCATTGATCTGGCGGAAAATGTGGCTAAAAAATTAGGCAATAATTATCATGTAAATGTTTATAAAAATTTTGGTACCGCCCAAATTATTTATGAAGATTACGATGTCGAATTTGTTGGTGCCCGTAAAGAATCCTATCGCTCTGAAAGCCGCAAGCCTATTGTAGAAAATGGCACATTGGAGGACGATCAGAACAGAAGGGATTTTACCATTAACGCCCTTGCAATATCACTGAATTCAGTCAATTATGGTGAACTGCTCGACCCTTTCGATGGCTTAAAAGATATGGATTTAAAAATTATCCGGACTCCTTTAGATCCTGATATCACTTATTCTGATGACCCTTTACGTATGATGCGCGCCATCCGTTTTGCAACGCAACTCAATTACACAATTGAACAGAAATCACTTGAAAGCATCGCAAAAAATAAGGACAGAATAAAAATTATTTCGAAAGAACGTATTACCGATGAACTCAATAAAATTATTCTCTCTCCTGTCCCATCAATAGGTTTTAAAATCCTATTTGATACAGGCTTATTGCTTTCTGTTTTTCCACAAATGGTGTTATTATATGGTGTTGAAAATAAAAATGGGAAATCACATAAGGATAATTTTTATCATACACTTGAAGTTTTAGATAACATCTGTAAAACCACTGATAATTTATGGTTGCGTTGGGCGGCTATTTTACATGACATTGCAAAACCGCAAACAAAACGCTTTGAACCCGATCACGGTTGGACATTTCATGGACATGAAGATAAAGGCTCCCGAATGGTTCCTGTCATCTTTGCAGAATTAAAATTACCTTTAAACGAAAAGATGAAGTATGTGCAAAAATTAGTACTGCTTCATTTGCGCCCCATTGTTCTCGCAAAAAGTGATATTACAGATAGCGCAGTTCGTAGATTATTATTTGAAGCAGGTGATGACATTGATGATCTGATGAAACTTTGCGAAGCAGACATCACTTCTAAAAATGAATATAAAGTTCAAAAATATTTAAAGAATTTTGAATTAGTTCGACAAAAGTTGAAAGACATTGAGGAAAAAGATAACATCCGCAACTGGCAGCCACCAATAAGCGGAGAGGATATTATGAAAGCATTTAACATACCTGCAGGACGCGAAGTAGGAATCATAAAAAATGCTATCCGAGAAGCTATTTTAGATGGCATAATCAAAAATGATTTCAAGGAAGCGCATCAATTTATGATTGAAAAAGGAAAAGAAATTGGTTTAAATTAAAAATGATATTTTCAATGATTTAATGGCTTCAAAAAAAGTACTCTTGTCATTTTATTATTAAAACGAAATTTTGTATGTTTGCTTACAATTCATTCAATATTAATAATTATTAGACACCGATTATTGTATGGCAGTTTATAGGTTTAAGGTAGCGTTTGAAGATCACGAAGAAGTTTACCGCGAAATAGAAATTAAATCCTCTCAAAATTTTGAAGATTTTCATACCGTCATTTTAAACTCTGTTAATTTTGACGGGGATCACGATGCATCCTTTTTCATTAGTGATGACTATTGGCGTAAGGGCGAAGAGATCATTCTCCGTGCTGGCTCGGATGGTAATAAAAATGATCGCAAAACGGATGTTTCAAAGCGCTTAATGAATAAGTGTAAAATGGCCTCGCTTATTGACGATCCACACCAAAAATTTGTTTACGTTTATGATCCGAAAAACCATTGGACATTTATGGTGGAGTTACTAAAAATAGTACCTGACGATGCAAAGGCATCCTATCCTAAATGTGTTAAAACCAATGGTGTTGCACCAAAAAATAATAATACTCCTATTGTAGCGCCGCCGGTTTTGGATGATGACGAATTGGATGATGAGAATCCGGTTGATGATGAGGCATATGTAAATGCGCATTGCGAAGATGGGATAGCAGAATTAGAAGGCGAAGAAGGTGAAGAAGAGGAAATTGAAGTAATGGAAGAGGGTAGCGACGAAGAAGAAAATGAATTTGAAGATCTTGCTGATCAACAGTTTGAGGAAGACTAAAAAAAATTGACGCCAACCAGATCCATTATTGTAATTACAGGCCCTACGGCCATTGGCAAAACAGCGCTCAGCATTGCTATCGCGAATGAATTAAATTGTCCGGTTATTTCAGCCGACTCCCGCCAGTTTTTTAAAGAAATGAATATTGGAACCGCAAAACCAACGGTTCATGAAATGCAAGGCGTTACCCATTATTTTATTGATTCGCACTCTATCAATGAAGATTATAACGTTGGAAAATTTGAAACCGATGTCCTTTCTCTTTTAGAAAAAATCTTCCAGACAAACGATCATGTAATTTTAGTTGGAGGATCCGGATTATACATAGATGCGGTTTGTAAAGGTTTTGATGATCTGCCGGAAGCCGATCCGGAAACAAGAAATAAAGTAAATTCACTTTTCGAAACAAAAGGTATTGAAGGCTTGCAGGAACTTTTAAAAGAACTTGATCTTATCTACTACAATCAAGTGGACTTAAATAACCCGCAACGATTAAGCCGCGCCTTGGAGGTATGCATCACCACAGGAAAGCCATACTCCAATTTACGAAAAGGGAAATCAACAAAACGTAATTTCAATACCATTAAAATTGGACTCAACACTTCGCGTGAACTACTATATGCACGCATCAATGCAAGGGTTGATGATATGATGGCAACCGGTTTGTTGAACGAAGTAAAATCATTACTTCCATATAAACACCTGAACGCATTACAAACAGTAGGTTATAAAGAGTTGTTCAGCTATCTGGAAAATAAAACAGAGTTATATTCGGCAATAGAATTGATCAAACAAAATACCCGCAGATTTGCAAAACGCCAATTAACCTGGTTCCGGAAAGATCAGGAAATAAAGTGGTTTGAGCCAAATGAAGTAGAGAAGATTTTGGAATATATAAAAGGGAAATTGAAATAGATCTGTTTAAATTTTAATTAAATACAATATGATTATTCTGAAGCCATCGCATATATTTCGACAAGCTCAATATGACGTCGCGCGCAGTTCCCGCATATGCGGGATCGAAGACATTGCGCTTGCCATGGCCAACCAAACGGAATTTCATATTTACAAATAACAAGACCCTCGCCCGATAAAAAATCGGGCGGATGACAGAATAGAAACACATATATGCTCAAGGTAATCAGAGAATATTCTAAATTAAACAAATCAATACATAATCTTTTAACAGTTCAGTTTTTTGTTCAACTGATCAATGTTTCCTTCATCGCCATTCTTCCTTTGTATATGAAAAAAGAGGGTTATAGCGATGCACAATATGCCCATTTTACATCTTACCGTTATTTTGGTATCCTTGCATTGGCGTTATTCTTAGGGATGTATATCAAAAGCAGAAAAATTTTACCGATGTTTAAAATAGCATCTATAGGGATCCCATTTTTTGCCATCATGATACTTGTTGCAGTTCAACTTCATTCGGATAGCTTATTGATACTATCACATCTGTTATGGGGAATGACCTATACTTTTATTCAGATTCCGATTTTGCCCTATATTTTACGTAATGTTCCCAAAGAACATCAAACACTTGCTATCTCGTTAAATTTCGCAACTTGGAGCATAGCAAGCATTGTCGGAGGTTTGATCATTGCCATTTTTAATGGTCTGAATCCAATCCTATTCAATGAACATAATTTATTATTTGCTATTGCAACTATCAGTTTTTTAAATATTTATTTTGTTTCCCGGATAAATAAAAAGGAACACATCCCCACCATAGCCAAACAACATGAAAAACTCAAAGACCACGATTGGAAAATTATTTTTCGTGCATTGATACCAACCACTATATTTGCCATCGGTGCAGGCTTTATTGTGCCTTTTATGGGCTTATTTTTTGCCAATGTTCACCATTTAAAAACATCGACAATTTCATTTCTTAATTTTATGACAGCCATTTTGGTAACAATTGTAGCCATGTATGTACCCATAATAAAAAATAAGTTTGGATTCCAAAAGGCTATCCCCACAACACAATCATTTGCTATAATAGCCTTGATATTAATGGCAACAACCGAATATTATAACAATTTTAATATAGCAGTATTTATTGCCGGTTTTTTCTTTTTATTACGTCAACCATTAATGAGTATGGCGGTACCCATGACCTTGGAAATAACGATGGAATATGTCGGGGAAAGAAATAGAGAAATAGTCAGCGGTTTAACATCTGCTATCTGGTCGGGAGCAGCATGCATCAGTGCCATTGGATTTGGCATATTCAGGCATTTGGATATTTCTTACGTGAATATATTTTATATCACAGCCGTATTGTATTCCCTTGCTGTGATGTTATATAAACTTCTGTTACGTGATTATAATAAAAGGTTGGAAGCAGGATTGATTGGTGATTAGAAATAAACGCTTATATTTCAATACATTTACAAAAAGAAACCTATTGATAATTCGAAACTGAATTGCTGGTTGCGTTTATAAATATGTTTAGTAGCAATAAAAAAAATGAAGAAAGCAAAGACACTTTTAGTTCTAATATTATTCGCCTTAGCAAATATTTGTTATTCGCAAGACAGCATATTTACAACCCAAAAGGACACAATATTTACAATTAGAAATGGCATTGGACTAACACTTTCCCCTTTATATTCGATGCCTACAATGAACTATGGACATTTGATTAAAGGCGCTGTTGCTGGTAGTATAGGGTTGAGCGGCATTTTTAGAATTAATAAAAAAAGAAATATCTATTTGTCGACAGAGTTGGGATATTTGAACAACGGAGCTATGAATAAAAACATCCCTAATACAACTAGTTTAATTAGCAATAACGGTACTGTTAACTATAATAATATTACTTATTATACGACAATTACAAGATTCAATTATGTATACCTTTCCTTAACTCTTCAAAAAACGATTTTCAAATTTTCACATGGTTTATCACTATTTGCAGGCTTCGGAGCACAGGTTAATTATTGCTATTTAATTACGAACAGATCTAAAAATTTGGTTGACAGTAATGGTAAAAACCTAGATTATTCAATAAAATCAGTCTCCCAAAAGTATTCAGAATCTATAGTGGTTAATTTGGGTATAGTTAAGAACAATAGTAAAAGAATATTTACTATTGTTTCTCCACAATTTTACTACGGACTTCAAAAGAAAAATGCAAATGGATTTAACAGCGTGGGAATAAATTTAAAGTTGCTTTATAATTTTTAAAAATTACAAACTTGGGGTATAAGACACTGGGGTTGAAAAACTAATTCTAAGTGTAACGAATTTCATGTTTGAAATTTTAAAGCTACTAACATTTGCTAAAAAAATGCGGAGCGTTTGCAAGTTACAAACGCAAATTTTTATCGGTAGAAAATGTGCTGGCGTTTGCCCCCCCCCGCTCAGCAGCATGTTGATTAAATTAAAAATAAAATAACGAAGCATTGAGCGGCAAATGCTTTGCCGCTCGGAACAAAGCAGAATTTAACCCGCCTGACTGGACGGGCAGGAATTCTGCAAACAATAAAAGCGGAATTACAAATTCCGCTTAGCTACATCAAAACCCCAACCATGAACCCTTTACACCATTTTTATTAAACTCAATTGAAGGAGCTGGGAAAACTTCCCAAAATTAAATTAGGAATTTGTTATCTTAAAAGTTATCTTTGTGTAATGAATAAAGAAAGACAAATTATTTTCCACGAATACCACTTTCAAGACTTCTACCTTGAACAAAGTGAAAAGGTTAGAGAAAAAATTGGTTATATTTTTCGTGTAATTAAAACAGTAGACAAAATACCGGAAAAATTTCTCAAACATCTTGAAGGTACCGACGGACTATTTGAAATCAGAATTGAAGTCGGAAGTAATATTTACAGAGTATTCTGTTGTTTTGACAAAGGAAACCTTGTTGTGTTATTCAATGGATTTCAAAAGAAAACAAAAAAACTCCAAAGCAAGAAATCGAAATGGCGGAAAAGTTAAAAAAAGAATATTTCAAATTAAAAACAAACGAAAATGAAAAAGGACAAAGCAATAAGAAACGCTAAAAACTTTGATGAGTTATTAGATATTCAATATGGCAAAATTGGTGCAAAGAAACGTGACGAATTTGAAGAACGCGCACAATATTTTGTAATTAGTGAAACGCTAAAAGACGCAAGAAAAGACGCCCATTTGACTCAGGAAGAACTCGCAAATAAAGTTGGCACTAAAAAAAGTTATATCTCAAGGTTGGAAAACGGGAAGTGTGACATTCAATTATCCACACTTTACAGAATTTTTGAAGAAGGCTTAGGAATTAGAATAAGTTTGTTAATTGGTTGAAAAAGAAACGCCAGCACATTAACATGTGCAAGCAAATATGCGGAGCATTTGCTTGCAATAGCAAAAACCATCAAAACCCAATCCAAGAACCTTTTAAACCATTTTTGTTAAACTCAATTGAAGGAGCAGGAAATTTAATAAAGCCAATTGTATTAAATACCGTTTTCAAAAATTTTGATCTGGTTTTTATTCGGGTCAAATCAACATCCAGAGAAAGATAAAATTGGCGGTAACGATCAAAATAAATTTGATTGCCAGTATCATTGAAAACAACAGGATTATTTTTAGCTCCGATCATACCGTTTGCTCCATAGCCGAAAGCTATATTTAACCATTTTGGGAACTTCGTTTCTTTTTTCATAAATGAAGAAATATTTAACGATAACCAATATGTTTGTCCGTTATAATCTTTAATTAAATTTTCCTGCAAATTTTTTCCCAATTCACTCGGACGATATTTCGCATATTGACTTTGCTGAAAAGAATATTTTAAAACTATGCGTTGTTCATCCCAGGCTAATTCCTGTGCTATCAATAAAAAGGAGCCGAGTGTATTTGCTGAGAAATCGCCAACAGAAAAACCCCATTCGGACGAATACCCATCTAAGATTTCCACTGTGGTTAAAAAAACGGAGCCCAACATTCCTCCAACCCATATTGCCTTTTTACGCTCTACCCCACTCCATTTCATCAAATTTATTCCTACCCTCCCAACGTTATACGCAGTCGTCATGTGTCCCACTTTATCCATCTGAAGCCATTCGTTATTATCATTAAAAAAATGAAAGGATGAACGTGGATAATCCTTATACCACAAACTATTTAAAGCAATTAACGTACCCGTGTAAAGTACCGTTTCTGTACCAATTACAACAGCAATACGTTTTTTATTTACGGGATTTGTTGGAGTAGAAAATGAAATAGTATCGGATTGTGCAATGGATATTTGAGTAGCCAGAAGGCAGAAGACGGAAGAGAGTAGACATTTTATTTTGAAGTGGTGCATAGATTGAGATAATAAAGAATTATTTAACCCAAGCATTCGCGCAGATTCTGAATCAAGTTCAGAATGACCTACACAATTTATTCCTGTTTGAAATAATTCAAAGCCGATAGATCAACCAGATTAACATCCTTATAATAAAAGTGAAGAATATCTTTATACGAATATTTTAATTTACTCATGTTCATGGCGCCTTCCTGGCAAAGACCAACACCATGACCATATCCGCGACCATCGAAAATAACTGAATCGCCAACCTGACGGATAGAAAAATAAGTTGATTTTAATTTAAAATCTGCGCGAATGGTTTTTAGAGGAATCCGAATATTTTTTTCAGTAAAATAAATTGCTCTTCCTTTGGATTGAGAAAACGAAGTAGCATTTGCAAATTTCAGCGTATCCGAAATAGAATATTTGCGCTTCAATCGTAAATACGATTTCCAGTCTTCAGTTGTAATAATTCTTTGCCAATGTGCCTGAGATTTATGGATACAGAATGTATCTTTCACCGATTTTAAATAGGTGGTTGGCATTGCCCACACATCCTGTGAATTGCAGGTTTCGCCACCACAATTGGAATGAAAAGCTGCGGTTATTAAATTTAAGTCGTTGTCAACCACTACCAATCCTTTTGTATCGAGTACCGCTTTTACAATTGTTTCTTCACTTGTTCTGCTTAAATATGCCTGACAATGAACATCGTCGCATACCTCGTAACCTTCCATCATATGACGACCCAGATGTGCCAACAAATAAGTACGACATAAAATCGCCTGCAATTTGTAATATTCCAAACCAACATTTTTCCCTGCTTCTGATTGAACCACACCGGCAATGTAATCCTCTAAATCTACTTTATTAATAAGCAAAAATTGACTTTTGTCGGGTGTAAGCGTAATTTCTAAATCATCATCGTACGTACGAACTTTGCTTTTAGGCAGTACAGATTTTATTTTGAAAGCCGACAAAGGTTCCTTTGCAATCATTTTAATGCTTACAAATTTTCCGATATTTTTTTCAAATGTTTTTAAACGAATTGAATCGCCTTCAACACTCATTTGAAAAATACCGGAAGGGTCGCAATCAGCCAATAAAACACCATCGCCATATATATTGTAAGTGCCTCCTAAAGGAGAAAATATAAATGTATTGATAATGGTTGTAGTGAAGATGCGAACGTTTACAATAGAAGCGTTTGTATTCTGCGCCCATCCAAAAAAAAGTAAAAGTATTCCTAAAATATTCTTTTTCATCTTGAAAATGTTCCTTAAATTTTGAGAACTAAAATCCCAATAGTAGCGTCATTGCGAGGGCTTTTCGCCCGAAGCAATCTCAAAAACAGTTTGGTTTGAGATTGAGTGTCTGCTTCAACGCAGAATGTTCCTCGCAATGACGCTCCTAATAGGGATTACTCATAACTTATAACTTAACGCTTAAATAACCAATCATTAATTCCGCTGTTTTTTTTGATGCTCCCGAACCACCTAATTTTGCTTTTAATTTAGAGTATTGCATTAACATTTTAATTCGGGTTTCAGGATTTAACAATTTATCCAACTCTACTTTAAGATTGTTTTCATTCAATTCGCCTTGTATTAATTCCTTCACAATTTCCTCATCCATTATTAAGTTTACCAAAGAAATATATTTTACTTTAACCAATTGTTTCGCAATGGCGAAAGAAATAGCTCCACCTTTATAACATACTATTTCCGGCACACCGAACAAAGCAGTTTCCAGAGTGGCGGTACCGGAAGTTACCAATGCTGCTTCGGCTTTTTGCAATAATTGATACGTTTGATCAAAAACAATTTTCACATCCGAGTCTCCAATAAGTGCCTGATAAAAATCGTTATTTTGAGAAGGAGCAGCAGCAATCACAAATTGATAATTAGTATATTTTTTCACTAACGATAACATGATAGGAAGCATGGTTGTAATTTCCTGCTTGCGACTTCCCGGCAATAATGCGATGATTGGCTTATCGGTGTTTATTGATAAAGTATTTGATTGAGTTGCGTATTCAGCGACAGCATCAAGTAACGGGTGACCGACAAAGTCAACCTGATAATCAAAACGCTGATAAAATTCTTTTTCAAAAGGAAGGATTACAAACATTTTATCTACTACCTTTTTTATTTTATGAACGCGGGATTGTTTCCAGGCCCATATTTGAGGAGATATATAATAAAACACTTTTATGCCCGAAGCTTTAGCAAATTCAGCAATACGCAAATTAAAACCCGGATAGTCTACTAAAATCAATACATCCGGCTGATGTTCGGAAATATCTTTTTTGCAAAATTTAATATTATCTAAAATGGTTGGCAGGTTCATCAACACTTCTGTAAAACCCATAAAGGAAAGATCGCGGTAATGTTTTATGAGATCTGCGCCTTGAGATTTCATCAGGTCACCTCCCCAGCAACGAAAGCGGGCATCAATGTCCAAAGCCTTTAACTCTTTCATTAAGTTAGAGGCATGTAAATCACCGGATGCTTCGCCTGCAATAATATAATAGTTCATTGGTTGCCTGTGAAGAATTTTAAGAATACAACAACCGCTGCCCAAATAAAGGTAGAAGCCAAAACCCCATAAGCTCCTTTGTATTTTTCTTTCCAGATAAAAGGATAAAAGACTGCCAGATTGGTCAAAATACACAATGAAATTAAAGAAGTAACAATATCACCAAGTTTCAAATATTTTATAAATTCATCAACTGTCATAAATGAAAAATTGATCTTGTAATATAAAACAAGGGTAATAAAAGGAGTGGCCAGTCCCAATATCATTCCTATCCATAATTTATCAAAATCAAAATCTTTCATTTAAAATTAGTTTAAAGTTTAAAAGTTCAAAGTTGGAAAGTTCTGCATCTAAACTTACAGTTCTTAATTAATTATATAAATTCTTCAATTTTCAATTTTCAAATTTCTATTCTCTATTAACTTTAAACTTTCCAACTTTGAACTTTCTAACTATTTCTCTACAATTTCCAGTCAGCAATTTCTTTGATCGCTGTGTGAGCAGTCATATCAAACTGAGTAGGAACAACTGATACATAATTATTTTCCAAAGCCCACACATCAGTATCTTTATCTCCGGCATCAAAATTTTCAAATTTACCTGTCAGCCAGTAATAAGGGTGTCCGCCCGGATCGCGGCGTTCATCAAACTGTTCGGTCCAATTGGCTTTTGCCTGACGACACACTCTTATTCCTTTTATTAATTCTGATTTTAATTTGGGGATATTCACATTCAAACAAACACCATCAGGCAATCCGTTCTTTAAAACTTTTTCCGCAATAATTTTTACAATTTTTTTTGATGCTGTAAAATTTGCATCAATAGTGTAATCTGACAATGAAAAACCGATAGAAGGAATATGCTCAATTGCACCTTCAACAGCTGCCGACATGGTTCCGGAATAAATAACATTGATCGACATATTGGTACCATGATTGATCCCGGAAACACATAAATCCGGTTTACGGTGCATTATTTTATTCACTGCAAATTTTACACAATCAACCGGTGTTCCGGTACAACTGTATTCTTCAAGCACACCATATATCTTAACTTTATGAATGCGCAAGGTAGAATTTATGGTGATGGCATGTCCCATGCCTGATTGCGCCTTATCGGGCGCAACAACTACAACATCACCCAGTGTTTTCATTACTTCTACCAATGCAACAATTCCGGGAGCAGTAATGCCATCGTCGTTGGTCACTAATATCAATGGTTTTCGATTTTTCATAGATACAAAAATACTCATTATTAATGCTTGAAACCGAATACCTTGTAAATTGCATTCACAGTTAATTGTTGATAATTATTCA
>PLYN01000028.1 GCA_003151815.1 Bacteroidota bacterium | reverse complement strand
AATTTATAATGCGTGTTGCCCTGAGGGGGCTGGGGGATTATTAGTTTATCTCTAAATTCTTACGATATTTGCAACCTTTAAATTTAGTTTGATCTCAATTTCAATTTGATTTTATATCAGCGAACTTTCAAACTTTAAACTTTGAACTAAAAAATGGCAGAAGAAAAAATCATTGTTGGAATTTCACAAGGCGACATAAACGGAATAGGTTTAGAAGTGATCATAAAAACATTTCTGGATCCTCAAATGTTAGAAATATGTACACCCGTTGTTTTCGGTTCAAATAAAACCGCATCCTTTCATCGTAAGGCATTAAACATAGAAGATTTCAGCTTCAATCAAATACATGATATTTCCGAAATAAGTCACAAACGTGCAAATATTATTAATGTTTACGAAGAAGATGTTGCAATTGAATTGGGCAAGCAAACTGCCGACGGAGGGAAATACGCATTAAAATCACTGGAAGCCGCCGCATTAGCTTTAGCGCAAGGGAAGATAAACGTTTTAGTTACAGCACCAATTAATAAAGAGAATATTCAATCTCCTGATTTTAATTTTCCGGGACATACCGAATATTTAGATGAGAAATTTGGAGATGGAAACAGCCTTATGTTTTTATTGAGCGACACCTTGCGTGTAGCAGTTGTTACAGGGCATATTCCGGTTACGCGTGTGGCGCAGGAATTAACCACAGAAAAGATATTAAAAAAAATTCAGGTCCTGCATAAGTCCCTGATCCAGGATTTTTCAATTCGTACACCAAAAATTGCTGTATTGGGTTTAAACCCGCATGCAGGCGACAATGGCGTAATTGGTGATGAAGAAAAAAACATCATTATACCTGCGATCAATAAAGCAAAAGAAGACGGCCTATTGGTATACGGACCTTATCCTGCTGATGGCTTTTTTGGGAACGGAACATATAAAAGTTTCGATGCCGTATTAGCAATGTATCATGATCAGGGCTTGATTCCATTCAAAACAATTTCTTTTAATGCAGGAGTTAACTTTACAGCCGGATTGCCTATCGTTCGCACCTCACCAGATCATGGAACCGCTTATGATATTGCAGGTAAAAATATGGCATCAGAAGAATCATTCCGAAGAGCAATATACACAGCCATAGATATTTACAATACCCGGAAACAAAACAAAGAATTATCTGCCAATCCACTAAAAATTAATTTTATTAAAAGGGAACGTTAAAAAAATCGCAATTAAAATTGTTGGTTTATCACTAAAATTTTGATAAAAAGCATCTAAAATTGTACTTTTTCCCATTGTTTTTATCTTTTTTGGTAAAAAACAGCCAAATATTAAATAGCTCAATTCATTTTGATATAAGGTAGAATTTTTTACCTTTGCGGTCTTTCTTTAAAAGTTAAGTAAAATGTCAGCCTCAAAAGAATACGTTATTCAGTTTGCAGGATTAAGTCCGGGAGAGCATTTATTTGAGTTTGATGTAAATGATAAGTTCTTTGAAAACCTTGATTATTCAGAGATTAAACAAGGTAACATACAAGTAAAATTAACATTGCTAAAACAATCTGCAATGATGGTTTTGCATTTTGATATCAGCGGAACCGTTAAATCAAATTGTGATCGTTGTGCTGCGGAGTTCGATCTGCCCATCAATGGAAACCATAAACTGATTGTTAAAGTTGGAGGGAGCGACGACAATGATGAAGATGACGACATTATTACCATTGCAGCCAATGAGCATAAATTAGATCTGACACAATATTTGTATGAATACATAACGCTGTCATTGCCTATTAAACGTGAACATTCGGAAGAGTCAACGTGTGATAAGGAAATACTAAAAAAACTTGAAAATTTTTTAGTTGAAGAGAAAGAAGAAAAGATCGATCCGCGTTGGGATGGATTGAAAAATATAAAGTTAAATTAATTAGAGAAATAAAGAATTGGAGAAATGGAGATTTTTTTAATTCTCCAAATCAACAAATAACAACAACTAATAACTAGAAAAAATGCCACATCCAAAGCGAAAATTATCGAGATCCAGAAGAGATAGCAGAAGAGGTCATGACAAAGCAGTAGCATCTACACTTTCAACATGTTCAAATTGCGGAGCACCCACATTGTACCACCGTGTATGCGGTGGTTGCGGTTACTACAGAGGTAAATTAGCTATCGAGAAAAAAGTTTCTGCTTAATATTATTTGAAAGGTTAAATAAGCATTGAACATTGGTGCATTCATCAAATTTAATGGATCGTTTAACTTAATAACTTTAAATAGAAATTTATGAAGATAGGTATAGATATCATGGGCGGTGATTTTGCTCCCGATGCAACTGTATCAGGAGCGATTTTAGCTCAAAAATTATTGCCCTCAACTATTCGCCTTGTATTGATAGGCGATCAGGAACAAATTGTTTCATGTCTCGCTAAGTTCGGTGGTGACGTAAATAATTTTGATATTGTTCATGCGCCCGAAGTAATTACGATGGGCGAACATCCAACCAAAGCGTTTTCTCAGAAACCCAATTCTAGTATAGTCTTGGGTTTTTCCTTGCTTAAAGAAAAAAAGATTGACGCTTTTGCCAGCAATGGGAACACAGGTGCAATGCTGGTTGGTTCCATGTTTAGTGCAAAAACTATTTCCGGTGTTATAAGACCATGCATCACATCCATATTGCCCAAAGAAAATGGCGGTATGGGTTTAATACTTGATGTAGGTATTAATGCTGATTGTAAACCCGATGTATTGTACCAATTTGGTGTATTGGGTTCGCTTTTTGCGCAACATGTTTACGGAATAAAAAATCCAAAAGTCGGATTGTTAAATATTGGTGAAGAACCTGAAAAAGGAAATTTAGTTTCTCAAGCAGCGCATACTTTAATGAAAGATAGCAAAGATTTTAATTTTATAGGTAATATTGAAGGACGCGACATTTTTGGTGATCTAGTCGACGTCGTTGTTTGCGATGGATTTACCGGTAACATTGTGTTAAAACAAGCTGAAGCATTATATACTACGCTTAAAAGAAGAGGTTTGAGTGACGATTATTTCGAACGCTATAATTACGAAAATTACGGAGGAACGCCTATATTAGGTATCAGTTCAACAGTAATGATAGGTCATGGAATTTCGAATGATATCGCAGTAAAAAATATGCTGCTCCTTACTAGAGATATAGTTGAGGCTCAGCTGTCCGATAAAATAAAACAAGCATTCGAATAATGACAAAAATAACCGCCGCCATCACCGCCGTTGCAGGCTACGTTCCTGAATACGTTCTGACCAACCAAGAACTCGAGAAATTTGTAACAACAACTTCAGAGTGGATAGAAACACGTACCGGAATTAAAGAACGTAGAATATTAAAAGGGGAAGGCTTAGGCACATCTGATATGTGTGCGCCTGCGGTTGAATTGCTCCTGAAAAAAAGAGGTATCAAAGCCTCTGAAATAGATTTAATTATTGTTGCAACTGTAACACCTGACTTTTCATTTCCTTCTACTTCCAATCTTATCTGTGATAAAATAGGCGCTAAGAACGCTTGGGGCTTTGACCTAGCCGGTGGATGTTCGGGCTTCATATTTGCTCTTACAACCGGCGCTCAATTTATTGAAACAGGGAAACATAAAAAAGTGATCGTTGTGGGAGGGGATAAAATGTCATCAATTATAGATTATACAGATCGTTCAACATGTATCATTTTTGGTGATGGGGCCGGAGCAGTTCTGTTAGAGCCTAATACCGAAGGTTTAGGTATAATTGATTCTATTTTAAAAACAGATGGTTCAGGAGGCAAGTATTTGAATTTGAAAGCCGGAGGCTCTGTTAAGCCTGCATCTCATGAAACCGTTGATTCAAAAGAACATTATGTATTTCAGGACGGACAACCGGTTTTTAAACGTGCCGTTATTGGTATGGCTGAAGTTTCGGCAGAAATAATGGAAAAAAATAAATTGAAGTCGGAAGATATTGCATGGCTGGTTCCCCATCAGGCCAATAAGCGCATTATTGATGCCACCTCGGACCGTATGGGCTTATCATCTGATAAAGTAATGTTGAACATTCAAAAATATGGCAACACTACAGGAGGAACAATTCCACTTTGTTTATGGGATTATGAAAAACAAATAAAAAAAGGTGATAACATAATTATTTCTACATTTGGCGCAGGTTTTACCTGGGGTGCGGTGTATTTAAAATGGGCTTATAATTCATAAAATAGACGAATAGTTATCAGTAAAATAATTGAGTATTAATTTTAAATAATTATTTCAGATGAAATTAAACGAAATTCAAGATCTAATAAAGTTTGTAGCAAAGTCAGGTGTAAGCGAGGTTGAGCTGGAAACGAAAGATGTAAAAATTACTATTAAAACTCCTGCAGGTAAAGGCAGGGAGCAGGTATTTGTTCAATCTGCACCCCAACCTGTTATGCAGGTTTCTGCACCTGCACCCCAACAAGAGTCAGCGCCTGCTGCTGAAACAAAATCTGCAACTTCAAAAGAAACAGCTCAGGGCGGAGGCGATGAATCAAGATACATTATTGTTAAATCTCCAATGATCGGTACATTCTATAGATCTTCCTCTCCCGACAAGCCACCATTTGTAAACGTAGGAGATGATATCGCTCCGGGCAGGATCACTTGTATTATCGAAGCGATGAAACTGTTCAACGAAGTTGAATCGGACATAAAAGGAAAAATTATAAAAGTATTGGTGAATGATGTCACCCCGGTGGAATACGATCAACCTTTATTTCTGGTAGATCCCGCTTAAAATTTAGTTTAAAGTTCAAAGTTTAAAGTTCTGTTCGTAATGAGCCCAACTTTAAACTTTGAACTTTAAAACTTTAAACTCAAAAAAAATGTTCAAAAAAATACTTATTGCCAACAGGGGCGAAATTGCGTTACGAATTATTCGTACCTGCAAAGAAATGGGAATTAAAACGGTAGCCGTTTATTCCACTGCTGATAAGGATTCATTGCACGTTAAATTTGCTGATGAAGCTGTTTGTATTGGACCTCCCGCAAGTAAAGACTCCTATTTAAATATTCCAAGTATTATTTCTGCAGCCGAAATAACCGATGCTGATGCAATACATCCGGGTTATGGTTTCCTCGCAGAAAATGCAAAATTTTCAAAAATTTGCCAGGAGCATTCTATTAAATTTATTGGTGCTTCGCCCGAAATGATAGGTTCTATGGGAGATAAAGCTTCAGCTAAATCTACGATGATCGCTGCAGGTGTTCCTTGTGTTCCGGGTTCAGAAGGGTTGTTGGAAAGTGCTGCACAAGCAAAAGAATTGGCTCCAAATGTTGGTTATCCTGTTATCATTAAAGCAACTGCCGGTGGTGGTGGAAAAGGGATGCGCATTGTTTGGAAAGAAGAAGACATGGATGCCCTTTACGAATCTGCCTTTAAAGAAGCGGAGGCTGCTTTTGGTAACGGTGCCATGTATATGGAAAAATACATTGAAGAACCTCGTCACATCGAAATTCAAATTGTTGGTGATCAATACGGAGTGGTTTGTCACTTGTCTGAAAGAGATTGTTCCATACAAAGACGCCATCAAAAACTGACGGAAGAAACTCCTTCCCCTTTTATGACGCCTGAATTGCGTGATGCAATGGGAGCTGCAGCGATAAAGGCTGCAATGTCAGTGAAATATGAAGGTGTAGGAACTGTTGAATTTTTAGTTGACAAACACCGCAATTTTTATTTTATGGAAATGAATACGCGTATTCAAGTGGAACACCCTATAACCGAAGAGGTGATCAACTACGACCTGGTACGTGAACAAATATTGGTTGCCGCGGGTGTGCCTCTTTCCGGAAAAAATTATTTTCCTGAATTACACGCTATCGAGTGCCGTATCAATGCAGAAGATCCTTATAATAATTTCAGACCGTCACCGGGTAAGATCGGAAATTTACACACACCCGGAGGTCATGGTGTGCGTGTAGATTCACATATTTACTCCGGCTATACAATTCCTCCAAATTACGATAGCATGGTGGCAAAACTCATTACTGTTGCTCAAACACGTGAAGAGGCGATCGCAAAGATGCATCGCGCATTGAGTGAGTATGTAATTGAAGGTATAAAAACAACTATCCCTTTCCATTTAAAACTGATGGAGAACGAGGAATACATTAAAGGAAATTATACCACTAAGTTTTTGGATGATTTCGAAATGACGGAATAAAACAAGAGAATAAAATAACAAATGTCCCGCTATAAGTTAATTATAGCGGGACATTTTGTTTTATATAACCGGAGTTTTATTATTTTTTATACTCATAATTCACCATCCATTGAATGCCAAATTTATCGGCAAACATTCCGAAGTAAGCTCCCCAAAAAGTTTTTTGTAATGGCATTTCTATCTTCCCACCGGCTGAAAGCGCATTAAATAATTTGTTGGTTTCTTCTTCGCTTTCCAAGTTGAGAGATAGGGAGAAGTTATTACCCACTATTAATTTTTGTCCCATGGATTCCAACGCATCTATACCCATTAAGGTATTTCCTTTTCCAATTGGTAATGCAACATGCATTATTTTTTCGCCATCAATTGCAGATAGTTTACTTGCTTCCTGTGTATCTTTAAACCTTTGAAATGTTGTGAATTCTCCACCGAAAACGGATTTGTAAAATTTAAATGCTTCTTCGGTATTGCCATTAAAGTTTAGATAAGGATTAAGTGTTGCCATTTTTTTGATTAAAAATTTTTTGAATGTCGGTTATTTGAATGGATAAAGTTAAACACCGAAAATATATTTGCCAAGGGAAATTGTCATAAATGTTCCTCGCAATGAAGTATTCGATTATCTCAAAATTTGTAATCTGTGTGAATCTAATTTCACAAATATAAAAAGGAGTATTGTAAATGACAACAATGAAGATCCTCCATAGCTAAAAAAGGGCAGCGGAATCCCTATTACCGGGGCAAGGCCAATAGTCATTCCTACATTTACCGTAAGATGAAAAAATAAAACAGAAGCAACACCATAACCATAAATACGACTGAAAGGTGAACGCTGTCTTTCGGCCATAAAAATTAAACGGATGATCAGCGCAAGCTGTAATATAATGATGATGGAACTGCCAACAAAACCCCACTCTTCACCAACAGTACAAAAAATAAAATCGGTATCCTGCTCCGGTACAAAATTGTATTTTGTTTGTGTGCCTTCTAAATATCCTTTACCCCAAAAACCTCCTGAACCTATAGCAATTTTAGCCTGATTGACATTGTACCCTTCTTTTTTTAGATCCACAACGCCACGCCCCAATAGTACATCGATACGAATTTTTTGATGCGGTTCCATGTGCTCGTAAACATAGCTGGTCCCTTTAACCATGCCGCAAGCAATAAGGCCAACAGTAGCAATGAGGAATAAATTTTTAACGTTTCTTCTTACAAATAAAGTTGAAATAGCACACAAAACACTGATAATAGCGAATAAATAAATATTGTTGATCAGCAAGGCAAGAAGAAATAATACGACAGCTAAAAAGCCTAATAACAAAAAGTTTACCGATAAGCCTTCGCGATAAAGCATAAATATAAAGGCGACAAACACAATGGCTAAACCTGTTTCGTTTTGCAATTTCATAATGATAATTAAAGGAACACCAATGAAAAGGAGTGCAATAGCTGTGTTTTTAAAATGAGCAATTTTGATGTCCTGATTACTTAAAAATTTTGCGAGCGCCAGGTTGGTAGCAAATTTCATAAACTCTGCGGGCTGTATCCCGAATTCTCCAAACCTAAACCATGAATTACTTCCTTTTACTTCTCGTCCCAGAAAGGGAACAGCAATATTGGCAACTAAAATAACGCCAAAAATAAAATAGGCGAAGGCGGTATAAAAATCTTCTTGAATAATTAAAATGATGATCGCGAGCAAAAAAGCAGCGCCGATCCACACCATCTGCTTACCATATTTTTGAGTGGTATCCGTGATGATATAATGTTCCTCATTATAAACGGCAGAATAAATATTCATCCATCCTATTATAACAAGTACGAGGTAAAGCAATACTGTTATCCAATCGATATTGCTAAAAATACTAGTGTTGTTGTTTCTCATTTTTTTTATTCGGTACAGAAAGTTTTTTTTCTCCCTTTAGGGCCGCGGCCTTTCCTTTATGAATGAGGTCGCCTTCTAACATTCGTTTTTCTAAATCGGGTCTGGTAATTTTACCTTTTAAATATTTCTCCATCATCAGGCGGGCAATTGGTCCTGCCCAGGTAGAGCCGAATCCGGCATTTTCAATTAAAATACCAATGGCAATTTTAGGATTATCTTTTGGAGCAAACGCAACAAATACTGAGTGGTCTTTTCCGTGTGGATTTTGCGCTGTTCCTGTTTTTGCACAATAAGGTATGCCTTCAATTTTAAGCGCTCCGGCTGTTCCTCCCTCTACTGCTTTTGCCATTCCAAGTATCACGGAATTAAAAACGGATGTATCCGTGATCTTGGTATAGTGTTTTATTTTAAATCGGGCTAACAATGTATCATTAGGGTTGCCACCTATTGCTTTTACAATATGTGGAGTATAATACCAACCTTTATTGGCAATGATGGTAACTAAATTTGCATTTTGCAGAGGTGTAACTCCCATCTCGGCCTGGCCAATACCAAGCGAAATAACGGTACTTGCTTTCCAGGACCCTTTGCCAAATACTTTGTCGTAATATTTTATACTCGGCACATTTCCATTTAATTCATTTGCAAGATCGGAGCCTGTTTTTGTGCCCATTCGAAAACTCAAAACGATATCACGCCAATTAGCGTAGGCTTTGTAAGTATCATTGAATTTTTTATCATCGATCACACTTTTAAAAACATAGGAAAAATACGAATTACAAGAAGTGCCTATCGCACCTGTTAGATCCTGAGGTGATGGGTGTACGTGGCATTTCGGGTGTCCGCCAAGCGGAGGATAACCTCGCGCGCAAGGGTAGCGGGTGTTGGGTGTTAACACATGTTCATTCAAACCGATGAGTGCCATAACTAATTTAAATGTAGAGCCGGGAGGATAGGATGCCATGGTGGAACGGTTAAACAAAGGATTGCCTTCTTTGTCGGCCAAAAGCATAGCAAAATTTTTATTACGATCCCTTCCTACAAGTAAGTTCGGATCGTATGTAGGGCTGGTAACGAGCGCAAGTATTTCGCCGGTTTGTGGTTCGATGGCAACTACGCTGCCAATTTTATTTTGCATTAATAATTCTGCGTATGCTTGCAGATCTGCATCAAGCGTGGTGGTAAGAGGTTTCCCTGGGATGGCGACGGTATCATACAGGCCATTCATGTAACTTCCTTTTTCACGATTGTTTACATCCACCATCATGATGCGCATTCCCTTTTTTCCTCGTAACACTTTTTCGTATGTCTTTTCGATGCCGCTAATTCCCAGATAATCTCCTTCGTTATAATACGGGTCTTTTATGGTCATTTCTTTACTTGCCTCACCAATATACCCAAGCATGTGTGCGGCGGTTTTTTGTGGATATTTTCTAAGTGTTCGCGATTGAACGAAAAAGCCGGGGAAGCGGTATAGCCGCTCCTGAATGGAGGCATAGTCTTTAGGTGATAACTGTTTTTCAAAAACAGATTGTTTTCGTGGTGAATTTGGTGACTGCACCGCCTTCTTCATCTTTTTTATAAATACATCTTTTGTGATTCCTAATAAATTGCAAAAGTCAGTTGTATCCAGATTTTTAATATTTTTTGGAAGAACCATTAAATCATAAGCAGCTTCGTTATATACCAATAGTTTTTTATTTCTGTCGTAAATATAACTGCGTACAGGGAATTCGGTAACATAACGAAATGCCTGATTGCGGGCATCTAACTTATAGCTGTCGTCAATTATCTGAATATAAAAAAGACGGGCAATGTATAAAAGTCCAACAAGCAGGAAAACTCCAACAATAACGTATTTTCTTTCGGAAAGCGAGTTCATTCTTGTTCTTTTTTACGATGAAAAAGATATTGGCTGAAAACAACCAGAAGCATTGTGAATACGGAGCTAACGATAACCCTTAAAAAGGTTGAGAAAAATTCGGACAAGCGAAATATTTCGATGTAAAACAAAACAAAATGGTGCAACACAATTAGAATTCCGGAATAAGAAAGAAACCATGGGACCCCTAAATATTGTATGGTTGGCTGTGTTCCGATCTCATAACCATCACGAGGAGAAAATAATTTTAATATTCCCGGTCTGACGTATGCCATGAAAACACAAGCTGCTGCATGCATTCCGGCGGTATCATAAAACATGTCGATGGTAATACCCAATGCGAATGCACTTAATAACAATAACCATTTTGGTGTTTCGAAAGGCAATATGATAATGAACAGAACATATATAAATGGATTGATAAACCTTCCCAATTCAAGGTTTTTGATAATAAGAACTTGTACCAACACAAGTAAAATAAAACGGATGATATTTCTGATAATTGAATTTAGCACGTTCGTTTTTTTATTTTTTATTTTCTTGTGGTAAATAATTTAACCACATAGAAACATAGGGTTTTATTATTTAAAGTTTTAGATAGTACCCGATAAATCGGAAACAAAGCTCAACTATGTTAAAAAAATTTATTTTCTTTGTTTTACCTTATTTCTATGAGCCTATGTGGTTAAATTTATTTCATAGGATCTACAGTAGCATCATCGTATTAATTATCTGTTTCAGATCTTTTTTCCAGTTCTTCTTGTTCCAGTTTTTGTAAATTGTTCACTACATATACATAGCTCAATTTTTTAAAGTCGGTTGATAATTTTACTTTAACTGTAAAAAAAAATTCACCGGATTTTCTTTCAAAACTTTCTACCGTTCCGATCATTATGTTTTCCGGGAAAGCTAATGAATAGGCGCTTGTAACGATTGTGTCGCCTTTTAACAATTGCACGTGAGAAGGGATATCGTTTAAGGTAGCATAGCTGAAATTTTCACCATCCCAGGTAAGTGGACCAAAAAAACCATTCTTTTTTATTTTTGAACTGATGGTGCTTTTGCTGTGTAACAATGACATAACTGTGCAAAAATTCTCCGATACATCTTTAACAACTCCGACCACTCCTGTACTGGTGATGACAGCCATATCGTGTTGTATACCCTGTTTTGCGCCTTTGTTGAGTGTGAGGTAATTGTTGCGTCTGTTAATGGAGTTGTTCACCACTTTGCAACTGGTGTAAGTGTATTTTTGGCTGTATACGGTATCGTTGACTTCATATAGATCATTCACCAACATAGAAAAAGATACGAGTGAATGGGAGCGAAGATCGGCGTTTTCTTTTGCCAGATTTTCATTTTCATTTTTCAGATAAAAATAATCTTCGATATTTTTAGAGGTTTTTAAAACGTTTGCCGACACTTGATTGGCAGAGTTCACAAAGCCCGCTCTTTGAAAATTATTATTTCGAACCACCAGATAAATACAAATTGTTTCCAATAAAAGAAACAAGAATAAAAAAGAGTGTTTCCAAACAAATAAAATGAGGTTTCTCATCTAAATAATAATAGAATGATTAAATGATTAAATGATTTAATGAGTGAATGGTTTAATGAGCAAATGGATAACATAATTTTTTTCTTATTTTTTTATTCTATCATTTATTCCTTTACTCATTCATTCCTTACTTCATCAAGAACGGGAATCTTTCTATATTTTTAAGTGCTATACCTGTGCCGCGTGCAACGGCGCGTAGAGGGTCTTCGGCAATGTGTACCGGCAGTTTTGTTTTCAATGAGATACGTTTATCCAAACCACGTAACATGGAACCGCCACCTGCCAAATAAATACCTGTTCTGAAAATATCGGCAGATAATTCCGGTGGTGTCATTTCCAATGCATTCATGATTGCTTCTTCAATTTTAGCAACTGATTTATCAAGTGCGTGTGCAATTTCGACATACGATACATAAATTTCTTTTGGAACACCTGTCATCAAATCCCTGCCATGTACTGCATAATCCGGTGGCGGGTTGTCAATTTCTATCATCGCAGAACCCACTTCAATTTTTACACGTTCGGCAGAACGTTCACCAATTAAAATATTATGTTGTCTGCGCATATATTCTTCAATGTCGGAGGTAAATTCATCACCTGCAATACGTATTGATTTATCGCATACGATACCACCCAAAGCGATAACTGCAATTTCGCTGGTGCCACCACCAATATCAATGATCATGTTACCAATGGGCTCTTCAACGTCAATACCAATACCAATTGCAGCAGCCATTGGTTCGTGTATCAAATACACTTCTTTACCTCCTGCGTGTTCAGCGCTATCACGTACAGCGCGTTTCTCCACCTCGGTGATACCTGAAGGGATACAAATAACCATTTTCAAAGAAGGAGTGAACAATCTTTTTTCGGGATGTATCATTTTTATCATCCCCCGGATCATATGTTCTGCTGCATGGAAATCAGCAATCACACCATCACGCAGAGGGCGAATTGTTTTAATATTTTCATGTGTTTTACCATGCATCTGCATCGCCCGCTTACCAACGGCAATCACTTGCCCTGTCATACGATCAACAGCAACAATAGAAGGTTCATCAACCACTACTTTATCATTGTGGATAATAAGCGTATTGGCCGTTCCAAGGTCAATTGCGATTTCTTGTGTTAAAAAGGAAAATAAACCCATATTTTTTTGATGTGCTGATTAATGAATTTTCAATGTGCTGATTAAACGATGTGCTAATTAATGGATAAAAATTAAATGATATTGTTCAATTTTGTTCGATATGCTGATTAATAACGATTACTGAATTAACACACCAACAAATTGTTCCATCAGCACATAAGCAAATCGTCTCATCAGCACATCGTTTAATGTCTAAAATGTCTTACACCAGTCATTACCATTGACATTCCATTTGCATCGCAATAAGCAACAGACTCTTTGTCTTTGATAGAACCTCCCGGTTGAATTACCGCTGAAATACCTGCATTGTGAGCCATTTCAACACAATCCGGAAAAGGGAAAAACGCATCTGATGCCATAACAGCGCCTTTAAGACTAAAGCCGAAACTATCTGCTTTTACAATAGCTTGTTTTAATGCATCAACGCGCGATGTTTGTCCAACGCCACTCGCAAGCAATTGATTGTTTTTTGCCAATACGATGGTGTTTGATTTGGTGTGCTTCACCAATTTATTTGCAAATTCCAAATCACGAATTTCTTCTGCTGTTGGTGCAACTTTAGTTATCGTTTGCATGTCAGCCGCTGTTTCTGTTCTTAGATCTTTGTCCTGTTCAATAACGCCGTTTAGCAGGGTACGAAAGGATTTAGAAGGAAGCTTCACCACTTTTTGTTCAAGAATAACGCGCTTGGGTTTGGTTTTTAATAATTCCAAAGCCGCTGCATCATAAGCAGGAGCGATGATCACTTCAAAAAATAATTTATTTATTTCTTCTGCAGTAGCGAGATCAACAGTAGCATTCGTGATCAAAACGCCACCAAAAGCACTTGTAGGGTCGCCTGCCAAAGCATCTTTCCAGGCATCCACCAATTTAGGACGAGATGCTATTCCGCAAGCATTATTATGTTTTAAAATAGCAAAGGTGGTATCTGTAAATTCAGACATTAAATTAACGGCCGCATCAACATCCAACAGGTTGTTATAAGATAATTCCTTACCGCCAAACTGAGTGAACAACTCGTCCATGTTGCCATAGAAAACTCCGTTTTGATGAGGGTTTTCACCATAACGCAACACTTTTGCTGTTTGAATACTTTGTTTGAATGCGGTAGAATTTTCGCCATTGAAGAAATTAAAAATGGCAGTATCGTAATGTGAAGAAACGTTGAAAGCCGCTCCAGCCATCATTTTTCGTTGAACAAGAGTTGAGTACCCTTTGCCTTCCGTTAAAATAGTTAACAGATTTTCGTATTCTTTTTTCGAGGGAACGATCACCACATCTTTAAAATTTTTTGCAGCCGCACGGATCAAAGAGATGCCACCGATATCGATCTTTTCAATGATAGCTTGTTCGGCAGCGCCGGAGGCAATTGTTTCTTCGAATGGATATAAGTCAACGATTACCAGATCAATTTCCGGAATTTCGTATTCTTCCAATTGATCAATATCACTCTGCAATTCCCGTCTGCTCAATATTCCGCCAAATATTTTTGGATGTAATGTTTTTACGCGACCACCTAAAATAGAGGGATAAGAAGTGAGCGATTCCACCGGAGTTACCTCAACACCAAGCTTTTCAATAAACTCCTGCGTTCCTCCTGTACTATAAATTTTTACTCCTAAAGCACTCAATTGGTGAATTACAGGTTCTAAATTGTCCTTGTAATACACCGAAATAAGTGCATTTTTTATCTTTTTTAATCCGGCCATAATATGTTTAAATCTCTATTTACAAAGTTATGAAATTTTTTATCCTAATTGTGTTAAAAAAATTTTGTTGATAAATGTTTTTTTTGTTGGCTTTTAGAGGCATTAATTACTGAATGGAATGAGAAATATTTAGTATAAAATTTAGAACATTTTAATTATTATTTGAATGGATTTTTTAAAAGAATTCTGTTTTTCCGGATTCATCCCAATAGCTATGAAGACAAATTCATATTTTTATCGAAGAATAGAATTTTAAAAATAATTTAGAAACATTCTTCTTTATTTTTTTTGATGATTTCATTTATCGTGAAATATAAGAAAAGCGAAGCTTTATTTTAACCGCACAGTTTTTTTATAGAAGAGAAGGGATGAATTTGCAGCTTACAATTTTCAATATTGTTCGAATTTTGCGTGATTAAATTCAACAATTTTGATTATATTTGTGATTAAGGTCATTGATAATTTAAAACATTTACCTGTTTTGTTTTAATGTCCTCTCACTCAAGATGTCTAAATGAAACAAAAAATAAAATTTTTAAATAAAGATAAAACCCAGTTCTACAGTACTCTTAAGGAACGTGTAGATAATTATTTTATCGAAAATAAGATCTCTCAACATGCCAACGTTACAATGGTTTTTAAAACTATTGTTATGTTAAGCCTTTATTTTGTCCCCTATATTTTAATTATGACTCAAGGCTATAGTCTTATGGGAATGTGGGGTTGTTCTTTGATAATGGGTTTAGGGCTCGCCGGAATCGGGATGAGCGTTATGCATGACGCTAACCACGATGCATATTCAAGAAGTCCGTTTGTTAATAAACTTCTTAGCCTTTCATTAACTTTTGTTGGGGGCGATAACAAGAATTGGAAAACACAGCACAATGTGTTGCACCATACCTATACCAATATTTATAAGCACGATAGAGATATTGATGATAAAGTGATCATGCGTTTTTCTCCTGAAGGGAAATACAAAAAAATTCAAAAATTTCAGATCATTTATGTGTTTTTATTTTATTCGATCATGTCCCTTTATTGGACAACTGCAAAAGATTTTATTCAATATATTCAGTTCATCAAAGAAGGCCACAACAAGGAAAGTAGATTTGATCAATTTAAAACATTGTTAACCATTCTGGTTTGGAAAGCAGTTTATTGGGGATATATTATCGCATTGCCAATTATTTTATTACACTTAAGTTTCGGACAAGTAATGCTTGGATTTGTATCGATGCACCTGGTGGCAGGGCTTATACTAAGTGTAGTATTTCAGTTGGCCCATGTTGTTGAAGACACCACATTTCCTGTACCCGATAAAAATGGTAACATCGAAAACGAATGGGCAATACACCAATTAAACACTACTGCTGATTTTGCAAGAGATAATTGGTTCATAACCTATTATGTTGGCGGATTAAATTTTCAGGCGATACATCATTTGTTCCCGCGTATTTGTCACGTACATTATCCGAAAATTGCTCCTATCATAGAGAAAACAGCGAAAGAGTTTGGTGTAAATTATATTTATAACGAAAGTTTTATGTCTGCTTTAGCATCTCACCTGCGTGTGATCTCAAAATTAGGTAAGAACGAAACCAGCTTTTCTGCAATCGCAAATAGTATGGGGTAATTTATGATAAATTTCGGTTAAATCCGAAAAATATTATAATAAATTTCGATTTCATTCGAAAAAAGTGATGAATTGTGTGCAGAATTACAAATTCTGNNTTATTTTATTGTTTAATAATGAAATGCCGCCGAGCAGGGGTTCGGCTTTTATGTTTCAAATTTCCTTTTGTTTAATTGGTAAATGGTTTATCCAAATTGTTTTTTCTCCATAGTCAAATATTTTTTTGTAATAAGGTGTAACTTGGAAAATTTTCTCATTGAACTTGTCCCAAATGTATATGTGTGAAAAGTAAGTTGACGAAATGGATAATGTTTTATGTTCATATTCCTTGTTCTCAAAATTCATAACAAAAATCGTCCCTTGTCTTTTAGAGTCGTTTTTATATTCGGAATAAATGTCGGCTAACCCAAGACCTGCCGCAAAAATAATTAACCACTTTTGGTCAAAGTCATTGCTATATCCAACTGATGATTTTTCTTTTTTTGAAATAATATTTCCCGTTGCATTTTCATCATTAATTATGTCACCCGATTGTAGTCTTGCGTCCCACCAAAGAAAATTATTTTTGCCTGATTTGTTTTCAAAAAAAATATGATTGATGTATTTTGAAAGTAAAGGAAATTCCGTTTCCGAAATTTGTATTGTGCTGTTTGTGTTATTTAACATGTCTGACTTATTGATACAGCTAATTAATTCAGCATAATAGTCGTTAGTCAATAATATATTAAAATCCAATTTTGCTTCTTTGAAATGAATAGCTCCATTAGAATTGTTTTGTTGAGTTTCATTTTTCATTTCTGAGAGGATTGGTAAATTATAATTGTTGTTTAGATTTTATGGCGATTAATTAAAACACCCCTCAAAAGCAATTTAAGGTGATTGTTAAATAAAAATATTCTTTGGAGTTTCTTCTCTCCAAGAGGAAGATATGCGTTGTAACCCCTCAAAAAATNNGGGGGGGGGGGGGGGTAATTTCGAAACTGTCAACAAAGAAGATTTCATTTAGCTAAATATTTTTAAAATTGTATTCCAAATTTTTCTAATCCTATAATATGTGCAAGATATCCTATCTTTAGATTTGTTGATTTGATATTTCTTTGAAGGGGCAATTTAGATAGCCCAAAAGGAGGAATCATCAGGTGTAAAACCTGAAGTCAAAGGCTATTTTTTTTATTAAAATGTTTGTTCACAAGTGCAACGATTGCCATGCTGTCGAATGGTTTTGAAAAAATCCCGATGATATTTATTCCTTCACACTAAGGAATAACGAGTTCTTTTTAATATTTTTCAATGTATTTCAACTACTATTCAATTGCTACGCAATTATATTTTAACCGATAATCCTTTAGACTTCAATGACTACGTGTAATTATTTAACTATTAGCACCATTGTACCTACTTGAATTAATTCGCAAAAATGGCGTAGCTTTCATATAATCGCTACTTTCTGCTTCCTTAGTTTTTTTATGAAATTGAATTACTTGAATGTTAGAAGCTGCGACCCAAACTTTTTTTAATTGCATCCCTGTATCGTTAGGTATGTTATTGCCAAAATAGTAATACA
>PLYN01000010.1 GCA_003151815.1 Bacteroidota bacterium | reverse complement strand
TTTCGTTAATCAGGTAAGGCATTTTTAATAAACTTATTTTCTTACTCTTTATCTTTTCCTTTTGAAATCAGCTGAACCGAAGTGTCAGGATATTTACAAAACCGAATGAAAGCAAAAATTATTTTACTATTTTTTCTGTCCTTCTTAACTCAATATTTATTTTCTCAAACATTAACGCAAACAATACGAGGAGAAGTTGTAGATAAAGTTTCGCAAATCCCAATTCCGGGGGCTCTAATTGTATTGGTAAATTCTAAGCCTCTTTACGGAGTGTCCACAGACGAAAACGGAAAATTTAAATTGCAGAATATAGCTGTTGGGAGACAAACTCTTAAAATTACCTGCTTGGGTTATAAAGAAATACTGATGCAAAATTTAACAGTTAACTCCGGTAAAGAGTTGGTTTTAAATATTGCTATGGAAGACGATGTTCAAAAAATGAAGGAAATAGAAATCAGCGTTAAGCAGGAAAAAAACGGAGCCTTGAACCAAATGTCAACTGTGAGTGCCCGGACTTTTTCCGTTGAAGAAACTCAAAAATTTGCAGCAGCATTAAACGATCCGGCCCGCATGGCTACTTCATTTGCAGGAGTAATACAAACAGGGAATGGAAATAATACCATTTCTGTTCGAGGCAATTCTCCCAACGGATTGCTTTGGCGAATGGAAGGAGTTGATATTCCAAATCCCAACCACTTTTCAAGTGTTGGTACTTCCGGTGGCGGCATTTCTATTTTAAGTACACAACTATTGAGTAATTCTGATTTTATCACGGGTGCTTTTGCTTCCGAATATGGGAACGCTTTATCAGGTGTATTCGATCTTAAATTAAGAAAAGGAAATAACCAAAAACATGAATATACTGTACAGGCAAATTTTTACGGTGTAGATGTGGCGACTGAAGGCCCCTTTAAAAAAGGGTATGACGGGTCTTATTTAATAAATTACCGTTATACTACTTTAACGTTGCTTGGCAAGATGGGAATCCCTTTGGGTGATGCCATTACAAAATTTCAGGATCTCTCATTTAATATATACCTGCCAACAAAGAAGCTTGGAGCCTTTGGTATATTTGGATTTGGCGGCACCAGCTCACAAATTACAGAAGCATTTAAAGATTCGATAAAATGGGAGCAAGATAATTTTTATAGTCTGAATACAAAATTCTATGCCAATACAGGGGCGGTAGGATTTAATAATACTAAAACATTTGGCAGCAGTTCCTATTTAAAAACAGCTTTGGTTTTTTCAGGTACCGGTAATGGATACAGTGAGGATAAACTGAATCAGAATTATATTCCTGTTAATCAGGATAAGGAAGATTTCATGCAAAAAAAAATCACCTTTAGTTCTACCTTCACTCATAAAATAAGCCATAAAAGCAGCTTCCGCACCGGAATAATAATTAATAAACTGAATTACAATTTACTTCAGAAAAGTCTTGATGATTCAACACATTTGATGGTTGAACAAATAAATGTAAAAGGAAATACATACACAATACAAAGCTATTTTCAGTTGCAAAATAAGATCACAACAAAACTTACTTCCAATATTGGATTCCATTTTTTAGAGATGATGTTAAATAATACTTACAATATAGAACCACGCGCATCACTTAAATATCTGCTTACCGATAAACAAACATTAGGTCTTGGTTACGGACTCCATAGCCAAATACAGCCAATAGGTGTTTACTTCGCCAAACAACAACAGGCAGATGGTTCATTTACCACTCCAAATAAAAATTTAGGATTAACCAAGGCTCAACATTTTGTGTTGTCTTACGATATAAATGTCAGCACATTCACTCATATTAAAACCGAAATTTATTATCAGCAACTGTTCAATATTCCTATCAGTCAGGATGTGAATAATACGTTCTCGATGTTAAATAGTGTTGATGGATATAGTTCCTTGAGCCTTGTGAATAAAGGATTAGGAAAAAACTACGGACTTGAGTTAACATTAGAAAGATTTTTACATAACAATTTTTATTATTTATTGTCATCATCTTTATACGAATCAAAATACCAGGCTTCTAATGGCAATTGGTATAATACTCTTTATAATACCAATTATGCATTTAGTTTTACTTCGGGTAAAGAATGGATCCTTTCAGAAAAGTTAAAGAAGCGGATTTTAGGAGCAAACATAAAGGCAATTTATACCGGAGGTTTCCGCTATACACCTGTTGACATAGTAAGTTCGAAAGCAAACGGGCAGGAAGTGGACGATCTAAGCAAGTCGTTTGAATTGAGAAATCCGGACTATTTTAGATTGGATTTGCGATGCAGCTTAAAAAAGAATTATAAAAAATTAACAACCACACTTGCGTTAGATATACAAAACGCCAGCAATCGAAAAAATGTTGCGGGACATTATTATGATGCGAAATCCAATAGCGTAAAATATATTTACCAATCCGGCCTTATCCCTTTATTAAGTTACAGACTGGAATTTTAATTTTTTGAGTTTGATAAAAAATCGGACAAAGAAAATTTTCGTTCATGATTTACTGAAAGATATTTCACCTTATTGAATAATTTATCCGAACAGTTTGTATAAAATTAAACAAAAAAAATTTGTGTAATTCGTATCTACAACTTTTCTTCTCCTTTGATATCCGTTTATTGTTATCTAATAACCTTTAAAAGCCAAGCAAACCAATACTGGAAATTAGAATTAACAATCATACTATTTTTGACCATAATATTGACAAGAGGCTGAGGCTAAAATAAAAAAAGGGGATTTTTCATACACCCATTCATCTTCACCTTTTCAGGTAATTCAAAGTTAAACTGATTGAAATCATATTTGAAAGTTATTCATTACTGTACATTTGTTGCACGATAAATAATAAATAAACAAAAATGGAAACAATTAAATTAAAAGCGGCCTTGATTGAAGATGTGAAAACAGCTCAGAAAATGGTTAAGGATGAAGGGACTATTATAGAAGAAATGTACAGTTTGGAAAACGCAAAAGATTTCAGCCTAAGCGAATACATAAACTGTATTATGCAAGTATGGCAGCGAACCACAAATAATTATCTTAAAAATTACTCCGGTTATCATCACGATATTCGTGATATCAGCCATACTTATTCTCAGCTTGTTACTAAAATGCTGGTAAATCCGGAAGAAATGATAAAAATTTGTAACCTGAACTTTAATTTTTTTCAGGCACAGCAACTGGTTTTTAGAAAAATATTTTTTGACTCTAAAGACATGGAAAATGCTGTAGTGATTGAACCTCAAAAGGGGGATAAGCGTTTTACTGATTCGGAGTGGACTAAAAATCCTTACTTCAATTTTATGAAACAAAATTATTTATTAGCAGAAAAATTATCCGAGAAAATTGTTGACGAAATTGAAGTAGATCATAAAATCAGAAGGAAACTGGATTTTTATGCCAGGCAATATATGGATGCTTTTTCACCAACGAATTTTCTTTTTACAAATCCGGAAGTATTAAGATTGGCTGTGGAAACCAAAGGGAAAAGTTTGTGGGATGGCTTGAATAATCTTGTGAAAGATCTTGAAAAAGGGAAGATCACACAAACCGATGAATCGGCTTATGAAGTCGGAAAAAATTTAGCTACCACCCCAGGAACTATAATCTATGAAAATGAATTAATTCAATTAATTCAATATACTCCCACTACAAAAAAAGTTTTTGAAGTACCACTTTTAATAATTCCACCCTGGATAAATAAATATTACGTACTTGATCGTCAACCGGAAATATCATTTGTCAAATTTATGGTGGATCAGGGATTTACAGTATTCATCATTTCATGGCGCAATCCAAAACCCGGAATGGGTTATCTGACATTTGATGATTACGTTGAGAAAGGTGCTCTTAAAGCTATTGAAGTTGCAGAAAATATTTCCGGTTCAAAAAAAATAAACACTTTAGGATATTGCCTTGGTGGTACTTTATTAGGTATCGCAGGCTCGATTCTGGCAGGAAACAAAAAAGAAAACCCTATTAATTCGGCAACCTTCCTTGCCGGGATGATAGATTTTACATATATAGGTCCGATGGGAGATGTAATAAACGGCGCACTTGTGAGGAAGCTGGAGCGAAGAGAACTATTGAGAGATGGCGTATTGCATGGAAAAGATATGGAAACAGCTTTTAACCTGATCAGAGATAAAGATCTTATTTGGAATTATGCGATCAATAATTATTTGAAAGGATTGAAACCAGAGGCATTTGATGTGATGTACTGGACAAACGACAATTCCAATCTTCCGGCTGACATGTATATTTATTACATGAGAAATATAATATTTGAAAATAAACTAAGCCGTAAAAACGCCTTACATATATGCAATACACCGATTGATATTGGGAAAATAGATATTCCTGTATTTGTAATCGGGTTAAAGGATGATTATATTTCTCCTGCCATTACAGTATTCACCACAACTGAACTTGTTAGAGGACCTGTAGAATTTATATTGGGTGGATCAGGTCATGTTATGGGGGCTGTAAATCCTCCTTCCAAAATGAAATATGGATATTATCTGGATGGCAAGTTGGGTAATGGGTTTGAAGAATGGCTAAAGACAGCGCATTATTATGAAGGTAGTTGGTGGACTCCTTGGGTAGAAAGATTATCAAAACTTTCAGGCAAAGAAATTGCCTCCCCTTTAAAAGCCGGAAATGAAACTTACAAAGCTATCGAACCTGCGCCCGGCAAATACGTGAAAGAAAAATGTTCATGAGTATCTGTTGTTGGTATAATTAACTAAAATGTATTTGATTATGGATCCACGTTGTACTTTTAATATTAATAATATGCCAAAAAATATTTGCTGAAATGAATAGATTAAAAAATATTTTCGAACCAAAATCTGTAGCTGTCATCGGTGCCTCTGCGACAAATGGAACTGTTGGAAATGCAATATTTTCCAACATACTTCAATCAAATTTTCAAGGATCCGTTTATCCCGTTAATCCAAAGTATAATAATGTAATGAGCGTGAGAGCTTATAAAGATGTTGTATCTGTTCCTGAAATTGTTGATTTGGCAGTTATTTGCATTCCAAACAAAGAGGTTGAAAATATTATAAAACAGTGTGCTGAAAAAGGGATAAAAGGAATTGTTGTAATAACTGCAGGTTTTAAAGAAATAGGAGAAGCAGGAAAAAAAATAGAAGATGAAATAATTGAGATAGCAAATAAAAACAATATCGCTTTAATAGGTCCAAATGTTTTAGGCATTATCAATACCCAAAAAGATATAAGCCTGAATGCAAATTTTGCTCTTAAAATGCCGCGCTCCGGTAAAGTAGCTATTATATCACAAAGCGGGGCTATTGGTGTAGCAGCGCTTGATTATGCGCATCAGCATGATTTAGGAATTTCAAAATTTATTTCCATCGGCAATAAAGCTGTAATAGATGAAAGCGATGTGTTGGAATATTTGATTGATGATGACGAAACAAAAATAATAACAATTTATGCAGAAGATATCAGACACCCTGCCAATTTTTTTGAAATGGCAAAAAAAGCGAATGCAAAACAAAAACCCATTATCATTATTAAAACAGGAAGATCAGTACGCGGTGCCATTGCTACACATTCCCATACAGGTGCATTATCGAGTTCAGATACAGCTTACGATTCGCTCTTTGCCCAATGCGGAGTGATACGTGTAGAAACACTTGCACAATTATTTGAGAATGCGAAAGGGTTTACCAGTTTGGTGAAGCCGAAAGGCAATCGTATTGCTATTGTTACCAATGGCGGAGGAATGGGTGTTATTGCAACGGATGCCGCAGAAAGAAATGGTTTAACCATGACAACATTTGAACCTGAAACATTAGAAGCTTTAAAAACTAAAATGCCTCCCACTGCAAATATTCACAATCCGGTGGATATCATTGGTGATGCGGATGCACAAAGGTTAAACGATGCACTTTCAGAAATTGCAAAAGATAAAAATGTTGATGCAGTTATTGTTTCGATCCTACCTACATCCGAAACAGATATGAATTCCATTGCAACCAATCTTTGTGATTTTGCAAAGGCAAATCCAAATTTACCAATTCTTGCTAATCTAATGTCGTTAGAGGCAGAACCCGCTTTCGAAGAATTACTCAATAAAGCGAGTATTCCCAATTTCGATTTTCCTGAAACGGATATAAGGGTGCTTGCAACGATGATAAAATATTATAATTGGATCGACCAACCACCTATTGAGATTACAAAATTTGAAGTAAATAAAAACCAGGTACAAGAGGTAATCGAAACCATAAAAAAGGAAAAAAGAATTCATCTTTCAGAACCGGAATCATATAAAATATTGGAAGCTTATGGCATAAAGGCTGTTGATTACCGTGTTGCAATAGATCTGGATAAAACTATTATTGCCGCTAATGAAATTGGTTACCCTGTGGTATTGAAGATAATTTCACCGGACATAATACATAAAATTGACGTTGGAGGAGTGAAGATAAATCTGAAAGATGAAAACGATTTGAAAAAAGCATTTAATGAAATTGTTGAAAGTATTAAAAACAAAAAATCCGATGCTAAAATTCAAGGTTTTTTAATACAAAAATATTTTACAGCAAAAGGCATTGAAATAATTGTGGGTGCAAATTTAATACAAGGTTTTGGCTCTCTAATCATGTTTGGGCTTGGAGGAACATTTGTAGAACTATTTAAAGATGTTGCTTTTCGTCTTGCCCCTTTAACAAAACAAGACGCCTTAAACATGATAATGGAAACAAAAGGTTACCAAATTTTAAAAGGATACAGGGGACAATCTTCTTATAATATTGAAGGTATTGTCGACTATCTTTTAAGGTTATCTCAATTGGTTACCGACTTCCCTGAAATAAAAGAAATAGACATGAACCCTGTTAAAGTATTAGAAGATGGTTTTGGTATAGTTGTAATGGATGCAAAGGCAATACTTATAGAAGAACAAAAAATCCCATTACTTTAATAAAATGGAAGACAAAAAAACAGAGATAATCAAATTAAAAAAAATTTAGTGTGGCAATTCAAATTTTAGGAATGTTTTTTGATAGTAAATAGTATACAATAATTTATTATTAACTACCGTTTACTTATTTCAACAATTTTTTTGATATCCACATGAATAAAAAATTGAATTATTTAATAAAATACTGCACACCAATTTTTGTTATCGCTCTATTAATTTCATGCAGTAATACTGTTTATAAAGGTCTTTGGCAATCTCAGCCTCCGCAAGTAAACGGCAATCCGAACGAAATTCCCGGTTCCTTTAAATTCCATGATAGCGAAAGTGGTTTATACTATACGATCAGTAATGATCTTGATAATCTTTATATTTCCGGGAAAACAAATAATCGGCAAACACAAATGAGTATACTCCACTCGGGTATGCAATTTTGTATCGATACAACCGGTAAATATGGAGAACAAACAAGAATTCTTTTTCCATTTGTTATCAAACAAAAGAAAAATAAAAATTCAAAAGATGTTGCAAAAGGAAATAATAATAGTTCGCAAGGAAGAAACCAAGGCACAAATAATCCTGAAAATCTGGATACGTTAAAAAAGAAATTTACAGATGAGAAAAAGATGATGCATCTTTTGGGTTTTAAGTATCCGATTGGAGGAGCTGTTCCTTTGCCAAATGATTATGGCATAAAAATGAATATTAGCTGGGATAGTTCCAGTACTATGGTATTTCAGGCTTCTATCCCATTTTCAACCTTTTATAAAAAATCACTTTCCATTGGCGATAGTTCGAAAATTTTCGGCATTTCCATGAAACTTACCGGTATTCCTAATGCACAACCAAATGGTGGAATGGGATCAATGGGAGGGATGGTAGGAAGTGGACTAAGTTTTGGGATGGGTAGTATGGGAATGGGCGGTATGGGCATGGGAATGGGAATGGGTGGTATGGGTATGGGTGGTATGGGTATGGGTATGGGTGGAATGGGAATGAACGGAATGGGAATGGGAATACGGATACCAATGGGAGGAAATAATAATGGTATGGGAAATTCCACTAATCAGCCAAACAGCAACATTAAAACTAAAATTAAATTAGCATTGAAACCGGAAAACTAAAACTTTATAAAAAAATAATAATTACACCCTCATTTATTTAATGAGGGTGTTTATTTTTTTTAATGGTATCTTTTTTAAATACATCGCCTTTCTTCATCGCACATTCTTCCGACTCTTCCCCACATTCCCTTTTCCAAAAATGACATCCTTCGCCTGATTTTTCATGATAGTTTCCGCGTTCACAAGAACCGTTCTCCATTTCATCACCGCAACATTCTCCCATCATCATTTTATCCGCTGAACAACTCCTCATATTTCTTCCGTGACCGGACATCCTCATACAATTCCCCGGTTTACCTTCCATCATATAGCCATGAGTATTCCTCATTTCTTCCATCATTCTGAATTTGCTTTCCATCATCCTTCCTCCTTTATAACAAAATCTGACAACACCAAAACAACTTGTAAAAATCAGCAATAAAAATCCCATAACTATTACAAACCAGGAAACATATTTATAAATATTACCAAGCGTTTCTTTTTGAATGTGGATTAACAATTTCATTCCTGTGGATATAACAAGAAGAGCGAGTGCGAATGCAATTAGTAGCATAATTTTATTTTTTTAGTTTGGTTAGTATATTGAATAATAAAACAAATGTATATGAATCATTAAAATATTTCAATGATTTACAACACAGGAAAGAATGATTATCATTATAAAAATCAATATTATATAAACTATCAATATTATTAATGGCATCCGTCATTTAAAAATGAATAGATAAGGGAGATTTTTACAACATTAAATAATGAAATTATTTTTTAGCAAATATTAAATCGAGAACGTTCATTGCGAGGAACATTCTGCATTGAAGCCAACAAGTGGAATTTTATAGAAACTGAATTCTTGCACTTAATTGCATAGTTTTGAACTAACGAACTGAAACAATAAATTTAACCTTTATGGAATATTTACCGGACATATCCAGATATGCCAGTCATTTTGGATATTTGGGGATCTTCCTCTTTTTTATTTCAGTCGATCAACTCACACCATTGCCGGAAGAAATAACCCTGATCACAATGGGTTATCTTACCGCCAATCATTTATTTAATCCTTTTATTGCAGGCATTAGCGCGATTGCCGCATTTATTACAGTTGATACAGTTTATTTTTTTCTTGCCAGATCAGGAAATACATTTCTTGAAAAAAAAGTTAAAAGAAAAAAACATTTCATTCTTAATAAATACAAAAAGAGACTAAAAGAGCACTTTGGTATTTCATTACTAATTCTTTGTTTTATTCCGAGAGTTCGGATTTTAGTGCCCGTATTTGCTGCTATTACCCATCTACCATATATTAAATTTTTATTTTTTGATGTGCTGGGATTAATTGCCTTCACAACTTTTTATATTTCTTTGGGAATAATCTTTCATAGTGGTCTTCATTCACAAATTGCAAATCTCGAAAATATTCAACATATTATTTTTACAATTGCAATGCTCTTTCTATCAATACTTATCATTTTTTTTATCCGAAAAACACAACAATAATGATTGACCAAAATCATTTTTAATAAAGACGAATATCATTTTTGCTCTTATAAAAGAAACGCATCTTTGTTCTCCCAAAAAATTTGAACAAAATATAAAATCAACAATTTAACATTTTAAAAATCTATGAAATTTATTAATCAACCCGGTGTCTATATCAGAGGAATCGGTCAACTAAAGGTTGAAAAGGATTCAGAATTGAGCATCAGGGAAATGGGAGCGTTAGCGATTATCAGAGCACTTGAAGATGCAGAAATTGAAAAAGTAGATGCCATTTACTTAGGTAATATGCTTTCCGGAAGCATTTCCAACCAACAGCATTTAGGACCGTTGGTGGCTTGCGAAGCAGGATTGAAAGGAACAGAATCTGTTACTCTCGAAGCGGCATGCGGTTCGGGAGGAGCCGCACTCAGGGTTGGTTTTATGGCAATCATGAGTGGTTTATGTGAAAATGTTGTTGTTTGCGGTTTAGAAAAAATGTCCCATTCCGATAAAGATTTTATCATCCAATCCATCGCCACCGCATCCGACTGGGAAAAAGAAGGTAGCCAGGGAGAAACGTTTGTTACCCTCAATTCAAAACTGATGGAAATGTATATTGAAAAATATAAAATCTGTCCGGATTCCTTCGGTATGTTTGGAGTGAATGCACATAAAAATGCGTTCACGAATCCGAATGCATTGTTTCAGAAAAAAATTACGCTCGATCAATATTTGAATTCAAAATACATTTCAGGATTGGTACGTTTATATGATGCGTCTCCTGTATGCGATGGTGCTGCTGCAATTGTATTATCAAAATATCCTGCGATTAAGAACAGGCCACAGGTAAAAGTTACCGCTTCAGCTTCCAGCACTGAGTATGTCGGTATAGCTGATAGAAATTTACCTCTCGCAGCAGAAGGCGTGAGGCGTTCCGGTCAAAAGGCGTATGAAATGGCAGGAATAACAGCAAAGGATGTTGATTTTTTTGAACTTCACGATGCGTATTCTATTATTTCTACACTCTCTTTAGAAGCAATGGGCTTCGCAGCCCCCGGAGAGGGATGGAAACTAGCAGCCGAAGGCGACATCTTTCTTGATGGTAAAATTCCGATTTCAACTTTCGGCGGGTTAAAAGCCAGAGGTCATGCGATTGGAGCATCCGGGGTATACCAGGCGGTAGAGTCCTATTTGCAACTTACAGGAAAAGCAGGAGCCAACCAGATAAAAAAAGATGCCCGTATGGGTATGATGCAAAGCATAGGTGGAACGGCGTCTACAACAATTACACATGTAATGATGAGGGAATAAGTTATTCTTTCTAAGATTACACTACCGAAAACAACCTTTGATATAGCAGGTTTTAAGATAAAGAATCGTTGTGATAAAGGAGAAAAAAAGATGATTCGAATATTTGCATATCAGATTGCCGAAAATACAAACATAAAAAAATTTAAAAACGAATATACCGGATTATTAATCAATTCTAATTCATTTGAATTGTTTTACAAATATAAGGAAGGCTATGTTTTTGTATTAAATTATGGTGTAGTTGTATTTGCTAATGTCAGTGATATTCAACGAAGCGAATTTATCTCTCTGCTCACAAAATATTGCGTTAATCATCTTGAAAATCGTTTGTTGGAAGATTTTATTATCGAAAAAAAAGAAACACCCCTACCCGAATTTTCATACAATTCCCTATCAGTAAGCGAAATTAATGATGATGTGATACGGATCGCAATGCTACAAGTAGCTCAATCATTAGCGCTGGATTTTTATCAGGAAACTGCCCAGCAATTGTTTGATGATACTGTACATCTTACCAATCAATTGGAAACATTGGGAAGGCTTAAGATTTCAAAACGAAAATTATTGAAATTTATTGGTAAAACACTAAACACAAAAAATCGAATCATTGATAATCTTTATATTTACGATACTCCTTCCATGGTTTGGGAAGATGAATTTCTCGGCAAAGTGAATGACGGGCTTACTAAAACATTCGACATTTCAATTCGTTTCAAAGAGCTTGAATACATGCTTAAAAGAGTAGAAAGCAATCTCGCTGTGTTTGTTGAACTCACAAATGCCAAGGAAAGTAAGCGCTTAGAATGGATTGTTATTATTCTTATCTTCATTGAAATTCTTCATCTTTTCCTAAACCGTTTTTTTATATAAATTAAAAAATAACCGAAATGTCTCAGTTTATAATGAATAAAATTTTATACCATTTTAACTTATATAAAGTCTAAAGTATAGTATTTATTTTTTTCTATTTGAGTGGATACGCTATTTGCAACAATGCAGGAAAAAATATAAAATCGCTTATCCATGCAAATACAATAACAGTTGTACTTAAAATTCCAAAATCAACTATAGAAAGAATATTACTTCCCAACAATACAGCAAATCCAATGGCAAACATAATTGAAGTTGCGGTACATGGATGTACAATGTTTCTTACCGAATCAGCAAAAATAATATTGGCGGAATTTTCCTTATGCAAATGAATTTTATCTTTAAAACTCCATATTATGTGAAGTGCATCATCCGCTATCATACCAATTACCACCGATGAGATAACAGAGGTGGCTATATCAAACGGAATGGAAAAAAATTTCATTAAGATAACAACTCCGCATAGCGGGAAAAGACTGATCACGGTGGTGATCATACCTATTTTAAAATTACGAACGAAAACAGACATGACGAGAAGTATTAGGATTACAGCTACTAACAGATTTTCAAGCATACCGTTTACAATCGTATTCATTTGCTCAATGTAAATAGGTAAAAAACCAACCGGTCTTATAATGAGATTTGTTCCGGCAATTTTATTTCTAATTTCTTTTTGAGCATTTTCAAGCATTTTTTGCATTTCATTTACACTGCCTGATGGAACAGCTATTGCAAGACGTGAGTGCAGCTTATCAACGGATAGAAAATTAGCCGACAATTGTTCCGCTTTAACAGAGTCGACGGATTTCAATTGTACTATTAAAGGTCGCCAAAGGTCATAGCCATACGTATTTTTAACAAAAGGTAATGTATATAATTGTTGACGCACTTCAGATAATATTTCCCAATCATTTCTATCAAACGTTTTTCCTCCTTTTTTATCTACCATAAAATCAATTATTGTTACAGAACCATGATTTTTATCAATGTATTCTTCCGACTGACGGACTGCATTATCAGGTTTCATAAATCCGATACTGTTGGTGTCTATTTTAATTGTTGGGAAAATAATTATTCCGACAATAATGCCTGCCATCATTGTAATTGTTACCATCCAGGAGATGCTAGGAGTCAATTTTTTATAATAACTATCCAATAATTTATTCATCCAATCTTGTTTTTCAATGCGTTCATTTACATCGATGTATCTTACAATTAAAGGCGTTCCTATTAATAACAATACAATTAATCCTACAATAATTCCTAAAGAGGTGAGCATTCCGAATTCATAAATCACACGAATTTTACTTAACATCAAAGAACCAAAGCCTATTATATTTGTTAATGCGGAAGTAATGATAGGCGCCATTTTTTTATGCAAATACTGTTCAATATCGAGGGTATGTTTTGTAACTAAATGGATAGCGAAAGAAAAAAAATTAACAATGAAAAGCAGCGGAACGATCATGGTTATCATATTAACCGAAATATTGAGCCAACCATATAAAGAAACCGAAAGCCACAAGGCTAACAAAACAATGAAAGAGCAAATAAAAAGATAGGAACCTTTTTTTAACCTCCACCATAATAAAAATAAAACCAATACAAAACAGGTTGTAAGTAAATATTTAGAATCTAAGGTACTAAGCCGGTTTATTTCATTAAAAATTACTCCGGAACCAGTCAGATCAACTTTTATATTTTTTGGTATTTGATTTGTAATTTTCTGAAGTGAATCTAAAACAAGAGGACGGTTTTTATCCGGATCTTTATTTTGGCGAAGCTTCAAAAATAATATTTCACCTTTCGGGTTTACAGATTTGAAATACACTTGCTCCAGTTTTTTCGTATATTTTTTACCCATTGATTCTCTGATGGAAGAAAGATTATTTCTGGTGAAAACATCTTCAAATCCAACTATATTACGAATGCTGTTACTTGTGTTTTGTACAAGATCGAGACGGTAATTATCAGATGCTGTATCAGGAAAGGTCAGGTACAAAAACATCATCTCATCATTCCCAAAATGCTTAATGAATTCTGTTTTGTCTATCAATTGTGTAGAACCTTTTGGATTCCAATCTTCAGGACTATTATTGATACGTATTTTTAAAATTGGCAAGCCGCCTATAATAACACAAAATGCCAATACCAGCAGCAGTATTGGTTTTTGTGATACATACTTTACATATTTTAAATAGAGATTCATATAGAAAAAACAGGTTATTTATATTAGACTTTATATAAGTTAATTTATTAAGAGCCTGTTTAAATTTCATTCAAATAATTAACAGGTCGCTCCTACGGAGCTTATATAAACTATTAATAATCCAATTACTACAAACAGTATACCCCTAAGGGGTGTCTTAAAAGCTCCGTAGGAGCAATCTGTTTGTAGAAAAGAAGATTAACACAACGAATTTAGCTCCGTAGGAGCGACCTGTATTTTAAAACTATAAAATTTAAACAGGCCCTAAAATAACTGAAAATCAGTTTAGCGCGTCATTGCGGCATTTATTATAATGATTAAATTTCATAACATTTTAACTTATATAAAGTCTATTAATAAGAAAAAAACATTACACTATTTTAGCCCCATCGAGGCGACCTGTATTTTTAAATATCAAAATTAAAAAGGCTCTAAAACACTTCACATAAATTAAAAAAAAGCCCTCTCGAACCTTGAATGCCAATACCATAATCGACACAGAAGTTGGCACGAGAATATTTATTGACTTTAAATCTCAATCCACCACCATAACCCGGTAAAACTGTTTTAAATGTATTCGTATTTATGTCAGAAATGGATTGAGCATTGGCAAATACTACACCACCTAAAAGTCCATTTCGGGTAATAGCAAAACGATATTCCGATTCGAGATATATAAAATTAGATCCTCTCAACCTCCCTTGTATATAGCCTCTTCCAACATTGGAATAGGTGTCCCAGCCTGTGCTTGGCAAATCAAAGTAGGGAACCTTTCCTCCAAATGTAAACCAGTTATAACTCCAGAATGCTAAAACATTATCGGAATGAGATGAAAGTTTAATGTAATCTCTGAAATCAACTATCAACGATTGCCAATTTTGATCGCTTCCTAAATACGTGGAATTATTTCGATAAGTAACACTTCCATATAAACCCTTTGGTGGATTGTTTACATTTTTCCTTCCGTCATATAATAAATGTAAGGTTGCACCTGATGAAGTTGTTTTGGTTGCATATTTATTATACTGCTGAAAATCGCCAACACCAACTTCTTTTATATTATAGTGGTAATCGAAATTATATCCGACACCTGCAAAAAAATTAGAATGAATTTTTTTTAAAACTTCCTGATAAACCCTTATGTAAGAGTAGTCTATTATTTCGGCATTAGATAAGAGAGAATGACCTCCTAAACCAAACGTATTTGTTGGATATTTATAATAACGCCAATCTCCGAGCCAATTATATTTATTTCCTTTTGTCCAGATATTCGACTGGATCGGTACAATAATTTGGTGATTGAAAATAGAAAACTCCGAAATCGAGTTAATAGAAGATAAATAAGTATTTGTACTTTTTCCCGTATAAAAAGACACGTTCATAGAAGTTACAAAGTCTATACCTGTAACCAGGGTATACCCAATTCCCGGTAGAACGGCAAAAAGCGGTTTGCCCGGTTTTACTTTTAAGCTATCCGGTTTTTCCGAAATCTTTTTTTTAAACACCTTAAACACTATATCTCCAACATCCTCCTGTTCAGTGATAGTGCTGTCGCTTTTAGATTGTGCTTTTATTCTATTATTCAATAAAATAAATACACAAAAAAAAAGTACAGGTAAAAAAATATTTTTAAATTTCAAATGTTTGATAATTGTTCTAATAATTTTTCTTCTGCACTATTCACCCATTCTTTGAATTCATTCTGATTTGAATTATGCGAAGGCAGGTAATCTAAAAATCCATCTATGTTAAATGTATTATCACGAATGCCTGTTCCTGTTTTACAGGCATCGTGTGCATTGCAATACTGCTCGTAATTGCCTTGCACCGGAACCATAAGAACAGGTTTGCCCATATACTTAGCCTCACACACCGACTCGAAGCCGGCTGTACTCACCAACCCTTTGCATTCAGCCATCATTTTAAGAAATTTTTTATCATTCAGTTGATGAAAATGTAGATAGTCATCGTATTTCCCTTCCAATTCCTTATTATCTGTAAAACAATGAAGTTCAATGTCAGGATTTTTTTTATGCCAGTGGATGATGTCTTCGGAATAGCCACTATTAACAAGGTAAACTAAAAGGTATTCGTTTTTTTTTATTTCCTGCTCAAACACTTCATTTCTCAATAAAGGCGGAAAACCTATGATTGCTTTTTTAGTATAATCTTTAATCGGATAAAATGATAATGCGAGTTTTTTATTCGCCTTATAAGAAGTAAGCCGGGTATAAAATTTTATCGCTCTTCTATCCATTTTTTTTCCTTCAGGAAATTTATAATCGGGATGGAGGTAAATATATTGGTGAGCAATACAAATCGTTGGAACAGCTGAACCATATATAAAATTATACACGCCTGCCAATGGATTGTAAAAATTAATAATTACATCAGGTTGGTGTTCTTTTACTTTTTGATGAATACGTTGAAGGCTATTTTTGAAAACGCGAAATTTTAAAATATTCTTAATTACCGAAGGAATTAATTTCACAGATTTTATTTTGGAATCCATCACAAAACCCGGACAATCAACCGGCACTATTTCGGCATTTATTTGTTGTTGAACAAAATCAGGAATTGCTCTGTGTGGGTTTATACCAATGATCACACAACTTACTTTATGTCCCGCTTTTAAAAGCATATTATAAATGCTGATGGCTTGCGTCATGTGCCCTCTCCCCTCCCCTTGCACAATAAACATATAATTGGATTGTTGCATAACGCTATTCTATAATCAATATAATTAAATTAAAAAGGCAAGAACTTGGCTTGGAATTAATCAATAGCAGGTATATCCAACATGTTTTTAAGCAAAAACAATTTCTTCTTCTTCTTCAATCTCTATTGCAGATATTTCTTCATTTTCCACATTTTCAAACACTCCATTTCCATTTTTTTTGAGTAGTAAAAAATGTGAAATAACTCCATCCACAAAACTAAATGATTTGTACCAAGGGAGATTATTTTCTTCAAGTGTTTCCTTAATTATCCGGGTTACCGCCGGGTAATGAATGTGACTCATATTAGGAAATATATGATGGGCGATATGCAAATTAAATCCACCGAAAATATAATTACCTACGGGGCTTTCTGTACTAAAATCAATGGTTGACACTATTTGATGTTGTATCCAAGAGTCAGCAACAACCATATTGTTTTTCACTTCGGTGTATTCTGTTTCAAGCACATGATGTGAAATAAAAAAAGTGAAGGCGAGAAATATAGAAACCGCAAAATTCATGATCAAATATGCGGATAAAATATATAAAAATGGAAGCGGTATTAATATGGAAGGAACGATAAGGAAAATAAAAATATAGGTTATTTTTATCAATATTATTTTTACTATTTCAACAAAAGGTATTTTGCCCATTCTTATGTTTGCGTGTTGTTTCTTGAACAACATACTAAAATCCACATAAAAAATCCAGCTTAACGAAAACAACATGTATATTAATGGAGCATATAGATATTGATATTTATGCAATGCTAACTTTTTTTGTTGCGGGCTAATGAGTATCAATGGTGATATTTCTAAATCGGTATCATTACCATAAACATTAGGAAAAATATGGTGAGAAGAGTTATGCCTTATTTGCCAAATATAACCACTTAATCCTTGCAGGCCGAATGTTAATTGAAACAATAAATTATCAAACCGTTTATTTCCTGTTACACAATTATGGGCAGCATCATGCCCGATATTGATACCAAGAATGAGAAATGTAAATCCAAAAACAATAAAAGAAAAGAGAAGTGTATAAAACGAATGAGAGTGAATTAAAGTATAATAAGAAAGTCCAAGCAACGTGAACAACGACAAGGTTTTTAATAACAACGAAAAATTTCCATTCCTGGTAATTTTATTAGAAAGGAAATATTGATCCACCTTAAATCTTATCTGTTCGTGAATCTTATCTTGAGAATCTTTTGTTTCGTATTTAAGTTTATTGTTTTTTTCGTATTTTTTCATAGGCTTTGGATTATAAATACAAAATTATTATTAAATTCTATTAGCATTTGTTAAGTTTTGTTAAACAAATTAATAAGAAAAAGAAACTTTCATTCTATTTAAAATCTGATACTACAACAAAAAATGAAAATGTTCTTTGAACCATAGCAAGCAATGCTTATTGATGGTCATGATTCAGATCAGCCATTAGGAGTTTTTTGTTGCTAACACTAACACCTGTATCAGTTTTCAACAGGCTGTTATCAACTTTTGTTTCAGTAGTTTTTGCAGTTGATGGAGTTTTTGCAGTTGATGGAGTTTTTTGGTTCATTAAATCAGACCAAAATTTAATATTAGCATTAATGCTGGTTTTAATTTGATCGTTTAATTGTTCGAATGTTTCATTATTAGTTTCAACAGAAGGGCTTGCAAAAGCAGTATATGAATCAATTATTGTTTGCATTGTTTCCTTAGAAGATTCAACCGCAATTTCCATTTCTTTTTTAAATTGTTCAGTTAAAGGAATAAAAGATTTGGTAGTTGAGTCGAATTGTTTAAATATAATATCAAAATTTGTTTGGTTCAATATTGTTAGATCAGTAACTTGTTTGGTTAAGGATTCTACTTGCGTTTGTATTGCATTTGTAAGTGATTCCTTATCTGAAAATTCAGTAAATTCAGTTACCGGTTTCAATATGGTTTTTAACAAATTTGTAGCTGTTTCTATATTTTTTTGAAACAACTCAGCCAACGCTTTACTTGAATCACCAAAAGGATTATTTAAATTAATACTTTCCACTTTAGAAGTTGTTAAGACTTTGTTAAACAAATCGGTTGCTGTTTCCATTTGCTGTTGTTGAGTTTCAACCAATTTTGCATTAATATCTTGCATCCATTTCATACTTTTAGCTACATTTTCTTTAAATGTTTCAGCTGCATCTGTTAAATTGTTTTCTGTTTTCATTTTGTTTGTTATTTTAGATTTTTAATTATTTTATTCGATTATTAGGTTTTAGTATTATTCACATAAAGTTTTTCAGTTCAAAAATACATAGAAAGCAGAATCGCAATTTTTTTTCAGAATGATGTATATCATGTTTCATTATGATTTATATCATTAAATCTTTGATCAGATACCATTGTTTTTTTATCTTTTATATTATCTCCCGACAAAATTAGATATGCTGAAGACACTAATTATTATATAATTTTAGAATTAGCTTACATAATTCACACATTTCCTTGTAAAAATTTTTTTATTAAAATTACCCTGCAACGGTTAATATATTTCCATTTTGAGTTACTGTATATTTCTTCAAAGGAGATGGTGGCGGACCTGATAAAACATTTCCATTTATGTCGAAAACCCCACTGTGACAAGGACATACAAATTGATTACTTCCATTAAAAGAGACAGCACACCCTTGATGTGTACACGCCTGCGCAACCGCAATATATGAAGTGCTTGTATGCGCAACAACAACCCCATTCAAGCTCACTTGACCGCCCACCGTTTTTAATGCCGTGTATGATGAACTGCCCAGGTCGAGCGTGAAATTAACTGTCGGACCTTGAGGAGTAGTGCCATTACCTTTTTTACAACTTTCTATAAAAACAGATGCCCCGATAAATGCGATACTACATAGACTACAGGAGGTTTTAATAAATTCTTTTCTATTCATAACTTTAAATTTTATCCAACACAATATATTAATGTAGACAAAGAAATATCCTGAATAGTTGGGTGTCCTCAAAAAAATAAATTACTTTTCAACCCAACTATTATTTATAATTTTGTGTCTTATGTTCAAAGGCTCACGAAAATCCTCATTATTATTAAACGAAAATGAAGAAATACTCATAAAAGGATGTATTAAGGGGGACAGACTTTCCCAAAATAAACTGTATGAGAAATTTTCCGCTAAAATGTTCGCAGTTTGTTTTCGCTATTCGCGAAGCAGAGAAGATGCGGAAGATACATTTCATGAAGGTTTTATGAAAATTTTTGAAAACATTCAACATTTCAAACGCGAAGGTTCTTTTGAAGGATGGATTAGAAGGATCATGGTAAACACCGCCATAAATAAGTATAAAAAAAATTCAAATTTATATTCGCTTGTCAATATTGACGACACAATCATTGATGGATTCGATACGGATGATATATTCAGTCAAATTGGGACAAAAGAGTTAATAAACATGGTTCGGGAATTATCGCCCAGATACCAAATGGTTTTTAATTTATATGTTTTTGAAGGATTAAAACATAAAGAAATTGCTGAACAATTAGATATATCTGAAGGGTCATCCAAATCGAATTTATCGGATGCCCGTTTAATTTTACAAAGAGCAGTTAATAATAGCTTAAGAATTGCTAAACCGTTAGTTAGTGCATTATGAAAAGGAGTGAGAACGAAATAGATAATTTGTTTCAAACTAAAGTTGATCAGTTTGAAATGGATCCCCCTAAAAAGGCCTGGACTTCACTTGATGCTGAATTAGATAAGAAGCAAGCGGTTTTATATAAGAGGAAAGCATTCTACTATAAATCAATTTCTATCGGTCTTTCTTTATTGCTCGGTTCCTTTATCGCATTCCAATATTTTGTTCCACACAATTATTCGAATAATTCTAATACTGATCTTTTGTCAACCAATGATATAAATTCCATTAATTCAGCTTCTGAACATGCAGATAAAACCGATGGCAAAACCAATTCAAATAAGCATTATAAAAAAACGGCGAACAATAATAAAACACTTATTTCCTCGAATAAAAATGAGGTATTTGTAAACATTAACAGGAAACAAAATAATTCTGTAACTGATGAGAAAATTATTGAAGGAGTTAATACTCCTGTAAATAATCATTCTGCATCTATTGTATCCTCAAAAGGCAAGAAAACAAAAAACACTATTGTTAGCAATACAATTGCTCCAGCCAATGATGGATTGCAAGCATCCAAAGAATCAGAAGCATCATTCATTTCGAAAGGAAATGATGTACAAAATGATACTATTAAAAATTTACAAACTTCAAATTCAATTCCTTTCGGACAGGAAAAAGTATTGACAGATCCGGTAAAAGTAGATTCTCTAAATACTATTTCGTTAGCCAAAAACGCAAGTGCTGACTCATCCATTCAAAAAGAAAATTTAGCCAAATTAATTCTAGCAGCAACGAAAAGTGTAGATTCTTCAAAAATAAATAGTACAATTAATCCGGTTCAAAAAAACAGTTTTAATTTATCGAAATTTGCAATATCTGCTTTTTTTTCACCCGATTTTAATTATCATCATTTGATAGATGACCATGATGCTGACGATAACAAAGTGCCTCAGCAACATAAAGATCATTCGAATGCCAAAGATGATGAGAAGCTTGAAAGCCCTGATTTCTCTTACACAACAGGAGTTTTACTAAAATATGATCTAACAAATAAATGGAGTTTGCAATCAGGTTGTGTATATTCATCTTCGGTTAGGAAAATAAAGCCATCAACAATTTATGCTGAAGAAGGAAACGATTCAGAAGCTCATTATTTATTAAACACCTCTTTAGGAACATCTGAATTACCTAACTCGACAATGTCAATACCCCAGGTTGGGGATAGTGTAAATTTAAAAAAGGACTCAAAACAAATACTGCACTTTATTAATATTCCGTTAATTGTAAGGTATCAATTCGTTAAAAACAGATTTTGCTATTATGCTTACTCAGGATTATCTGCTAACATATTAATCAAGGAACAATCAGAAGTAACAATCGAAAATCCCACAAGTGAAACTGTTCGTATTAATAATATCACCGGACTTAAAAAAATTACCTATAGCTTTTTATTAGGTATCGGAATACAATATAATTTATATAAAGGAATAAGCATCTTTACAGAACCTGTTTTCCGAAGATCGATCACATCCATCAATCAAAATACACCGGTAACTTCTTACCCCTACTCAATCGGTTTTAACACCGGCTTAACCTACCATTTTTAATCTACCAGGCACATTTTAAAAAATCAACTCATCTATTTTTGAAAACATTGTTAATAAGTTCTGTTAGTTCTGTTATATACGAACTAATAAAACTAATATGTTTGTAATAGAATTTTAAAATTGATGACAAAAGTTATTCTGACAAAAAAGCAAAAGGAATTGATCGAGCACGTTGGTATTTTTTTTGAACATCAGGGATTTCCGCCTGCAGTGGCCAGAATTTTTGGGTTATTGCTGGTTTCCGACAAGTTGGAACTTTCGTTCGAGGAGATTTACAGCAGTTTAAATATCAGCAAAAGTGCTGCCAGCAATGCGATTAATCTTCTGTTAAATACAAATAAAATAGAATATATAACAAAGCCGGGAGATAGAAAACGTTATTTTAAAGTACGTATCGATCAATGGGAAAAGATGATCAAGGAAAGGTTTCAGGGTTTTTCTTCTTACATATCTTTAATACAAGAAATTCACGATCAGCGAACTAAAAATACGAAAGCTTTTAATTCAAGTCTTAAAGACCTGATCGGTTTCTTAACATTTATGAGTACGGAATTTCCAATGTTATACGAAAAATGGCGAAAAAGTAAAAAATAAATTTATTTCGAAATGAAACGTTTTGTCCAACATATAATTATCCTGATCGCTCTGCCGTTAATTGGTAATGCTCAACAGGATCTGAAATTTAATAGCATTGATTCTTTATTTTCTTTTGCTGATCATAATAGCTCGGTAGCAAAAACAAACGAACAACAAACCATATTAGCAAGATACCAAAAGATCGCTGCACTTGCCAATACGGTTAATTTCCGTGACCCGGTAGCACTCTCCCTCACTAATAACACGCAGCTTCCTGTGAGTTTTCTCCCCGCTCAATTATTAGGCGGACCGGCAGGTGAATTCAAACAAATAACGTTGGGGCAACAATACAATAGCAATTTTACTATTACCCCTCAAATTGATATCATCAATCCCGGGGCATGGGCACAAGTTAAAACGGCAAGCATAAGCGAGGAAATAACTTCTACACGTAACTTGCTTAGCAAAAAATCCCTTTATGAATCAATCGCTGCTTGTTATTATAATATAGCTTCATTTCATGAGCAGGTTAGCATTACACAGAAAAATAGTTTGGCCACTGATACGCTACTATTGATCGTAAATAATAAATATGCACAAGGCTTGGTTCGGCAACAAGATGTAAACGATGCTTCGATTAATAAACTTCTGTTACAAGATAAATTAAAACAATTGGAAATTTCTTTAGAGCAACAATATAACAGTTTGAAAATTTTATGCGATATTCCGATAAGTACCAATTTAATTCTGGAAGATGAATTAAATTACCGGCAGCAATTTGTTGCAGATATGAATGCGAATTCTCAACTTCAACTCAGAACATCCATGTTACAGGCAGATTCAGCGAAAGCCGATTTAAGATGCAACAGGTTATCCAACCTTCCTGTGCTATCTCTTTTATATTCCAATTCCTATTATCAATATAGTAATAACCGACTTTTAGATAATAATACGAATCCGACCAAATGGCTCAATTCAGTTTATATAGGTGCAAAAGTTACCTTTAATTTACCGGATGTTAACCGCATATTAGTTACCCGAAATTCCCAAATTAAATATCAAACTTCCCTTATCAGACTTGAACACAACAGGCTTCAAACGGATATTTCAAATAATCAATTGAAATTGGATTACGAAAAAGCGTATTCGCAATTTTCCACTTCGGGACAGATATTTTTATTAAAGGAGGAAAATTATAAAATGGCATTCAAGCAATTTAATCAATCAATATTGTCATTCGATAAATTACTTGTTGTGTTGAATGATATGCTTACAAGTCGCTTAAACTATAGCAGCGCATTGGCCAACCTGCTTTTTACAAAAACTAAAATTGATATTAACAATAAACTAAAATGAGAACTTCAATCAAAATACTGACTATTATTTTTGGATTAGCAATACTAGGTTCATGCGGTAAGAAATCGGCAGAAACAAAACCAATAAGAAAAAATATTACGGAAACTGTTTTTGCTTCCGGTGTGCTTGTCCCTGAAAACCAATATAACCTCACTGCGCAAAGCGAAGGATATTTGATTGCTTTAAATTTTATTGAAGGCGATACAGTTAAAGAAGGTGCTGTATTAGCTGTTATTGATAACAAGCAGAATGACTTTAACGCGCAAAGTGCGAACGCGCTTTTATCTATTGCAGGCATGAATGTATCACCTAACGCGCCTGCGCTCAAACAGGCAGAAGCAAATATTACGCTGGCGCAACTCAAATTAAAAGAAGATGCTTTGCAGTCGGAACGATATAAAAAATTGTATGATGATAAAAGCGTTTCTAAACTAGAATACGAAAATACCTCGCTTGCTTTCGAAAACTCAAAAGCTAACCTTGCTTCCTTACAAGAAAATTATAATCTGTTAAAGCAACAAGCAGAACAACAATTGATTATTCAAAAGTCTCAAACAGGTATTAATAGTGTGTTTCAAGGAAACAATGAAATAAAAGCGGTTGTTGGAGGAAGAGTGTTTCAGAAGCAAAAACAATTAGGCGATTATGTACACAAAGGAGATGTGATCGCTGTTATCGGTAATCAAAACGATATATATGCCAAATTAAGCATTGATGAAACGAATATTTCTAAAATAAAATTAGGACAAAAAACGATCATACAACTGAATACCAATAAGGAAAAAAATTATAATGGCGTGGTAAGTGAAATATATCCTGCATTTGACGATCTGTCACAATCGTTTTATTGCAAAGTAAAATTTACAGAGATTATGGATTTTAGAATTTCGGGTACACAGTTGCAAGCCAATGTAATTATTGGAGAAAAGAACAATGTATTGGTGATACCAAAAAATTATTTAGGCTATGGAAACAAAGTATATGTTAAAGGGCAAGGACAAATAACAGTTGAAACAGGCTTTATTTCCAACGATTGGGTGGAGATACTAAAAGGGTTGGATGAGAATACAGTTATTAAGTTGGAATAAAATTAATTTCTAAAATAATGTTTATTTTACTGACAATTCCCTTCTGGATTTTCGTGATACTATATTGGATAGTATCAGCAAGAAAAGTTGGAAAAGATCATAAAGGCAATGAACTATTTTCGTTCATTAAACTAATTGGTTCAGCATTGATTATTTATCTGCCTTTATTTACGGGAGGTTTAATAGCTACTGAATTATTTGTAACAACTTTTATGATTAAATTTTGTGGGACAATATTATGTATTGTTGGAATATTGATTATGATTTGGGCAAGACAACATCTTGATAAAAACTGGAGCGGAAACGTTATTATTCAACAAGGACATAGTTTATCAAGGAGCGGACCATATAAATATGTAAGACATCCTATATATAGCGGTGGTTTACTTGCTATGTTTGCTTCTGCGATTGTATTGGGAAATATCTTCGGATTTATTTGGGTACTATTCTGTGCATTCGGATTAATTCTGAAAAGTAAACAAGAAGAAGAGTTATTGATTAAACAATTTCCTGATGAGTACCCACTTTATAAAAAGCAAGTAAAAATGTTAATACCATTTATTTGGTAAAGCAAACAAAATATTTGCGAACGGCTAAAAGCAAGCAAAATGAATTAATAAAATAATGAAAAGCGTAAATACCGAAATAGCTCTTACACATATCCTCACGCGCAAAAGGCAAACCATTGTTGCTGCATTGGGCGTTACGATCGGTATTGCAATATTCATTTGTTTGAATACCTTAATGGTTGGAACCAATCGGTATTCAGACAATTCAATATTTAAAACAACCCCGCACATTCGTATTTACAAAGAAGATGAAATATGTCAACCTCTGTTAAGAGGCTCTGTTCAGGATAGTTCGATGGTAATTATCAATCCAAAAATATCGAACATCTCAAAAAATTTAATTAATCCGATGAAGTTATTGGATGAAATTAAAAACCAACCGGAAGTAACTTCAGCAGCACAAATGGTAAGTGCGAACTTATTTTATAATAACGGTAAATCTCAACTGAACGGAATAGGCTGGGGGATAAACATTGCTGAAGCAAATGCCATGTTTGATATTCAATCTACGATGGTGGACGGCGATTATAAAACATTATTAAATACACCAAACGGAATTATTATTGGTGTTGGGATTGCAGATAAATTGAGCCTTAAACGGAACGACAACATCAGTGTGATCTCGTCATTGGGTATTATTAAATTAATGAAAGTGGTTGGGCTTTTTAAAACAAGTAATATGATCACCGACAAAGGAAAATCATACATGAACCTTGCCTCGGCTCAACAGCTTTTAGGAAGAGGGCCTAATTATGTAACCGACATTTATGTAAATATAAAAAACCCGGAAGCGGCTCCTGAATTGGCAATCGTATTAGGCAAATTAACCGATTATACAACCGAGGATTGGAAAGCAGCCAACGAATTATTTGTTGCAGGAAAAAAGATCAGGGCAATTATGTTTACAGTAATATCGTGGGCAATACTGCTGGTAGCGGCTTTTGGCATTTACAACATTGTAAATATGACCATCTCTCAAAAAATGAATGATATTGCTATTTTAAAAGCGAATGGATTTTCGGGATCAGATGTTGTAAAGATATTTGTTTCAGAAGCCATGATAATGGGCATTATTGGAACTGTTTTCGGATTTTTGTTAGCACTGTTAGTAGTAACGCTTTTAAGTCGTATTTACATTGGGGCTGATATCGGCTATTTCCCGATTCAATTTGAACTTTCTGTATCCCTGAAAGGTATGGGTGTTGGTATTCTTGTAGCATTTGGCGCAGGCTTAATACCCGCCCTAAAAGCAGCAAAGATAGACCCTGTAGAAATATTCAGAAAATAAAACCTCACCCTTTATCCCTCTCCAATTGGAGAGGGGCGATAGATGAAAAACTTAAACTAAAATTAAATAAATAAAGTACTTCACACACAGTCTCCCCTCTCCAATTGGAGAGGGGCTGGGGGTGAGGTAAACAAACTGGATTGATGCTTAAAAATAATGGAAAGAAAAATTATACTCAGAACAAAAGCTATCGGGAAGTATTTTTACGATCCGGTAGAATTTAAAGTATTGGACGACATTTCATTTGAAGCCTATGAGGGCGAATTCCTAACCCTGGTGGGTAAATCAGGAAGTGGGAAGTCCACTTTACTTTATATTCTTTCTACAATGGACACGGATTATGAAGGTGAATTGTTTATTGATGAAGAAAAAATTACAGGACAAAACATAAATAATTTAGCTGCTATCAGAAACAAGAATATCGGTTTTGTTTTTCAATTTCATTATTTACTTCCTGAATTCAGTTGTCTGAAAAACATAATGATTCCCGCTCTTAAATTAGGAAAATACTCTCGTGAAGAAATAGAACAACAAGCGTATGAAAAGATGGAAGTTTTAGGAATAAAAGATCAGGCTTTAAAACCGGCATCTAAACTCTCGGGCGGACAACAACAACGGGTTTCCATTGCGCGAGCACTTATTAATTCGCCTAAAATAATTATGTGCGATGAACCTACCGGAAATCTGGATAGCAAAAACACTCAAATTGTTTTTGATATTTTTAAGCAAATAACCAAAGACTTCGGCCAAACCATTATTGCTGTTACCCACGATATGGATTTTGCTAAAGCCTCCGATAGGACAATCGAACTTGCCGATGGTAAGATCATCAACCTCGATTTAAAATTGTAAAAATAATCCATTGCTTATTCAGATTAATAAGTAAGTGAAAAAACAAACCCTGAAATAAAAATGAATATAGTCGCTACAGTTACAGTAATGACATATAGTAATTCTTCAGAAAGGAGAATTTTTTTAACATCTGTAATTCTATAATATAGAACACCAGGCAATTTTGTTTTTAAGATTTTCATAGTATCTAGGTTTTAATTACGCAACAAAGTTACTGCAGCTATTGTTTTTATTTTATGAGATAACATAGGTAAAAACAGTCTTTTTCTACAAAATAATTCGCTTATTATACAGTAAATTTTACGTGAAAAAACGGAGAAAGAAAAGAGAACAGATTTAGAAGTGGTAAACGAGAAGTATTTTACATGCCTGTGAAGAGGCTATTTTATAAGGATGTTCCAATAAGTTTTATGAATGTTAATTATCTGAAAAAGTTGAATGGGTAGTTTAATTATTTTAAAATATATTTATGATCGAAGATTTCCTTTCTTAAAGAATTAATTTTAAGAAGTCCTATTTGTTTTCCACTGACATTAATTAGAAATTCTTTTTTCAAGTTTGAAATCACTCGAATTACTTGTTCCTCAGTTGTTCCGGCAAAATCCGAAATATCTTTTCTGGACAATTCAATATTGATATAGTCATTTGTTTGACCAAATTTCCTATGGATGTATAACAAAGTGTCAATTACCCGTTCTCTAACACTCATATGGGCAATTTTCCTCACATTGTTTTCGCTTTTATTAAGTTCTTCTGCATAAAACAACATCAAATTAAATGTAAATTCCGGAATGTTTTTCAGAATTTCCATCATCACTTCATTGCTGAAATTGCACAATATAATGTCTTCTATGGCATAAGCACCAATGAGGTACCTGTTATTTGTTCCAAACCCTCTAAATCCAACAATATCACCCTCTTTGGTGAATCGCACAATTTGTTCTCTTCCATTTATACCTGTTTTTACAGTTTTAGCTTTTCCTTTATAAATAAAGTACAAGCCTTGTAATGGAGCTCCTTCAAGCATAAATTGTTTTGACTTGTTACAATGAAAACTATGTTTTTTATCAACATAGTTTTTCATTTTTTCTAAATGAAGATGTTTTTTGATGAAACAGTTTTTATTTAAACAAGTTTCACATATTGGCATCAGTTTTTTCATAATTAATTTTCATTTAAAAAAAGTTTCATCTTCATTTCATGTTTCCTGTTTTAGAAAAAAACAATTGCAATTCTTGAATTGCAATTGTTTCTTTTCTAAAGATTAAAATTTGTAAACAGCAGCTAAACCAACTGTTGTTTGAGAATTTTTAGTGAAATTGCCTTTTGAATCCTGAAATTCCTGAATATCACCGGCAGCAGCACCTGTATAGGCATTCTTTTTATAAATATCCATTCTGATTTCAGGTTTTAATAATAAATGACCTTCTGCTAACGTAATAATTCCTGTTAATGTTAGAGAATTAACACTTGTTCCTCCGGTGGTTGATCCGGAACCATTGGCAATATTATATGCCATAGCAGCATTATTTCTCAAACTTCTTATACCTGATGAGTTATCGAAATGCTCTGCTCTTAATCCTAAACCAAACATTCCTGTAAATGCATAATTCATATATATAGCTGCGCCACCCCATTTTCTGGTAGAATCTTTTGTTGGATTTACTGCACTAACATTTGGAATACCATTTCCCTGATAATCTCCTCTTTGCATTCCATAAGCGGCATTCAAACCCATATAAAACTTATCTGTTATTTGATAGCCCGTTGTTAAATCAAATAATTGATACAACCCGGTTGTTGTGTGATAAGCCGTGTCTTGTCCTTTTTGAGGAGAGTTTGCCTCATTGCTTCCTATATAGTTAATGTAAATGTTCCATCCTTTTACAGGATTAATAAACATTTGTGCGATCACACCTTTTGCGCGGTTATTATCATACAAGGCATCTACGTTATTTACCACACCGGCCATTATCGCAAACTTATCACTAAACGCATAATTTGCTTTTAAGCCAATATGATAGAAGGGTCCGTTATTGAAAAGGTTAGAAAGAGAGTAATTGTAGTTGATAGGCGCATCAATTACCTCATAACCAATATGGGTTCCAAACTGCCCTGCGGTAAAGGTTAATTTATCGGTAGCTTTGTAATTGAAATACGCTTGTTTAATAGCGATACTTCCTAAAAAATAAGCTGGGGCACTGGATGTCCCTGTTGCACTGGCAACGGTATGAGGGTTCCAACTTAAAAAAGGATTATTTCCATAGTTTCCCATATCTGCATTTGGACCAAAAGTTAAATCAACCACCACATCTGACTTTTTATTGGAATACCCGAATTTGGTTTGCACCAAACCTATTCCGATGGTGTTGGCTCTTTGATCGAAAGCTCTTTCTGTTCCGGATTGTCCTAAATTAGTTCCTGACTTCGGATTGTTTAAATTTTGCATATAATAAGTATCCACATATCCTGAAAAAGTAAAAGGACTTTTTGCAGGTACTTTAATTGAATCCTCTGCTTTCAAACAAGTAACTGAAAGGACAGAAACAGATAACAAGAAGGCTGTTTTTTTCATTTTGTTAAGTTTTATT